>CAYFLT010000011.1:0-55412 GCA_964344055.1 uncultured Candidatus Nemicrothrix sp.
GGACCAGATCGGACCACCCCACTTACACACTCCCTGCAACGGTCCCGTTCCTTGATCATGTAGAGCAGGTGGTCCAGAGCGACACCAGGCTCGCCATGGTTGAGATAGTCGGTGACGATGCTTCGCCCGTCGGCCAGGCCAGCCTGATCGAGACTCGATCCGGGCTCCGGGACGCCACCGACGGCGTCGAAGACCTCAACCATCAGCGGTTCGATGTCGTCGAGGACCGAACGAATCAGGACCTCGACAGGCGATGCCCCACTGAAGCGCCTCCTCACCCAGCGCTCGAGCCCGAAGAAGGACGAGACGGAGACCGCAAGCCGTTGTCGCCGAGCCCTCCGGAGGTTCGCCTCTCCTTCATGCACGGAGATCCCTAACCACGACCACCACAGCCCTCGACACCACGTCGACACTACGCGGCCCGCTCAAGGGAGCGACCATACAGACGGGACCCTCACTTTCGCCGCGAAATCGGGGAGACACACTGGCAGGTTCCGCAAACGGAACCAGCGGGGCCTGCGGTCGACCCTCGTACGCGTTGATATGGCGACGGTCACCCGAGGATGGGGCCGGGTCCGCTCAGCCGATCGCACGCTCGCGAGCGGTGCTGTGCCCGGCCCTCCGTTGAGGTCCCGAGTGGCGGCGGCGCCGCTGATAGGGCGGACAGTCCGTGAACGTCTGAACGGCCGGATCCGCTGAACACCGCGACACCTTCGACGGCAAACGGTGCTCGACCGCCAACATGGCCACCAACGTGGTCGCCAACATGGGACCAGCAGGTTCACATCGATGACCGAAGATGTGGCGAAGCGAGATCTTGCTCGGGTGGACGCCCGTGGCCCTGCGGAACTGTGGCCAGCGTCCGCGACGGATCGGCCTGTGTGCGGTGTGCGACGATGCCTGGCATGGCGGGACGGTTCTGGCCCGGTCTGGCGATCGCGATGACGTTCGTGGCGACGTCGTGCGGGTTCGCGGATGCTGAACGGAACCGTACTTACATGTACGTGCGGGTCGAGGGGCACAGTGTCGAGGAGGCGATCGACTTCGTCGCCGTCTGGTCGGGGCACCGGCAACAGGTTGGATTCGTCGACGACTTCATGGACCGAGCGCTGCACGATCTGGATCTCCCAACCACCGAGGGAGCAGAGCGGTGCTTGACTGAGGCGGTCCTGGTGCACGACTCGCTGGGGGCGTTGGTCGGGGAGGCCGATCCTGGGACCTGCCTACAAGAACAGTCGGAGGGAGTCTTCATCCTGATGGTCCCGAGGACGGCTGCGGAAGGATCATCGCGTTCTGGGGAGCTCCCCGACTCGGCGTTTCCCGACGGGATCGAACTCGGCGAGGATCTCTCGACGGTGGCAGCAGAGGAACTGTCGGATCGCTTCGGGTCCTACCTGCTGGTCGGGTACGACGGCGGCGCCGTCGTCCTCGACAGCGAGGCCAAGGTGCTCGGTCACATACCTGGCCGCAGTGATCAGCGACTGCCCGCGTTGGACCGCGTGGAAGCTCTGACCGAACAGATTCGCCGGCAAGGCCGGTCGATCCCCGAGGAATGTGCAGTCGATGAGGAGCTCGGCCAACAACAGTTGCGGCTGTTCTGTACCAACGACGAAACCGGGCCAACCATCGAGATCCTGCTCCCCTCTGAAGAGCGTCGAATCGTTTCGTGGGCGCCACCGACGCTGGGAGCTCCCGCCGGGGACCCTGTTGCTGCGTTCCTGGGAGCGTGGCCGCAACCCGGGGTGCGGGGGACTTCGCTGGAGCAGCTCATTGGTCACTGCGACGATCTCACCGCGGTCGTCAATCACAATCTGACCACCCGTCATCTCGATGGGTCCTCGTTGCTGACCGACCCTCCTGACCATCAAACGACCGCACTGGGGTGGCTCGGCGATCGGGCGCTCGTCTGGCATCACCAATCGAACTGCTCTACCACGCCCATCGACGAGGGGATCTACGTCTACGACCTGCTCGGCTCTGCAGAACTGCTCGTCGAGACAACGGGCGACGTCCGGTGGGTCGAGTTGGTCAAACCGACGCTGACCAGTGGTTGACCCGTGAGCTTGCGATCACACCGTCTGGATGTGATGCGGCGCCCGCTTCGGGACTATTCATTCAGTAGGTCGCCTATGACCTCGGCCGCTTGTGTGTCAGCTCCAGCGGTTCGATGCGCGTAGATCCTGAGTGTCGTCGTGCCGCTCGCGTGGCCGAGGCGCGCGGCGACGGTCGGCAGCGGGACCCCGGAGTCCAGCAGCTGGGTCGCCTGCCAGTGGCGCAGATCGTGAAGCCGAATCGCGCGAGTGACCCCGGCGAGATCCCTCACCCGGGCCCAGCGAGCGGAGACAGAGTCTGGCCGCCAGGCCGACATCCCATCTGGCGTGAAGATGTAGCTGGCCTCGGCGGTCAGTTCGGTTGGCCGGCTATCTCGGAGTTCGAGCATCGTCTGCAGCGTCGCGGGGTCGAGATGCACGGTCCGGGTGGACCGAGTCTTCGTCGACTTGTCTTCGCGTGTCCCCGGCACGGCCACGTGAGTCCGCTCGATCGTGAGCGTGCCGGTATCTGTGTCGAGGTCGCCCCACTTGAGTGCACAGGCCTCAGCCCGTCGCATTCCCGTCGCCGCCACCAGACGAACGTAGGCGCCGAAGTCGGGGTCGAGGTCGGCCGCGGCTGCGAGCAGGCGCCGCAGCTCGTCTTCCGATGGCGGCTCCTGGACTCTTTGGGGTTGCGATGGTGGGGATGCCAGCTTGGCGACGTTGCGGCCGACGAGGCCCCACCGCTCGGCCTGGTTGAGCGCGGCGCGCAAGATCGCGTGGGCCTGACGGATCGTCGTAGGGGCGAGCCCTCGGTCCTGCAATGCGGCGTAGAAGCGATCGATGTCGAGCGCGGTGAGCTTCGACAGGCGGACGGATCCGAGAGCGGGGTTCAGGTCGCGCTCGATGTAGCGGCCGTACCCGTAGAGCGTGTTCTCAGATCGCCCCTTCGCTCGGAGGTGCTCCATCCATCGGTCCAGGAGCTGGGCGAGGGAGATGTCCTCGGGTCCAACCCGTCCGGATCGCGCCTCGACCTCGAGCTGAGAGAGCGCGGCCTTGGCGTCGCGTTTGGTGGCGGCTTCGATAGTGCGGATCACGCGCCGGTACTTGCCGGTACCGGGATCGCGGCCGGCCGAGACCGTGAGCTCCCAGGTGCCCGGACTCCGCTGTCGCATGCTCCCCACCGCATCGCCTCCCAGCATTCGCGGCAATTTCGCGGCAACGATAGAAGGCTCAGGCGAAAGATTCCAGAAGAACGTACTCTGAGCTGGGCTTTTTCAGTAGGCCGCCCGGGTCTCGAACCCGGCACCTTGGGATTAAAAGTCCCCTGCTCTACCAGATGAGCTAGCGGCCCACGACGAGGCTACGGCCAATGACCTCTGAGGGCACTCGCGAAACCTGGCAGGGTTTTGGTGTCAGGTACCAAAACCCTGCCAGGTTCACCACCTGGGAACGGCGTCGAGGAATTCGAGGGCGGCGTCGATGAAGCCGAACTGCTTGGGCAGCGAGAAGTGGTCGACACCGGGGAGGACGATGGTCTTCACGTCGGGCAGGAGCTCGGCGAGCGGTTCGGGTCGGCCGACGAAATCCTCGTCGCCGATCACCAGGAGACACCGCGACGTCACGGTGGCGAGCTGTGCCGGGGTGAAGGCCCGGAATGTGCCGCTCATCCACTCCTGTAGTGCCGTCAGCGCCTCCGGATCGTTGTGGCCGTCATTGATCAGGCCCTGGAAGCGGTAGCCGACATTGTCGGTGCCGAGATCGTGGGCCACTTCGCCATCGTTGGGTCGGTGTCCTCCGCCGACCAGGTTCGCGCCGACACCCCCTAGGACGAGCCGGCGGATTCGGCCCGGATGCCGCATCGCCACTTCGAGCGCGGTGCGGGCCCCGAGCGAGTAGCCGACGACGTCGACCTCACGGAGGGAGCCATCCATGCTCTTCGGCATCTTGGAGATCACATGATCGAGGAAGCCCTCGTAGCCCGCGGCCTCGTGGGGCTTGTCCGACTCTCCGTGCCCGAGAAGGTCGATTCCGATCGGCTTGCGACCACCCTCCTGCACGAGGTCGAACCATCCGGGCTCGCGCCACGTCCGTTCGGTCGAGGTGGCGAAACCGTGGAGGAAGATGACCGGCACGCTCACGACGTTGCTCCTGGGCCGAGTTCGGCAGCCTCGATCTCGAGGAGGCGTTCGAAGTTCGCCCGCAACTCGATCCGCCGGCCCCGGTCGTTGGCCAGGTTGACCAGCTCGTGCGGGTCAGTGTCGACTTCGTACCACTCATGGTCGTGGTCCTCGAAGGCGGCATCGACGTCGAACAGCTTCGGCATCTCGTCGGGCGTGCCGTCTCGACGGATTCCGCCGCCGATGCCGTAGTAGCGGGCGTACTTGGTCTGACCGTCGAAGAACCCGCGCACCGCGTAGCGGGTGTTGCGGATCAGGTCGGACTGGGCGGAGTCCTGAGAGAAGAAGACGTAGTCGCGAGGCGAGGCAGTCGGATCGGCCAGCGCGGGAGTCAGGTCCACGCCGGACAGGCTCGGCGAATCGTCGACATCGACCCCACCGAGCGCACACAAGGTGGTGGCCAGGTCGACGTGGGTGGCGAGCGCATCGGTCTCCGTACCGGGCTGGGTCACACCTGGTGCCTTCACGATCAACGGCACCCCCATGACCTCTTCGTAGACGCACGGAAGCTTCGCCCGCAGCCCGTGGGAGCCGCAGGCGTCGCCGTGATCCGAGGTGTACGCAATGACCGTGTCGTCGTAGATGCCGAGTTCGTCGAGGCACCCGAGGAGCTCGGCGAGGTTCTGATCGAGCTCGGTGTGGAGGTAGGCGTAGTAGTCGAGCTGGCGTCGCCATGCCCGTTCGTTGGCCAGGTCGAGTGTGCCGACGAAGTGCTCGGTGTTACGGACCTGCCGCCACGCTCGCTGGATCTCGGGCTTGGTGTGGAGATCATCGTGGAAGTTCTCGGGAAGATCCTCGAACAGCTCCGGGTAGTCCTCCGAGGTCGGTTCCACCGGCACGCCTTCGAGCCGGAGGTTCCGCATGTACTCGAAGACCCCCTTCTCCTTCGGGTTGTCGTCCTGGTAGGAGAGGTGGTCGATCGGGAACCACATGATGTCGTGGGGGTTCACGAGAGCGACCGTGAGGTGCCACGGCTCGTCCCGGGTGCCGTGTTCCTTCAGCCACGAGATGGCGTCGCGGGCGATGATGGGATCGAAGTACCGGCCGCTCCATGCCGCACCCGTGTAGTGCATGTCGTTGCCCCGGAAGTCGTGGTAGCCGTAGTCCTCCATCGGGGGGATTTCGGCGTGGGAGAGGTGCCACTTGCCGAGGTACGCCGAGTAGTAGCCCCGGTCCCCGAGGAGACTGCCAACGGTCGGGATCTCAGGAGCGAGCTGGGTGTGGGCGGGGAACGACACATTGTCGACCACCCCGTGTTCGGCCAGGTAGCTGCCGGTGTAGAGGCTGGCCCGACTGGGCGAGCACGGTGATGCATGCGTGTAGTACCGGTTGAACGTCATCCCGTCTGCCTGCAGCCGCTGGTGGGCGGGCAGGTGGACCTTCCCATCGAGCCAGTCGTTTCGACGCTCCTCATCGGAGACGATCAGGAGGATGTTGGGCTGTTTCACACCGGCCATGGCCGCCGAAACTAGAGGCGGGCGATGATTGCCGCCATCTGGGCGCGGACGTTCTCCTCGACCTCTTCGTCGGTGGCACCGACCACATCGACGGGCGTGCCGACGCCGAGCGTGACGTGCGGTCGTCGTAGGCGGAGTCGGGGGAGCTTCGCCCGGGATGGCCACACCCGATCGGCGTTGACCAGCGCCACCGGCAGGACGAGCGCGTCGCCCCCACGAGCGATGTCGATGAATCCGGTGCGGAACTCGCCGATCCCGTCCTCGGCCCGCTGATCGGGTGGTGTGATCCGCCCCTCGGGCATGACCGCGACCGGAGTGCCGGATTCGAGCGCTTCGACCGCGATTGCGGTGGCGTCGGTGCCGCCGCCTCCTGCCGCGATGAAGCCGATCGAACGGAGCCAGCGACCCATCAGAGGGTTCTTGAAGTAGGAATATCGCACGAGGCAGCGGGCGGGGAGCCCCCAATCGCTCAGCACCGCGACCGCGTAGAACACATCGGCGAGGCTCGTGTGGTTGGCCACGAACACGACCCGCCGACCGCCCAGGTCCGGCAGCGGCTCAGACGTCGTTCGGCTGAGGACGTGGCCGATCAGCCGGAACAGCCAGCCCGAGATGGCGTAGGCCCTCGGGACCGGAATGGAGTCGGCAGAGCGGCCCGCGTAGGACATGGTCGCTGTCTATCGGTTTCCACTGCGGATCGGATGCGGGCGGGGCGGTGGGCCGCCGATACGGTGCCGGGATGCCCCCATCCGACCCCCACGCCGCCGTCGATCCGGCGCGTGCCGAGCGGGTCTACACGCCGAGGATTCTCGGCCTGTTCGTGGCGGCGATCGCCTACTTCACCACGACCGGTGTGTCGTTCCCCGTCCTGCCCCGCCTGGTCGAACGGGAACTGGGCGGCTCCGAAGCGGACATCGGTCTCGCGTTTGCGTTCTGGGCGCTCGGGATGCTGTTCATGCGGCCGATCGGTGGGCTCCTCTCGGACCGCATCGGCCGCAGACCCCTGATCATCGGTGGGTCGCTCGCGGTGGCGCTCCTCCAGCTCGCTCATCCGGCGGCCGCCGAGACGGGCCAGTTGTGGGTGCTGTTCGCGGTCCGGATAGCCACCGGCGCGGCCAGTTCGGTGATGTACCTGGGGCAGGCGACCATGGCCACCGAGCTGCCGCCGAGCGAGCATCGCGACCGGGTCTTCGCTGCCTTCTCGACGATCATCCTGATCGGTTTCGCGATCGGTCAGGTGGCCGGAGAGTGGGCGTTCCAGGAGTGGGGGTTCTGGGCCGCCTTCGGCTTCTCCGCGGGGTGCAGCTTCCTCGCCACCCTGGTCGGCCTGACCCTGCCCGAGACCCGACCGTCGACGGTCGTGGTCCGCCCGGGCATCCGCAACCTCGTCCATCCGGTGGCGGCCCGGGTGGGAGTCGTGGCACTGGTGATCTTCATCGCGTTCATGGGCTTCAACGGGTTCATCACCGACTACGGCGAGGAGTTCGGGCTCGAGGAAGCCCGCTGGCTGCTGCTCACCTACACGATCACCACGATCGGCATGCGGGCCGTGTCGGGCAAGGTGTTCGCGTCAATCAGCCGTCGGCGCCTGACGACATTCGCCTTCTCGGTCGTTGCGGTCGGGGCGCTCGTGCTGGCGCTGGCGACCGAATCCCGTCATCTCTACCTCGGCGCGTTCGTGATGGCGGTCGGGATGGCGTGGGTGGTGCCGCTCCTGATCCTGATCGCGGTCGACAGCACTCCCGACGACGATCGGTCCCGCGTCGTCGCCACCGTGACCATGTTCAACGACGTCGCCAGTTCGGTCGGCGCGTTCCTGCTCGGAATCGTGGCCGAAGTCGCCGGCTACGACGGGATGTACGTGACCGTCACCTGTGGCGCAGTGCTGGCGCTGATCCTGGTGCGGAGCCCGTTCTTGTGGTCGTTGAAGGGGTTCAATCCCGAGGCGCCGGGCCCGGCACTCAGGGCTGCTCCCCGCTCCGGTTGACCCAGTCGACGGCTGGCCGGCACGGCTGCGACCGCTGAGAACCACAGATCGGGAGCGACGGTTCCACGTTCGTCGCCCCGTCGAGGACCACCGGCAAGCTCAACATCGACACCGTGGTGCCACCCAGCCCGACGGACACGTCCGCGCCGTCGGCGTCGGCTACGACGTCGAACGCCCAGAGATTGCGCGTCCCGCCGGGACTGTCGACCGTGAGACGGATCTCGGAGCCGGCGCGGAACACGTGCGCGAACGGGAAGATCTCCACGTCGACCCGGTTGAACTCGTCGGCCACCAGCGGGTCGGCGTCTCGTCGCAGATGGGTGTGGAACGCGTCGGTGTCCCAATCCCCCGTGACGGTCCGGCGGTGGGATGCTCGAAGCCAGCCGGACTGGACGTACATCTCCTGCCCATCGGGACGGACCTCGGAGATCGTGACCTGGAGATCGATGTCGTCGAGCTGGGCGCGCACCCAGAGGATCACGTGGCCCGATCCGGCCACGAGCATGTCGGCGTCCAACGGCGCCGTGTCGTACACGAGGGCGTTGCCTTCGTCGAGCGGCGCCCAGGCGAGGTTGTCGAACTCGTTTGGGTCGTCGCCTTCGTCGGCCGTCTTGGTCAGCTCCTGACTCTGGGCCACGTCGAAGGTGAACGTCTCGCTCACGGTCTCGGGTGCGACCGCAGTGCTGAGCGAGCCACCGGGGCCGAGGAAGAGCTCCTCTCGGTAGGACGCGGGGATCGGCCAGCGGTCGAACTCCAGGACCGTCCGCGGAACGGGCGCGCCGGCGACCTCCTCGACCGAGCCCATCTCGAGGAAGAGCCGGATCGCGGGCTCGGACTCGATCGTGTCCTGGGCCTGCTCGAGGGAGCTGAAACGGTCGTCGGGAAGCTCGATGCCCGGCACGCCGAAGACCTCCTGGTAGAGGAGTGGGGCGCCGAGCCGGATGAAGGGCGCGACTTCCGGGGTGCGACGAGCGACGTACACGTCGATGAATTCGGCGGCCCGATGGAGAGAGAAGGGGCCGAGAGAGTCGGCATGGGCCCCGTTGTAGAGGTCGGCCTTGAAGACGGGCGCGCTGGTGAAGTCGTCGAGCATGGTGGCGAAGCGGCCGCCGGTCTGCTCGTCCTGCCACGCGCCGGCGAGGAACACGGGTACGTCGATCTGGTCGACGAACGTGCGGGGTGCGATCGGGTCGCCGATGGCGGGGTCGTAGAAGGCGTTGAGCGCGGACTCCTCGATGAGGTCGACGTTCTGGGTGCGGAGGGATTGGTTGGCATCGCAGATCTCGTCGCCGTTGTCGACCTCGCGCTGGACCCACTCCTGTCCGTAGGCGTCGTTGCTGCCTTGGCGGCTGTCGGCCCAGGACTTGGCGAAGCCGTTGTTGTAGATCCCGCCCGGGTAGAGGACCGAACGATAGGTGTCCTCGATCACCGAGATCGGGGTGATGGCGGCGAGGCTCGGTGGCTGGGTCGACGCGACGAAGAGTTGGCTGATCCCGGAGTACGAGATGCCGACCATGCCGACGTGGCCGTGCTCGACCCAGTCCTGGGCGGCGATCGCCTCGATCATGTCGTAGCCGTCGGCGACCTGGGCCGGATCCCAGTAGCTGAAGGCACCACCCGAGCAACCGGAGCCTCGGATGTTGACACCTACCGTCGCGTAGCCGAGCTGGCGGTAGATGCCGATGGTGGGCTCCTCCTCTTCGGGGTCGGCGGGGTCGTAGCCCGAGTACTCGACGACGGTCGGGAAGGGCCCGTCGCCTGCGCCATCGGGGAAGCGGACCGTTGCGGCGAGAAGCGTGCCATCACGCATCTCGATGTAGTTGAGCCCCTCGACGAGGGTCTGCCCGTCGTAGAAGGCCTGGTCGGGGCGGTCGTCGATGCCGATGACCGCGAACGGGTCGCTCATCTTGACCGGACCGTCGCCGGTGTCGCCGACCATGTAGTCGTCCCGCGGCTCGACGAGGCGGAAGATGAACGAGCCGTTCTCGTCGGCGGTTCCGGCACCCACGATGCCGTCTTCGCCGGCCCACAGCTTCAGGCTTGTGCCCGGCTCCGCGCCCGTCACGAGCGCCTGGTGGACCCCGCCTTCTGCCACGAACGTTGCCGGGGCGGCGGTCGCCACCTCGAGTGCGGGGCCGTCGTCCTCGTGTTCGTCCTCGGTGCTGTCGTCGCCGGCGGTGCTGTCCCCGGAGTCGTCACCTCCGGTCGATCCCGTCGGGGAAGACGATCCGTCGTCGCCGCTGCACGCGGCAGCGATCAGGAGCGCGACGAGCAGGGGGAGAAGAAGGCGGCGCATGCCCCGGATCGTACGACAGGGGGACAGGTTCCCGTTTGACCTCGACCTGTTGCTTCTGGGGTCTGACCCCGTTGTTCACCGCGGAAACCTGACGTCGCTGTGGCGCGATCATGGTGCCGATCGCTCTAGAGGGTGTATGCGGCTGGACCTGGAGTTCGACGATTTCCTGGTGGACGTGTCGGCGCGTCTGCGTCGAGCCGTGCCCGGGGCGGTGGGCGTCGACGCGGCGGCGGATGCGGTCGCCGAGGCCTTGGCATGGGCGTGGGAACACCGGGAGCGAGTTGCGGCCATGGACAACCCGCACGGCTACTTGTATCGGATCGCGGTGAACTCCGGTCGGCGGCGACGCAAGACACCAGACCTTCCACCGGTCGACGCCGCCGCGTTGCCGGAGATCGAACCGGCGCTGGTGCCGGCCCTCCAAGCACTGTCACCGATGCAACGCCAGGCGGTCTGGCTCGTCCACGCCTGCGAATGGACCTACGCCGAGACCGCCACCGCACTCGACATCTCCGCGTCCGCAGTCGGTACCCATCTCACCCGAGGCATGACCCGCCTCCGGACCGCCATCATCGGGGAGGCTGACCATGGTTGATCTCGAGACCCAGCTGCGCCGCTATGCCGACCAGGTCGAGGCCGAAGTGGGCGCCGTAGACGTCCCCGCGCGGACCTCTACCAGGGGACGAATCCCGGTGGTCGCCGTTGTCGCCGCGACGTTGGTCGCGCTGGTCGGCATCGCTCTGTGGACGACCCGGGACGTCGGCTCCAACCAACCCGCGGGTACTCCCGATGTCATCGTCGACGACGAGCCGTCCGAAGACGAGAATCCGTCACAGGTCCTCGACGAGGATGACATCGGTGACGGCGCCCGGGACGACGGGTCGATCCTGCTCAGGTCGCCCTTCGCGGAGAGTCCCCTTTCCCCGAGACACTCTGCACTCGTGCTCCCGATCGACGACGGCTCCCGGATACTGGTGTGGGGCGGCCATGTCGAGTCGATGAACATCGGCCGGGCCGACCTCGCGAGTGCCGTGATGAACGACGGCGCGATCTACGACGTGGAGTCCGACAGCTGGTCGATGATCGCGGCGGCACCGGACTCGCTGGCCGTCGCGCAGGCCCCGTCCGGGATCGTCGTTCCGGAAGGGGTCGTGGTCGCCCGGGGCCCAGGCCTGGCACTCTACGACTCCGAGATCGACGAGTGGACCGAGTTCGCACGGCTCGAACGTGGCATCGATCAATGGTTCCTGCTCGACGACGGGACTCTCGTCGGCGCCGGCGATGCATCGGTTGGAAGTCTCGACGTATCGAACGGCGTCTGGCTCCAGCGACTCGAATTGGATGGCCCGCGGCATTCGTCATGGACGTGGACGTCGACCGGTCGACAGATCTGGGGACTCGTCGACGATCCGACCGGGGCCGGCGAAGTGGTGAGCTGGGAACCGGAGCTCGACGGAGCGTCTCTCTCATGGCCGGGCCGTCTGTCCGGCTTCCGTGACCTCGCCTGGTTCGGCGACCGACTGGTCGTCGCCGACGAGTCCGGTGTGGTCCAGTCGTGGCAACCCGGGACCAAGGTGCTCGCCGAGACGATCGGCACGATCTCCCCGAACAGCTACGAGGGTCCACCCGAGATCCGAGTGTTGGATGGAGTGCTCAGCGTGGAAGCGAGCCCGGGCCATTTCGTCTGGAACGGGGAGTTCTTCGAGCCTCGGGTGCTCCCAGGAGGCGTCGGCGGAGCAGCCGTCGCGCGGATCGACGGGGAGGCGGTCTGGCTCACCTTCGGTCTCGACCACCCGGAAACCCGGGGGACCGAACTCTTCACCACTCCGCGCCCTGGTCCCGGCGATGCGACCACCGTCCTTCTGGGGCGGGCACTGATCGACATCCCGGATGGGTTCGAACTGGACGGCTATATGACCGACTCGGCAGCCGGTGTGGAGCGGATCGCCCTCGGACGGACCCAGCAGGCTGGAGGCTGCTCTGTGGAGCACTCCCTCGCACCGGCTGACGGTGCGGGCGACGCACACGAAGTCGTGATGCTCGAGGACGGGAAGGTGTCGGTCACCTGCTCGGTGTCGGCCTATGCCCGGACCGTGGCCGCCGCCGTCTCTCCACTCGCGACGGCGAGTGAATGGAGCCCGGCCCCTCCTGCGGTGGTGGTCCCCCAGCTCGATGGGCTGTTCGCCGACACCGCCATCCAGACGCTACGAAACGCGGGGCTCGATGTCGTTCCGGTCTTCGAGTCGGTGGCGGAGGATTCGCCGTTCGTCGGTCGGGTGGTCGATCAGTCACCGGCCGCCTTCGATGAGGTACCCGAGGGGACGGTCGTGACGATCACGATTGGCGAAGCCGGTGTTCTCGCCGGTGACCCGCTGCCGTCGACGTCGATCGTCGGGGGCGGGCCGCTGTGCGCATCCGCGCCGGCGTGGAACGGAGCGGTGACGGTCGGGTCGTCACCTCGGATTGGGCCGGCCTGGCCTGTGCAGGAGGGTGACCTTCTCGTCCAGGACGGGCCTTTCGTCCACGCATTCGACAGCTTCAACGGCTTCGAAGACCGGGGAGTGCTGGTGGAAGGCGACTTCGCGGACGGCACCGTGCACTCCGACGGCTCGGGTGGGGTTGTTGCGCAGTACGACGGCATCGGCGGGTTCGTTCACGTATCGGGCGACCGCACGGTCCGCGGGATCGAGCTGCCCGGCCCGGCATCGGAGTACTGGCTGGGTGGCGTCGCCCACGTGGACGACATTCCGCACGTCTATGCCAGCCGGATTCCTCCGGATGGGTACGAGGTCGGCATGGGTGACCTCGTTCTCGTGCCGCTCGGCGGCGGACCGGAACGGGTGGTCACCCAGATCGTCTTCGAGGAGACCGGCGCGCGCCCACTGTGGAACGGCCGCTACTTCGTGCTCCAGTGGGGGAGTCTCGGTGACGTGTGGTTCTCAGCGGTCGATGTCGACGGCAACGAACTCGACCAGGACTGGAATCGCTGGCCGGTCGGCAACGGGTTCGTCGAGGGTGCCACCACCCTTCGTGTCGGAGTGTTCGAGTGGCAGGTCTATGTCGCCGAGTCGGACCCTGAGGCCGGCACCGTCACCATCGAGGGCTTCGCAGCTTGGGGTGACCAGGTCCATCCTCCGGAGACCATCTCGGTCGACGTCGGACTGCTCGGCCTGCACTCGATCATTCCGCTCGGTGACCGGGAGCTGTTGGTCGTCGAGACGCCCGATGGACCGTGCGCCCGCGTCGTCGAGTTCGAGCGCTCCTTCGACCTGCCGGTCCGGGGCTACGTGACCGCAACCGAGGGTTTCGGCTGGCCGCCGGATGGAGAACTCGGTCAGCCCTAGCCGGAAGGTCAAACGGGTGCCTGTCCCCCCGTTTCGGCTCGGACGAGGGTTTCGTAGAGGTCGGCGTAGAGGCCGCCGGCGTTGCGGAGTTCGTCGTGGCGGCCCTGCTCGACCACGCGGCCGTCGTCGAGGACGACGATCAGGTCGGCGTCGGTGATGGTGGACAGGCGGTGGGCGATCACGAGCGAGGTCCGGCCCTCCAACGCAACAGCCAACGCCTCCTGCACCGCAGCCTCGTTCTCGGTGTCGAGGTGGCTGGTGGCCTCGTCGAGCACGACGATGCACGGGTCCTTCAGCAGCATCCTCGCGATCGCGAGCCGCTGCTTCTCGCCGCCGGACAGGCGGTAGCCCCGCTCGCCGACGACGGTGTCGTAACCCTCGGGGAGCGCGGCGATCACATCGTGGATCCGAGCCGCCCGGCACGCCTCGATCAGCTCCTCTTCGGTGGCCCCCGGCCGGGCGTAGCGGAGGTTGGCGCCGACGGTGTCGTGGAACAGATGAGGGTCCTGGGACACCACACCGATCGCGCGGCGCAACGAGTGCTGGCTGACCGCCCGCACATCGTGACCGTCGACCGAGATCGAGCCGGCGGTGACGTCGTAGAGCCGTGGCACCAGCGACGTCATCGTCGTCTTGCCCGCCCCCGACGGGCCTACGATCGCCACCATCTGTCCGGGGTCGACCGACAGGTTCACGTCCGAGAGAACGTCATCGAGTGACCCGGTCCGCTCAGCACCGCCGAGCGACTCCGGCGTTCCCTCCGCGGGATCGGGATACCGGAACGAGACCTCGTTGAACCGGAGTGCGCCCGATGGGGTACGCAGCTCGATGGGATCCTCGGGGTCGGTGATGGGGTTGGGTGTGTCCAGCACCTCGAACACCCGCTCGAACGACACGAAGGCAGTCATGATGTCGACCCTCGCGTTCGAGAGCGAGGTGAGCGGCATGTAGATGCGCACCGTGTAGAGACCCAGGGCGACGAGCGTGCCGGCCGTGATGTCGCGATCGATGACGAGGTGCCCACCCAGCCAGTAGACGATGGCCGTTCCGATGGCGCCGACGAGCGTGAGCGCCACGAGGAACACCCGGCTGTACATGGCCGAGCGCACGCCGATGTCGCGGACCTGGCCGGCGGTGTCGGCGAAGTCGGCTGCTTCGGCGTCGTGGCGTCCGAACAGCTTCACCAGGAGCGCCCCGGCCACGTTGAACCGTTCGGTCATCGTGTTGTTCATCGACGCGTTGAGGTTCATGCCTTCGCGGGTGATGTCCTGGAGGCCGGCCCCGACCCGCCGGGCCGGCAACACGAAGAACGGAAGGATCACGATCGCCAGCAGGGTGAGCCGCCACTCGAGCAGCAGCATCGCGATGAGGGTGCCGGCCAGCGTGATCACGTTGCCGACCACGGTGCCGAGCGTGCCGGTGAAGGCGCGCTGGGCGCCGATGACGTCGTTGTTGAGGCGGGAGATCAGGGTGCCGGTCTGGGTACGCGTGAAGAAGGCCAGCGGCATCCGCTGGACGTGATCGAAGAGCTTCACCCGGAGATCGAAAATGAGGCCCTCGCCGATGCGTGACGACAGCCACCGCTCGACCAGCGCCAGCACGGCCTCGCCCATCGCCGCGACGACCATCACCGTGAACAGGACGTTGAGGTAGCCGCCGTTGTTGTCGACGATCGCCACGTCGAACACCTTGCGGATCAGCAGGGGCGGAAGCAGACCGAGGAAGGTCGACGCCACGATCGTCACGACGAACGCCACGATCAGGGCCCGGTAGGGCCGAGCGAATGCCATGACCCGCTGGCGCGTCTCGCGATTGATCTGCTTGCCATCGAGGCCGGATCGGTCCATCGACATCGAGTGCATGATCTGGAACGGACTCGGCGCAGTCATGCAGGCGAGCCTACGGACCTCCTCGGAGGTTCACGGACGCAGCACTAGCGTGAAGCCGAATGAATCAGCCGTCCTCCGCGCTGTACACGGACCACTACGAGCTCACGATGGTGGCTTCGGCTCTCGAGTCCGGAATCGCCGATCGCCGCGCCGTGTTCGAGGTGTTCGCCCGCCGCCTCCCCGCGGGGCGCGCCTACGGCGTCGTTGCCGGTATCGACCGGCTCCTCGATGCCGTCAACCGATTCCGATTCGACGACGCCACGGTCGCCCACCTGGTCGCCACCGGTGTGGTCGACGAGGGCCCGATGGCCGACTGGCTCCGGGCCTACCGGTTCCACGGTGACATCACCGGCTACCCCACCGGCGAACTCTTCTTCCCGTACAGCCCCGTGCTGACGGTCGCCGGCTCGTTCGCAGAATGCGTTGTGTTGGAGACCGTGCTGCTTTCGGTGCTCAACCATGACTGTGCCGTGGCGAGTGCGGCTGCTCGGATGGCCGACGCGGCGGGCGGCCGCCTGCTCATCGAGGGGGGAGCCCGCCGCACCGATCCGGAATCGGCGGTCGCTGCCGCTCGGGCCGGCTACATCGGTGGGTTCGACACCACGTCGAATCTCGAAGCGGGGCGGCGTCATGGCATCCCGACCGGCGGCACCACCGCCCACGCCTTCGTCCTCGCGCACGCCAGCGAGGAGGCTGCGTTCGCAGCGCAGCGCGACACTCTCGGGGTCGGGTCGACCTACCTCGTCGACACCTTCGACGTGATGGACGGGATTCGCCGAGCCGTCGCCACCGTCGGCCCCGACATCGGCGCGGTGCGCATCGATTCGGGCGAATTGCTGGCCGACAGCCGCGCCGCCCGGGCCCTCCTCGATGACCTCGGTGCCACTGACTGCCGGATCGTCGTCTCGAGCGACCTCGACGAATTCCGGGTGGCCGAGCTCGAGGCCGCCGGAGCGCCGATCGATGCCTACCTCGTCGGCACCAGCCTGGTCACCGGATCCGGTCACCCGACGGCCCAGATGGTCTACAAGCTCGTGTCGATCGCCGAGGATGATTCGCCGGCGAGCGAGCTGCGAGCGGTCGGCAAGCTGTCGCCTGGCAAGCGCACGCTCGGCGGACGCAAGGACGTGCATCGCACCGTCGACGCCGACGGGTACTTCACCAGTGAGGTGCTGTCGGTGCTGCCGGTCGAGTTGTCCGACGACACCATGGCGCCCCAGGTCGCACTGGTACGAGACGGCGAGATCATGGTGGACGTCACCAACGCGGACGAGGCCAGGGCCCGCTGCGCCGAACGGCGGAACCGGCTTCATCCGATCGATCGCACGCCGTGGCCGTCGCATGCCCCCGCCATCCCGACCGTCTGGGAAGGTGTGGAGGAGCCGCTGTCCGTTCCGGTGGCCCAAGGAGGCTTCTGATGAGTCGAGCCCTTGTCATCGTCGATGTGCAGAACGACTTCTGCGAAGGCGGCTCGATGGGAGTCGACGGGGGCGGCGCGGTCGCCGGCTCGATCGCGGAGCTGGTGGGCTCCGACAAGTCGGGCGGATTCTACGAGTACGTGGTCGCCACCAAGGACTGGCACGTCGACCCGGGAGACCACTTCGCGGACCCCGAAGTCGGCCCGGACTTCGTGAACACCTGGCCAGCGCATTGCGTCGCCGACACCGAGGGGGCCGCATTTCATGTGAATCTGCAGGTGGCACTCGACGAGGTGTTCCTGAAGGGGCGCTACACCGCCAGCTACACGGGTTTCGATGGTGGCGCTGCTGCCGAGGAGAGCATCCTGCTCGGTCCGTGGCTGACGGAGCGGGGGGTGACCGACGTCGATGTGCTCGGAATCGCCACCGATCACTGTGTGAAGGCCACCGCACTCGATGCGGTGCGGAATGGCTTCACCACCCGGGTGCTGCTCGACCACTGCGCCGGAGTGGCGCCTGACACCACCGAGGCCGCACTCTCGGAGATGTCCGAGGCGGGCATCACCCTGGTGTGACCGGCCCCATCGCCGATCCTGGCTGGGGCCCGACCCTGCGGACCCTGCCGAAGCTGTTCGTCCCCTTTGTCGGGATGCGCACCATGGCCGGCCAGTCCGACGGTCTCACTGCGCTTCGGATGCTGTGGTGTGTGTTCGCGGGCGCGCTGATCCTGGTGTGGATCCCGGTCGCGATCGCCGCTCCGGAGCTCGACGGGCAAGTGTCGGTGTTCACGGCGTTGATCGTCGTCGTCGCCATCGGGGTGTCGACCCAGCTCGCGGCGCGGATGTTGGGTGCCGGCCACGACGTCACCGATGCTTCGCGTTTCGTCGCCTCGTTCCAGCGCACCACCCTCGTTCGCGTAGCGCTGGCCGAGGCTGCGGCGATCGTCGGGTTCGTGGGGTTCCTGCTGAGCGGTTCTGCGATCATCTACGGCGTGGGGTTCGCCATCGCCGCCTACGGGCACTTCGACGCAATGCCGGCGTCGCGCCGCCTCGGCGCAGCCCAACAGCAGGTCGACGAGGCCGGTGGGGACTGGTCCGTGGTCGGGGCGCTGGTCTCGGCCAGGCTGACCCGCTAGGTGTCGCTAGGCCGGCTGGTCCGCCCCGCTCAGCACCAGTGGAAGTCGTGGACGCCGATCCACTGGAAGTCTTCCCAGTTGCTGGTGTCGAAGTGGGTGATGATCAGCGTGTCGATCGGAGTCTGGAAGTCGACCTCGCTCTCGCTGTTCGACGAGCTCGACGGATGCTGACCCCTGATCGTGTTGGGCGAGATCTGACGATTCGCCCAACCGGTGCTCATCGAAGTCGGGTCGATGTCGGCCCCGCTCGGGCTGAGCCGGCCGATCACCCGAACGCTGTCTTCCCAGCTCCCGCCACCGCGGTCGACGTCGACGAGCGTGAAGCTCAGGGCGACCGGAGTGTCGAAGGTGAACGTGAAGATCACGCCCTTGCCCTCGTGGGCATCGTCCATTCCGGTGACCACCGGGTTGTCCCGGCCGTTGATGGTGCCCGGGTAGACGCGGCCTCGCCAGTAGCCGTCCTGCACGTCTTCGGGGTCGGCATTGCTGAAGGTGATGTTCACCGAGCCGTCGTCAGAGGTGAAGCTCGACGGGAGGATGCTCCCGGACCATCGGCTGAAGTCGACCCGGCGAGGCTTGGTCCCACACGACCCGACCGCGGCAGCTGCCCGATCGAAGGTGAAGATGGACGGCGCGACCCACAGACCGGCGCCCGCGGCGGCGCTGGTCTTGACCATGGTCCGGCGTGAAACCGGCCGTGCGGGTGGAGGCACAGATGTCTGCACGCTCTACCTCTTTCGGCGTGATCGGCCGTGGACTGAGGGGTCGACCACCACTTGTGACCGAATTGACCAGGGCCTTGCGACCCAGTCGCGGGTGGGCCGAATGGCCCATCTGCGTCAGCGGTCGAGATGACGGATGAGCGCGTCGAGGGCGGCTCGGTAGCTGTCCGGCCCGAAGCCGCCGATCACGCCGAGGCACACCGCGCTGAGCACCGAGCGGTGACGGAACTCCTCGCGGGCATGCACGTTCGAGAGGTGGGTCTCCACGACTGGCAGTTCGGAGGCCGAGATCGCGTCCCGGAGGGCGATCGAATAGTGGGTGAAGGCTCCCGGATTGAAGACGACGCCGTCGACGGTGCCCCGCGCCCGGTGGAGGGCGTCGATGAGCGCGCCCTCACTGTTCGACTGGAAGTCGCTGAGCTCCACACCCCGTTCGGCCGCCTGAGACCGCAGCCCGGCGAGGATGTCGTCGAGGGTGTCGTGGCCGTAAACCTCCGGTTCCCGGGTTCCGAGCATGTTCAGGTTCGGCCCGTTCAAGACCAGGATCCGGTGCGTCATGGCTTCCCAGCCTAGGACCAGCCACCACCCCCACCCGTTGCATTTGGGGTCTGACCCCCAATGCTTCTCGGCGGCTATTCAGCACCGCGCACGAGGTCGACGGTGATCTCCAGGTGCCCGAGATGCTGGGCCAGCTCCTCATAGGCGTGGATCAGGGCCGCCCCGACGGTCCAGTCCGCACCGAGCGGGATCTGGGTCACGGCCTCGCCGTGGAGCTCCTCGGCCGCGCCGAGTTGGGGGGCCAGCTCCGCGATCCGCGCCTTCGCCGCGTCGCACCGGTGGATCAGATCGGACGCTGCGCCGGTGGCGGTGAACTCCGAGGGCCGGTCCCGCTCGATCGGGTGGCCCAGCACGACGTACTCGGTCCACCACTCCGCGGCGGCGAGTGCATGGGTGACGAGGGCGTACGCCGAGTTGGCTCCCTCGACATCCGGAGATCGATTGACCTCGCGGTCGCTGAGCCCGTCCAGTGCCCGCGCCATCCCGTCGATGGTCCGCCCACAGAACAGGGCGAAGTCGTCCGCGGAGATCATCGCCAGACCCTAGACCTGGATGTGTTGCCGGCTGTGCAGGTTCACGTGAGGGTGGCGTTTGCGACTTCGACCGCGAAGGTCTCGCACCACACGAGGACGGTCCAGGTTCCGGTGGTGAGATCGACCCCATCGGGGACGGTGTAGTTCTGGTTGCCGCGTTCGGCGGTGAGTTGGGCGACGTGGATCCCACCCGACAGTCCACGTCGGTCCTCGCCGGGGACCAACCACACCTCGAGATCCGGGCCGGAGCCGATGTCGACCTCCTCGAAGCGCAGGAGGATCGAATCGTCGGCCAGCCGGTAGACGGCGGCATCGCCGTCCCCTCGATGGCCGGTCAGGCCCTGGAAGCTCGCCCTTCGAAGTTCGACGGGCTCGGGCGGCACTGTCGTGGTGGTCGTCGTCGTGCTGGTCGTGCTCGAAGTGGTCGTGGAGGGTGCCGTCGTGGCGGTTGACTCCGTGTCGTCCGCCGTGGTCGTCGGTGCGGCCGTGGTCGTGGAGGTCGTCGACTCCTGAGCCGGGGTGGTGACCGGCGGAAACGCTTCGTCCACTTCGGTTGCGGGACGCAGGTAGGGCCACATCAGGAAGCCGACCACCGCGACGACAGGAGCGAACGCGACGATGCCGGCGATGACCGGATCGGATACGAAACGGCGGATGACGAGCACCCATGTCCCGAGAACGGCGAAGAGGGCTACGACCCGCAACAAGGTCGCCCCGTCGCTGAAAGTGCCCGTGTAGATCTCAGGAGCGACGATCGCGAGCAGTGCCGCGGCTGTGGCCGCGAGTACGAGCGGGATGAGTCGTCGAACGCGTTCTCGCTGCATGCCCACCCAACGACGGCGAGGCTCGGACAGTTCCCGTTGCCGGCTCGTCCCTCAGATCGCGGTGGGATGCCGCGGCTCGTAGAGGAGGATGTCGATTCCCGGGAGCCTCATCATGATCGTGATGCCGAACTCCTCCTCGAGCGGTTCACCGATGAACTCGATGCCCTTGCTGCGAAGGTCGGCGATCGTGCCTTGGATGTCGTCGCACATCATCGACACCTGATGCTCGGGTCCCTCGCTCGGGTGGATGCCCATCTCCGCCGGGGGCAGTTTGAAGATGAGCCACCCGCCACCGGCATCGACGTTGTCGAAGCCGAAGACGTCACGGAGGGTCGCCCGCAGCTCGTCGGGCTGATCGGTGTAGAGGAGGGTGTGGATTCCGGTGACTGCCATCCCTCCACTTCAGTTTCTGAACGCCGTTCTGTCCAGCGTGATGACAAGCTGGCCTCGATGGATCCGGTGGCAGAGGCGATCATGGAGGCGGAGGAGGCGGAGATCCGTCCTCGATTCCGACAGCTCGCGACAGGCGACGTCGTCACCAAGTCTCCGGGTGAGATCGTGACCGCAGCGGACAAGGCCTGTGAGGACCGTCTCACCAGTGCCCTCGAGAAGATCCGCGACATTCCGGTCGTCGGCGAGGAAGCGGCCACGGCGAGGCCGGCCATGCTCGACCTCATCGATGTCGAACCGGCGGTCTGGCTTCTCGATCCTCTCGACGGGACCTCCAACTTCGCTGCCGGTTCGGTCGACTACGCGGTGATGGTCGCTCTGGTGGAAGCGGGGGTGACGACTGCGGCTTGGCTGTGGCACCCGGCCACCGGGGAGATGGCCACCGCTCGCCGAGGTGAGGGCGCGGCCGTGAATGGAAGCCCGGTCGTGGCCTTGGCCCCCACCGGAGGGGCTGACGACTTCACCGGCGTTCTGAAGACCCGATTCCTCCCTGCGGACCTCCGAGCCCGGGCCGAGTCGGCATTCGGACCGGGGCTGAAGGGCCGTGGCTGTGCGGGTGTCGAATACCCGGACCTGGTGGCCGGCCGAACCGACTTCATCATCTACTGGCGCACCCTTCCGTGGGACCACGCCCCCGGAGTGTTGTTCGCCGAAGAGGCAGGATGCCGCGCGAGCCGCTTCGACGGCTCGCCCTACCGGCCCGGCGACGACGGCGCGGGACTCCTCGTGGCCCACCGCGACATCCAGCCCGAACTCGTCGCTCGGCTCCGGCACGACTGATCAGTCGTCGTCCTCGTCTTCGTCTTCGTCTTCGTCCTCCTCGTCCTCATGCTCGTCCCCTTCGTCCAGCCCTGGGGTGGCGCGGAGGCCCGAAATCAGCTCGGCTCGTTCTGCGTCGGTGAGGTTCGCCTCCGGATGCAGCCCGAACGCGGTGTAGTAGCCCGGCGGCATCTCGCCCTCGAGGATGACTTCGACCGTCTCATCGAACTCCCCGCCGCGACGGAACTCGGAGTAGTTGACCTCGTCGCGACCCTCGTCGACATGGCTCTGGATCGCCCAGGACACGGGAGCGATCTTGGCGTACCACGGCCACTCCACCTCGTTGCTGTGGCAGCCGAAGCAGGCCCGAACCATCAGCTCGCGGGTCTCGGGAGTGGCCCATGCGGGCTCGTTCAGGACCGGCGGATTCGAATGTGACCGACCGTACGGCACGGCCTGGATCAGCACGAGCGTGACGACTCCCACCATGGCGAACTGGCTGACGACCGGACGGAAGCTCCGTAACTCGGTGTCGCCCCGCCGCTCTCGCCACCGAAGCCCGCCGATACTCCCACCGACCACGACCGCGACGAGCACCAGCATGATCACTGGATGGAGTCCCATCGCCGCGCCGGTCGCGGCCGCGAACAGGAACACCGCCGTGCCGGCCACCACACTCCAGCGGTGGACCGAGACGACCCGCCGCAGGCGGCCGGCGAAGTTGGCGAGATCGGGGGAGTTGGTCATGGCTGCTCCGGTGAGGCTGGCGTCATGGTCGAGCTCGGTACGAGAGGCCATCGCCGCCGGGCCCGTGGAGGGTGAGTCGATCGCCGTCGATGAGGACCTCGAGTCCGTCCTCCAAGACCGACACTACGGCGCTGTCCTGGGATTGGAACTCGGTCGGGCACACGCCGTCGGCCCCCCATGAGGGGAACTGGAGGAAGCCGCTCGTGACGAGGTATTCACCGGCGAGTGATCGGCATCCGGTGTGGCCGGTGAAGGTCCCGTCCTCGGCGAGGACGAGGGTGGCAGGCTCGGCTCCGCTGATCGTGGAGGAGGCGGCATCGCCGCTCAGGAGCGTGTCCAGCACCCACGTCGTACCGACGAGTTCGGCGGTCGGGATCGGCGCCACGATGGTGAACAGGAGTTCGACCTCGACGCCGGTGAGCCGGAGTTCGTCCCCGTCGCGATGAGCGGCGGTGGCGTTCTGGAAGGCTTCGAGGAACTGGGCTTCGACGGTGGCGATGGCGGGTTCGCATCCCATTTCCGTCCACGCCAGGTCGCCGACGCCAAAGGCGCCGTCCTCAGCTGAGAGGGTGCCTCCGTAGTGGTTGCACGCCGCCCGGCCCCCGATCTCGGAGCCTTCGATCGTCATGGTGACCGGGTGGTCGGCAAGGAGATCGATCGGTGTGTTCGCGAGAGTGCCCGAGCTGAGGATCCAGCTGCCGTCGAGGCCGTGGCCGTCGACAACGATCCCGTCGCTGCCGGAGCCGTTGTCGGTGTCGGATCCGGCGTCGACCAATGAGGCATCGCCGCAGGCTGTGGCCAAGACCGCGAGGACGGCGAAGAGGAGGGGGAGGAGTCGCTTGTACATGCCTGTCCGACGTCAGCCGCTGCCGTCCGGTTCCCCCGGCGGGACGGCCAGCAAGGCTTCGAACGTATCGAAGGGCTGACCTCGTTGGGCATCGACGAGAACGGCGCTGCCGTCACCGAAGACGAACTGCACGCGCTTGCCCAGTCCTTTCCGTTCGATCCCGCCGATCGCCAGTTCATCCCGGTCGAGCACGAGTACCGGTTCGCCGAACGTCATGCCGTTCGACAGTACGACGAGGATTCGGACATTCGTGATGGCCACCACGCACGACTTTCCCGGGAACGTCGCGGCCAGTCCTCCGGTCTCCTCGTTCGTGGCGCCGGCGTGCCGTTCCATGCGCCGGCCGACGATCCGGGGGAGGACGGCGAGGGCAACCATGCCGGGACCATATGTGCCCTTGGGTTCGCACAACATCGCTGCATCGACGGTCTCGCCTTCGGAGAGGTGATCGGCGATGCGCTTGGCGGTTCGTTTGGTGATGTCAGCCATCGGTCAGCCATCGGCGTCGATGCGGGCAGATCTGAGATGATGGCCGCGGTCCAACCGCGAGGAGAGCCCATGTCCAAAGGGAAGCCGATGTCGCCGGAGCTCCTGGATCTGCTGCGTCGACCGAACTTCGTCCATCTCGCCACCCTGAGAGAGGACGGCTCGCCCAAGCTCGATCCGGTGTGGGTGGACGTCGTCGACGAACACACACTCGCCATCGGGACCGGTACCAACTCGCTCAAGGCCCAGAACATTCGGCGGGATCCGCGAGTCGCGCTGTCGGTGGTCGACATGCACAACCCGTATGAGGAGGGCCAGGTGCGAGGAACCGCGGCGGTCGAGGCCGACGCCGACCTCGAACTCATGGATCGCGTGTCGCACAAGTACATCGATGCGCCGTTCCCGATGCGTGACGAGCGGGTTGCTCTGGTGATCACGGTCACCCAGTCCCGGTACGCCGACCTGCCGTTCGAGCACACGCCACCGGCCTGAGGCCTGCCTGTGCTCGACCGGATCATCATCGCCGTCGACAACCCGACCCGACCCGACGTTCTCCGCCTCCTTCAGGCCCATCTCGACTTCGCCCATTCGGTGACGCCCGCCGGTCACGTTCATGCACTCGATGTCGATGGACTGCTCGATCCGGCCGTCACCTTCTTCAGCGCCCGCGCCGATCACGAACTGTTCGGTGTCGGTGCGCTTCGACAGCTCGACGAAGTCCACGTCGAAGTGAAGTCGATGCACACCACCGCCCCGGCCCGCGGGAAGGGGATCGGCCGGGCGATGGTCGAGCACCTCCTCGCGGTGGCGCGGGAGCGGCGGGTCCTGAGGGTCAGCCTCGAGACCGGCACCTACGACGCCTTCGCGCCGGCGCGTGCGCTGTACGCATCGATCGGCTTTCGCGACTGCCCACCGTTTGCCGACTACACGGTCAATCCCCACAGCCAGTGCATGACCCTCGAACTCTGATCGGAGGGATTGACCGATGACCCTCGGCAGGCTTCACACCGATGATCTCGACGACTTCGTGGCCGAGTGCGATCGCCACGGAGGCTTCGTCCAGGCCGAGGCGGCCGGCGCCGTCCGAGAGTTCACGCTCTCCTTCTCCACCGAGGTGGACGACGAGCTGGACGGCTACAGCGAGGAGTACTGCCGGATGCAGCTCGAGCTGTACCGCGAGATCTCCGGCCGAGACCTCGACCAGTATGCGAACGAGGTGCACGTGCCGATCGATGTCGATGGGCATGTGGACGCGCCGAATCCGTACGCCTCGGCGAATGTCGACCTGATGGCGAAGCACGCACGAACGATCCTCACTGCCGTCGTCGTGTCGGATCTTCCTCCTGCCGCGAAGGTCCTGGACGTGGGCTGCGGATGGGGGGTGAGCACCGAGATGCTGGCCTGGACCGGGTGCGACGTGACCGCGGTCGACATCGATCCCCAGTTCATCGAACTGGTCACGAGGAGGGCTGAGGCCCGGAACAACCTCGTCACGACGGCTCGAAGCTCCTTCGATGACTTCGACACCGAGGATCGGTTCGATCTGGTTCTCTTCTACGAATGCCTGCACCACGCCGTGCGGCCCTGGGAGATCGCGGCGAAGTTCGGTGCGTTCCTCGAACCAGGTGGGAAACTCACGCTCGCCGGCGAGCCGATCCAGGATCGCTGGTGGAAGACGTGGGGGCTCCGGCTCGATCCGATGTCGATCTACTGCATTCGCAAATACGGTTGGTTCGAGAGCGGCTGGTCGGCTTCGTTCATCACGGACTGCTTCGAGCGAGCGGGGTTCGAGCTCACGATCCTCGAAGGACTCGGCATCCTGCACTCCCCGATCGCGGTGGCGGTTCGACACGCAGACGATGTGGCGACCCCGACCGCGCATTGGGTGGTCCCCCCGGTGCCATTGCCGGTGGAGGTTCCTCGGTCCAAGCCCCGGGCTGTCGCCGGGCGAGTGGCGAGACGGTTTCGGCGAGGTCCCGTCGACGCCGGATGAGCGTGATCAGGACACTGTCCGTCACACGAGGTTGAAGCGAACGCCACCGAGTTCGAGGGTCTCACCGGTTCGGCCCGGGTCCACAGCTGCGAGATCGATGGCCGCCAGGCCGTCGCCTCGCCCGTCGGTCGCCTGGGTGAACCGGATCGTGGCGTCGTCGAGTTCGATCGTCCGCTCCGCGGTGACCGACCGGTTGAGTGCAACGGCCCAGCTGGCGGCCAGCGCGTCGGGATCGTCGCCCTGCATTTCGGCACCGACCATGTCGCTCGCGACGGACGAGTTGGCGTGGTACGCCCAGTCGGGCCCGGCCCAGCCCCAGCTCTCGGGTGGGTTGGCCTCATCGATGGACAAGATGGCGCCGCCGACATCGCGCGGGTGGAGGTGGATGCCGTGGATGCCCGCCCCGCCACCGTCGTGGACGATTCGGATGCCGGCTTCCTGGACACGCTCGCGATGGTCGGCGAGATCGTCGACCTGCACGATCACCATGTAGCCGCCGTCGCCGCCCCGCCGGTCGAGAAAGCGCTCGGCGGTGGTGCCGGCATCTTTCAGCGCCACGATCTCGAGCAACCGATCGCCGATCGTGTACAGCCCGTGGCGCAGGCCGAAGTAGCCGAGACCCGGATCCCGGTAGCAGACCTCCAGGTCGAGGGCTTCGGACACCGCGGTTTCCACCGGTCGGAGTTCTCGGGCCACGAGTACGAGCTGGCGAAGTCGCATCATGGGTCCTTGCTAGCAGAGGCCGGATCCGGCTGTTCAACCCTCGTGCAACCCTCCTGCAACCGCACTGCGGGCCAGGTCTCGCATGGTGGCGGCATGCACCAGACAGCAGTCGTTCCCATCGAAACCGTCATCTTCGACCTCGGCGGAGTCTTCACCCCCTCCCCGATGGCCGCGGCCCGTCGTGCCGCCGTCGATCGGGGAGTTGATCCGGACGGCCTCATCGACGTGATGCTGGGCGGCTACGGGATCGAGTCCGATCATCCGTGGCAGAAGGTCGAGCGCGGCGAGCTTCCGATCGAGGCCGCCCGACGATGGGCGATGGCTGAGACGAAGCGGCGCCTCGGCGTGGAGATCGACCCGATGGAGGTCTTGGCGCCGGTGATGGCTGCCCCGGTGAGACAGTCCATGGTCGATCTGGCGAGGGATCTCCGATCCCGGGGGATCACCCTGGGCCTTCTCACCAACAACGCTCGGGAGTTGCGCTCCGTCTGGGGCTCGCTGACGGATTGGAGCCAGCTGTTCCACCAGGTCATCGATTCGAGTGAGGCCGGAGTGCGCAAGCCCGATCCCGCCGCCTTCCGGCTCGCGCTCCAGCGGTGTGGGCAGCCGCTCGCAGAGCGGGCGCTGATGGTGGACGACTTCGAGGTCAACGCCGACGGCGCGCGAGCGGTCGGGATGCACGCGGTGCTGGTCGGCGAAGACCCCGCACCGGCGATCGACCAGATCAGGGAGATTGTGCCGTGTTGATCCGATGGCTGGACCGGCTCCTCGAACGCGACACGCGGGCATTCATCGGCGTACTCGACAGCATGAACGCGCTCAACGGGGCACCTTCGACCGGCTGGGCGCAGGTTGCCGACCTCGCGAAATCCGACCCGGCTCCGCGGGAACGGGTGCCGGTCGATCGCTAAGGTCGGCCCGCGATGGACATCCGGCTGAGCGGGCGAATCTCGGCCGAGATCGACGGAGTTGAGGTCGATCTCGGCGCCACCAAGAGCCAGGCGGTCGTGGCCGCGCTCGCCCTGACCCCGGGTAGCCCGGTCAGCACCGCGAGGATCATCGAGCTCGTGTGGGAGGACGATCCGCCTCGAACCGCCGAGAAGACGCTCCAGTCCTACGTGGCCCGTCTGCGCAAGTCGCTCGGAGACGAAACGATCGAGCGCAGCGGCGATGGTTACCGGCTCACCGTGGATCCCCAGTCGGTCGACCTCGTCGCGTTCGAGCGCCTTCTCGACGAGGGCCGGAGCGAGGAAGCGCTCACCGTGTGGGCCGGTGCTCCGCTGCCGGGCCTCGGCTCTCGCGGGTTCGGACCGATCTCGACCCGACTGAACGAGCGTTACCTCGGTGCGGTCGAGTCGGTTCTCGGCGCCGCGATCGACCGTGGCGACGGGCCATCGGAGATCGGCCGGCTGCGTGAGCTCGTCGCTGAGAACCCGCTGCGCGAAGGCCTGTGGGCCCTTCTGATGCAAGCGCTCTATCAGGCGGACCGTCAGGCCGAGGCGCTCCGGGCCTACGGCGAAGCCCGTGATCATCTCGTGGAGGGACTCGGTATCGAGCCGGGCCCCTCCCTGCAGGAGCTCGAGCGGCGCATCCTCGAACACGACCCGTCGCTGAAGCCGGAGGCCGCCGCTGCAGCCTTTTCCCCTGAACCTGCACCCGACAGCCGGTCGTTCCTGTTCACCGACATCGAGGCGTCGACCGAGTTGTGGTCGGCTCACAACGACGAGATGGCCGGAGCGACCGCAGACCACGATCGGGTGATCAGAACTGCAGTCGAGGAGCACGGCGGCGAGGTGTTCAAACACACTGGCGACGGATTGCTGGCATGGCTACCGACACCCTCGGCTTCGGTGAACGCCGCGGTAGCCGCCCAGCTGAAGCTCACCGAGTTGACCGTCGGTGGTCAGCCGCTCGCAGTGCGGATGTCGGTCAGCACCGGTCGGGCCGATCAGCGGGACGACGACTGGTTCGGTCCGCCCCTCAACATCGCCGCACGATTGCTCGACGCCGCCCACGGCGGGCAGATCCTGCTCTCCGGATCGTGCCATCAGGGTCTCGACAACCAGGTTGGCCCTGAGGTGGCGACCGTCGACCTCGGATTGCTCTCCTTGCGGGGGCTCAGCCGACCGGAACGGGTACATCAGGTCCTGCACCCGGCGTTGCCCCGACGGTTCCCGCCCCTGCGGTCACTCGTCGCCCACCCCGACAACGAACAGCCGGACTTCCCGCCCCAACTCGAGTTCCTCCACGCCGTCGACTTCGTCGGTCGTGATCAGCACGTCAGCGCCCTTCACACGCTCTGGCAACGGATCCGGGGCGCAAACCGGCCCGGGTTCACCCTCCTCGCGGGAGAGCCAGGCGTCGGCAAGACCCGGCTGGCCGCCGCAGTGGCCGAGTCGCTCCATACCGACGAGGGCGCGGTAGTCGTGTACGGCCGCTGCGCCGAGGATCACCCGTCGCCCTACCGGCCCTTCACCGAAGCGCTCACTGCCTACGCCGAAGCCCGGTCGGACCCTGAACTCCGCACCGAGATCGGCGTACGGGGCGACATGGTCACTCCGGTCGTGCCCCATCTCCTCGACCGGTTCGCCGATCTCGAGCGGCCGATCCTCACCGAGGAAGATCGCCAGCTCGAGGTCTTCGACGCAGTCTCCTCGTTCCTCCAAGTCGCGTCGTCGTCGCCCCTGGTCATCGTCCTCGACGACATCCACTGGGCCGACCGAGCCAGCCTCGACCTTCTCCTCCATCTGGTGCGTCACCTGAACACCGGCCGACTGATGGTGATGGCCACCTATCGCGACGTGGAGGTCGACCGCGCCCATCCACTCTCGAAGGTGCTCGCCGATCTTCGACGGGAGGAGCGCGTCGAACGACTCGCCGTTCGGGGCGTGGATGAGGTCGAGGCGGTCGCCCTCACCGAGGCGGTGCTCGGTCACGAACTCTCCGACGCCGGTCGACAGCTCGCAGCCCAGGCCGGCACCGACGCGGCAGGGAATCCCTTCTTCCTGCAGGAGATGCTTCGCCACTTCATGGAGTCGGGGGTTCTGGTTCGACAGCAGGGTCGGTGGACCGCCGCGGACGCCGCGACCATCCAACGGGCGGTCCCCGAGGGCGTTCGCGAGGTCGTCGGCCGACGCCTCGATCACGTCTCCGCGGAGACGAACCGGCTCCTCGCCACCGCGTCGGCCCTGATGGACGACATCGACGTCGACCTCCTGATCGCGGTCAGCGACATGGACGAGGACGACGTCCTCGATCGTCTCGACGAAGCGCTCCAAGCCGGCCTGCTGGTCGATGCGGCCCGACCCGGCCGCTACGAGTTCTCCCACGCGCTGATCCGCCAGACGCTCTACGGCGAGTTCAGTACCGCGCGTCGGTTGCGCCTACATCGCAAGGTCGGTGATGCGCTGGTCGACACGGGACGGTCCGACGACGCGACGGTGAGTGCGATCGCCCACCACTATCTGTCGGCTGCCGCCGCGGCCGACCCGAGTGTGGTCGTCGGGTGGACTCGCAAGGCAGCCCGTCGGGCGACCGAGCGGCGCGCCTTCGAAGAGGCTCGTGACCTCCTCGACCAGGCTCGCGACACGACCGACGGCAGTCTCGACCCCGATCAGGAGATGGTGCTCCTGGGTGCATGGAGCGCGGTCCAGAGCAGGCTGGTGAACCACGACGCCGTCGACGATGCAATGCGCCGGATGAACGAGCTGGTGGACTCAGCATCTACTCGGTCGACTGCGGAAGCAGCAGTCGAGTTCAGTCGCAGTCTCATGTCCATCTCGTTCCTCGATGAGTTGGCGGCGACTCTCCGGCGGCTGCTGTTGGCTCCCGACCTCGCCGACCTCGAACCATCGCTTGCTGCGGCCCTTCTCGTCGAGCGGTACGCGGCCTTTGCGGTCGACGGGCTGCGCGCAGATGAGGTGATCGGACGTATCGGCGACATGGACTCGGCCACGCTTGCCAGGTCGTTCACGGTGGCGAACAATCCTCAGCCCCGAGACTCGCTCCTGATTGTCCGCGAACACCTGATCCGAGCAGCTGAAGCATCCGGAAGTGCGGCGGTCATGAGCGCGGCCACGCTCTATGGCTTCGTGACCGATCAGATGGCGTGGCGACAGCAGTCGTTCCCGAGCGTCGAGATCGAGCGGGGCCGCGACCGAGCCGAGATCCTCGCCCTCATACTCCCGGTTGTCGATGCCCAGCGGCGAGGCCGGCTCGATGTGAGCGCGGATGCCATGGCTCGGATCCGGAATGTGGTCGACCCATCCATCGCGGCGTGGCGGGATCGATGGGCCGACTACGAGATGGACCGGCAGCTTGCCAACCAGTTGGATCCGCGGTTCTCGCGGCCCGTCGGGCTCCTCAGCGGGATGGTCCCCCATGTGAGGACCGAGCTCGTCGAGGAGAATCGGATCCTCGAACTGTTGCAGCACTATCCCTCGTCTTCGCACCTGCTCGTCGCAGCCGAACTGGCCTGGGAAATCGGTGCCAACGGCTTGGCCGAACAGATCGCAGAGATGACGGAGCCGATGCGAGGACTGGCGGGGCCGCTGCCAGGCGCTCAGTACGTCCTTGCGGTCGACTATCACCTCGGCTTGCTCGCCGACCTGATGGGCCGACCGGGCGAGGCGATCGAGCTGCATCTCGGTGCCTTGGACCAGAGCAGTGACGCCGGCTATCTTCTCGACGTCGGCCAGATCGCCTGGCATCTCGTTCGCCTGCTCGGGGAGCGAGATGGGCCGGGTGATCTCAACCTCGCCCGTCAGGTCGGTGAGGACGCACTCGCTGCGCTCGAGCCGACCCAGCTGGTGCGCCGCAAGCGCGAGCTCAACGAGGCGCTGGCGACGTTGCCGAGCTGAATACGTCCCCGCGGGGACGTCTCTCGACGGTCAGTCGCGCGGCTCCGGTCGTCGGTTCCCGCCCGAATCGGCGATGATCGTGCGGTGCGCCCCTTCCGCTTCGCTGTCCAACTCGGCCCGTTCCAGGACCCTGATGCGCTCCGGCCGTACGCGAGACGCGTCGAGGAGCTCGGCTACGAGGAGCTCTACACCGCCGATCACATCGGTGGGGGTGCGGTCGATCCGTTCGTTCCACTGTTGATCGCCGCTGAGGCAACAACCCGATTGAGGGTCGGCCCACTCGTACTCAACAACGAGTTCCACCATCCTGCGCTGCTCGCACGGACCGCCGCGTCGATGGATCAGATGACCGGCGGACGGTTGATCCTCGGGATGGGGACCGGCTATTCCCAGGCTGAGCACGATGCGATCGGGCTGACACTCCGGCCGCCTCCGTCCAGGGTGGGTCGGTTCGCCGAGTCGCTCGAGGTTCTACGCCAACTCCTCGGTACCGGAACCTGCTCGTTCTCGGGTGAGCACCACACCGTCGAAATCGACGACCTCGGTCCTCGGCCCGTCAACACCATGCCGATCCTGATCGGCGGCAACGGGCGGCGAGTGGTCGGTCTGGCGGGGCGCTACGCCTCGATCTTCCAGATGACCGGACTCTCTTTCGGCCCCGACGGCCGGCCCGACAGCGGTGGGTTCCCCGTCGAGAAGTTGGACATTCGCGTGCGATGGTTGGCCGATGCCGCGGGAGAGCGGGATGGTGACATCGAACGATCGGCTCTCGTGCAGCTCGCCGCACTCGACGACGCCGTACCGAGTGAGACCGAGATGGTCACTCGCTTCCGGCACGGCGCCGATGTTCTCGCCCATACGCCATTCGTCCTGGCCGGCAGTTTCGAGCAGGTGGTCGACAAGCTCGAACGGACCCGGGAACGGCTCGGAATCAGCCACTACGTCATCCGAGACCCCGAAGGTTTCGCACCCGTCGTCGCCGCGTTGGCCGGTCACTGACCGAGCAGGAAACGTCCCCGCGGGGACGCTTCTGTGGCCGACGGCGAGCAGCCGGGCAAGCTGCGACTCGGCGGTCCTTCCCTGGACGAGGTGGGTGGGATGGTGATCGCGGCCCTCGACGTGGACGACGAGGAGTCGAGCGCACCGAGTCCTGGTGGGCCCCGGGTTGCTGCGCCATGGAATGTCTTCCTCGCAGCCATCTACCATCGCGACATGAGCGACGACGAGCCGGTGGAGGAGTCCGACCGCGGTGACGAGGAGTCCGACGGCTTCGGTGCTGCGTTGGCCATCCCGATCATCGGCGTGTCGATTCCGCTCGTCGCGGTCTCGATCCCGCTCGTCGCGGTTCTGGGGGCCAGCGGCCTCGGCGCGATCGTGTTCGGCATCGGCGGTGCGGTGCTGGTCGTACTGGCCATCGGCTGGGTTGTCCGGTCACTGATGAATCACCGACACGAGCTGAGGGTCAAGGAGCTCGAACTCCAGCTCCGGATCGCCCGGCAGGAGACCGAGAAGCTCGCCGAGGTGAACCGGGTCCTCGAACCGCCTGACCTGTTCAGGGACGATTCGGGTTCCTGATCCAGAAGATCGGCTGATGCTTCTGCGGATCGGGAGCAGCTGAGTTCACGGCCAGATACTTCTCGAGGTCCTCGGTGAGCCAGTCCTGGCTCGGCGCCGGCCCGTCGGAGTAGCGGTCCAGAAAGGGCGCCAACCCGAACCGCACGAGCAGCCTCGCAATCGACACCCAGTACCTAAGCCCGGTCCCGATCCGATCACCTCGGATGTCGGCAAGCGCTTCGACCAGGTGCTGGTGGAGAACGGGGTGGACCCTGTCGTCGGTGCTGTAGGCGAGTCGGCCGGCGATCTTCGCTCGATCGTTGATGTCGACCGCGGTGTGGTAGCGGGTCAGCTCCTCGTCTGCGTCGCCGGGAGTCAGCCCTTCCTCGAGCTCTTGGAAGCGCATCATCGCTTCGTCGCCGCCGCGGCGATCGCCGAGTCGGTAGAGGCAATTGGCCAGCGCCTCCCACGCCTGATCGTGCTCGGGAACCGACGCAACGGTTGCCCGGTAGGCGTGGGCGGCATCCTCTAGTCGACCCGCCGCCTGGAGGTCGTCGCCGATCACCAGGTTGAACGAGGCGTAGGCAGGACAGAGCTCGATGGCCTGGCGATACAGGTCGATGGCGTCGTCGAGCCGTGACTCCTCTCGGGCCAGGTTGCCCTGATCGATGAGCTCATTCGCATGGGTCTGGTCTGCGGACTGATCCATTCTCCTGTCGTCGGTGAGAGGATCTGTGACATGAGCACGTGTCGTGGTGTCGTCTTCGCGGGCGACGGTTCGTATGAGATGCGGGACTTCCCGATTCCCGCGCCGGGCCGCGGCGGCGGCGTCCTGAAGGTCGAGGCGGTGGGGCTCTGTGGGAGTGACATCTCGCAGCTCCACGGTCACAGGCACGTGCCGGGCGAGGTGTCACCCGTGGTCCCCGGCCACGAGATCGTCGGGCGGGTCCATGCGCTGGCGCCCGATGCCGACTTCGGCGTCGATGTCGGTCAGCGAGTGGGCGTCGACCTGGTGCTGTTCGGTGGGCGCGCGGAGGCGGAGCTCGACGTCTACGGCTACACGATCGGAACCGATGTCGACCACGGGCTCTGGGGTGGCTACGGCGAGTACATGGGGCTGCTTCCGGGTACCCATCTCGTGCCGCTCACCCCCGATGTTCCTGCCGCCGAGCTCAGCCTGTTCGAACCGCTTGCCAGCATTGTGAGCTGGTCCGACCTCCTGGGCCTGCACGAGCGTGATCGGCTCGTCATCCAAGGACCGGGTCACATGGGGCTGATCGCGGCCGCATGCGGCGAGCCAGATCGGCGTGCGCCAGATCATCGTGACCGGAACCTCGGCGGACGCCCTCCGTCTCGACGCGGCGAGAGCCGTCGGAGCCCACGACGCGATCAACGTCGATGAGGAGGACGACCTGGTCGGGCGGATCCGGGAGATGACCAGGGGAGGAGCGACCGCCGTGATGGATCTCACGGCCCTCGCAACCCAGCCAGTCGCCGACGCAATCGAGATGGCGGCGTTCGGAGGGCGGATCCTTCTGGCCGGGCTCAAGGACGAGCGCCCGGTGGAGATCGTCTCGGACCACATCGTCTTCAAGTCGCTGCGGATCGTGGCGGGGTCGGGGTCCAACCCCCAGGCCATGGACCGCGCCGGCGAGGCTCCCGAGGGCCGAGGTCGCGGGCGAGACGTACCCACTCGATCGGATCGGTGAGGCGCTCCAGATGCTGGAGCGGAAGATCCCGGGTCGTGACGCCGTTCGGGTGAGCCTCGTCCACGACTGAGTGTCCGGCGGTCAACCGGTGGACTCGATTCCGTCGAGGAGCCATCCGAGGGCGAGCTGGTAGCGCGCCGATGGCAGCGACTCGGGCTCGTTGATGTGGCGCCAGCCCAGCGCGGCCGCCATGAGCAACTGGGGGGTCCTTTGGCGCTCGCTACGCAGTGGCGTCCCGGATGGGCGCTATCACGACGGTGCGTCGGTGGTCGCTGTCGACGGCCGGGCCGATGGCGTTTCGCTCACCTTCGCCGACGGCTCTCGTGAGAACTTCGACGTCGTCTTCGGTGCCGACGGATATCGATCGGTGGTTCGAGGTCTGGTGGCCGACGCCACCGACCCTGCGTACGCCGGGTACATCCTGTGGCGCGGGAACTTCCCGGAGTCTCGCCTCAGCGACCGCATCGCCATCGACGCGCTCGACGACGACCAGGCGTGGCTCACCGTGGGATTCGAACGTGGTCACGCGGTGATGTACCCGATCCCGGACTTCGACGACGGTGCCACTCCGGGCCACCGTCGGATCAACTGGGCGATCTATGCCCCGCAGCCCGAGGGGCTCGTGATCACCGAACCCTCTTCGATCCCTCCGGGAGCGGTCACTCAGGCGTTGTACGACCAGTTCCTCGATTTGCTGGACAAGACGATCCCCCCGTCGCTGCGTCCGTTGTTCGACAGTCCGATCGATGAGGTGTCCATCCAGCCGGTCTATGACGAGTCGATCGACCGGTATGTCCGCGACCGGCTCGTTCTGATCGGTGATGCCGGCGCCTTGGCCCGCCCACACACGGGGAGCGGAGCCACGAAGGCGATGCAGGATGCTCGGCTCCTCGAGCAGCTCGGCGCGGAGAACGAATCGTGGGAGTCGCTGCTCCAGGCCTACGAGGCCGATCGTGTCGCGACTGCGGACACTCTCGTCCAGCTCGGCCGGCGTATCGGTCGGGATCAGGTGGAGGACACTCCGCCGTGGGCCGCGATGACCCCCGACGACTACGTCAAGTGGACCGAGGGCACCCTCTCGGGCGACAGCCTCTACTTCTGGGGCACCGACGAAGCTGACTGACCCAGGTCTCCTGCCAGGACTTCGGCCCTACCGATCCCGGAGCCGCGGGCGGATGATGGGGGTTGTGAAGCGGAAGCGCCCCAAAGGGGGACACTCTCATGACAAACGCAACTCCGACGACTGACGATCCCACGACGAAGAAGGCGTGGCTACCACCCCGTTGGTTCATCCATCTGGCATGGCGGGTCCACCGTGGCATCTACCGCGTGACCGGTGGGCGCCTGGGGCTCCGGAAGCCGAAGCCTGACGGCTGGGGCACCCTGCGCCTGACCACCACCGGTCGCCGAACCGGCGAGGCCCGCAGCGTGATGGTCGGCTACTTCGAGGACGGCCCTGATTTCGTGACGATGGCGATGAACGGATGGGGCGCGGCCGAGCCGGCATGGTGGCTGAATCTCCAGACCAACCCCGAAGCCGAGATCGACCTCGCCGGTGAACATCGACTGGTCACCGGTCGGGCCGCTCGAGCTGATGAACGGGATCGTCTGTGGGCTCGGTGGCGAGAGATCGATGCGAACCTCGACTCCTACGCCTCCCGTCGGCCCACCGAGACCGCGGTGGTGATCCTCGAGCCGCGGTGACGACTGGACGGAGTTCCAGCGGCCCCAGCCCGGTCAGGCTCTGAGGCCGGCCACGATCCCTCTCACCCCGGCGATGATCGCCTCCGCCTTGGGGTCCTGCATCTCCTGGCTGGGAACGATGCCGCGACCTGACGAGTCATCGGGGAGAAGGGCGGCGATCTCGTTCGCCACCTGACGTTTGACCTCGGACTTGCCGTCGGACTCTCCCTTGGCCTTCGCAGCCGGCCACGCGAGCACCACGCCGAACGCGGCGCCGACGATCACCCCAACCACAGGTAGCGATGCCCCGAGTACAGATACGGCCTCGCTCGCTGTGGCGTACTCGTCGACCACGAGGAGGGTGATCACACCTGTGGCGCCGAGCGCAACCACCACGATCAAGAGCGACCAGACGTTTGCACCAGATGAATTGTCGGCCATGAGGAACCCTTTCGGGCCCGCGCACCTCCGATGGTACCGAATTCCTGTGCTTGGCTGTCGGTCGTGACGCCGCCTGGTGCGAGTAGAACGTCCCCGCAGGGACGTGTTTCACGGCGCCCAACGTCGAGCGGTGTGAGCCCGCCGAATGCGCAACTCGGCCTGGCGCTCCTCGGGGCTCACTTCCGGGGTGTCCTCGAGGAGATGGGTACGCAGGTCGCCCATGGACACCAGCTCATACTCGGGGACGGGAGCGTCGGCGGTGCGCTGATATCGGTACTGGATGACGCCTTCCCGGTGGCCGCCGGTGTCGAGCCAGTTGGGCACTCCCGGATCGCGGCGAGCGATGACGAGCCGGAAGCGACCGTCGCTGCTCGCGACTGCTTGGTCGCCGTTCAGGCTGGACGTGTGGTTCACGTAGTCGATCGATTCCCACCAGAAGTTCTGGAGCACGAACCCCCACAGCAGGGCATCGGGTCGGTCCAGGGTGATGATCAGGGCCTGGTCTTCTTCGAGGTCGAACCAACCGTGGCCGTAGAGGTTGTCGTCCAGCCCTGCCGCAGTGGCGACCGGTGGACCGACGGCGTTCGTCAGATCTGCCCTCATGGGTAGGACCCACTCGAACCACGCCGGCACCCGGCCCGCGAACGTCGCCGCGATCTTGGCGAGCTGTCCGTCTGCGACCTCCGGTGTGAGGGGCTGTGGGGTGGGAACTGGATCCAGCCGTTCGAGCATCATCTCGCTCGGAACCTCGCGCTCCCAGTCACCGAAGTACTGACGAATGAAGAGCAGATGGGCCGTGGGATCGAGCTCGAGCCAGGGGCCGCCCCAATCGGCGGGCTGCTCACGGCTGATCATGACCTCGAACGGTTCGCCGGGTTCGCCGATCTCTTCGTTGCTGAGCGAACCGAACGCCTGGTAGGTAGGTGCCGTCCTGGCCAGCTGCATCGCGGTCAAGCGGGCGGTGCCGAGGGTGCCATGCAACCGGTAGCGCCCGTCGCCGTGGATCCGGGCGCTGATGAACTTGCCGTCGGCCGGTTCACCACCCCACTTCTTGGTCTTGTGGAAGCTCAGGCTCAGCAGGGGCTGAAGGTCGGCCCCGAGGAGCACCTGTTCGATCGCTGCGCTCAGCTGCTGGACGAGGTAGCGGTGTCCTTCGGCACGAGTCAGTTCGTCGTCGGGCAGGTCCTCTCGGAGGATGATCTTGCCGGCGCTCTTGAGTTCATCGCAGAACGATTCCCACGATTCGCCGCTCATCAGCCGTTGCGCCGCTGGGTTCCTCGGTGTGGCCATCTCGCTTGGCGACCGTAGCCGACGGGGTTCTCCAGACGCGACGAATCCCGGCCGTGGGGCCGGGATTCGGTGGCGGAAGGTATGGGATTCGAACCCATGGTGACCCGGAGGCCACAACGGCTTTCGAGGCCGCCCCTTTCGTCCGCTCAGGCAACCTTCCGGCAACGAGGTTAGCGGTGGGAGGCGGGGCGACCCACCCGAATCGTGGTCGGGCTCAGGCCGCGATCGGCGACGTCGGCCGGGTGGTGGCGAGGTACTCGTCGTGGAGGTGGGTGAGGAACCTACGGGCGGCGGTCATCCGCTCGGCGACGTCGCTGACGACCGGGGTGATCTCGGGCGAGGTGCGCCGGGCCTCGTGGTAGGAGCGGGCGCCGAGCCGTTCGAGAGTGTCCAGGCCGGGCGACGGCGAGGCCGGGTCGGCCAGCGAGAGCACCTCGCCTCCGGTCATGCCGAGGGATCGGCCGACCTGCTCGGCCCGGGACGCCGAGAGAGGCTCGGGTCCGAGGGCGTCGGCGTGGACGCCGGCCATGAACAGTGCCAGGTCGCCGAACCGGCGAAGGAGCACGACCCGGTCGTCGCTGTCGACGGCGACGAGCCAGGTGACGACCTCCCACGGATCTGTGGTGCTGACCGGGAGCGGGTCCGATCCCCAGCCGACCATCGAGGTGAGGAGACGGGCGACGAACAGGACCCGACCCGGGGCGGCGACGAACTCCTGGACGGGCTCGACGTCGAACACCGGGAGCCTGCTGCGGGGACCGACCCAGTCGTTCACGTACGAGCTGCTGAGGAGGTCGTCGGCGGCGAGTCGGGTGAGGACGGCGAAGAACACGAACGGCGAGGTGGCGTCGGTGAGTGAGACCGGCTCGCGCACCGAGCGAACGAGATCGGGGTCCGACAGCAGGTCGTGGATCGACCAGGGGCGGCGACGCAGGTCGGCGGCGAGCTCGTCGCGATCGACTCCGGAGGCGGCCGCGAGACTCGAGAGTTCGTGGTCCGAAAGACCTATCCGCGAGTCAGACATGGAACAGGGTCGGTCGCTCGCGGTTTCACATGAGAGAGCAACCGGCATTTCCTGAAACGTCTCCGCCGGGGACGTTTCGGTCCTCCGGGGATCGGGTCAAGCTCAGCCGCGCCGGTCGGCAAAAAAGGCGGTCAGGAGGTCCGCGCACTCTTCGGCCCGGACACCCTGCTGCACCACGAACTCGTGGTTGAGTCGAGGATCTGCACCCAGGTTGTAGAGGGAGCCGCAGGCGCCGGCTTTCATGTCGGCAGCGCCGTAGACCACACGGGCAACACGGGCCTGCTGCATCGCTCCTGCGCACATCGGGCAGGGTTCGAGCGTCGCGACCACCGTGGCGCCGTCGAGCCGCCACGAGCCGGTGGTAGCGGCAGCGTCGCGGATGGCGAGGAGTTCGGCGTGAGCAGTCGGGTCGCCCGTGAGCTCCCTCTCGTTGTGCCGACGAGCCACGACCTCACCGTCCACCACGACGACGGCGCCGACGGGCACATCGCCGTGCTCGGCCGCCGCCCGGGCCTCGTCGAGGGCGTGCGACCTGAGTTCGTCGTCCGAGGGTCCGTGGGTCACGCCGTGACGATAGCGGCCTCCCGTGGACCGACGGCCTTCGAGCGGAACCACAGCTGAGCCGCCGCGAAGTCCGCGACGACGAGTGCGACGAGGACGGTCCCGACCACCCCTGCCCGCGTCAGGTCTACGACCGCGAGGACGACCATGCTCGCCGCGACCCATGAGAGGTCGGCGACCGATACGAGCAGGGAGTCACGGACGAGCCGAGCTTCCGACGCGCGGGCCAGCAACAGCACGTCGATTGCGAACAGGATCAGGCCGGCGCCCACGATCCGGGTGAGCGTCACGTGGTCGATGCCGGCGCCGTCCGACACCCACGACGCTGCGATCAGCGCGATCAGTCCTCCGATCGCGGAGAACCCGGCGTTCAGGCGTAGGACGGTCCGGAGACGGGCAACGGCTGGTGAGTTGGTTGTGATGTTCATACGGCGATCGTCTGCGCGGATTGGGCGAAAGGCGATGACCCGACAGGTAATCGAGTCCGTTACCCGGGCTGTCGTACGCTCGAGGCATGGCTCTCGACACCGTCACTGTGTCATTCGGCGAGGAACTGCGGCGTTGGCGAGAGGCCCGCCGGATGTCCCAGCTCTCGCTGGCCGAGGCTGCTGAGGTGTCCCAACGTCACCTCTCGTTCCTCGAGACGGGCCGCTCGAAGCCGAGCCGCGAGATGGTGCTCCATCTCGGCCGGGCCCTCGATCTCCCCTTGCGGGACCAGAACACCCTGCTGGTCACCGCCGGGTTCTCGCCGGAGTATGCGGAGCGGGCCCTCGACGATCCCGACTTCGACGAGGTCCGCCGAGTGCTCGAAGCCGTGCTGGCCGGCCACGGTCATCTCCCCGCCTACGTGATCGACCGAGGGTGGGACATCGTCCTGGCCAACCCGGCCACGCTCTCACTGACCGCGATGACGGGACTCGACATCCCGCTGCGGGTGGCGGTGAACGCCATGCGGACGTGCTTTCATCCGAAGGGTGTCCGCTCCTGCATCGTCGACTGGGAGCGTTTCGCCACCGTGCTCCTCCACCGTCTCGAGCGCGAACTCGTGGAGCGGCCATTCGACGACCGGCTGGCCGCGCTCGTCGCCGAGGCTCGGACGTATCCCGGTGTGGCCGATCTCCCGTCACGCCCGCCCATACCGTCCGGCGACGATCTGATGGTGCCGATGCAACTCGAGACGCCCAAGGGCACGCTCCGGCTGATCTCGATGATCGCCACGATCGGAGCGCCGTTCGACGTCACCCTCGAGGAGCTCCGCATCGAGACGCTGCTCCCCGCCGACTCGACCACTGAGACGATCCTCAGAGAGGCGAGCGACACATGAGCCGATTCCCCGTACCCGACGACATTCCCGATTCACTCCAGCAGTACCTGCTCGTGTGGAACGAGGTCGACCCCGTGGCCCGACGACAGCGACTCGATGCGGCCGTGACCGACGACGTCGAATGGGTCGATCCGATTCACGCCCATTCCGGCAAGGACGCACTGGAGGAGAACGTCACCGGATTCCGCACCGAGTACCCGACCGCGGCACTCGGACTCGGCAGCAACGTCGACGCGCATCACGACCGGTGTCGCTACGAGTGGGCCATCTACACCGACGACAAGCTGTTCATGCGGGGGATGGACGTGGTGACGTTCGCCGAGTCGGGCCTCATCGAACGGGTGGACGGCTTCTTCGGCACCCTCGGCCGCTACCGGCCCAAACCCATCGACATCTGACGGCCTGACTCAGAGGCCGGCGTACCAGTCGTAGCCTCGCTGTCCCCAGTAGTCGCGACCCTTGTCGCGGAGGAACTGGATCGTGCCGATGCGCTTGATCTGCTTGATCCCGTACTTGATCGGCGTGGCCAACCGCAACGGGGCGCCGTGGTCGAGATCGAGCGGCTGGTCGAACGACTCGTAGGCGAGCAGGGTCTCGTCGTGGCGCATCGTCGCCATGTCGACACTGACGTAGTAGCCGCGGTCGGGCGTGGTGATCTCGACGTCGGTGATCCCCGAACCGAGCCGGTCCTCGTACAGCTCGAGAAAGTCGGCGAAGCGCGCACCGGCCCAATGGGTGACCTGGGCCCAGCCTTCGATGCACTTGTGCTCGATCACCATCTCGTGCTTCGGCAACGCCTGGATGTCGGCCAACGTGTGGGTGCCGAGCAGGACCCGATCGGGATCCAACACCGCGAGCCGCCACGAGTCGAGATCGATCTCGCTCTCCAGACCCTTGCGGCCGTTCACCCTCAAGATCGACGCATCCGAGCGGGAGAACGACTTGGCCTGATGATCCTCCCGGAAGAGGCTCGACCAGATCGACTCGTTCACCTCGTGCACGTCGCGCAGCACGCCGGGAATCCGGTTGTCGGCGGGTGACCCCTGCACGGCTCGCCAGCCGAGGAAGCCGGCCAAGCTCGCCGCCCCGCCGGTGAGGACAGACCGGCGCGATCGCCGTCGGTACTCCTCGTAGGTCAGCTCGTCTCGCTCAGCCATCGTCGTCCTCCGGATCCGTGTCCGGTCCGTCGACCAGCTCATAGCCGGTGACCATCGAGGTGAAGTTCCGCCATCCCGCACGAGCCACCTGCACGATGTGGACGGCGAAGAACAGCACGAACGTGATCGTCACCGTGAAGTGGATCCGCCGCGCCATCTCGTAGCCCCCGAACATCTCGGTCAGGAAACTCAACTGGGTCGGCTTGAAGATGGCGAAGCCGGTCAACATGGCCAGGCCACCGAGCAAGACGATCAGGGTGTAGCTCAACCGCTGGGCTGCGTTGTAGCGGCCGGCCCGGGGAGGTGGCTCCTTGCGAATCCGGAGGTCGTGAAGCACGACCTGCCAGCTGTCGCGAAGCGCATGCCGGTCGGGAACGAGATGGCGCCATTCGCCGGTGACGAGGGTGTACGCGCCATACGCGAGCCCGTTGATCACGAACAGCCAGGCAAAGCTGAGGTGGAAGGCGAGCCCACGCGCCAGACGTCGTTCGAGATCGAGCCCGCCGTAGAACCACTCGGGGAAGAACTCGAACAGCTCCCAATCCAGGATCCCGAACGCGTAGACGTCCTCGGCCCAGTAGATGCGGAGGCCGCTCCAGATCATGATCGTCAGCAGCGGGAAGTTGATCCAGTGCATCCACCGTGACCCGCGGCGATGACGGAGCACCGCGCGGCGTGGGTCGGCGGCGGACGCCGGCTCGGAGTTGCCGGTCGGCTCGATGGTGGTGGTCATCTGCCTGTGAACGTCGGCAGAAGGTGAATGGTTCCCAGCGAGAGCTTCAGCCGGCGCCGTCGGCAGGCTCATCGGCCGTCGGCGACTCCACTCGGTCCTCCGGCCCCGGCTCGGCGCGGGCCATGTACAGCTCATGGCCCACGAAGGCGATGCAGCCACAAACCACGAAGATGTCGGCCACGTTGAAGACTGCGTACCAACTCACGTCGATGAAATCGACGACCTCACCGGACAGGAAGCCGTCTTCGGCACGGAAGATCCGGTCGAGGAGATTGCCCAGAGCGCCACCGAGGATCGTTGCCAGCAGTACGCCCCGGACGAGGGTGGTGACCTTCCAGATCTGCCAGACCAGGAAAGCACAGAGCCCGATGACCAGCACCCCGACCAGCTGCCCCTGACCGGAGCCGGTGCTGAAGGAGAAGCCGCTGTTGTAGGTGAGGTCGAACTCGAGGGTGGGGATGATGCCGACGGTGTCGCCGTCGGCGAGTGCCTCTTCGGCCCACCACTTGCTGAGCTGGTCGAGCGCCACCGTGAGCAGCACGATCAGGCCTGCCCACCGGAGCACACTGGGTCGATCCACCGGGCAACAGTACCGTTGCGGCATGCAATCCCAGCACGATCTCATCGAGTCCGCGGTGGTGTGGCGGCGTCGGATCCATCGCCGGCCGGAACTCGGGTTCGAGGAGGAGGAGACGGCGGCACTGGTGGCCGAGGTGTTGGGTGAGATCGGCCTCGAGGTGACGGTCGGAATCGGCACCACAGGCGTGGTCGGGTCGCTACGAATGGGCGGATCCGACCGGTCGATCGGACTCCGGGCCGACATCGATGCCATCGGGATCGACGAGCTCGGTGACGTGCCCTACCGCTCCGAACGGCCCGGCGCGTTCCACGGGTGCGGCCACGACGGCCACACGGCGATGCTGCTCGGGGCCGCCTCGAAGCTCGCCGCCGAGGGAGGCTTCGACGGTACCGTCCACTTCATCTTCCAGCCATGTGAGGAGCCCGGCTACGGCGCCCAGGCCATGATCGACGATGGACTCTTCGACCGGTTCCCGGTCGACGCCGTCTACGGGCTCCACAACATGCCGGGCATCCCCGCCGGTGACATCGCCGTACGGCCGGGGCCCCTCATGAGTTTCGAAGACCGTTTCGAGATCACCGTCGCCGGTCGAGGTGGGCACGCCTCCATGCCGGACCGCACCGTCGACGCCACGGTGATCGCGGCCGAGATGGTCCTCGCGCTGCAGACGATCGTGTCCCGGTCGGTCAGCAGCCTCGACCCAGCGGTCGTCTCGGTGACCGAGTTGCACACCGATGGTGCCGCCAATGTCATCGCCTCCAACGCCACCCTGCGGGGCGACTGTCGCGGGTTCGCCGACGAGACCAGTGCCACCATCGAGAAGCGGATGGGTGAGATCGTCGCCGGACTGGGAGCCGCGCACGGTGCCGAGTGCACGTTGACCTACGACCGGGTCTGCATCGTCACCGACAACTCCGAGGCCGAGACCGCTCATGCCGTCGAGGCGGCCCGGGAAGTGGTGGGTGATGACCGCGTGGACCCGATGACGCCGCGAGTGCCGGCCTCAGAGGATTTCGCCCGGATGCTCCGGGTCCGTCCCGGCTGCTACGCACTGATCGGAAACGGGGTCGACGAGGGCGCTCACGGCTGCTCGCTGCACAATCCGTACTACGACTTCAACGACGCGATCATCGGAACGGGGATCGACTACTGGGTCGCGCTCGTCCGCCAGCAGCTCCCCACCTGACCCGGCCGCAGTCAGAGGCCCAGGAGCTCCTTGGTCTTCTGGGCCGCGGTGACGGCGGTGGGGGCGTAGGCGTCGGCGCCGATCTGGTCCGCGTAGTCCTGGGTGACCGGCGCGCCGCCGACGAGGATCTTCACGTCGTCACGGACGCCGGCGTCGGCGATTGCCGCGATTGTCGTGTCGAGCTCCGGCATCGTCGTGGTGAGGAACGCACTGATCCCGACGGCGTCGGGCGAGTGGATGCGGATCGCCTCCACGAATTCGTCCGGCGGGACGTTCACGCCGAGATCGATCACCTCGAACCCCACCCCTTCGAGCATCACGTTGCAGAGGTTCTTCCCGATGTCGTGGATGTCGCCGGCCACAGTCCCCATGACGAAGGTGCCGATCCGGGCCTCCGACGCGTCCGCCATCAGCGGCCGCAGCAGTTCCATGCTCGCCTGCATCGCTCTTGCGGAGATCAGCATCTCCGGGAGGAAGATCTCGCCGGTCTCGAAGAGCCGTCCTACTTCTTCCAGTGCCGGGATCATGGAATCGAACAACAGGGTCAGCGGCTCGACTCCGGCATCGAGACCCGCTCGGGTCGCCGCTGCGGCGTTCTCCGCCTCGCCGGCGACGACCGAGTCGTAGAGAGAATCGAGGATCTGATCGCTCACGCCGGCCTCACCTCGACTTCACCGGAGACCGGCCGTACTCCTCGACCGCGTCGACCATGGCCAGGACGTTCTCGGCGGAGACATCGTTCATGACCGTGTGCACCGACGACACCATGTACCCGCCGCCGGGCCCCAGGATGTCGATCACCCGCTTCACTTCGGACCGCACCTCCTCCGGCGTGCCGTGCGGAAGGATCCGCTGGGTGTCGATGGCGCCGCACAGGGTCAGCTTCGTGCCGTAGCGGTCTCGCAACGCCTCCAGGTCGGCCATCTTCCCGGCTGATGTCTGGATCGGATTGAGGATGTCGATTCCCATCTCCACGAAGTCGTCGATGAGTGGGAACACGTCGCCGTCGGTGTGGAAGAACACCTTCGCGTCGGTCCGGGCCTTGATGAACTCGATCCAGTCGGCATGGATCGGCTTCAGCACCTTGCGGTACATGTCCGGCGACATCAGCAGACTCTGCTGGGTTCCGAGATCGTCGCCGATCTTGATGATGTCGACGTTCGGGCCGAGCGCGGTGAGGAAGTTCCCCATGAGTTGCTTGCAGACGTCCTGCAGCTTCCAGAGCAGGGCTTCGGTGAACTCGGGGTACAGCGCCATGTTCATGAGGAATGTGTCCATGCCCTGCATGGCGAACGCGCGCTCGAGCGGGAACAGCAGCCACGGCGTGGCCATGATGGCGTGGCGGCCGTCCTCGGCCAGGGCCTTCGCCTCAGCCGCCACGTGGGAGACCCGGGACGGATCGTCCATGTCGGGCCAAGGGTGGGCTTCGAGTTCCTCGATGGTGGTGGCCGACGCCAATGGGTGGACCATCGGGAACCACTCGCCAGGCTTCACCTCCTTCGCCCCGGAGCCCCAGGAGTCGATGTAGTCCGAGTGTTCGGGCCGGTAGCGATTCCGCTCCAACACGTGGGCGGGCTCCAGGTCCAGGATCCCGCGCACGTCGCTGTGGAGGCGCTGCAGGGTGGCTTCGTCGATCTTGGCAGTGCCCAGTTCCGGCCAGTCGTACAGGTAGTCGTCGGGAGCGTCGATCTCCAGCAACTCCTTGAGCTCGCGGTACGGCTCCATCTTGATGCCGGTGGCGTTGCTCACCCCGAGCACGATCGGTACTCGGTCCGGCTCCTGGTGGTCGATCGCCATCAGCACGCGCTCACGCGACGTCATCGACATGGCGGACTCCTCGGTTCGTTCGAGACCCTGGAGTCCACCTTCGGCGCGGTGCCGGGCGGGCCGGAAGGGCCCTTGGTCACAGGCGGGAATGTCCGACGGGTCGCGGTCGTTGATGATCGGCAATGACCAACCTTCAAATCACCGCAATCGTCGGGAGCCTCCGGGCCGAGTCGACCCACCGTGCCCTCATGACCGCCGCCGTCGAGCTGATGCCTGCCGGGTCAGTCCTGGTCGAGTCGGACGTGAGGGGACTGCCCTTCTACAACGGCGACGTCGAGGCCGCCGGCGACCCTTCCACCGTGGCAGACCTGAAAGCAGCCGTCGGGGCAGCCGACGGTCTGGTGATCTTCACGCCGGAGTACAACCGCAGCATTCCGGCTGTCACCAAGAACGCCGTCGACTGGTTGTCGAGGCCGCGGGGTTCATCGGCCCTCACCGGCACGCCGGTCGGGATCGTGGCCGCCACGCCCGGTGGCCACGACGTCGCGGGAGTCCGTGACCACCTGGCGGCGACGGTCGGGGTCACGGGGGCGGAGGTCTTCGACCGTTCGTTGGGGATGGGTGGCATCTTCGACCTCATCGGCGACGACGGCCGAGTCGTGGACGACGAGGCCAGGGCCACCCTGCGAGCCTGGCTCGGGGCGTTCGTGGAGTTCGTGGAACGGGCGCGGATCAGCCGACTGGCCGAGGCCGGCTGAGTTCAGTCCGTGCTCGGGGCCGGAGCGCCATCAGCCCGACGGCTGTTGCGACGCTCACCGCGGCAACGGTCATGAGTGAGCCGGGGAACCCTGCGGAGGTGTCGGCGATCGCGCCGACCACGAGCGGTCCGCTGACTCCTCCGATCTCGCCGACCGCGAACCAGACCCCGTTCGCCAACCCTGCGTTCGCGGACGTCACGCCGTCCGCCTCCATGAGGATGAGGATCCCGACCGGGACGAGCGCGGCGCGCGACGCAGAGGTCACGGCGGCCGGACCGACCAACCACTCCGGCCCATAGGCCATCGCGGTGAGGCTCACCGCAAGCACTCCGAGCATCCCGGCCACCACGAGTCGAACCCGTTCGGGTGTCGCCCCGTTCGGAACGATGACCGCGACCACGATTCCGGCGATCCCGGACAACGCAGCCCAGTTGGAGGCGACGCTCGGGCTGTGGCCCCCGAGTTCCTCGAGCGCCGCGGGCAGCCAGGGCCGGACGCCGTGATTCACGAAGAACACGGTGAAGGCCATCCCCAGTGCCAGCCGTACGCCGGGCGACCTGGCCAGCTCGACGAGGTGCCCTCGGGGGCGGGTGACGATGTCGTGTTCGCGGGTCGGCTTGTCGGCGCGGGCGAAGATCAGGAGCCAGACCACTACGGCCGACGCCCCCAGCACCGCCTCGGCCAACAGGACACCGCGCCATGAACCGAGCCACGGGAGCAGGAAGGGGTTCGTGACGAACAGGACCGCCACGCCACCGATTCCCGGTGCTACCGCGTAGAGCCCGACTGCCCGCCGGCGCTCCCTCTCATCGGGAAACCAGGTGGCGACGAGCGTCGGAGCGGCCGCGGAGATGAGCGAACCGAACACTCCGAAGATCGCGATGGCGAGCCAGAGGGTGCCGACGCCCTGCGCCCCTGAGCGCGCGGTCATCGAGGCCACGATCGAGACGCCGCCGAGAGCCACCGCCGGACCGATTCCGAATCGGTCGATGAAGCGACCGGCGAATGGTGCGCTGAAGATGAACATGAAGGCCCAGGCCCCCAATGCCAACCCCATCTCTCCCCGGCTGGCTCCGAGGTCGTGGCGGACCTCGTTGAGCATCGGAGCGATCGACGAGACCGCCACTCCGAAGGTGAAGTACACACAGACCATCCCGCCGAGTACCCGCCACCGCCAGGCGGGGGCGTCGAAAACGGGAGCGGCCATCCGCTCATCAGAGCAGATGGCCGCACGATCGGTTTCGATTTGGCGGAGGGTGTGGGATTTGAACCCACGGAGGCTCTCACCTCACACGCTTTCCAAGCGTGCCCATTCGGCCGCTCTGGCAACCCTCCTTGGCACCGCGAAGCCGCGGTTCCGGCCCATGAGGGTATCGTGAATCGCGCAGCGCCCGTTCCGGGGTGTGGCGGTCGGGTCCTGTGCAACAGGTGCCCGTGAACCGAGTCAGGGCCGGAAGGCAGCAGCTCTCAGCGGAGCCGCTTGTGTGCCGCAGATCGCCTGGCCGCCACTCCCGGGAACGGGCGCTGCCGTTCCCGGGAGCGATCTGTCACCCGCCGATCTTGACGACGCCGAAGTAGTCGGCCGTGCCGTTCACCACGTCGTCGACGAAGCGGATCTCACCGTCGACGGACTCGAAGTCGCCGGTACCCGATCCCTCGATGATCGGGTGTTCGCATCCGCCCGAGATCTGGGCGCCGGTGTCCGGGTCGAAGAGTGCGTAGAACGACTCGTTGGACTCCCAGGTGCCCGAGAGACCCGCCACGCTCACGTGCCAGTACTCGTGGTCACGAGACTGGTACTCGCCGGTCTCCTCGTTGTACTCCTCGGACAGGATGTTGCCGTAGACGCATCCGGTGATGTCACCGGTGAGCCCGAAGGCATAGTCCGTCTTCATCGCGGTACACGGTGCCGACCAGTCGAGCGACCCCGAAACCTCGATCTCCATCTCACCGTCGCCGGCGCTCACCGGAGTGGCAGCGCCGAGCGTCATCGCAAAGACCAGGGAGACGAGCGTCGCGAGTCGAACCAGTCGATGGTCGCGGCGCGGCTTGCTGATGATGGTCATGTCTTGTTCCTTTCGGCCCGGATCGGGCTGTCCCAGTTGGTGGTGGGAGGGTCTCCGCCGGAGCGCCTCAACCCCTCCCACCCTGTAGTCGGCCCAGCGGGCCCGAATCCCTCGCGACATCTCGCCAATTGGCCCGGGCGGGCGCCGCATGTCGTGGAAGACTGCGCGCCGTGACGGACTCCGCGCCCGCCCCACCGCTTCGGTCCACACTCGCCGGGACGTGGGCGCTCTTCGCCGGGATCATGCTGATCATGGCCGGCAACGGACTCCAGTTCACGACGGTCGGCGTGCGCTCGACCCTGGAGGACTTCACCTCCGTGGCCATCGGCGTGATGACGGCGAGCTACTACCTCGGCTTCCTCATCGGGGCCCGTTTCACGTTTGGTGCCCTGGGGCGAGTCGGTCACATCCGGGTGTTTGCCGCGCTGGCGTCGAGTGCCAGCGCTTCGGTGCTGCTCCACACGCTGTGGGTGAATCCCGCCAGCTGGACACTGATGCGCTTCACCACGGGGTTCTGCATGGCGGGGCTGTTCATCGTCAGTGAGAGTTGGATCAACGATCGGGCCACCAACGCCACCCGGGGTCTGCTGATGTCGGCCTACATGGTCGTTGGCATCGGCGGCCGCGCCGCGGGCCAGGGGCTGTTGAACGTCGGAGACCCGACCAGTTTCGATCTCTTCGTCATCTCCAGCCTTCTCGTGTCGGTCGCCCTGGTGCCGATGGCGATGTCCGCCACGTCGGCGCCACCGGTCGTCGTCCCCCAACCGATGTCGTTCACCGAGATGCGCAAGGTGGTTCCCTCCGGTCTCATCACGGTGTTCACCAGCGGATTGACCACTGCGACTCTCGGCGGTCTCACCGCGGTGTACGCCACCCGGGTCGGGATGAGCACCGCGGAGGTGTCGTTGCTCATCACCTCGCTGCTGATCGGCGCGGTGGTCCTGCAGATTCCGATCGGCACCGCCTCGGATCGGATCCTCCGCCGGGTCGTGATGCTCGCCACGACTGTGGTGGCCTCGGGGGCCGCGGTCGCGCTGGCGATCGGGCCTGAGACCGGGTTGATCCCGATGCTGCTGATCTTCGTGCTGGGTGGCACCGCCTATCCGCTCTACAGCCTGGGCGTGGCCTACACCAATGACTGGATTCCCGACGAGAAGCGGGCAAGTGCATCGGTCGTCCTGATGATCACCAGCGGGTGCGGAGCCATCGCCGGCCCGATCGTGGCGTCGGTCGCGATGGCCCGCTCCGTTGCCGGCCTCTTCTGGATGGTGGCGATGGTCCATGCCCTCTACGGCGTCTATCTCTTCGTCCGAATCGTGATCCGCCGCCCGGTGCCGGCGGACCAGAAGAGCCGTTTCACTCCGGTGCCCGAGCGGGCCACCGCGATGATCTTCAGCCGGAGCCGGCGGCGATCGGGCAACGGCGACAGCGACGACTCCGGCGAGCTATAGAGTCGACCGGGCATGGCCTACCAGTCGCTCTATCGCCGCTACCGCCCCCAGAAGTTCTCCGAAATCCGGGGCCAGCACCATGTCGTGTCGGCGCTGCAGAACGCGGTCGTGAAGGGCGAGGTCGGTCACGCCTATCTGCTCCACGGGCCTCGTGGTACCGGCAAGACGACGTCCGCCCGGGTGCTCGCGAAGGCGTTGAACTGCGAGAACCTCGGCACCGACGGCGAGCCCTGTTGTGCATGTGAGAGCTGCGTCGCCATAGAGCAGGGCCGCTCGTTCGACCTCCACGAGCTCGACGCGGCGTCGAACAACAAGGTCGAGGACATGCGCGATCTGCTCGGCAAGGTCAACCTGGGCACGCCGGGTCGAGCCAAGGTGTACATCCTCGACGAGGTGCACATGCTCACCTCTCAGGCCGAGAACGCCCTTCTGAAGACGCTGGAGGAGCCCCCCGAACACGTCTCCTGGGTGCTGGCCACCACTGAGCCCCACAAGGTCGTCGAGACGATTCGCAGCCGGTGCCAAGTGTTCGAACTCTCGCTGCTCGGTGCCGACGAGATGGCTGATCACGTCCGCTGGGTCATCGATGATGCGGCTCTCGGCGTCGGTGAGGACGCTGTCGATCACGTCGTCGCAGCCGGCGGGGGCTCGGTCCGCGACACCCTGTCGGCGTTGGACCGCGTCGTCGCGGCGGGAGGACTCGTCGAGATCGACACCTCAACCCACGCCCTGCTCGACGCGCTCGCGTCACGCGACGTCGCCGGCGCACTCGGTGCCATCGGTGACGCGACCGGTCGTGGTCGTGATCCCCGCACCATCGGTGAAGGTGTCCTGGCCGGGCTTCGGGACGCATTCTTGACGGCGATGGGTTCGCCCCCTCCGCGCATCGGCGGTCGCGAGAAGGAGCGCGCCGAACGACTGGCGGGCCGGATGAGTCCTGCCGCCATGACTCGTGCGCTCGAGACCCTGGGTGTGGCGCTGGTCGAGATGCGGCAGGCCCCCGATCCCCGCGTCGACCTCGAGGTGGCGTTCGTGCGGCTCTGCCGACCCGACACCGACCGATCGATGGACGCGGTGCTGGAGCGTCTCGACCGGCTCGAACAGGGGTCCGGTACCCCGGCCGCGACGACCGCGGAGGCGCCCGCACCGCCACCCTCGACAGAGTCTGCCGAGGCTGCGCCGGTGGCCCCGGCCGCCGCGGGTGCCGCTCCACCCGTTCCTGCTGCCGCTTCGGCCCCGCCCGCGGAGGACCCTGTGGGATCCAAGGACATCGGTCCGGCCGCGGCCGCCCGCCGAGCGCTCGCCGAGAAGCGGGCGGGATCGGCGTCCGCGTCCGCTCCCTCTCCGAGCGGCACCGGTCCGGCGCCGGTCGAGGCGCCTGCGGTGCCCCCACCGCCGCCTCCCGCCGCCGCGCCTGCTCCAGAGCCCGAGCCGGCCCCGGCGTCTCGGCGCGAGGCAGCGGACGCTCCGATCGATCTCCGCGCCATTCGACCGCTGTCACCGACCGAGGTCGTGCAACTCGCCGGTCTCCACCTCGACCTCGACCGCGACACCGTGGTGCGCCGCGCCACCGACCTGCTGGGTGGCGGAGGCCAGCGGTCCGCGGAGGACCTCGCCCACCTCTGGGGGGTGCTCGTCGACGAGTACGGTCCGGCGCCATCGCGGCCTGCGCCCGCGGCGGAGCCGGCTGCATCACGGCCGGCTGCCGCCGCTGACGACGGTGACCCGGGACCCACACCACCCGACGAGGATCCGGTCGTTGTCGACCCCAGCGATGCGGGCACTCCCCCCGACGACCCCGACGACATCGATCTCCACGATCTCGTGGACGCGCCGGACCATGCCGACGAGCTGATCGAACGACTCACCGAGGCATTCCCCGGTGCCGAGCTCCACACCAAGGAAGAACCCACCGATGACTGATCATCCTGTCGAACCCGCCCACCCGGACGAGTCGGGTGGCGAGGCGATCAACCCGCTCGGCGGAGGTCTTCCTGATCTCGGTGGCCTGCTCGAGTCGGCCCAGCAGATGATGGCCGACATGCAGGCGGCCGCGGCCGAGGTCGTGGAAGGCGTCGCCGGCGGCGGGCTGGTGAGGGTCGAGGTCGACGGTCACTTCGAGTTCCATTCGGTCTCCATCGATCCCAAGGCGATCGACCCCGACGACCCCTCGCTGCTCGAGGATCTCGTCCTCGCCGCGTTGCGGGACGCCTCGAGTCGCCTTCAAGGTGGACAGCAGGGCGCCCTCGGCGGGCTCGACCTGGGAGGCATGGATCTCGGTGGGCTCGGCGGTCTGCTCGGAGGTGAGTGAGCGCCGGTGAGCTACTCGTCCACGGTTCAGGAGCTGATCGATCAACTGGGGCGCTTGCCTGGCATCGGTCCGAAGTCGGCGCAGCGAGTGGCGTTCTACCTGCTGAAGGCCCCCACCGAGGACGCCATGCGGTTGTCGCGGGCGATCGTCGAGGCCAAGGAGCGGGTGTCGTTCTGTGCGCGCTGCTTCAACTTGAGCGAGGGCGGCGACGAGTGTGCGATCTGCCGCGATCCCCGTCGGGAGGATCGTCTGCTCTGTGTGGTCGAGGACAGCCAGGACATCGTCGCCATCGAGCGGACCCAGGAGTTCCGTGGTCGGTATCACGTCCTGCAGGGTGCGTTCAGTCCGATCGACGGTGTCGGTGTGGACCAGCTCCGGGTGAAGGAGCTGATGACCCGCGTCGGTGAAGAGGACGTCGAGGAGGTGATTGTGGCCACCAATCCGAATCTCGAGGGCGAGGCCACCGCGGCCCTGCTCGTGAAGTACTTGAAGCCCATGGGGGTCCGGGTGAGCCGGATCGCGAGCGGGCTGCCGGTGGGCGGGGATCTCGAATACGCCGACGAATTGACCCTCGGCCGGGCCCTGGAGGGCCGTCAGGTTCTCGACGCCGGCGACTGAAGTCGGCGAGGGGTCCTGCCGATCAGGAACTGGGTCCGGAAGCGGGCCCACCAGCCCGATCCGAAGAACGGACGAGGCGCCGTCTTGTACCTGCCGGAGCGCGGGCGGTATGGACAAAATTCCGGCAGATCCAGGACGACGCCTCGACCCCACATCGCAGGAGGGGGAGGATCTGAAATCCGGGTTCCTGCTCTGTGTTGCGATTACTTTACGATTTTGACACACACATGACAAGTACTTCCTGAAGATTTCTTTTCGGACCCTTCCTCGTCATGGTTGTCACGTGTTTGTCATCACAGTGAGCGCGTCCGCAACCACAGTGCGCGCGAGGGAACCGTGTGGTTCTCGACGTAGGGTGGCTAGCGCCGCGCGCTACGCGCTGCGCCGGCTCGACGAGACTGCGACGGTCCGGTCCTCGTCGGATCGGTCGTCGTCGGCCCACGTGGCCTCGTCGACCGCAGACAGGTCGGGATCCTCGATGGTGAGGGCCAGCTCCTCGGCCTGTTGCACTCCCACACGGGCGACCGACGTCTGGATGTCGGTCATGGCCGCCTGGAGGCGGTCGTGGACGTCGCGCTCGGCGGCGAGCAGCCGATCGAGACGGCGTTGGGCCTGGTTGATGACCGCAGTGGCCCGCTCGACGGCATCGCGTTCCGCGGTCTCGCGCAACGCGTCGGCTTCAGCTGTGGCGGACTCGATCATCTCGGCCACGGCCCGCTCGGCATCACCGATCTGCTTGGCCGCCAGCGCCGCGGCCTCCTCCTTCATCCGTGCCCCTTCGACCTCGGCCTCGGCCCGGAGGTGGGCGGCAGCCGCCTCGGCCTCCTCGCGAAGCTCGTCCGCGGACTTCACGGCCTGATCGAGCATGTCGGCCACGGTGCCACCCACGGCTCGGACACCGTCCTGTTCGAGAGTGCGGATCCGCTCGGCGGCGCGGCGCAGCAGATCCATCACGGCCGCGGGGTCGAGGCCGCCCTCCTCGACCGCCGCGAGGTCGGCCTGCTCCAGGTCCTCGGGGCGGAGATCCATCACGGCAGTATCTCATCGGACGTGGGCGAGGTGGTGGCACAATCGCGCTGCGTGGCTGGCGGATAGCATCCGCGTGTGCAGCTCACCGAGATCGACCACATCGCCATCGCCGTCAACGACCTCGAGGCGGCCATCGCCTACTACGCCGAAGCATTCGGAGCGGAGGTCCACCATCGCGAGGTGGTGGAATCCGACGGCGTCGAAGAGGCCCTCATCAAGGTCGCCGACTCCTACATCCAGCTCACCACCGCCACCCGGCCCGACTCACCGATCGCCAAGTACCTGGAGAAGCGCGGCGAAGGTCTACACCACGTCGGCTACCGGGTGGATGACTGCGCGGCCGCGTTGGCGCAGATGGTTGCCGCCGGTGCCACGCCGATCGACCAGGCTCCCCGTCCGGGATCCCGCGGCACCACCGTGGCCTTCGTCCACCCGAAGGGCTCCTTCGGCACGCTCATCGAACTCGTCCAGGAGTAGCCGCCCAGCCCCGTAACTTCATGCGCCGGCACTCAGCCGGTGAGTTCGATCACGCCGGTGGGGCCGAGCAGGGTGGCCCGTAGTTCGCGGGGGCCCACCGCCACGTCCACCGGCACAGCGAACTCGTGGAGCCGGCTCGCCATCGCCGGATCCGGGTGGGTGAGCGACAGCTGCGAGAGCGTGAGCCCCGGGTTGGCGGTGGCCGCCGGCGTCTCGCCTGGCCACTCGATGAGAAACGGCAGGATGCCTTCCCCGGCCTCGGTCGGGAACGTCAGCCTCCACTGGAGGATCTCCCCGTCCGGCTTGGTCCTCTGCATCCCGAGGATCGGACCCGGATCCACGCCCCGACTCTTGGCCCAACCCACCCAGAGATCGATGTCGGGAACTCCGGCCGCCCAGGTCACGAGCGCCGCCTCGGTCAGGTCGTCGATTCCGAACGGCCGCGGACCCGCGGGA
>CAYFLT010000011.1:55488-76537 GCA_964344055.1 uncultured Candidatus Nemicrothrix sp.
GCTGACCACGATCCGGACCGATCACTTCGAGGTAGGACCCGCCGCCGAGGCCGAGCAGCACGTTGCGGGTGCCCAGTCCGTCGTGGCTCCCGCCGACGGTCGGCTCGACCCCCCACCCGTCGACGATCTCCTCGACGGTTCGGTCGAGGTCGGGCGTGGCGTACACCAGATGATCGACGCCCGCCTCGAGCCGGGCGGCGCGGTGGATGGTCGGGTCCTTGGGCCGACCACCGAGATCGACCGCCACCAGCCCGTGAGCGTCGATGAGCGAGTCGGAGCGATCGAGTATCGCCGACCGGCCGTCGGAGAGGCTGTAGCGACCGCGCTGGCCGGACTTGGGCCGCGCGATCCGGTCGGGGAACCCCTGGACCATCACGGCACCCAGCCGACGAGGGTCGACCGGCGTCTCCGCGACGTCGGCCCGGCGGGCGAGGGCCTCGGCCCGCCGGTGGGCCCGCTGCAGAGATCGATGATCGACCTCCACGTCGACGAGGGCATGGTCGATGTCGAGGAGCAGGCAGAGGCGGTCGCTGAGGTCCGCCGGGAGATCGGCCGGTCGGCCCCGGAGCACGTCACGATCCTCGAGCAGGGCCGCCGCGAGGCATCCCAACCAGGGGTCGCGAGAGTCCACGACCAGACGACCGAGGCGAGGATGCAGCGGCAACCGCGACATCATCCGGCCGCGCTCGGTCGGCACCCCGTCAGCGTCGAGTGCACCGAGATCGACCAGCAGCGTCACTGCGCGTCGCCACGACTCCTCCGATGGATGGTCGAGGAACGGCAGCTCTTGCGGGTCGCGGATCCCACGACGGGCGAGGTCGAGCACGAGATCGGCCACGTCCACCTGGGTGATCTCGGGGGGAAGGTGAGGCACACGGCTGGCGTGTTCGGCCTTCGACCAGAGTCGGATCGCGATTCCAGGTCCTGTCCGTCCGGCGCGGCCCGCCCGCTGGTCCGCGGACGCGCGGGACGCGGTGACGGTGGTCAAGGCGGTCATCCCGGTGCGGGCGTCGAATCGCGGCACGCGGGCGAGTCCGGCATCGACCACCGAGCCGATTCCCTCCACGGTGAGGCTCGTCTCCGCGAGGTCGGTGGCCAGAACGACTCGCTTGCCGGCCCGGGGCAACAGGGCGGCATCCTGTTCCGCCGCCGGCAGCGATCCGTGTAGTGGCAACACGGCCGGCCCGTCGATCCCGAACTCGCCCCGGAGAGCATTCTCGACCCGGCGGATCTCTCCCACGCCGGGCAGGAACACGAGTACGTCATCAGGACCCCGTAGGGCTTCGGCGATGGCCTTCGTGACGGCCGGAACGAGTGGATCCCGCCGCTTCTTGGGACGCCACTTCACCTCCACCGGGAACGTTCTCCCCGGCGACTCGACGATCGGTGCCGGTGAGCCGTCCTCGCCGAGCAACGCGGCAACCGACCCGGTGTCGATCGTGGCCGACATGACGAGGAGGCGCGCCTTCAGCCCGTGATGTCGCCTGCTGTGGAGCGCCAGGGCGAGGCCCGTGTCGCCCGGCAGGCTCCGTTCGTGGAATTCATCGAAGATGACGAGCCCGGTTCCCGTGAGGGCGGGGTCGCTGACGAGCCGGGCCGTCAAGACCCCTTCGGTGACGACCTCGATCCGGGTCCCGGCCCGACCCGGCGGTCGTCGCGGGTCACCCAACCGACGGTCTGGCCGGGTTCCTCGCCGAGCAGGGTGGCCATCCGGCGCGCCGCTGCCCGAGCGGCCACCCGACGAGGCTCGAGCAGAACGATTCGGTCTCCGTCGAGCCAGGATTCGTCGAGGAGGCGAAGGGGGACGATCGTTGTCTTGCCGGCGCCCGGCTCGGCCGTGAGCACGGCGTGCCCTGAGTCCGAGAGCGCGCGTCGGAGCTCGCCGAGGACGTCTTCGATCGGGAGTCCGGAGGGCGGCCCAGCCATGATCCGTCGATGATGGCAGACTCGCTGCCGTGAAGGTCCATCTGGTCGACGGCACCTACGAGCTGTTCCGCTTCCACTACTCGCCGGCGAACCGCGACGCCCGCCTCGGGGCCCAGCGGGGCGTGCTCAACACTGTCCTGGATCTGGTGGCCGACGGGGCCACCCACGTCGGTATCGCCACCGACCACGTGATCGAGTCGTGGCGCAATGATCTCTATGACGGCTACAAGGACGGCTCCGGGATCGATCCGGATCTCTTCGCCCAGTTCCCCGAGGTGGAGGAGCTCCTCGATCTGGCCGGCTTCGAGGTCTGGCCCCAGATCGTGCACGAAGCCGACGATGCACTGGCGGCCGCGGCGGCGCTGGCCGCGGCCGACGACCGAGTCGAACAGGTGATCATTTGCACCCCCGACAAGGATCTCGCCCAGTGCGTCACCCCCGACGGCCGGGTCGTGCAGCTGGACCGTCGACGCGAGGTCCTCTACGACCGCGCCGGGGTGATCGAGAAGTTCGGAGTGCCGCCGGAGTCCATCCCGGACTATCTGGGTGTCGTGGGCGACTCCGCCGACGGCTTCCCCGGTCTCGCGGGTTGGGGAGCGAAATCCGCGGCCGCGGTGCTAACCCGCTACGGCCACATCGAGGACATCCCGCTCGACGTGGCGGAGTGGGACGTCAACGTGCGGGGGGCGGGCAAGCTCGCGCTCACCCTGCGCGAGCACCTCGACGAGGCGCTGCTGTTCCGCAGGATCGCCACCGTCGACCGCGACGCGCCGGTGAGCGCCTCGGTCGACGAGATGGTGTGGCTCGGACCTCAGCCCGGATTCGACGAGCGGTGCGCCGAGATCGGCGCGGACCGTCAGGCGGCCCGGCTTCACCGGCTGTGGGCCGAGTATCAACCGAGCTGAGGGGACGACCGGTCGAATGGACAAAGAGCGCGCTCTCACCATCGCGTCGGAGATCGACGATGACATCGCCGCCCGGTTGGCGTTCATCTACGAACTCGACGAACTGAAGTCGATCCTGCGCCAGACCCTTCTCGCCGATCAGAGTCGACAGGAGAACTCGGCGGAGCACTCGTGGCATCTCGCGATGACGGCGCTCGCGCTGGCCCCGCTGGCCGATCCACCGATCGACGTGGAGCGGGCGGTCAAGATCCTCCTCGTTCACGACATCGTCGAGATCGACGCGGGCGACGTGTTCATCTACGACGACACCGCCCGGGCCGCGAAGGAGGCTGAGGAGCGGAGAGCCGCCGAGCGGATATTCGGCCTGCTTCCGGAGCCCCAGGCGTCGGACCTTCGGGCGCTCTGGGACGAGTACGAGGCCCGGGAGACCCCGGAGGCGCGCTTCGCGTACTCGTGTGATCGTCTGCAACCCATGCTCCTCAACATCGCCATCGGCGGCGGGTCGTGGCGGGAGCACGGCATCACCGCCGATCGGGTCAAGGACGTCAACGGCAAGATCGCTTGGGGACTTCCCACCGTCTGGCCCGTGGCAGAGGCCCTCCTCGACCAATGCGTGGCCGACGGCGACCTCCCCACCTGAACCTGCGCACGTCGACTCGACGGCATGGGTCATCTGAGCAGGTCAGCTGGTGGCCCGCTCGATGTCGGTGAGGGTGAGCTCGATGCCGAAGCCGGGGCCGTTGTTCGCGGTGGTTTTGCCTGCTTCGGGGGCGACGCCTCCCGCGATCGAGCGATAGGTCGAGCGCCCGGCCACCGGGGGGCCACCGAAGAACACCTCGGTGAGCCCTTGGCCAGGCAACGCGACGGCGAGGTGTTGGCTCCACGGATCGTTCCCGCCGCAGTGGAGGGACAGGCCGACGTCGGTTGACTCGGCCATCGCCGCGATCTGTCGAATCGTCGTCACCCCGCCGACCCAGAGCGCATCGGGCTGGACGACGTCGACCAAACCGGACTCGATGTGGTGGCGAAACCGGTCCAGCGAGGTCCATCGCTCTCCCGCCGCGAGCCGTTGTCCAGGGAGGCGCCGTCGGAGATCCTCCGACTGGCCGACCGCTTCGGGGTCGACGGCATCCTCGAGCCAGTGGAGATCCGCGTCGGCGCACGAAGTCGCGACGGCGGCGGCGCGATCGGGCGAGAGCAGCCCCCATCCGTCGAGCATCAACAGGGCGTCGGGGCCGACGCGGGAGCGGGTCGAGTGCACCAGGTTGGTGACTCCGGCCAGGGCGTCGTCCCAGTCGTCCTCCCACGGGCAGGGCAGCTTGAACGCCTCGAATCCGAGGTCGAGGTAGTCGCCGACTGCGAGGCCGGTGGCGTACGCCGGCAGTGGCTCTGCCCGAGCTCCACCCAACAGGGCATGTACCGGCTCGTCCTCCAGCTTTGCCACGAGATCCCAGACCGCGAGGTCGACCGCGCTGATCGCGAAAGCTGCCAGCCCCGAACTGCCGTAGTGCGCGCCGCACGCCCGCCGCATCCGCCGGTGGATCGATTCGGGGTCGACGAGCTGATCGACGACGACGCCCGCGAGGTGATCGTCGATGACGGGAACCACCGGTCCGCCGAAGGTGGTCATGCCCATCCCCCAGGTGCCGTCGGTGGCGGTGACGACGCACACGACGTCGGGCCAGTCCGGCGCAAAGCCGGGTGGATGGCCGGCGAAGGTCGTCCAGTCCTGGCGAGGTGCGGTGTCGGTACCGGACGAACCGGCCGGAGCGAGCGCCGCCGGATCGGTCACCACCGTGGCTTCGACCGACCGGATCCGGACCGCCGACATCTTCCTCAGCCCTCGGCGCCGAGCACTTCTCCGATGCCGATCGGAGCCGCCGTCTCGAGCTGGTCGTAGGAGCAAGAAGCCGGGTCGCGATCGGGCCGCCACCGGACGAACCGCGTGGTGCCCCGGAACCGGCCGTTCAGGATCGCCTCGTACTTCACTTCCGCCACGAGCTCGCATCGCAGCGGAACCCAACTCGCCGTCTCGCGGCCACCACTCCATCGGTTCGGCGCTCCGGGCATCAGCCCGTCGGCATGGGCCTCGGCGATCATCCACTCGCCCCACGGATGCTGGTCAGGGTCGTCGGTGATGTAGGGCGCGAGCCCCTCCACCAACTCCTCACGCAGGGCTGCCTTGAAGCTCGCGGCCACCCCCATGTGCTGCAGCCTGCCCGTCTCGTCATGCAGGCCGACCAGCAGCGACCCCACGCCCTTGCCGTCCTTGTGCATGCGGTAACCGGCCACCACGACGTCGGCGGTGCGGGTGTGTTTCACCTTGTACTGCACCCGCTTGTTCGGCTGGTAGCTGCCGTCGCGGGGCTTGGCGATGAGGCCGTCGAGCCCGGCCCCTTCGAACTTCACATACCACTCCTGGGCGATGTCGCGGTCGAGCGTCGTGGGGACGAGGTGGATCGGTGGCTCGAAGGCCTGACCGATGGTCTCGAGGACCGTGCGCCGATCGCGGAAGGGTTCGTCCATCAGGTCCGTGTCGTTGACGGCCAGCACGTCGAACACCACGTACTCGGCCGGGGTCTCCGCCGCGAGCCGGTTGATCCGGGATTCGGCCGGATGAATCCGCTGCTGCAAGGCGTCGAAGCCCAGATGCTCCCCGATCGTCACGATGATCTCCCCATCCACGACACAGCGCTCGGGAAGGCAGTCCTTCAACGGCTCGATCAGCTCCGGGAAGTAGCGGGTCAGCGGACGCTCGTTGCGCGAACCGAGGTGGATGTCGTCGCCGTCGCGAAAGACGATGCATCGGAAGCCGTCCCACTTCGGCTCGAACGCGAGGTCACCGATCTCGGGGATGCCGTCGATCGCCTTCGCCAACATCGGCTTGATGGGAGGGGTGACCGGGAGGTCCATCCCGGCGAGCCTACGCTTGAGGGGTGCGGCGTGCTGCGGGGCTCGCCCTGCACCTCGTAGGTACGAGTCAGTCAGGAGCCCTGATCCCATGCGCGTCTTCCCGGGAGCGTCCGTCGTCGCCCTCGCCCTACTCCTCGCCGGGTCCTGCAGTGGCGATGGCGAGACCGAAGAGGTCGTGGACCTCACGTCGAGTACGACGACTTCGTCGGTCCCGCCCGCGAGCTCGTCGACCATGGCGCCCTCCTCCTCCTCCTCCTCCTCCTCCTCGTCGACCACGACCACGACCACGACGACTACGACCACGTCCATGCCTGTACGGCCGCTGACGACATGGACCCTTCCGGCTGCCCCTGTCGATGGAACGCCACCTCCACTGTTGATCGGTGCCGGCAGCACGGTCGTGGTCCTCGAGCCGGGCCCGGACGGCCGGTTCGACGGACCCTTCGACTCGGTGGAGCTGTTCACGGCCGCCGGACAGGTCGGTGACCTGCACATGGCAGGGGACGGCACCGTGTTCATCGAGGAGCACTACGGCGATGACGATGGCAACGAGTACTGGCCGGGCGTGGTCGCCTACAGGCCCGACGGCAGCGTCGACCTGGTGGCCCCGGCCATCTGGTTGCACGACGTCTCGCGCATCGACGGGGTCGATTCGGTCATCGTCTCGATCATCCCGGCCGAGGGGCCGGGGCTCGGTGGCCTCTACGCCTACTCGATCGGAGATCCCAGCGAGCTCGTCGCCGAGTTGGTGCCGGTCTCGACCGGTGACGGCGAGATCCGCCACGCCGACTTCGCCGGAGGGTTTGGAGTCGCCACGCTTCGCTCCGAGGAAGGGCCGTGGCTCCTCTACGTCGGGACGGGCGGCGCCGGCGAGGACGTCCCGCCTGCCCTCGCCGAGCGGGACTTCGATGTCGTCCCGGTGGTTGCCCTGAGCGCGGATGGATCGGAGATCGTGTGGGCGGAGGGTCCCGGATGGGGCGATGGCGGGCCGCTCCCCTGGGTGGTGCGAGGGTTCGACACCGCAACCGGAGAAGAGCTGGTCCGGTCGACGATCAGCGAGCCCGTCGCGAGCATCGACGAGCTGAACATCCACTCGATCCATCACCTGGGCACCCACCTCATCATCAACCGCACAACGGTCGATGGAGACGAGATCGTCGCCCTACCGGCGCTGATCTTCGACACGACCGCGAGCGATCCCGCCCTCTACCCCCTGCTCGTCCCAGGGATCGCCGCTCCCGCGGTCACGACGGAAGGCTGAGCATGCGCACTCGTCTCTTCACCGCTTTGGCTGTCGCCGCGTTGATCGCGTCCTCGTGCGGCGACGATGGCGTCGACCCGCAGGTCGCCGATCTGATGACCGGCGGCTCGAGCAGCACGACCACCACGACCGACCCGCCGGCGAGTTCGACGTCGTCCACGACATCCACGACGACGACCACCACGACCGAGCCCCAGGGAATGTGCGGCGACCTGATCCCGGTGGTCACCGACGAGGGCACGACCTGTGTCGACCCCGATGCGACGACCACGACGCTCGACCCCAACGAAGTCGAGTGGCCCGGAGGCGACTTCTGGATCGGCAACATCCCGCCGCTGCTGATCGCCACCGGCACCGAGATCGTGCTGGCTACGTTCGACGAGGACAACAACATGGAGACCACTCCGGTGCTGACCACCGGCTACGAGGTCCGCGATCTCCGTCAGGCGAGTGATGGGGCGATCTTCACGGTCGAGGAGGTCCCCGACGTCGAGGGTGCGGTGCTCTACCAGGTGTATCGATACGAGCTCGACGGCAGCGGGGCCGCGGTCAGCCAGGCCGACTGGCTCTACGACATCGAAGTCGTCGGCGGGGTGGAGTACGTGGTGGTCGCGGTCACCACCGATCAGGCCATGGGTGAGGCGGATCTGGTGGCCCGGGCGATCGACGGTGGTGGGCCGCCGGTCGAGCTCGGCTGGGCGTCCGGGCCCGAGTTCGGCGTCACCAACGTCGACATCAACGCCGATGGAGTTCTGGTGGTCACGGCGGTGGCGGATCTGACCGAGACGGTCTCCTACATTCCGACTTCTGCGACCCCGGAGATCACTTGGACACCGACCGACGAACTCCCGTACGGCGAGCCCCCGTTCGTGACGGCGGCGAGCTGGTCGGAGGATGGCACCCAGCTGGTGTGGGCGGAGGGTCCGGACTGGGGATGGATCGAGGAGGAAGGCGAGTTGGGGCCGATTCCTCGTGAGTGGCGGATCCGCGGTGCCATGGTCGGCTCCGGCGAGATCATGCTCGATTGGCCGATCACCACCTCGACGGCCGACACGTCGGAGATGTCGGTGGACTCGGTCTTCGATTTCGACTCCCACATCGTCATCAACCGGAGCACGTGGTCCAACGGGTTCTTCGAGCCGCTGGAGCCGTGGGTCATCGACTTCACCGTGGACGAGCCCGAGGACACGACGATTCCCATCGCCGGGATCGTCGCGCCGGCGGCGCGCCTGGATTGATCGCGCCGGCGGCGCGCCTGGATTGATCGCGCCGGCGGCGCGCCTGGATTGATTGCGCCGGCGGCGCGCCTGGATTGATTGCGCCGGCGGCGCGCCTGGATTGACGCGTTTGCCCGTTGGTCTCGGGGCGGCGAGCATTCGGGGATGAGCGACGAGATCCGCCCCTTCACCGTTTCCGTTCCCGATGCCGAGATCGATGATCTCCGCGACCGGCTGGCCCGTACCCGGTGGCCGGAGGCGGAGGTGGTCGACGACTGGAGTCAGGGCATCCCGCTCTCGTACACCCGGGAGCTGTGCGAGTACTGGGCGACCGACTACGACTGGCGCCGGTTCGAGGCCGAGGTGAACGCCCGGCCGAACTTCGTGACCGAGATCGACGGTGTCGACGTCCACTTCATGCACGTGCGTTCACCTCACGAGGACGCCACACCGCTGATCCTGACGCACGGTTGGCCGGGGTCGATCGCGGAGTTCATGAAGGTCATCGATCCGCTCTCCGATCCGACCAACCACGGCGGCGACGCGGCTGACGCGTTCCATCTGGTGATTCCCTCTCTCCCGGGCTTTGGCTGGAGCGGCAAGCCGACGGTGGCGGGAACGTCCGTCGAGAAGATCGCGGAGCTGTGGGATCAACTGATGGTGCGCCTCGACTACGACACCTACGTCGCCCAGGGTGGTGACTGGGGGTCGGCGGTCACGACGGCGATCGGGGCGCAGGCGCTCGGTCATGTCCGAGCCATCCACACGAACATGCCCGTGGCGCGACCGGCGCCGGACATGCTGGAGGACCTGACCGAACAGGAGCAGGATGCCCTGGCCGCGGCCCAGCACTACAACGATTGGGATTCGGGCTATTCCAAGCAGCAGTCGACCCGCCCCCAGACGCTGGGGTACGGCCTGGTCGATTCGCCGGCCGGTCAGGCGGCGTGGATCGCCGAGAAGATGTGGGCCTGGACCGACAACGATGGTCATCCCGAGTCGGCGCTCACCCGCGACGAGATTCTGGACAACATCTCGATCTACTGGTTCAACGCCGCGGGCGCCTCTTCAGGCCGCATCTACTGGGAGAGCTTCGCCAAGTTCGGTGCCGGCACGGTCGCGATCCCGACCGGGTGCTCGATGTATCCCAAGGAGATCATCAAGACGTCCCGTCGTTGGGCGTCGGGGCGCTATCTCGACATCCAGTACTGGAACGAGCTCGACCGGGGTGGTCACTTCGCCGCCTGGGAGGTGCCGGATCTCTTCGTGGCCGAACTCCGCGCCGCATTCCGCGTGTTGTTGGCCGACTGATGGGCCGCCCGTTCGCGCAGGTCGACGTCTTCACCGCAGAGCCGTACCGAGGGAATCCGGTCGCGGTGGTGCTCGATGGATCCGGCTTGAACGACGACGAGATGCAACGGTTCGCCCACTGGACGAGTCTGAGCGAGACCACGTTCGTGCTCCCGCCGACCGACCCGGCCGCCGACTACCGGGTCCGGATATTCACCCCGGGATCGGAGCTGCCCTTCGCCGGGCACCCGACGATCGGGACCTGTCACGCGTGGCTGGAGGCAGGAGGCGAACCGGCCACCGAGGGCACCGTGGTCCAGGAGTGCGGCGTCGGGCTGGTGACATTGCGCCGGGCCGGTGATCGGCTCGCGTTCGCGGCGCCGCCGCTGATCAAGGGCGGGCCGGTCGATCCACAGGACGTCGAGATGGTGTGCAAGGTCCTCCGGATCGACCCGTCTGAGGTCCTCGATGCCCAGTGGGCCGACAACGGGCCGGGATGGATCGCGGTGAAGTTGGCGTCGGCTGACGCAGTCCTCGCCCTCGACCCGGACTTCGGTGCGGTCGAGAGCTACGACATCGGCGTGGTGGGCCCCAACCCGATCGGTGTGGTCGGCGAGAGTGCCGCCGGGGACGCGGCGATCGAGGTGCGGGCGTTCTTCCGAGCCGGCGGCCAGGCCGCGGAGGATCCGGTGACCGGGTCGCTCAACGCGGCCCTCGCACAGTGGCTGCTCGGGACCGGTGAGCTGGCTGCCCCCTATGTCGCGGCCCAGGGCACCGCGCTCGGCCGGGCCGGGCGGGTCCACGTCGACGAGGCTGATGGTGAGATCTGGGTTGGTGGCGACGCGGTCACCTGCGTCAGCGGCACTGTCGATCTCTGACCCGGGGCGAGACGGTGGGGCCCCGTCTCTTTGTCTCAGGTGATGTCGTCGCCGATCCATTTGGGCTCGTAGGTGAGCTCCTGGCTGGCGAGGCGGTCGAGGAGATCGGCCGGGTCGTGGGCGTCGATGAGGATCGCCCGGTTCTTCGGCTTGAGGATCGAGCGTTCGACCATGCCGTCGAAGAGATGGAGCAGGGGCTGCCAGAATCCGCCGACGTCGAGCACACCGACCGGCTTGCTGAGGATGCCGATCTGGTTCCACGTGAGCGTCTCGGCCAGCTCCTCGAGCGTTCCGAAGCCACCCGGAAGGGCGATGAACGCGTCGGAGATCTCATACATCCGTGCCTTGCGCTCGTGCATCGTGGCGACGGTCTCGAGTGAAGTCAGACCGGTGTGGCCGACCTCGTCGGAGAACAGGCCACCGGGGATCACGCCGGTCACCCGGCCACCGGCGGCCATCACCGTGTCCGCGATCAGTCCCATGAGGCCGACCGCGCCGCCGCCGTAGACCAGCTCGATGTCTCGCTCGACGAAGAGGCGGCCGAGCTCGACCGTGGCGTCGGTGATCGCCGGATCCGACCCGGGTGACGATGCGCAGAACACACAGACTCGCCGGAGTTCGGTCATGCCGTGGCCGCCTGGGCCCGGTCCAGCAGGGTCGCAAGGTCGGCGCGCTCACCCGAGCTGAGGGGTTCGAAGGCGCTGGCACAGATGGCATCGGTGAGTCGCTCGGCCTCACGTCGTGCGGCCGGATCGGGTGCCGGGAAAGGGCCGGTCCAGCCGAATCGCCGGGCGCCGGCTTCGCCGCCACGGACCGGGTCGTCGGTGGAGACGATTGCGCGAAGGGGATCGAGTCCGGCTGCGTGGACGGCGTGGATGTGGGCCCCCCCGCGCATCTCCCGCATCGTCTGCAGCATCACCCCGAGCGCTCCTCGATCGTCGGTCGGGCGAGGCATCGCCCTCCATCCAGCGAAGAGGGCGCCCATCGAGTCGAGCGCGCCGGCCAGAACGGTGTCGACGAGCCCGACGGCCATCGCCACATCGACGTCTCGCCAGTCGGCGAAGGAGCGGCGGGCGAAATCGGCCGCGACGTCGGCGTAGCCGGAGGCACAGGCCGCGGCGCTCAGCCCCTGGGGTCGCGCTTCCCAGTGTCGAGCGACGAACTCCGGTGAGGCGAACGCGATGGCCGAACTGGCTGCCGCGGTGGTGGCGTCGCCGAGCACGCCCGCCCGCCCGTTCACCCAGTAGCCGAAGATCCCGTCCAGCCCGAGAGCGTTGGCGGCCTCCTTCGTGGAGGGTGCAACGATCCACGCTCGTCCGTAGAGCAGCACCGCCTCACCACAACGAGCCGCGGCTTCCTGGGCTGACGTCATCGGGCGAATATACGATCCGGCCATGCACCACGGCATCTTCGTTGCGCCGTTCGGTCCCCTGGCCGACCCCCACCGGTTGATCCAGTTGGCCACCGCGGTCGAGGAATGCGGCTGGGACGGGCTGTACCTGTGGGACCACGTGTTGCGGCCGGAGTCCAACGAGATCGCGGACACCTGGGTGTCGCTCGCCGTCATCGCGATGGCCACGGAACGGGTGCGGCTGGGACCGATGGTGACACCGGTCGCCCGTCGGAGGCCGATCAAGCTCGCCCGCGAGGTGCTCACGGTCGATCTGCTCAGCCAGGGCCGACTCACCCTCGGGATGGGGTTGGGCGTGGACTCCGGTGGTGAGCTCTCCCGATTCGACGAGATCACCGATGCCAGAACCCGTGGGGCGATGCTCGACCAGGGCGCCGACATCCTCGCGGACCTCCTTGCGGGTGAGACGGTGGTGGACGTCGGCGGTCACTTCACCGTGGACGGCGTGAGTCTCGAACCCCGGCCGGCCCAACAACCCCGGCCACCGTTCTGGTTCGCCGCTCGCGCCGGGTCCCTGAAGCCCGTGCGGCGGGCCGCTCGATTCGACGGCATGTTCCCGATCGACATGGACGCGGATCAGTTCCGTCGAGCGCTCGACGAGATCGTCTCGATCCGAGGGTCGCTCGAGGGCTTCGACATCTGCGTGAACGCCGGTCCCGGCGGCGACCCCGAGCCCTTTGCCGCCGATCACGCCACCTGGTTGTTGCAGTCCTTCCCCGCCGTGGTCGACCTCGACCGGCTCTTCGATCGGGTCAGTCACGGCCCGCCCTCCTGATCCGACTGGCGACGGCCCTCGGTCGAACCGGTAGCCTGCAGCCCCGTGATCGACCAATCGATGAAGGCGAAGCTCGATGATCTGCGCCGGCGCAAGGAGGAAGCGCTCCACGCCGGCTCGGAACGCTCTGTCCAGCGTCAGCACGACAAGGGCAAGATGCTCGCCCGCGAGCGGATCGACTACCTCCTCGACGACGGGTCGTTCCACGAGCTCGACATGCTCGCGCGCCACCGCGCCCACGAGGCCGGGCTCGACGACCGGCCCTACACCGACGGCGTCATCACCGGCTGGGGCACCGTCGACGGTCGCAAGGTGTTCGTCTTCTCCCAGGACTTCACCGTCATGGGCGGCGCGCTCGGCGAGGTCTTCGCCGAGAAGCTGCACAAGGTGATGGATCTGGCTCTGGCCACCGGGGCCCCGATGATCGGGCTCAACGACGGTGCCGGTGCACGGATCCAGGAGGGTGTGGTCTCCCTCGACGGCTACGGCGGGATCTTCCACCGCAACGTGAAGTCCTCGGGCGTGATCCCGCAGATCTCGGTGATCCTCGGCCCATGTGCCGGTGGTGCCGTCTACAGCCCGGCCATGACCGACTTCATCTTCATGGTCCGCGAGAAGTCCCACATGTTCATCACCGGACCCGATGTGGTGAAGACGGTCACCGGTGAAGAGGTGACCCTCGAGGAATTGGGCGGCGCCGGCTCACACAGCACGAAATCCGGGGTGTCGACCTTCGTCGCCGAGTCGGAGGAGGCGGTCCTGGATCAGGTGAAGGACCTTCTCGGTTTCCTGCCGTCGAACAACCTCGAACAGGTACCGAGGGTCGAGAGCACCGACGATCCCGACCGCTTGTGCCCCGAACTCGACGACCTTCTCCCCGAGAGCCCCAACGTCCCCTACGACATGCACGCGGTCATCCAGGCGGTGCTCGATGACGGCGACTTCATGGAGTACCACGCCGCGTGGGCCCGCAGCATCGTGTGTGGGTTCGGCCGGGTCGACGGCCGGGCGGTCGGAGTGGTCGGCAACCAGCCGATGATGCTGGCCGGCGTCCTCGACATCGAATCCTCCGAGAAGGCGGCCCGATTCGTCCGCACCTGCGACGCGTTCAACATCCCGCTGCTCACCTTCGTCGACGTGCCGGGATTCCTCCCCGGCGTCGATCAGGAGTACGGCGGCATCATCCGCCACGGTGCCAAGCTTCTCTACGCATACTGCGAGGCCACCGTCCCCCGCATCCAGGTCATCACCCGCAAGGCCTACGGCGGCGCCTATGTGGTGATGGACTCGAAATCGGTGGGCTGCGACCTCTCCTTCGCATGGCCAACCGCCGAGCTGGCAGTGATGGGCCCCCAGGGTGCCGTGGAGATCATCCACCGTCGTGAGCTCTCCGACGCAGCCGATCCGAACACCCGCCGCAGCGAACTGGTCGACGACTACACCGAGCGGCTCGCCAACCCCTTCATCGCGGCGGAGCGGGGCTACGTCGATGACGTGATCGAGCCGGCCGAGACCCGCCGCAAGATCGTGGCCGGTCTCGCGCTCCTGGAGTCCAAGCGCGAAGAAATGCCGCATCGCAAGCACGGGAACGTGCCCCTGTGATGAGCGACGAGTCGACGAGCGCGGGCGGCATCGCCCTCGCCGGGGTGAGCCCGGCGCCGACCGACGAGGAGCTCGCCGCGATCCTGTCCGCGTACGAGGCGCTGTGGCCACGGCCGAGCGCCGCCACCGAACCGGCGGACTCCCCCCGCTGGCGTTTCGCCGGCCGGCACTGGTCGCCTCGGCCCCGCTACGGCGGCTGGGCCTGATCGTCTCGGTACGAGTCCAGGTCGAGCAGACCGCGACATGAGCCCGAACCCATTCGACCAGGGCCGTCACCGTGTCCGGTTCGACTGGGGACCGATGGGGCTGCGGACGCACGCGGCCGATGTGGACGTGGTGGTCGTGATCGACGTGCTCTCGTTCACCACCTGTGTCGACATCGCGCTCGGCCGGGGCGCGGAAGTGTTCCCCTACGCCCAGCACGACGGGTCCGAACTCCGCTACGCCGAATCCCACGACGCGGTCGCGGCATCGCGACGGCGGGACCCGAACGTGCTGTGTCTCTCTCCGACTTCGCTGTCGAAGGTGGAACCCGGCACCCGGCTCGTGCTCCCGTCGCCGAACGGTTCCCGGCTGACCTTCTCTGCGGCAGAACTCGGCGCTCAACGGGTCATTGCCGCGTGCATCAGGAACGGCGCCGCGGTCGGGGCGCAGCTCGCCGATGACGACGCCACTGTGGCCGTGATCGCCGGTGGCGAACGATGGAAGGAGATCCCCGACCAGATGCGGGTGGCGGCCGAGGATCTGTGGGGAGCCGGATGCGTGCTGTCCCTGTTCGAGCCCGAGGACCTGAGCCCGGAGGCTCGGATCGCGGTTGCGGCGTGGCGGGCAGTCGAGCTGGACATCCGAGATGAGCTCTTCGCCTGCGCGTCGGGTCGAGAACTGGTGGAGAAGGACTTCGCCGAGGATGTCGCCCTGGCGGCACAGGCCCACGTGAGCGACCTCGTGCCGACCCTCGACGACGCCCGCTTCGTCGACGCGGGCCGTCTCAGCTGAGCGAACGGCGGGCCACGTACACCCAGCCCTTCACGCCGGACGCAGGCATGTGGTCGCCGTATTCGCGTTCCACGATCTCGATCACGCCGCTCGCCTCGAGCTGATCGAGCTTGGCGGGAAGTGAGCCCTCCTCCACGAAGACCTCGTTGACACCGATGACGAGTGGTCCTCCGGGGGCGAGGATCCGCACCATCTCCTCCAGCGCGTCCGCGTAGACGTGCCCGAACGAGAACACACCCATCACCGCAACGGCGGCGTAGGTGCCGTCGTCGATTCCCATGGGGTCGTTCAGGTCGGCACTCCACAGGTCGCGGTAGGCACCCGTGGCGCGTGCCTGTTCGAGCATCTCCGGTGAGAAGTCGATGCCGTCGATGACGCGATGTCCGCGGGCGGCGAGTCGAGCGCCCAGAAGTCCCGTGCCGCAGCCCAGGTCGATGATCGCCGCGTCGTGGTCGTGTAGATGACGGGCGAACGCCTCGTCGCAACGGCGCGGCATGGCGTAGCCCTTGCCGTCGACGAGCTCGTCGTCGTAGGTGGCGGCCCAGTCGGCGTAGAAGTCCTTGGTCTCGTCCTCCTCGATGCCGTAGGCGCGGTGGTAGAAGCCCCCATCGTCCTCGAGCTCGTGATCACCCCCCATGCCGCCTCTTTCTAGCGCATGGGGAGTCAGCGGATCTGGTGCCGCAACCCGTCCAGCCACCGGTCGGCGTTCACCATCGCCTCACGGTTGCCGACCTGCTGTTCGGTCGTGCCGTAGGCGGATGGGTAGGACCCGAAGAACTTCACGTTGCCCTGCTTCATGTGGATGTTCCGAAGGGCGTCGCCGAGCACCTCGTCGGCGATGTGACCCTCGGCATCGATCAGGAAGCAGTAGTCGCCGAGGCCCTTGCGGGTCGGCCTGCTCTCGAGCCGGGTGAGGTTGATCGAACGGGCCGCGAACTCGTGGAGGATGCCGACGAGTGAACCCGGGGCGTCCTCGCGCTGGTAGATCAGCACCGACGTCTTGTCGTGGCCCGTGGGTGCCGCGATTCCGTTGCGTCCGACCAGCACGAACCGGGTCTGGTTCTCGGGATGGTCCTCGATGTCCTCCGCGAGGATCTCCAGCTCGTAGACCTCAGCCGACCGACGCGGCGCAATGGCGGCGGTGTCATGCCGTCCGCTCTCGGCCAACTCCCGGGCCGCGTCCGCGGTGGAATTGGTGGCTTCGATCGCCGCCGAACCCAGCTCGTCGGCGAGGTATCGGCGGCACTGGGCATACGCCATCGGGTGGCTGCGCACGTGTTCGATGTCGGCCAGCGTGACGCCGGGGTGGACGAGGAGGTTGAGGTTGACGTTGATGATCACCTCACGCTGGATCAGCAGCGAGTCGGACTCGAAGGCGAGGGTGTCGAGGGTGGCATTGACCGAGCCTTCGATCATGTTCTCGATCGCCACGAACCCGTAGTCGATGTCACCGGATTCGGCGGCCCGGAGGACCTCGACGATGCTGCCGTACTGCACCAGTGCCATACCGGCGAGATCGGGTTCCCCGGTGACCGCCTGTTCGGTGAACGTGCCGGCTGGTCCGAGGTAGCCGACGGTCTGGGATGCTGCGGGTTCGTTCACAGGGGCCGAGGATAGAGGCCGACCGGGCCACGGCCCCCTAGATTCCGTAGATGTCGCGGGACCGGATCGTCCGCACGTACTTCACCCTCGCGGGGCTCTACACCCTCGCCGCGTCCCTGATCTGGGGCGTCAACACCCTCTTCCTGCTCGATGCCGGTCTCTCGATCAGCGAGGTGTTCGTCGCCAACGCGGTGTTCTCGGCCGGGATGGTGCTCTTCGAGATCCCGACCGGTGTGGTGGCCGACACGCTCGGACGGCGGGTGTCGTACCTGCTCTCGGTGGTCGTTCTGGGCGTGACCACGCTGCTCTACCTGGTCGCCGCGGAGGCCGGAGCGGGTATCGGCACGTTCGCCGCGGTGTCGCTGGTGATGGGACTCGGCTTCACCTTCTATTCGGGCGCGCTCGAGGCTTGGCTGGTCGATGCCCTCCGGTCGGTGCAATCCGACGGCGACCTCGACCACGTGTTCGCCCGATCCCAGCAGGTCACCGGCGTGGCCATGCTGATCGGAACGACGTCGGGCGGGTTGCTGGGCCAGGTGGATCTCGCCGTCCCGTTCGCCGTCAGGACGGGTCTCCTCCTCATGGTGCTGGCCGTGGCGTGGCCGTTGATGCACGATCTCGGCTTCTCTCCTCGGCCCCTCCGGATCGCGAACATCGGCCGCGAACTCCGCGAACAGACCCGGGTCGGTGTCGCCCACGGCTGGGGGCACGGCGGGCTCCGGCTCCTCATGATCTCCGGAATGATCCGTGGCGCGTTCCTCGCTTGGGCCTTCTACGCAGCCCAGCCCTACTTCCTGGAGCTGCTCGAGGACGACAAGATCTGGGTCGTCGGCGTGATCACCGCCCTGATGTCACTGTCCACGATCGCCGGCAATCAGTTCGTGGAGCTGCTGACCCGGACCTGCCGACGGCGGAGCTCGATCATCCTCGGGTCCTCCGTGGTCACCACGGCCGGACTGGTCATCATGGGATCGACCGGATCGTTCTGGGTAGCGGTGCCGGCGTTCCTCCTGGTCACCGGCGCGATGGGAGTCGCCTCCCCGGTTCGCCAGGCCTACCTCCATCAGGTCGCCCCGAGCGAGCACCGGGCCACCGTCATCAGCTTCGACGCGATGATCGGGTCGGTGGGTGGCGTCGGCGGCCAGCTCGGATTGGGACGGCTCGCGGACAGGGAGGGTCTCGCGGCGGGCTATCTCACCGGCGGCATCCTCACCGTGCTGGCGTGGCCGTTGGTGGCGATGGTCCGACGGCGGGGTGGCAGCGAGGACGTGATTGCCGGTAGCCGGACCCGGGAAGGCACGTGTGCTGCGCAGGGCCTGCCCCGTACGACCCAGGTGGAGTCCCACCCACGCGAGGTGGTGGTGGCTGGCTGAGCTGTCACTCGATCGCGATCGCGGTGCCGTCGAGGAGGTGACCCACCAGCCGACCGTCGACGTCACGGATCGGGATCGCATCGGGCCCACCCGCGGAGATGTCATCCACCGGGACCCAGCCCAGCGGCTCGGGTTCACCGGTGACCCAGATGGGGACCAACCCCGTCTCGGAGATCTCCGCCAGGAGGTCGTCCAGCTCCGAACTCGGAGGCGCCGGCGGCGACGTCATCGCCGCCGCGGTGGTGATCAGAGACCAGGAGGCGATGGCCAACGCCACGGCCCCCCAACCCGACTTGTGACTGGTCATGTCCGCCAATACCCCACGTTCCCGCCGTACCTGGACCGAGGTGCAAAATCCACCCTAGTTGCCGAGCCACCCCCGTCAACGGCGCCCACGTCCCGTCGCTGCTCACCGCTCCGGGGTCGAAGCCGTAGGCTGGCCGCCATGTCGGACCGGTTCTACTTTCGTCAGTTGCTGTCCGGGCGAGACTTTGCCACCGACGATCCGGTGGCTCGCCAGATGGTCAACTTCGTGTACGCAGTCGGCGACCGGGCCACCGGCGAAGCGGTCCTCGTCGACCCGGCCTATGACGTGGAAGGGCTCCTCGGAATCCTCGAAGAGGACGGCATGCGCTGTACGGGCGTGCTGGCCACCCACTATCACCCCGACCACATCGGCGGGAAGATGGTGGGCATGGAGCTCGAGGGTGTGGTGGCCCTGCTCGAGCGGATCGATGTGCCGATCCACGTGCAGGGTGAGGAGGCCGAGCACGTGTGCACCGTCACCGGTCTCACCGATGCCTCGCTCGTGTCACATCGGAGTGGCGACGTCGTCTCGGTGGGCGCGGTCGACATCGAGCTGATCCACACCCCCGGCCACACTCCGGGAAGCCAGTGCTTCCTGGTGGACTCCCGGCTGGTGGCCGGCGACACCCTGTTCCTCGACGGGTGCGGCCGCATGGACCTGCCGGGCTCGGACCCCGAGCAGATGTACGAGAGCCTCACCACGCGACTCGGGAAGGTTCCCGACGACGCCGTGCTCTATCCCGGCCACCGCTACTCGGTCGAATCCTCGGCCACCATGGGGATCACCCGGGAGCGCAACATCGTCTACCGGCCCACGTCGAAAGAGCAGTGGCTGATGGCGTTCGGCCACTGATCGGAGCGGTCAGCTCCGTCGCCACCATCCGCCGCGTTCGACTTCGTCGTTCGCGTAGAGGTCGTTCAGGTCGACGGTTCCGACTTCGGGGAGTTCGGCCGGGATCCGGGACTCCGCCATTCGGGCCTCCTCGGCGGCGCGGAGGTCGATCACCCCATCGGGTGAGATGACGCAGCCCTCGAGTGCGTTCGGCTCACCCTCGGCGCGGAGGATGGCCGCGTTCTGGAGACGATCGGACAGGCTCATGATCACTTCCCTCCAACAGGATCGACCACACCGTTCACGGTAGGTGCAACGTGCGGTCGAGGCATGAGGCGATCGACCCAAACCGGCACCGACGGTGGTGGTTTTCCCCTACCGAACGCGGTCAGTCGTGGCCCGGGTCGAACAGGGCCAGGATCGTCTCCCGGGTCCATTGCGGATGTACGCCGACGGCCTGCAGGAGGTGTTCGGCGATCTCGTGGGTGGGCACGCGATGACTCTGCGCGAGACCCCGGGCGATGGTGCCGAGGTAGGCCGCCGAGGGAGGCCCGGGTGTGCGCTCCTCGGGCGGCGACGGCGACGTGAATGTCACAACGGGAACACCGTCGACGGGCTCGAGGGCGAGGAGGCAGTCGTACCCCCGGTCGCCCACCCACTGGTGAACGCCGGGCCGGAGATCGGCGATCGGTAGCTCGATCGGTGGACGGCGGCTCTCCTGGGCCACCAGTTCGTCGAACTGGCCCCACGTGAGCAGGTAGCGCCGGCCCAGGCTCGGTCGCGGACTCGTCCGATGTTCCAGGAACGCCACGGCCCCTCCCCATTTCCGCGACTCGCCGGCGAACCGGACCCGGTGCGGGAGCTGACACGGTGCGCTGGCAGCGGGAGGGGACGGGTTGCTCGTACCGGTCTCGGTCACCGAACTCCGGGCGGCCCGGGTGCCGGTGAGGTAGGCGAGTAGGCGGGACTCCAGGCAGTTCGACCCGTACGCCGCGTACCAGACCATGCGATCTTCCCGGTCCGTCATCGGATCGAGGCTAGCCAGTGGGGGCGGTGGGTCTTGCCGGCGATGCTCAAGACGAAGGGCCGGAGGCCGATTGTCAATGTGTCGCCGTGAAGGGCACGGTGCGGGAGGTCCTGCCATGAACGAGTCGTTCGGAGAACGCCCCCGGTCGGCTTCGTCGATGCGCGAACGCGAGCTGGAGCTGGAGATCGCGCACCTCAAAGCCGAACTCGAAGCGGCTCGAGGAGAAGACGTCGCCGAGACGGCTGCCCGCCTGCTCGCCATGGCCGCCAACACGGTGGACGCGGCGATGGAGGACGCCCGGCAGGAAGCCGACGCGCTCGCGGCAGAGATCTCGGCCGATGCCGAAGCCCGTCGCGACGAGGCCGCTCGATTGGCCGCGGAGGCCGAGGCGCGTACTGCGGTGTTGCGGAACGAGGCCGAGAACCACGAGGCAGTGCTGCTCGCTGCCGAGGAAGCGGCGATGCGGATCAAGGAGGAAGCCGAACAGGAGGCCACCACCCTGATCGCCGCGGAGCGGACCAGGGTTGCAGAGGAGATCGAGGCGCTCTCCGCGGTGCGCGAAGCACTCGAGGAGGAGCGAGGCTCCCTCGAGTCGTATCACGAAGAGCTCCGACGACGTGTCCAGGAGCTCGCCGAGTCGATGGTGGCGTTCATGACCACTGAGCCGCCGATCACCGCCGGCTCGGCGATCGATGAGTTGATGCCGTCTTCGATCGACGACCAGGAGATGGCCGA
>CAYFLT010000012.1:0-7172 GCA_964344055.1 uncultured Candidatus Nemicrothrix sp.
TACACCCCCCGGAGCCTGCTCGACACCGCCCGCACGTTCTTCGCCTGAGCCTGGCTCGCCCCACAGAACGGGGCTGGTCCCGCGGGTCAGCCGTCGGCGGTGGTCGTGGTGTCCTCGGGCTCGGTGGTGGTCGAGGCGGGGACGGTCTCGGTCGGCTCCACGAACTCGGGGTCGTAGGTGTTGTAGTCGTGGGTGGTGAGCACGTCTTCGGTGTCGCCGGTGCTGGTGGGGATCACCGTCCGTTCGCCGTTGTAGCGGATGCGCACCGCGACGATGTTGTCGAAACCCATCGTGGTGTAGACGAGCTGGGCCGCAGCGTTGCGGAGGACCTCGTTCTCCGGGATGATCACCTCGCCGTCGATGTCGGTGACGACGACATCGATGTTGGCCACGTCGTTGTCGTTCACCGAAGCGGAGAGGAGGGTGAACTCCGACAGCGGGTTGAACAGTCCTAGCTCCACTTCCTCCTCGGTGCGCAGATCGCCGAACAGGAGAGAGAGGCGCTCGAGCAGGGTGGCAGTGGTGTCGATCTCGCGCTCGACGAAGGAGACGACGGCCCGGTCGGTCTCGGATGCGAACAGGAGGAAGAGCTGGATGCTGACGGTCCTCGGGGTCTCCGGGACCGTGGTCGCGGTGGTGGTGGTGATGTCGGTGCGCAGCTCGTCGGGAAGCTGCTCGGGGTTGATCGGCTGGGCCGACTCGTCGGTGGGTAGGGAGCAGCCGGCGACGACGACGAGGAAGGCCAGCGCGCCGGTGAACAGCCGTCTCGTCATTGCTCGTCCTTCGGGAGGGAGACCACGAACCGGGCGCCGGGGAGCCCGTCACGCCGGTCCTCCACCCAGACATGGCCGCCGTGGAGGCCGACGTGTTCGGTGCCGAGGGAGAGCCCCAGCCCCGACCCCGTGCCCTGGCCCCTGCGGCCGCCCGCGCTCCCACGCGAGAAGCGGTCGAAGATCACGCTGCGCTCCTCGTAGGGCACACCCGGTCCCTCGTCCTCGACCGCGAGCTGGACGGTCTCGTGGCGTTCTCGGATCTCGATCCGGACCTTCCCGGCCCCGTACTTCGTCGCGTTGTCGAGCAGGTTGGCGACGACTTGCGCCAGCCGCCGCTTGTCGCCGGTGATCACCACGTGCTCTACGGCACCGGTGTCGACGGCGGTGTCGGGGTGGCGCCCGTGGGCGACGGCCTGGCGGATGAACTCGATCAGGTCGATCGGTTCGGCCTGCAGGGATGCGGTGCCGACGTCGTAGCGGCTGATCTCGAGGAGGTCCTCGACGAGATCGGTGAAGCGGCTGATGTCGTCGGTGAGGAGGTCGAGTGCGGTCTGGTTGCGCTCCGAGAGCTCTTCTCGCCGGTTGTTGAGCACCTCGACCGAGGCGTTGAGCGTCATCAGGGGGGAACGGAGTTCGTGGCTGACCTCCGAGGCGAACCGGGCATCCCGCTCGATGCGGTCCTCGAGCGCTCGGGCCATCCCGTTGAACGATGCGGTCAAGGACGCGAGATCCGCGTCGGCCGGAGGGTCGAGCCGTGTGTCGAGCTCGCCGGCGGCCAGCGACTCGGCCGCGGCCCGGACCTCGACGAGTGGGGTGAGCGTGCGTCTCGACGCCCACGAGCCCACCGCGGCAGCGAGCAGGGTGGCCGTGGCCGACACGCCGACGATGATGATGACCAGGGTGTTGACCGTGTCCTCGACGTCGTCGATCAGCGACGCCTCGTAGTAGGCGGCGTCGAGGTCCGGGATCGGTATCCCGGTGATCAGGGCAGGCTGGTCGTCGAGGCGGGCCCGGATACGCGCGGCGGACCCCGCCTGGACGCGGTCCACGAGGTCCATCGGAACGGTGTCCTGGTTGAAGACGAGGCCCCGGGTACCCGTCCACTCGGTGCCCACCCGGACCAACGCCTGGGACCGCTCGGTGAGCGTGAGCGATCGGAAGATCAAATCGAGTCCCTCGGGGTCGGTCTCCTCGGTGATCTGCCCCTCGAACCGCTGGGCGTTGCGGATGACGACGGCGAAGGTGCGTCGCTCCCGGTCGTCGAGCAGGTTCTGGCGGGCCAGGGTGAGCGTGGCCACTGCGATCGTCACGGAGAGCAGCAGGCCGCCGAGCGCGAAGAGCAGGGTGATGCGGGCCCGAAGGCCGAGGCGTCCCCAGAGTCTCCGCATCGGTGTCCTCAGGTCTGGAGCTTGTAGCCGAGGCCTCGGACGGTGACCACGTGGCGGGGGTTGGCGGCGTCGGTCTCGATCTTGGTCCGGAGCCGCCGGATGTGGACGTCGACCAGCCGGCCGTCACCGAAATAGCCGTACCCCCACACGCGTTCGAGGAGCACCTCGCGGCTGAACACCCGACCGGGGTTCGAGGCGAGCTCGACCAGCAGGCGGAACTCGGTCTTGGTCAGATGGACCTCTTCGCCACCGACCCGGACGACACCCTCGTCGGGAACGATCTCGAGTTCGCCGAAGATCATCTGGGGCGAGCCCGGCTCGGCGGTGCGGGCCCGTCGCAGGAGAGCACGGATCCGCGCCGAAAGCTCCTTGGGCGCGAATGGCTTGGTGAGGTAGTCGTCGGCACCGGCCTCGAGACCGGCGACCACGTCGTGGGTGTCGGCGCGAGCCGTGACCATGACGATCGGCACGTCGCTGACCCGCCGGATGGCCCGGCAGACGTCGAATCCGTCGATGCCCGGAAGCATGATGTCGATCAGGACCACGTCGGCCGCTTCGCGGGTGAACGCGTTCAGCGCATCCTCACCACTGTCGGCTTCCTCGACCTGCCAGCCTTCGTCCTCGAGCGCCAGCTTGACCGCCGTGCGGATTCGCTCGTCGTCTTCCACCGTCAGTATTCGCGTACCCATCGGAACCGATGCTGCCAGATATCCGAGGGGGATGGGACGTCAGCCCCCAGGATTCTCAGGCGTGGTGGGCTCCACCGTCGTCGATCAGGGCCGAGAAGGCGTCGAAGATTCCGGGAGCGGCGCCGAAGAACGCGCCCCCTGAGGACTGACGGTCCTCGAGTCGGGCCCCGGCCTCGGTGGCGATCAGGGCGCCCGCGGCGGTGTCCCATGCGCCGAGTCCGCGCTCGTAGTAGGCGTCGACCCGGCCGCAGGCCAGGAAGCAGAGGTCGAGCGCGGCTCCTCCGAAGCGGCGGATGTCGCGGACTCCGGGCAACACCTCCGTGAGGACCTCGGCCTGAGCGCCCCGGCGGTCGCGATCGTACGAGAAACCCGTGGCGACGAGTGCAGTCGTCAGATCGGTGAGGCCACTGGCTCGGATCGAACGACCGTCGAGGGTTGCACCACCACCTCGACTGGCTCGGAACCGTTCGTCACGGATTGGATCGTGAACGGCACCGATGCCGGCCTCCCCGTCGACTTCGGCAGCGATCGAGACCGAGAATCCGGGGAGGTCGTAGAGGAAGTTGGTGGTGCCGTCGATCGGGTCGATGAGCCACGTCACCCCGCTCCGGCTCTGCTTCGACGCACCTTCCTCGCCGAGGAAGCCGTCGTCAGGACGGGCCTCGGAGATCACCTCGACGATGGCGGCTTCGGACCAACGGTCCATCTCGGTGACCATGTCCGTGCCGCTCGACTTGGTGTCGATCGACAGGTTCCGCCGCACGTCGGGTGACTGGAGGGTGGGCACGACCCGATCGAGTGCCGCATCGGCGAGGGCCAGGAGTTCCTCCAGCAGGCTGGGGTTCACTGCTGTTCTCGGCGGGCTTGTTCGAGTTGCTCCTGGGCCTTCCATTCGGCCATCGCCCGCATCGTGAGCACGGCGACGATCGCGACGCCGGCCGCGGCGACCGCGGCGCTCAGGACGCCCACCGCGCCCGCGGCGGTCGTGCAGCCGTCGTCACACTGCAGGTCGGTCACCGCGAATCCGATCAGTCCGCCGCACAGGCCGGCGATCACGATGGACAGGAGTGCCAGGAGCCGGGCCAGGACGGACGGAGCGGCGTTCACGGGCGGAGATGCGGGCTCGGTCGACATCGGTGGGAGCCTACCGACGCACGGGCCCTCTAGAGTTCACGACCTGTGCGTACCCTGGTCGTCCTCCCCACCTATGACGAGGCGGCGAACATCGAAGAGGTGCTTCGTCGACTTCGCGCCGCGTGCCCTGACGCGCACGTGCTCGTGGTGGACGATTCGAGTCCGGACGGCACCGCGGACGTCGCCGAACGGGTAGCGGCCGAGATCGGCAATGTCGAGGTCCTGCGACGACCCGCCAAGTCCGGGCTCGGGTCGGCGTACCGGGAGGGGTTCCGCCACGGGCTGGTGAACGGCTTCGACGTGATGGTCGAGATGGACTCCGACCTCTCCCACGATCCCGCCGCCCTCCCGACCCTGCTCGACGCGGTCGAGAACGGAGCCGACCTCTCGATCGGTAGCCGGTACATCCCGGGCGGGTCGATCCCTGACTGGTCGTGGCATCGGCGGGCGCTCTCCCGGTGGGGCAACCGCTACGCGGCCGTGGTTCTCGGTATCGACGTCGCCGATGCCACCAGCGGCTACCGCGCCTATCGGGCCACCGCCCTCGCGGAGGTCGACTTCCACACGGTGCGCGCGGACGGCTACGGCTTCCAGATCGAGATGGCCCATCGGGTGCTGGCCACCGGCGGGTGCGTCACCGAGGTCCCGATCTCGTTCACCGATCGAATCCGCGGCACGTCGAAGATGTCGAGCCGGATCGTGGTGGAGGCGCTGGTGCTCGTCACCTGGTGGGGATTGCGGGATCGGGTCCTCAGGTTCCGTCGCTGACGGCCGACGGGAACCGCATGGAGACCGACATGAGCACCCTCGTGCCGCCGCGCCGACTCGGTGCGCTGCTGCGTCAGGCAAGAGTCGCGGCAGGGATGGATCTCATCGACCTCGCGGGCGCCACCCCGCTCAGTGTGGTGGACCTCGATGACCTCGAGCACGGGCGCCGGATGGTCGACGACGACGTCCTCCGCGACCTGATCCAGCTCTACGGGGTCGAGGATGCCGGCATCGTCCCCGAGCGATCCCAGCTGGTGATCGACCTCGACGAGGGCCGCATCGCCGTCAACCGTGCCGACATCAACATCGACGAGGTGACCGGGCCCGACGCCGTTCTGGCCCGGTATCTCGCCCTCGTCTACCGGCTCCGTGATCTTCCGCTCGGTACGCCCATCCCCCTGCGGGATGTGGACCTGGAGATCCTCTCGACCGCCCTGCATCTCGAGACGGTGGAGGTCGAAACCCGCCTCAGGCGGCTCATGGCCGACGAGGACGAGGTTGCGCTCGACCAGAAACGCATCCGGCGCCGGCTGCTCCTTCCGCTCGTCGGTGTGGTGATCGCCGCGTCGTCGGCCGGTGTGCTCGTACTGGTGGCGGAGAACTCTCCCCAGCCGGAACCGAACCCGGTGGTCACGAGCACCGCGGTGCAGCCGGCCGCCACTGATGTGGGCACCGGCGCGATCGTCGACGCCGACGTCGGATCGGCGCGGGTCACGACGGGCGCCGTCGTCGATGCCCCCGAGGTGACCACCGATCTCGGCACCGGTGCAGCAGTCGTCTCCTCCACCGAGGTCGAGACCGACATCGGCACCGGTGGCGCAGTGGTCGAAAACCCCGACGCCGACTGATCTCGGGCCGCTGCGGCCCGGGCAGCTCCTCGCCGGCCGAGCTGGCAGACTGGCCGGGTGCGTCACTGGAAGGTCGCGGGAGGGTTGTTGGTCGACGACCGTGGGCTGCTCCTCGTCGCCAACCGGCGCCGCAACGGCAGCGTCGACTGGTCGACTCCAGGCGGGGTGATCGACGCTGGGGAGACCGCCATGCAGGCGCTCGGGCGTGAGGTCTCCGAGGAGACCGGGCTCGTCGTGGCCGAGTGGGAGCGTCTCTGCTGGACCGTATCGGTCGAGTTCGTCGAACTCGAGATGCTGCTCGACGTGGAGGTCCACCTGGCCGCCGCCTTCGCCGGGGATCTCACCCTCGAGGATCCCGACGGGATCGTCACTGATGCCGCCTTCCTCTCCGGTGCCGAGGTCGAACCACGGATGCGGCACAGCCCCCTGTGGGTACGGGAGCCGCTGGCCTTCTGGCTCGATCAGCCCTGGAGCGACATCCGGCACTTCAGCTACGCCGCCTTCGGCCGTGAGCCCGGCTCGCTGCGGGCCGAGCGCCGCGACGGGTGAGCAGCCTCCCCGACGGGCGCTCCCCCGACGGCACGCTCGGGTTTCTCCATGTCGACATGGACGCCTTCTTCGTGTCCTGCGAGCTCCGTCGTCGGCCGGAGCTCGCGAAGGAACCGGTCGTGGTCGGCGGAACCAGCGACCGCGGAGTGGTCGCCGCGGCGTCGTACGTGGCCCGGGCCTATGGCATCCATTCCGCCATGCCGACGTCGAGGGCTCGACGGCTCTGCCCCCACGCCGTGTTCCTGCCCGGGGACCACTCGCATTACGGCGAGGTGAGCGCCGAGGTGATGTCGATCTTCCGCGACGTGACGCCGCTGATCGAGCCCCTGTCGTTGGACGAGGCGTTCCTCGACGTGCGGGGGGCGCTCCACGGAGAGGACCGAGCGGCTGCGATCGCGACCCGGCTTCGATCCGAGGTCTGGGAACGGCAACGGCTGACGTGCTCGGTGGGAGTGGCCACCAACAAGTTCCTGGCGAAGCTGGCCACCGAGCGGGCCAAGCCGAAGGCGAGCACCGACGGACCGGTGTTCGGCCGGGGGGTCCATGTCATCGAGGCCGGTCGGGAGTTGGAGTTCCTCCATCCGCTACCGGTTCGGGATCTGTGGGGCGTCGGACCCGCCACCGAAACGAAGCTGTCGCGCATGGGGATCGAAACGGTCGGTGACCTCGCGGCCCAGCCACTCGCGCGGGTGACCTCGGCGGTCGGGAACGCCGTGGGTCGCCATCTCCACGACCTCGCGCACGGTCGGGACGACCGATCCGTGGTGGTCGAGCAGGCCGCGAAGTCGATCGGGCACGAGGAGACCATCACCGTGAAGGTGAGGTTCGGTGACTTCACCACCATCACTCGCTCGTCCACTCCTGCGGAACCGGTCGACGGGGCGCGCGCGATTGCAGGTGAGGCGGAGCGTCTCCTGTCCCAGGTGGACGTGTCGCCCGGGGTCCGGCTACTGGGCGTGAGCGCCAGCCAGCTCGTTGAGCACCATTCCCACCAACTCAGTTTCGACGACCTCACCCAGCGTT
>CAYFLT010000012.1:7182-18826 GCA_964344055.1 uncultured Candidatus Nemicrothrix sp.
GTGGAGCGATGCCGACGATGTCGTCGACGAGATTCGGGAGCGATTCGGGTCGAACGCGATCGGTCCCGCAACCCTGTCCGAGCCGGGCAGCGGGGTGCGGAGGATGGAGCGGGGCCAGCAGCAATGGGGTCCGGATCGTCAGGTGTGAGTCCAGAAGATCTCGAAGGTTTGACGACCAAGCGCGTTGTTGAGGGGGTGGGCCTGTGCGACACTGGAGGCACACGACCACCGGGCCAAGGAGTTCGCGGTGCCGCTTTCCGAGGATGAACAGAGGATCCTCAGCGAGATCGAGGATCACCTGTACGAGTCCGACCCCGCGCTCGCGCGCGAGGTGGCGCAGACCACGATCTACACCCACGCGTTCCGCAATCTGAAGTGGGCGTCGTTCGGGTTCCTGGTCGGCGTGGTGCTGATGGTCGCCCTGCTGGCCACCAGCTTCGTGCTCTCCTTCATCGGGTTCCTGGTCATGCTCGCGAGCGTGCTGTGGTTCGAACGCAACGCTCGCCGTCTCGGCCGGGCCGGCCTCGAACAGATGACCTCCACCATGAGAGGCGGTGGCTTCCGCGACGTCATGGGTGGCGCCGGGGCCCGGATGCGTGAACGGTTCAACCGCCCCGAGGACTCTCCCGAGCAGTGATCGGTCGACCGGCGCGGCGAGTGCCGGTTCGCGCACTAGTTGACGCGCAGGGTTCGCGGATCGATCGCCATCATGAACAGCTCGGTGAACGTGCGCGACGATCGACACGTGTCGACGATCTCCTCGGCCGCCAGCTGGGCCGAGACCGCGTGGGGAATCGGATCCGGGAGCCGGGCGTAGCGAACCAGGGAGACCTCCGACGCCAACACGTCGAGGGGTCCGAGCGGCAGACCGCTGCGCAACGACCGCCGCACGAATTCCCGGAGCGTCTCATGGGGGGCCTGGCGGATCCCGTGGAGCGCGAGCGCGTCGAGCGCGTCGTCCCATGCGAGTTCGACGCGGCCGATCGGGTCGGCCGCCACCCGGTGCAGTCGGCGCTGACGCAGGAGGTAGCGGAGCATCGGCACACTGCCGAGCAGAGCGGCCACGACCGCGAGCACCACGAGGGCTCTCAGGACGACCCCCCAGGGGAAGCCTGATGCGGCCTCGCCGGCCCCGCCGGTGACAGGGACCGTGGTCGGGGTGGTGACGTCCTCGCCGAAGAACGGCAGCTGATTGCCCGGCACGTCGAGCGGGGGAGTGGTGACCGGAGGCGCCTCGACCGGCTCACCGCCCCGGTTCCGTTCGTCGTTCTCGTAGAGCTGGGCTGGGGCGAGGCCGGTGATGGCGCTGCCGTGGGCGGGAGCTCGACCGGGGGTGGGGTCCAGAACGACCCATCCGACGCCGGCGAAGTAGACCTCGGGCCAGGCGTGGGCGTGCTCGCCCTTGACCACGTACTCCTGTCGCGACTCGCTCCATTCGCCCCATGTGAACCCCACCGCCACCCGGGACGGGATACCGATCGATCGCGCCATCGAGGCGAAGGTCGACGCGAACTGTTCGCAGTAGCCCCGGCGAACGACGTGGACGAAGTCCTCGATGTCGCTCACGTCGTGTCGCAGCGCCACCTCGAGGTCGTAGGTGAACAGATCGGGATCGAGGAAGTAGTCCTGGAGCGCCCTGACCTTCTCGTAGTCGGTGTCGAACCCGTCGGTGATCTCGTGGGCGAGCTCGGTGACGCTCGAGGGCCAGCATCGACCAGGCTCTCCTCCGGAGTCGCAACCGGGCGGCAGGGTGGTGTGCTCCTCGATGAACTCCCGATCGAGCCCCGCCGTGGCGTCGGCGGGGAGTGAGGCCGGGTCGTAGTCCGGTATCTGCGATTCGATGACGTACGTGAAGCCGGCGGCGGCGCGCTCCTCGGAATCCCGCTTGACCACGAGGGCTCCGGTCGCCGTCTCGTACTCGAGCTCGACGCTCTGGGAGTCGATCACCTCAGAGACCTCGTAGGCAGCCGGCAGGTAGATCCCGCCGAGGCTGCGGGTCTTGATCTCCTGGCGGAGAGGTCGTCGGAGAACGCCTTCGCCCACATCGGTGGCGACCTCTCCCCGCGCGTCCTCGAAGTTGCTGCTGCGCCGCCACAGCTGCCCGTCGAAGTCGGTGAGGGCCATGAGCCGCCAGTACGACTTGCCTTCGCTCGGATCGTCGACCTTCACCGAGAACATCTCGAAGTTCGACTGCTCCACGAGGGTCGCGTTGACCTCGACGAGCGGGCTGATGACCTGCCGGGCCTCGGGCCCGTTGTCCCACTCACTCGGATCGAGCAGCACGTCGCCGGCTCCTGGGAGCGCCGGACCGGCCAGCGCGCCGAACACCACGGCAATGGATGCGATCACCGTGCCGACCCGGACGGTGGTGGACACGCCGCGCCCCGTCCCCGACGCCACCCACACCTCCTCGCGGGTCTGGCGGTCGGCCCGCATCGTCAGGAGCACGCCTGCGACGGCGGCCGCGTAGGTGACCCCGTGAGCGACCTGGTTCTGTTCGGCGCCGAGTAGGGCGGCGAAGACGAACACCGCAGTGGCGGGCGCAATCGCCTCCAACGGCGAGCGGAGCCGGAAGGCCGCCCAGTCGGCGAGGAAGACACCCCACCAGAGCGCGGCGCCGCTCACGGCGACGAATCCCCGGATCGGTTCGACCGGAGCGGACTCCTCGGTGAAGAGCGTCCACGCGTCACTCAGGTCTACACGGAGTAGCGAGAGGGTTTCCCTGGTCGGGATCAGCGACGCGGAGGTCTCCGGGAACAACAACAGATTGCCCACGACGAGCAGGCCGGCCAGGCTCACCATCGCGGCGACGATCATCCCGAAGCCCGCCCGACGCACGACGATCGCCAGGGCGTGGGCGGCCACCACCATGGCGAGCAACTCGCCGAGGAAGCTGGTGTCGAGGAACAGGCGCTCGAGCCCCACCGTCACGACGACGGTGAGCACCAGCATCGCCAACTCGGCGAGCATGCCGACGATGCGGCGCGGGGTCATGTCGGCACCAGTCCCACCCGCCGGTCCAGGCGCCAGAGCTGGGCGAGCTGGCCCGGCCCGGTCAGGTGGATCCAATCGGCGGTGCGGCTGCCCTCACCGTCCGCCTGTCCCCACTTCTCGGCATCGATGGTGACCACGATCGCGGCCCTGAGCCGCTGAGCGAAGAGCCGGCGGGCGGCGACGTCCTGGGCGAGGACGGGATCGGCGGAGACCGCGACGACCGTGCCGGCGGTCATCGGAACCGACGGGTGGATCGACTCGGCGCCGTCCTCGAGCAGGGCGAGGAACTCGAGGATGGGATCGAGCTGGTTGGAGCCGGTGACGAGGGGAGTGCTGCGGCCGTCGGTCGTCTCGATCCGGGTGGCATCGCCGGCGGCGAGGACTGCGGCAGTGATGGATCCGGCGACCGATGCCGTGTGGTCGATCGTCCGGCTGGCGTCCCCGGGTGGTCGGGTGTCGATCACCACCGACAAACGGCCGTGGCGCGGTGGGCGGAACTGGCGAACCTGGAGATCGCCGTGCCGCGCCGACGATGGCCAGTGGATCTTGCGGAGATCGTCACCCGGCACGTATTCGCGCAACCCGTCGAACTCCTCGTCGCTGAGGCCGAGTGACTGGCGGAGCTCTTCCCCCAGGAGGGGATCGTCGCCGACCGGGACGTGGATCGGCGGAAGGACCTCGATCGGCGGATGGACGATCAGCCGCACCCGTGTGTCGACTCGGTGACTGCGGCGGGCGAGGCCGAGCGCATCGACGTCATCGATCCGGATGGGACCGAGCTCGAGGATGCCGCGACGGGTCGTGGGAAGTCGGTAGGCACCCTGGACGACCGCGTTGTTGGGTGGGAGCGGCGCGAGCGAGAGGTGCACGCCACGGGTGCCACTCACCGAGTCGTGGAGCCGGAGCAGAGGGCTCCGGCGGGTGCTCCGGTTGATGATGGCGAGATCGACTCGGGCCGCCTCGCCGGCGGGTACCCGAGGTGGGGTGAGCTGACGGGCGACGGCGACCCGCGACGGGCTCGTGCGCCGCAGCACGACGGCGAGAAGCACCGAGGCCAGCGCCACCGTGCCGGCCACCATGAACTCGACCGCACCGAAGAGGCGGCCGGCGACGATGAATGCCGTACCGCCGACCAGCACCCCCCACCCGGCGCGGGTGGGCACGCTCAGCCCCGTCCCGGCCGCGGAATCGGTACCGCGTCGACGATGTCGGCGACGACGTCGGCCGTTCGAGTTCCTCGCATCCGGCTCTCGGGGGTGATGAGCAGGCGATGGGGCATGACGTAGCGGGCGAGTCGCTTGATGTCGTCCGGGGTGGCGTAGGCCCGGCCGTGGGCTGCGGCCTCGGCTCGGGCCACTCGCTGGAGCGCCAGAACGCCTCGGGGCGACAGCCCCAGCGCCAACGCGGGATGGTTGCGGGTGGCGTCGGCGAGGTCGAGCAGATAGCTACGGAGCGCCGGGGCCAGGTAGATCTGGCTGAGTGACGTCGACATCTCGTTCACCTGGGCGGCCGTGAGCACCGGCTGGAGTGAGTCGACCGGTTCGCTGCTGTCACCGTGGGTCTCGAGGATCTCGATCTCGGCCGAGCGATCCGGGTAGCCGATCTCGATCCGCATCAGGAAGCGGTCCAGCTGGGCCTCCGGAAGCGGATAGGTGCCTTCCTGCTCGATCGGGTTCTGGGTGGCGATCACCATGAACGGCGCTTCCAGAGTGTGGGTGGTGCCGTCGGTGGTGACCTGGTGCTCACCCATCGCTTCGAGGAGTGCCGACTGGGTCTTCGGCGAGGCCCGGTTGATCTCGTCCGCGAGGAGGATGTTCGAGAACACCGGCCCGGGCCGGAACTCGAACCGCTCGTGCCCACGATCCCAGACGCTCACGCCGGTGACGTCCGTGGGCAGGAGATCGGGGGTGAACTGCACGCGGCCGAACCGGCCGTTCACGCTTCGGGCCAGCGCCTTGCCGAGGCTCGTCTTGCCGACGCCGGGTACGTCCTCCACGAGTACGTGCCCGTCGCTGACGAGTGCGAGGGCGAGGAGATGGATGACCTCCGCCTTCCCCTTGATCGCCCGTTCGATGTTGGCGGTGAGCGCCGCGAAGTTCTCGGCGAAGCCCGGGCTCGCGCCGTGGGCCTCCTCCGCCTGGCCCGCGGCACCCCCGGCGGGTTCGCTCGAATGCTGTTCGGTGGTGGTCACATGGATCTCCGGGCCGCCTCGATGTCCGGGTCAGCGTAGAGGGTGGTGATGGACCGTTGCGATCGCCCTGTCGGATGGCAGTCGTTTCCCGATGATCGCCATACAGTCGGGCCCGATGGATTCCGCTCTCGCAATCGACATCGGTGGCACCAAGTTCGAGGCCGCGGTCGTGGGAGCGACCGGCGAGATGGCGCAGCGTTCGCGAGTCGACTCCACCGGCGCCTCTGACGGCGAGGATCTGTTCTCGCGACTCGAGGAACTGCTCCGCGGTATCGACTACGCAGACGCCGGCGTGTGCGGGGTCGGGTCCGGAGGTCCGATGCGCAAGGGCGGCGAGTCGGTGTCACCGCTCAACATCGCCGCCTGGAGGGACTTCCCGCTGCGGTCGAGGCTGGCGGAGCTCACCGGTCTCCCTACGTTCGTCGACAACGACGCGAAGGCTCTCGCGTTGGCGGAGGGATGGATGGGCGCCGCGAAAGGCGAACGGAACTTCATCGCCATGGTGGTCTCCACCGGCGTCGGCGGTGGGATCGTTCTCGACGGGCGATTGCTCGACGGCGACGACGGCAACGCCGGCCACATCGGCCACATCGTGGTCGAGCCGGAGGGGACCGAGCTGCCCGATCACGTTCGCGGTGTTCTCGAAGCCGAGGCGTCCGGGACCGCGGTCGCGTTTCGCACCGGACGTCCGGCGGCGGAGGCCGATGCCGCCGAGATCGCCCGGGTCGGGACCCTGGTCGGTCGAGCGGTCGGGTCGGTGGCGAATCTCCTCGACCTCGGGCTCGCAGTGGTGGCCGGCTCGGTGGCGCTCGGTTACGGAGATGCCTTCTTCGATGCGGCCCAAAGGGAGGTCGATCGAGTGGCGGCACTCCAACACTCGGTCGGAACCAGGATCATCCCGGCCGGGCTTGGGTCGAACGGACCGCTCGTCGGCGCCGCTGCGGTGGGGCTTCGTGGTCTCGGCCACGATGTGGGGATCCGATGATCTCGATCCGCATGTTCGCCGTCGGAGTACGAGCCGTGGCCCCACGTCCAGCCCTGTGGCTCACAGCCATCCGGCAGGTGGTCCGTTTCACACCCGATCGGTGGTGGCGGCGCCGTCCCTTCCTGCCCCTTCCTGACCCCGAGCTACTCGGATTCCGGTCGGTGACCCAATACGGCGACGCGGCCCATGTCCCCGAAGTCGCCGACGTCGTGGCCTGGCTCCGCTGGTGCAAGTCCGAGAACCAACGCCGCCGCTACGACTAGCGTCTCGCCATGGCCGGGGTGCTCGTTCTCAACGCGACCTTCGAGCCGCTTGCCGTGGTCAGTATCAGGCGAGCGGTTTGCCTCGTGCTGTCCGAGAAGGTGGAGCTCCTGGCCGGTAGCGGGCGCCGGGTCCGTTCGGAGCGGCTGAGTGTGGAGGAGCCGTCGGTAGTGCGGCTGGCCCGGTACGTCTCCGTGCCGTATCAGCGACACCGGGCCCCGAGCCGACGTGGGGTCTTCACCCGTGACCGGCATCGCTGCCAGTACTGCACGGCCTCGGCGGAGACGCTCGACCATGTCGTTCCTCGTAGCCGGGGCGGTCGGCACACCTGGGAGAATCTGGTGGCGGCGTGCCGCCGGTGCAACGCCCACAAGCGGGATCGTCTCCTGAAGGAGACTTCGATGCGCCTCAGGAGGCGGCCGGGCCCGCCCCCACCGTCGACCTGGATCGAAGTGGCCGCGGGCTCCATCCCTCGGGAGTGGGAGCCCTACCTCCGGGACCATCGCCAGACGGCGTGACCGGACCGACCTCGCTGCCTTCGGCGTCCGGCACCCGCTGGACCCTGGAGACCCGGTCCGGTGGCGCGGCCGAACTCCACGAGTTCGATCCACCCGGCGAGACCGTACCCACGATGCGGGTCCTCGAGGTCGAACGGGCCGCGCTCGTGCTGGGCAGCTCCCAACGAGACGACGTGGTCGATCCCGACCGAGCGAGTGCCGAGGGACTCGAGGTGGTCCGACGTCGGAGTGGGGGAGGGGCGGTGGTGCTCGAGCCGGAGCACCACGTGTGGGTCGACTTCTGGGTCCCCGAGGGTGATCCTCGGTGGGACGACGATGTGGTCCTGGCGGCGCTCTGGGCGGGCGCGGCCTGGATCGAGGCGCTCAGGCCCTCGACCGGCATCGACCTCGGAGTGCACCGGGACGGTGTGGAGGAGCGGCGCTGGTCGAAACTGGTCTGTTTCGCCGGGGTCGGGCCGGGCGAGGTGCTGGATGGCGACCGGAAGTTCGTGGGTGTGAGCCAGCGCCGCACACGTCACTGGATCCGTATCCAGACGATGGTGCATCGCCGATTCTCGGGTGTACGAGCGGTGGCGGGGTTGGCTCTGGAAAGGGCCGAGCGGTCCGAGGTGGCCGCCCACCTGGACGGCTCGGTCGGCGTGATCGGCGACCGGCCCGTGGTTCCGGCGTTGATCGACGCCCTCGCCGAATTCTGATCGGCCGCGCCCGCACCTGACCCGATTCGGTACCAGGTACCGAATCGGGTCAGCTCGCGGGTCTGTGGAGGGAACGGCGTGCAAGGGGGCCGGTTCGGGGAAGCGCGCGCTCCACGGGAGGCACGAACAGGCGTTCGTTTGGGGATCTGTGGGGGAAGAAGTGGAGGAATGACTTGTGTCTGGGGAGTGAAGGGGAGTACTGTGGAGAGCTATGGAGGAACAGGGAGGACTCTGGGGGCCTGAGGGGCCAACGGGGGGCTCCTGGGTCCGACGGAAGTCCGACACCCATCACGAGCACGGAGAGGAGGGCAGCAGTGGCACGGTTCGTGGGCAACTTCGAACACACGATCGACGACAAGGGCCGGCTGATCCTCCCGTCGTCGTTTCGGCCCAAGCTCGCCGAGGGGGCCTTCATCACCCCTCTGGATCACTGCCTGGCGATCCTTCCCGCCGAGGAGTTCGACCGTATGGCCGACCGGCTCGAGGAGCAGGTGGCGGCCGGCGAAGTCGATGTCAGTGCCCTCCGCCACTTCGCGGCCCAGGCCGACGAGGTCGTTCCCGACTCGCAGGGCCGCGTCCGACTGCTTCCCCATCTGCGCGAGCTCGTCGGACTCGACCGCAACGTCGTCGTCACCGGTGCGCTTCGGCGCATCGAGATCTGGGACCCGGACCGCTGGTCCGGTGTCTCTCCGGACGGAGCCGAGAAGCTCGCCGATGCCATCGAGCGGGGCCACGGTTTCGGCCCCAACTGACCATCCGAATCCCCCGATTCTGACTACCCACCGAACCCGAGCACACAGGAAGGACACCACTCCGCCCAACCGCCATCTCGACCGATTCGAACATCTGCAGTCTTCCGATCAGCAAATGGAAGACCCGTACTCCGCCCGCTTGCCATCAGCTCGACCGGGGAGAAATCCCGGCGTGCGCTGCTGATCGGGAGACTGCAGATGGGCGAACCGTCGAGGTGTGGCCCCAACGGCGGGTGTAACGGATCATGACCGACAACGGCGACATCCCGACGGCGGCGGAGGATTCGCCCACCGGTCTCGCAGCGCCGTTCGTCCACGAATCGGTCATGGCCGGTGAGGTCGTCGACGTGCTCTCGATGGTCCCCGATGGCCTCGTGGTGGACGCCACTCTCGGCGGCGGTGGTCACGCCGACGCCTTGCTCGCCGCCAACGAACGCCTCTCGATCCTCGGTCTCGACCGGGACGAAGTCGCGCTCGAGGCAGCCGGTGCCCGGCTCGCACCCCATGGCGACCGGGTGACCCTTCGTCACGCCCGCTTCGATGCACTGGCCGACACGGTCCGTGCACTGGGACACACTTCGGTGGCGGGTTGCCTGTTCGACCTCGGTGTGAGCTCACCACAGCTCGACCATGGTGAACGCGGCTTCAGCTTCCGCCATGACGGCCCGCTCGACATGCGCATGGATCGCAGCCACGGGCGTACTGCCGCGGACATCGTGAACCACGCCGACCAGCGAACGCTCGTCGACATCCTCCGCCGCAATGGTGACGAGCGCCATGCCGTGCGAATCGCCCGCGCGATCGTGGCGAACCGGCCGTTCACCTCGACGGCCGCGCTCGCAGAGGTCGTCAGAGACGCCGTGCCCGCCCCCGCTCGGCGGACGGGAGGACACCCTGCTCGCCGGACGTTCCAGGCGATCCGAATCGAGGTCAACGACGAGTTGACGATCCTCGCGGACGCACTCGGTCAGGCCATCGACATGCTCGCACCCCGGGGCCGCTGCGCGGTTCTCGCCTACCACTCGGGCGAGGACCGGATCGTGAAGCAGGTGTTCCGGGATGCCGCGGGCGAGGTCCCCCCGCCTCGCCCCGACCTTCCCCCTCCACCTGACGCGCTTGCGAGCGTCCGCCTCCTCTGGCGTGGCGCTCGCAAGCCGTCGGCGGAGGAGATCGAACGGAACCCGCGGGCCGAGGCCGCCCGGTTCCGTGCCGTCGAGAAGCTGGTGGACGCGGCCTGATGGCCCAGACCCGCCTCTCGCCCCAGCGCGCGCCTCAGCGACGCCCCGCCCCCCGCCCGGCGCCGCTGCGCGTCGTTCGCCCGGACCATCGGGTCCGCACCGTCGGCGCACTCGGGTCCGTCTTCCTCCTCTTGGTGTTCGCCGCACTGTTCGTCGTGGCCGGGCTACACGCGGTCCTTGTTCAGACCCAGGCCGAAATCGACTCGATCACGACCGGCAACGCCACCCTGCAGGAACAGCGCGACCTGCTCCTGGCCGAGCTCGCGTGGCACGACTCGCCCAAGGACCTCGAGACACTCGCGTCCGAGGCCGGGCTCGTCCTGGCCGCCGACCCGGCCATGCTCGCGCCCGTCCCGGCCGGCACACTTGCCGCTCCCGACTCGACCGATCCGTTCAGCGCGGGATCCGCAGGGTGACGTCGCGAAGTCGCCGGCCGACCTCCAAGCGAAACCGCAAGATCGTTGCCGCCCGCCCGGCGGTCAGCCGTCATCGCGTCTTCGCGATGGTGTTCGTGTTCGTCGGAGTGATCGGCCTGTTCGGCTACCGGCTCGTCGATCTGCAGGTCACCCCGGACCCCCGTCTCAGCGACGGCTTTCGCGACCGGATGCGGATGGAGGACATCGCCGCCCCCCGCGGAGAGATTCTCGACCGTTCGGGTCGCACCTTCGCCCTGTCGCTCCCCGCACCCACGATCGTCGCCGATCCGCGCCTCGTTCCGGCGGACGAGGTCCCGAACCTGGTCGCCCAACTCCAGCCGTTCGTGTCGACCCCGCCGGACGAACTCGCCCGTCGTCTGCTGCGGGATTCCGCCTTCGCCTTCATCGACCGCCAGGTCGACCGGGACATCGGTGCCCACATCGAGTCACTCCAACTCGGCGGCGTTCAGGTGGTCGAAGAGGCCCGGCGCGAACACCCGAACGGGAACTGCTCGGGAATCTCGTTCATCGGAAGGGTCGACACCGATCACCGCGGCATCAGCGGCCTCGAGGAGGCCTACGACGAGACGCTGACCGGCGAGGTCGGGAAGGTGTTCCGCGAGGCCAGTGGCTTCGGCGGGGCATCGATCCCGAACGGTGAGGTGGTCGTGGACCCGGCCAGTCCGGGCCAGGACCTCCACCTCACGCTGGACAGGAACGTCCAGTACCAGACCGAGCAGATCCTAGCGGAGGCCGTGGAGGCGGCCGGCGGTGGCCTCGGTGTCGCGATCGTCATGATCCCCGACACCGGAGAGATCGTCGCCGCCCCGAGCGTTGTCCGCGACAAGGAGACCGGCGAGGTCCGCTGTACAACGACGAACCTCCCCGTGATCTGGACCTACGAGCCCGGCTCGATCAGCAAACCGCTCACGATGGCGGGACTCCTCGAAGCCGACCTCACCTACCCCTACGAGCCGGTGGTGTTGCCGGACATCATCGAGATCCCGATCGAGGACGGCGACGTCAAGCGGTACAAGGACTGGTTCGCCCACGACCAGAGCACCTACACGCCGATCGAGATCATCTCGCGCTCATCCAACATCGGCACCATCACGTTGGCCGAACGGCTCGGCGCCGATGGTCTGTACGAGACCCTGACCAGCTTCGGGCTCGGATCCCGCACCGCACTCGAGTTCAAGGGTGAGGCGAGCGGAATCCTCGATCCCCTCGACTCCCACGTGCTCGAGCTCTCGAATGTCGCAATCGGCCAGAGTGTGGCTGTGACGCCGCTGCAGATGATGTTGGCGTACAACACCCTGGCCAACGGCGGCGTGCACGTGGACCCGGTGATCGTCGCCGAGGATGTGGGCGCCACCGGGGGTCGACGCGTGATCAGCGAGGAAACTGCCGACGCCGTCATGGCGATGATGGAGTCCGTCGTCGCCGAAGGAACGGGCACGCGCGCCGCGCTGGCGGGCTACGACGTCGCCGGTAAGACCGGCACCGCATGGCAGCCGTGCGATGACGCGCCCGGCTACCTCTGTGCCGGCGACACTCGCCACTACACCGCCAGCTTCGCCGGCATCATCAGCAA
>CAYFLT010000012.1:18836-20516 GCA_964344055.1 uncultured Candidatus Nemicrothrix sp.
GCCCTCAGCTCTCGGTCCTGGTCATCATCGACGACCCCCAGGGCGATTCGGTGGGGGGCGGTTCGGTCGCGGCGCCGGTCTTCGCCGACATCGCCGAGTACGCGCTCCGTCAACTCCGGGTTCCGCCGGCCACCGGCACGGGCGTCGGCGAGCGGGTCCGGGCCATCCCGGCCTCCGCGCCCTCCACGGGAGGCGACGACACCGCGGGCGACACATGACCTCCACCCTCACCGACCTCGTCGGTGCGCTGGCCGAACAGGGGATCGGCGCCACCATCGAACCGGTCCGTGCCGGCCTCCGGGTGAGCGATGTGCACCACGACTCCCGGACCGTGCAGCCGGGGTCGCTGTTCGCGTGTGTCCCCGGCGCAACCACCGACGGCCACGACCACGCCCCCCAGGCGGTCGAGTCCGGGGCCACCGCGCTCCTGGTCGAGCGACCCCTCGGGCTCGGGGTGCCCGAGATCGTGGTCGGTGATGCCCGAGCGGCACTCGGTCCAATCGCCGCCGCCGTGCACGGACATCCGAGCCGGGCACTCGACGTCGTCGGGGTCACCGGCACCAACGGCAAGACCACCACCGTCCGGATCGTCGCGTCGATCCTCGAGACCCTCGGCGTCGACACCGTCGAGATCGGGACGCTCACCGGTGCTCGCACCACCCCGGAGGCTCCGGAACTGCAGCGCCAACTCGTCGAAGCCCGGGGCCGGGGCATCAGAGTCGTGGCGATGGAGGTTTCGAGTCACGCCCTCGACCTCCGGCGGGTCGACGGCACCCACTTCCGCGTGGCTGCGTTCACCAACCTCGGTGTGGACCACCTCGACCATCACGGTGACGTGGAGTCCTACTTCGACGCGAAGGCCCGGCTCTTCGAACCGGCCTTCAGCGATCAGGCGATCATCGACGTGACGACCCCTGCCGGCCGGCGCCTCGCCGATCGGGTCACCATCCCGACCGTCGAGATCGACCACGACGCCATCGAGGTCCAGGAGCTGGGACCGACCGGAAGCCGCTTCAGCCTCCGCGGCGTCGAGATCGACGTGCCGCTCGGTGGCGCATTCAACGTCGCCAACGCCGCGATCGCGGCGGAGATCGTCGTCGCACTCGGCCATCCGCTCGGCGACGTGGCCGCCGCACTCAGTCACGTGTCGCCGGTGCCGGGACGCTTCGAAGCGGTCGAGGAGGGGCAGGCGTTCAGTGTGCTCGTCGACTATGCCCACACCCCGGATGGCCTCGACGCGGTGCTCACCGCGGCCCGGCGGGTCACCGAACGGGACCTCGTCGTGGTCTTCGGCGCGGGTGGTGACCGTGACGCGGGCAAGCGCCCCCAGATGGGTGCGGTCGCCCGCCGAAAGGCCGACCGCGTGGTGGTCACCAACGACAATCCGCGCAATGAACACCCTGACGCCATCATTTCGGCAATCGTGTCGGGGATGGATCGCCCCCCGGAACTCATCGAACCCGATCGTCGCCTCGCGATCCGGCATGCGTTCGCGGGTCTGAGAAGGGGAGACGTGGTCGTGATCGCGGGCAAGGGCCACGAGGCCACCCAGACCATCGGGGACGAGGTCCTCGACTTCGACGACCGTTCCGTCGCCCGTGAAGAGATCCGCCGTCTCTTGGGGGCCGCCTCGTGACCCGCCTCCTCCTCGCCGGCGCCATCGCCATGGTGATCTCCGTT
>CAYFLT010000012.1:20591-25306 GCA_964344055.1 uncultured Candidatus Nemicrothrix sp.
CCGGGACACCCACCATGGGTGGCCTTGCCATCGTGGCGGGCGCGGTGTCGGGCTACGTGGTTTCCGACCTGTTCGGCGGCATCTACACCCGCAGCGGCATCTTCGTGATGCTCGCGATCATCGGCGGTGGAGCGGTAGGGCTCATGGACGACTGGATCAAGGTGGTCGCGGCCCGCAACCTCGGCCTCAACAAGCGGGCGAAGATGCTCGGACTGTTGATCGTGGCGGTCGGCTTCGCGTGGCTGATGGTGCAGTTCACCAACGTGCCGCACACGATCTCCTTCACCCGCTTCGACGCTCCGGGCTGGGACATCGGCCGGATCGGCTGGATGCTGTGGGCAGTGCTGCGCATCGTCGGCACGACCAACGCGGTGAACCTCACGGACGGTCTCGACGGCCTCGCGGCCGGGGCCGGGGCGTTCGCGTTCGCGGCATTCATGTTCGTCGGCTTCTGGCAGTTCCGCCACCTCGATGTCTACGGCAACCCCCACGCGCTCGATCAGGCGGTGATCGCGTCGGCGATGGTGGGGGCGATCATCGGCTTCCTCTGGTGGAATGCACCGCCTGCACAGATCTTCATGGGCGACACCGGCTCCCTGGCGATCGGCAGCGGACTGGCTGCCCTGTCGCTGGCCACCAACACCCAGCTCCTCCTCCCGATCGTCGGCGGTCTGTTCGTCATGGAAACCGTCTCGGTGATCCTCCAGATCGTCGTTTTCCGCCGCTTCGGCGGGCGACGTCTCTTCCGCATGGCCCCCATCCACCACCATTTCGAACTGGCCGGCTGGCCAGAGACCACCGTGCTGGTCCGGCTCTGGCTCCTCTCGGGACTCTGCACGGCGGTCGGCCTCGGCATCTTCTACCGCGACGCGATCGTGGCGGGGATCACCGCATGACGGGCCCGATCGCAGCCGCGCTCGACAGGGGTCCCGTTCGGGTGCTGCTGGTCGGGATGGGTGTCGCCAACCGGGCGGTGGCCGGCGCGCTGTTGCGCCGCGGGCATCGTGTCGTCGCCGTCGACGACTCGGTCGACGAGACCTTGCGCGCGGCTGCCTCGACCCTCGGGTTGGAGGTGGTGGAGTCCCCAGACCGTGAGGAGCTCGACGGACTCGTCGGTGGCGCCGACCTGGTCTGTCCTGCGCCCGGACTTCCGGAGCATCACCCGGTGTTCGATGCGGCTCGGGATGCCGGTCGGCCGCTCATCAGCGAATTCGACCTGGCGGCGGCCTGGGACGATCGGCCCGTGGTGGCGATCACCGGCACGAACGGCAAGACCACCGTCGTGGAGCTCGCGGTCGACGCCCTGCTCCGGTCCGGGATCGAGGCGGTGGCCGCGGGCAACACGGATCTCCCGCTCGTCGCCGCGATCGACGAACCGGGCACCGCCGTCTTCGTCGTCGAGGCATCTTCCTTCCGCCTGGCTCGGGCCTCGGAGTTCGCGCCACGGGTCGGGCTGTGGTTGAACTTCGCGCCCGATCATCTCGACATCCATGCCGACCTGCGGGCCTACGAGAACGCGAAGGCCGCCCTGTTCACGATGGTTCCCGACGACGGCGTGATCGTGGCCAACGCCGCCGATCCGGTGGTGTCCGCCCACATCCCGGTCGGCCGCACCGTCGTCACGTTCGGTACCGAGACCTCGGACTGGCGGCTGGAGGGCGAGAAGCTCGTCGGTCCCGAGGGTGTACTCACCACTACCGAGCGCCTGTGGCGGGACCTGCCCCACGACATCGAGGACGCGCTGGCCGTGGCGGCGGCCGTCACCCCGGTCGGAGGCGACACCGATGCCATCGCGGTGGCCTGTGAGAACTTCCGCGGGCTCTCTCACCGCGTCACGCCCGTCGGCGAGGTCGCCGGATCGGTCTTCTACGACGACTCGAAAGCCACCACGCCGCACGCCACCCTCGCGGCCCTTCGCGGCTTCGATCGAGTGGTGCTGATCGCAGGCGGCCGCAACAAGGGAATCGACCTCCGCGCGCTCACCGAGGGCGGCGACGCCGTGGCCGCCGTCGTGGCGATCGGGGAAGCGGCCACCGAGATCGTCGAGGCGTTCGAGGAGACCCACGAGGTCGCGGTCGCCCGGGACATGGAGGAGGCGGTGCGTCTCGCCACGGACTTCGCAGGAGACGGCACCCCGGTGCTGTTGTCGCCGGGGTGCGCGTCGTTCGACTGGTATCGCAGCTACGGCGAACGCGGCGACGACTTCGCCCGAATCGTGGCTGCGCTCGAGTCCGGCTCAGAAGGGAGCGACGGATGACCGCCACCCACCGCAGACCGAAGACTCAACAGCGCGCGGCGGCGAAAGGCCGGCATCCCACCGCCCGGGTCGAGCCGGACGGCAGGGGCCCGCGCCGACCGGTGGGCCGCCGCACGCCGGTGTTCCTCGTCCTGTTCGTCACCGTCGTGAGCCTCGTGCTCCTCGGTGTGGTGATGGTCCTGTCCGCCTCGGCGGCGGTCAGCATCACCGAGTCCGGCAGCGCATGGTCGCTCTTCCAGCGCCAGCTGTTGTGGGTCGGGGTCGGTTTCGCCGCGATGCTCGTCGCCATGCGCGTCGACTACCGACGCCTCGAGGTCCTCGCCGTGCCAGCCGTCGTCGGGTCGGTCCTCCTCCTGGCCCTCGTCAAGGTGCCGGGGGTGGGACTGACCGCGAACGGCGCGACCCGCTGGCTCGGCGTCGGTCCACTGACCTTCCAACCCTCGGAGGTCGCCAAGTTCGGCGTCATCCTCTTCATCGCCGAACTGCTGTCCCGCCCCGCCCGGGCCGCGGACAACACCCGGATCACGTTCCGGCCGATCGTGGTGGTCACCGGCTTCGTGGTCGTGCTCCTGGCCAGCCAACCCCACCTCGGGGCGATACTCGTGGTGGGTGCGATCACCGTGTCGATGCTCTTCTTCGCGGGCACACCTCTCCCGCATCTCAGTGGACTCGTGCTCGGCGGTGGGGCAGTGGCCGCCGGAATGGTGCTCTCGACCGAATGGCGACGGGCCCGCTTCCTCGCCTTCCGCGATCCGTGGGCCGACCCCTCGGTGTTCGGCTACCAGCCGCTCCAGTCGTTGCACGCGATCACGGTCGGTGGCATCAGCGGCGTCGGGCTTGGCGCGAGCCGGGCCAAGTGGGGATTCCTCCCCTATGCCCACACCGATTTCATCTTCGCGATCATCGCCGAGGAACTGGGCCTGATCGGGGCGGCCACCGTCCTCTTCGCATTCCTCACCTTCGGGGTGGCCGGGCTCGTCACCGCCCTGCGAGCCCCCGATCGCTTCGGAATGCTCCTGGCGCTCGGGATCACGGTGTGGATCGTCGTCCAGGCGCTGCTCAATCTGGGTGCCGTCATGTCGCTCCTCCCGGTCATGGGCGTGACCCTGCCGTTCCTCTCCTTCGGTGGGTCGTCCCTGGTCGTGTCGATGGCCGCGGTGGGCGTGCTCATGAACATCGCTCGGCAGGGCCGATGAGCGGGCCCGACGGCGCATGGGCCGTGATCGCCGGTGGAGGCACGGCCGGCCATGTCGAGCCCGGCCTCGCCATCGCTCGTGAGCTCGTCGCGCGTGGCCTGGATCGTGACGGCATCCACTATGTCGGCAGCGAACGAGGTATCGAGCAGCGGCTCGTGCCCGCTGCCGGGTTCCCTCTCACGGTGCTCCCCGGCCGGGGGATACAGCGCCGGCTCACCCTCGCGAACGTGAGCGCGATCCTCGGCCTGCTCCGCGCGATGCTCCAGGCGGTCATCCTGGTGCGGCGGCTCCGACCGGCCGTCGTGATCGGCCTCGGTGGCTACGCCTCGGTGCCGTGCGTCTTCGGTGCGGTCCTCTGGCGGGTGCCGATCGTGGTGGCGGAACAGAACGCGGTCCCTGGCGTCGCCAACCGGCTGGCGGCTCGCTTCGCCAAGGCCTGCGCAGTCTCGTTCCGCGAGACCGATCTGGCCCGGTCCACCTGGACCGGGAACCCGGTGAGGACCCAGGTCCTCGCCGTCGACCGTGCCCGCGACCGCCCGAAGGCCCGCCAGCGGCTCGGCGTCGAGGAGCCGCGGCGACTGGTGGCGGTGTTCGGCGGTTCGCTCGGCGCTCGGCGGATCAACGAGGCGACGATCGACGCAGCCGGGACCTGGCGTGGGCGCGCCGATCTCGCCCTTCGCCACATCGCCGGTTCGCGAGACTACGCCGACCTCGCGTCGCGCCCCCCGACCTCCGGCGGCGACGCCCTCCAGTACGACCTGATCGAATACGAAGACGACATGCCCACCGTGTACGCGGCCGCCGATCTCGTCGTCTGCCGGTCGGGAGCCACCTCGTCGGCGGAGATCGCGGTGGTCGGTGTCCCGGCCCTGATGGTCCCGCTGCCCGGTGCCCCCAGCGATCACCAGACGGCCAACGCCAGGGCACTGGAGAACGCCGGCGGCGCGGTGCTCGTCGCCGACGCTGATCTCGATGGTGCGCGCCTGGTCCACGAGGTCGATCAACTCATGGCCGATCCCGTGCGACTCGACGAGATGGGCGACGCGGTCCGCTCGATCGCCCGCCCGGATGCCGCTGCGGCGGTGGTCGACCTCGTGGAGCGCCACGCTCGCCGGCCCCTATCGCCCCGGAGCACGACATGACCGAGTCCCGCGTCCCGCGCGTCGCGCCTGATCTCAGCGAGCCCCGGCGGATCCATTTGGTGGGCGCCGGCGGCGCCGGGATGGGTGCGATCGCGGCGGTCCTTCACGCCATGGGTCACG
>CAYFLT010000012.1:25316-36052 GCA_964344055.1 uncultured Candidatus Nemicrothrix sp.
GTTCGGACCTCAAGGACGGTCAGGTGGCCGAGAGGCTCCGCGCCGACGGCATGACCATCGACATCGGTCACGATGCCACACATCTACGCGACGCCGAACTGGTGGCCATCAGCACCGCCATCCCTGAGCGGAATCCCGAGGTGGCCGCGGCCCGCGAGAACGGCATTCCGGTGCTGCGGCGATCCGACATCCTCCCCGCCATCTCCGCGGAACGGCGCACTGTCGTGGTTGCCGGTACCCACGGCAAGACCACGACCAGCTCGATGCTGGCCCTCGCCCTCGTGGAGGCAGAGCTGCGCCCCTCGTTCATCATCGGCGGCGACGTCAACGAGATCGGGTCCGGTGCAGTGTGGGACGACGGTGAGTGGTTCGTCATCGAAGGTGACGAGTCCGACCGGACCTTCCTCTCCCTCGGAGCCGAGGTGGCGGTGATCACCAACGTGGAGCCCGACCACCTCGAGACCTACGGCAACGACCCGGCCGCGCTCGAGGCCGCCTTCGTCGAGTTCGCGAACGCCGCGCCGATCCGTATCATCTGCGCGGACGATCCCGGCTCCCGCCGGCTGGCCGAAACGGTCGGCGGTACGACCTACGGAACATCCCCCGACGCGGACTTCCGGATGGTGGACGTCGACCGGGGGAGGGCACGAGTCTCGTTCACCGTCCGCCACGACGATCAAGACGTCGTACGCATCGACCTCCCGACGCCCGGGATGCACAACGCGCGCAACGCCGCGGCCGCCGTGGTGACCGCCCTGCAGTTGGGAGCGCCCCCGGACGCGGCGGCTCGAGCACTCGGTCGCTTCGGCGGGGTGGCGCGGCGCTTCGAGTTCCGCGGAGAGGTCGGCGGCGTCACCTTCGTCGACGACTACGCCCACCTCCCCAGTGAGGTCGAGGCCGCACTCGCCGCGGCGCGCGACGGCGACTGGCGTCGGATCGTCTGCGTGTTCCAACCCCATCGCTACAGCCGAACCGCCGCGCTCTGGCGCGACTTCGCCGGCTCGTTCTCGATGGCGGACCAGCTCGTGATCACCGACATCTACTCGTCGGGGGAGACACCCCGGCCCGGCATCACCGGAAAACTGATCGTCGATTCCGTCCTCGACTCCGACCCTTGGGCGTCAGTGGCATGGCTGCCCCGGCTCGACGACGTCGTCAACTGGCTCGCGAACCGTCTCCGGCCCGGTGACCTCTGCCTCACCCTCGGAGCCGGGGACCTCACCACCTTGCCCGACCTCGTCATGGGCCGGCTCGCCGCGCGAGGTGCGGCGTGATGATCGCGGACCTGGGGCTCGACCAGGTGATCGAACGCCTCGTCGAGCGGCTGGGCGGGGCCGTCGAACGCGATGCCGATCTGGGCGGCCTGACCACCTACCGGGTCGGTGGGCCCGCGGCGGCATTGGTCCAGGTCGGCGATGAACAGGCGCTCGCGACGCTGGCCGCAGAGATCGCCGGAACGGGAGTCGAGCTCCTCGTGATCGGTCGAGGCTCGAACCTCCTCGTGGCCGACCGAGGATTCCCCGGCGTGGCCCTCCAGCTGGGCGAACGCTTCAGCGAAGTGCACTTCGATGGAACGACGATGACCGTGGGCGGTGCGGCCAACCTGCCGGTCGTCGCCCGGCGGACGGTGCAGGAGGGCCTGCGCGGGTTCGAGTGGGCGGTCGGGGTACCCGGATCCGTCGGCGGCGCCGTACGGATGAACGCCGGAGGACACGGTGCCGAGATCGTCGACTCGATCGTCTCCGCCCGCGTGATCGACCTGCGCTCCGGCGAGGTCACCTCCCGTACCCGGGAAGCACTCGCGCTCACCTACCGCGCCTCGGCCCTCGGCCCGGCCGAGCTCGTCATGAGCGCCACCTTCGAGCTGTCGCGAGGAGAGCCGGACGAGGGACGCGTGACGCTGGCCGAGATCGTCCAATGGCGCCGCGCCAATCAGCCCGGTGGACAGAACGCGGGTTCCGTCTTCACCAACCCACCCGGTGACAGCGCGGGTCGCCTCATCGACACCGCCGGGGGCAGAGGGCTTCGGATCGGCACGGCGGAGGTGTCGACCAAACACGCCAACTTCATCCAGTCCGACGACGCCGGCTCCGCCGACGACGTCCTCGCGGTCATGCGAGCCGTGCAAGCCCTCGTGTGGGAGCAGCACGGTGTGCATCTCCATGCCGAAACCCATCTCGTCGGCTTCGACGAGCCGCTCGAGGAGGCTGTCGAGTGACCTCTGCCGCAGTACGCATCGATCCTCGCCTCCGTGCCCGTCGCATCGAAGTGCGTCGCGCCGAAGGCCGGCGGCGGTTGAGGCTCGTGCTGATGCTCGTCGTTCTCGTGGCCGCCGGAGCGGGTGCGTGGGGACTGACCCGTTCCCCCCTCCTCGATCTCGACCATGTCCGGGTCGAGGGAGTCTCGACCGAGACGGCATCGGCAGTCGCCGACGCGGCCGGCGCCGCGAGGGGGACTGCGCTCCTCGACCTCGATCTCGGCGCCATCGAGGCCTCGGTGGCCGAATTGCCCTGGGTCGCCTCGGTGGAAGCGACCCGGCAGTGGCCCGGGACGTTGCACATCGCGGTCACCGAGCGAGTGGCGATCGCCCGGTTGCCGGTCGGCGACGGCACCTACTACATGGTCGACGCCGACGGCGTGGCCATGGGGGTCAGCGCCGCAGTGGATGCCGAACTCCCCCTGATCGCGGTCATCGCGGACGGCGAGTTGGGAGGGGTCCAGGCGATCGGGCTTCCCGGCATCGCCGTCGTCACGGCTATGCCTGCCGATCTCGGCCCATGGGTCAGCTCGGTCCTCGTCGACCCGTCCGGTGCGGAAGTCACGGTCGGGCTCGATCTCGTGGGAGGCGCGCTGGCAGAGCTCGGCGACACCGACCTCCTCGAGGACAAGTTGGCCTCGCTACGGGCCGTCCTGGCCGGCGCCGATCTCCGGTGCATCGAAGTGATCGACATCCGGGTGGCGGACCTCCCCACCATCATGCGAGACCCGGTCTGTGATCAAGCCGTCACAGGCGCGGCGGCCCCGGCGAGCGATGGGGAGGCCGGTGGGTGACCACGCCGAGCCGCTGCGCGCGAAGCGTCCGCACGCGATTCCATTCGCGGGTATACCGTCAGCCCTTGATTCGCACATGTACCGTGCTTCGCGCAGGGCGATCCCTACCGAATTCTCGCAACGAGGACACACCCGTGATGTCTGATCCCCAGAACTATCTCGCCGTCATCAAGGTCGTCGGCGTCGGTGGCGGAGGCGTCAATGCCGTCAACCGGATGATCGACGCCGGTCTCAAGGGCGTCGAGTTCATCGCCGCGAACACCGACGCCCAGGCGCTGCTGATGAGCGACGCCGATGAGAAGCTCGACATCGGTCGGGATCTCACCCGCGGACTCGGCGCCGGCTCGGATCCCGAAATCGGCCGCCAGGCCGCGGAGGAACACGTCGACGAGATCCGGGAGTCCCTCGCGGGCGCCGACATGGTCTTCATCACCGCGGGGAAGGGTGGAGGTACCGGCACTGGTGCAGCCCCCGTCATCGCCGAGATCGCCAAGAGCCAGGGTGCACTGACGATCGGTGTGGTCACCCGGCCGTTCGCCTTCGAGGGCCGGCGACGTTCGGTCCAGGCCGAGCAGGGCATCCAGCAGCTGAAGGACAAGGTCGACACCCTCATCGTCATCCCGAACGATCGACTCCTCAGCATCGCCACCAACGACACGTCCGTGCTGAACGCCTTCAAGATGGCCGACGAGATCCTCCTGCAGGGTGTACAGGGCATCACCGACCTCATCACCACGCCCGGCCTGATCAACACCGACTTCGCCGACGTCCGCACGGTGATGACCGACGCCGGCTCCGCGCTCATGGGCATCGGCCACGGAAGTGGCGAGGGAAGGGCGGTCGGCGCCGCCCGCGCCGCCATCTCGAGCCCCCTCCTCGAAGCCTCGATCGAGAACGCCCGCGGCATCCTCCTGAACATCTGCGGCGGCCCAGACCTCGGTCTGTTGGAGGTGAACGAGGCGGCCGAGATCATCCATGGTGTCGCCCACCAGGACGCCAACATCATCTTCGGGGCGGTCATCGACGACGAGATGGGCGACGAGGTCAGGGTCACCGTCATCGCCGCCGGCTTCGATCGGTGGGACGACAGCGGATCGCGTCCTGCGGCCCGGCCGATCAGTCGCCCCGACTTCGACGACGAAGGGGGCGAGCCCACCGGTGAGGTGCCGATCGTCGACGTGTTCGCCACCGGCGACGACGGCGACGAAGACCTCGACCTGGGCGACGACGACTTCGACGTTCCGTCGTTCCTGAAGTAGCGCGGTGCTGACCCGGCGCCTGCCCGCGGGGCGAGCGGCGGCAGTCGAGATCTGCTTCAGCGATCGGGCCGACGGCGACTTCAGGATCGACGGGCCCTCCGAGGAACTCGCGGCCCGTCGACAGAATCTGATGGCGGGGGAGTGGACCTGGCTCCGCCAGGTCCACGGATCCCGCGTCGTGGAGGTCACGGTCGCGGGAGAACACGCCGGCACCGAAGCTGACGCCAGTGTCACCGTGGTGCCCGGGGCCGTGTTGGCGGTGCAGACGGCCGACTGTGTGCCGGTCGTGCTCGTGGCCGACGGCGGCGTGGCGGTCGCGCACGCGGGTTGGCGTGGCGTCGTCGAGGGCGTGCTGGCTGCCACCACCGAGTCGCTCCGCGAGCTCACCAAAGGCTCCGTCGAGGCTGTCATCGGTCCCTGCATCGGGCCGGGCCACTACGAATTCGGTGAGACCGAGCTGGCAATGGTGGAGGAGGCCGCCGGCCCCGAGGTGCGGGGCGTGACCCTGTCGGGTACACCTGCGCTGGACATGGCGGCCGCGGTACGTTCCGTGCTCCGCGCGGCGGGCGTCGATCGGGTGGGCGAGATCGGCCGAGACACCGCCGGCGAGGACTGGTTCTCGCATCGGGTCCGCGGCGATGTCGGACGGCAGGTGACGGCTGCGAGACTGGTACCACGATGAACGAGCACGCTGCAGCCGAAGGGATCGACGCCGCCGCGATCGCGACTCGAGCCCAAGCCGTCCGGCGACGAGTCGAGGCAGCCGGGGGTCACCACGTCCGCATCGTCGCGGTCAGCAAGACCTTCCCAGCGGCGGCCGTCGATGCCGCCGTGAACGCGGGATTCACCGACATCGGTGAGAGTTACGCCCAGGAGTGCATCGCCAAGTTCGCCGAGGTCACCACCGCGCCGACGCTTCACTTCGTCGGGGGCCTCCAGCGCAACAAGGTCCGGCACCTCGCCCCGATCGTGGATCTGTGGCAATCGGTGGATCGACCCGAGCTCGGCGACGAGATCGCCAAGCGTGCACCGGGGGCACGAGTGCTGGTGCAAGTCGACATCTCGGGGGAGGACACGAAGGGAGGCTGCCCGCCCGACGGGGCGGCGGCCCTGGTCGAGCACCTCCGGAACGCGGGGCTGCGGGTGGAGGGGCTCATGGGCATCGCGCTTCACGCCGAACCGGAGGCCGGCCGTCCGGGATTCCGGCTCCTCCGGTCGCTGGTCGACGAGCTCGGCCTCCAGGAATGTTCCATGGGCATGACCGCCGACCTCGAGGTGGCGATCGAAGAGGGCGCGACGATGGTGCGGGTCGGCACCGACATCTTCGGGCCCCGCACTCGCTGACGTCTGTCGCCGACACCCTCCTCACGGATCGGCCTCGAACCCGTTCGCGAGTGGAAAGGCGCAGGTCAGAAGGGTTGTCGTGCCAAGATGACACCTTCGGCGAGAGCCGGGGCGATATCCTTTCGCCGAGGAGGGACCACGGTGTCCATGCTGAAAAAGACGCTGATCTACCTCGGGCTCGGACCCGACGAGGAGTACGACCACTTCGACGACTACGCACCGAATCCGGTCGCGGTCGGTCAGAGTGAACCCGTCCTGGCCGAAGCCCGCCCGACCGTACGCGCGGTGGCGGATCAGCCGGCGCGGCCGGCATCGTCCACGGTTCGGCCAGTTCCCAATCCCGCCCCCACTTCCGGTTCGGTGCGGGTCGTTCCCGCGGACCCCGCGCCTGCGCAGGAGAGCCAGCCGGCGCCGGCGGCATCGGCCACGGCGGCTGCCCGCCAATCGGCAGGTCCTGCGGTTCGAATCGTCGAGTCGCCCTCTTCCAAGCCCCACGCCATGAGCCCCACCTCCTTCAACGAGGCTCAGGGGATCGGCGACCGGTTCAAGGCCGGTCAGGCCGTGATCGTGAACCTCCAGGGGGTCGACCGGGATCTCCGCCGGCGGCTCGTCGACTTCGCGAGCGGGCTCTGCTACGCGCTCGGCGGGAAGATGGACCGGGTGGCCGATCAGGTCTACCTGCTCACCCCGGCTGATGTCGTGGTGTCGGCTGCCGACACCCAGCGCGCCCTGGACTGAGCGTCACTCGCCGCCGTGCTCGACCTCGTCTGCCTCGCGCTCACCCTCTATCTGATCGCCATCATCGGCCGGATCCTGCTGAGCTGGTTCCCGCTGGACCCGAACGGCTTCATGGCCACGGTGGCAGGGTTCCTCTACGTCATCACCGACCCGGTGCTGGGACCGCTCCGGCGGGCGATCCCCGCGGTTCGCATCGGCAACATGGCCATCGACCTGTCGCCGATCATCGTCATCATCGGGATCCAGGTCTTCCAGGCGATCATCGGCTGCTGAGCCGGCGAAACCACCACGCTCCGGGCCACACGGAAGGTCCCCGATCACGCGCGGTGCGGGGTCTACGCTCTCCCGCATGGATGAGCTCTCCCCTCTTTTCCAGGACATCGAGTTCCACGTTCTCTTCCGGGGCTACGACCCCGATGAGGTCGACGCCTACGTCGATCGGGTCGCAAAGGCGGCCGCTCTGGTACAGGGACGGCTCACGGAGCTGCAGGAGCGCGTCGAAGCGGCCGAGACCCGCAGCGTCGGGGCTCCAGCCGGCACCGACACCGAGGCCACCCTCACCCGCACGCTGATCCTCGCCCAGCGCACCGCCGACGCGGCGGTCGCCGAGGCCAAGGAGGAGGCGGCGTTCATCGTCGCCGGCGCCGAGTCCGAGGCCCAGGCCCAGCTGCGAAGCGCGCAGGCCGAGGCGGCCTCCACCATCAAGACCGCCGACGACCACGCCTCCCGGGTGAAGGCCGAGGCCGAGACCGATCGTCGCCGACTCCTGGCCGAGGCGGAGACGATGGCCGCGGCCGCCGCGTCCTCCGAACGAGACCGCCTGGCAGCGGAGGTGTCCGAGCTCGAGCAGTACCGGGGCTTCCTCCAGGACGATGTCGAGATCCTCGAGCGGTACCTGATCGAGGAGCGCGCCGCCCTTGCGGCGACGGTGTCGGCCCTCACCGACCTCGTCGAGCGGCCGGAGGCGTTCCGCGCCTCGGTGCCCCCGGCCACCTCCGGCATCGTGCGCGACGAGGTCCCCGACGACGAGCTGCTCGGCGTTGCCCACGAGGCCCCCACCCTCCCCGGCGACGAACCCTCCGCGACCCCCGACATCGACTTGACGGCCGACGACTCCGCCGCGGCCCCTCTGGCGACGGCAGGCATCGACGTGACCGAGACGCCGATCCACCCGGTCGACGCCGGCGGCGGGCCGATCGAGGCTGCGAGCTATGTGGTGGACGATCGTGTGGAAGTGGCCGATCCGGTCTCTGATGCTGCGGTCATCGCGGTGCCGGACATTCCGAACGACGACGCCGCGGAGGCAGGACTGGATTCGCCTGGACTGTTCGCCGACACCTCGGTCTTCGGTGAGGTGGACGACTCCCTCCCCGCAGAAGAGGACGATCCGGCGGGCGAGGTGGGCACCGCGCAGGAGTCCGAGCCGGCGGTTTTCATCGACGACCTCGCCACTGCCGGCTCGGCTGATGACGATGCGGTCACCGAAGTGAGCGATCAGGGCGAGGACCCCGGCGCGATCGCCACTCCGGCCGCGGCCGAGCGCGACCCGGGTCCCCTGTCGGGCTGGGACGAGCCCCGGTTCGGCGGCCAGGAACCGGCAACCATCGACCTCACCGAGCCGTCGGCCACATCCGATTCGGGGGGATCGTCTTCGTCGAGTCCACCCGTCAGCCCGACTCCGTCGTCGCCCTCACCGAGCGTCGGGGATGCCGGCGAGACCACCGCCGGTGCGGTCTGGTCGGGGCCCGATGCGTTGGCTTCGGGCGGGGAGACGGGAACGGCCACCGCCGAGACGCCTCCCCTCCTCGTCACCGCCGCGGACCTCGAGTCCGGGGAAGGCGCCGCCGGTGTGGTCGAGGTCGATGCGGGCCCGGCGACGGCACCCATACCCGTCATCGAGCTTCCCGACCAGGAGGCCTCGCTCTTCGCAGACCCGGAGCCGATTGCGCAGGCCGATGATCCCTTCCTGGCCCAGCTACGCGAGGCAGTTGCGAGCGACGATGATCTGAGCCTGGGTGACGACGCCCTGTCGGCATTCTTCGACCAGGATGACGACGAGAACGGCAGCTCCTGGTTCGGACGGCGACGCTGACATCCTGTGCCGCTGAGGCCCGGAATGCGTCGATTCCGGCTGTCGCGCCCCTAAACTCCCGGACCTGACCGGGGCACGAGTCCGGTCGATGGACCGAGAGGACCACGCAATGGCGACCGCGAAGAAGGCTGCGAGCAAGAAGGCCGCAGCGAAGAAGGCCGCAAAGGCCGGCGCCAAGAAGGCGGCGAAGAAGGCCCCGGCCAAGAAGGTCAAGAAGACCGCGGCAAAGGCCACGAAGACGAGCACGAAAAAGGCACCGGCCAAGAAGTCTCCGGCGAAGAAGTCTCCGGCGAAGAAGGCCGCGGCCAAGAAGGCCCCCAAGAAGGCCGCAGCGAAGAGGGCCTCCAAGAGCGCAGCATCGACGACCGCGCCGGCGGCGGCGAAGAAGGCCGTCAAGAAGAAGGCGAAGTCGCCATTCGGCAAGAAGTTCATCGACGACATGCGTGAACGGCTCATCACCGAGCGGGCCAAGTACCTCCATTCGGCAGAGGAGTACCGCGCCGAAGCCGACGCGCTCATCGAGGGGCGCGAGCCGGGCGACGTCCAGTTCGACGAGGAGTCGGGCGAAGGTGACTCGATGGCGGTGGAGCGTGAGCGCGACCTCGCACTGTCCGCCCAGGCGCGCGCTGCGGTCGACCAGATCGACGCGGCCCTCGAGCGGATCGAGGCGGGCACCTACGGCGTCTGCGTCACATCGGGGCTTCCGATCCCCCAGGAGCGGTTGAAGGCAATCCCCTGGGCCGCGGAACGCGTCGAGTACAAGGTCGGAGGTCTCGGCCGGCTCTGATCCCGCCGAGATCCACCACCCCCGACCCGGCCCTGCGTGGCGGAGGGGGCAGGCAAGCCGAGAGTCGGGGAGTGGGCCATGAGCGAACAGCTCGAAGCGGCGGTTCCCGAGGGACTCGCGGGAGAGCGGGTCGATCGGGCCGTGGCGATGCTGACCGATCTGAGTCGATCGGCGGTGAGCCGGTTGATCGACGCCGAGGGCGTGTCGGTGAACGGCGAGATCGTCACCCACGCGTCGCGACGGGTCGAGCTCGACGAGGTCATTGTCGTTCAGGTACCCGATTCGGTCGATCCGGCTCCCCAGCCCGACTCCGGAATCGTGGTCGACGTGGTCCACGAGGACGAGCACATCCTCGTCATCGACAAGCCGGCGGGCCTGGTCGTACACCCCGGAGCCGGTCACCAGGACGGCACGCTCGTGAATGGCCTCGTCCACCGGTACCCGGAGATCGGCTCGGTGGGCGAAGCTCATCGGCCGGGAATCGTGCACCGGCTCGATCGTGGAACGTCCGGCCTCCTCGTGGTCGCCCGCACCGGTGCCGCCCACGGGGCACTCGTCGAGCAGATGTCGGCCCACGAGCCCGAACGCATCTACCGGGCGCTCGTCTGGGGTCACCCGGCCAGCGACGCCGGCACGATCGACGCCCCGATCGGCCGCTCGACTCGCCATCCGACCCGCATGACGGTCACCGAGAACGGTCGGCGTGCCGTCACCCACTATCGGGTCGATGACCGCTTCGACGACCCTGTGCGGGTGGCCCTGCTGACCTGCCGGCTCGAGACCGGCCGAACCCATCAGATCCGCGTACACCTCCGGGCGATCGGTCATCCGGTGGTCGGCGATCGCGACTACGACGGTGGAAGACCCGGACTCGACCCAGGCCGGCCCTTCCTTCATGCCGGCACTCTGCGCTTTCGCCACCCCGTCAGCGGGGAACCCCTCGAATTCGAGTCGGACTTGCCGACCGATCTCGCCCAGGCCCTCGAAGCATGCCGCGGCGGGACCCGGCCCGACTGACCTTCACCGCGCCAGGGCGGACCGTTCAGCCGACCGTCAGTCCTCGACGGCGGGCCACGCGGCCTCGCCGCGGGCCATGCCGGCGATGTCGGCGAGAGAGAAGGAATCGAGAAACTCTCGCATGTGGAAGCCTGCGGCTCCCCAGATCGCGAGGAGCACACACTGGCCTTCGTGATCGCAGGCGCCATCGGTGTGGGGTTCCCCGAAGTCACCCGCGGTGATCGGACCGTCTACCGCTCGCACGATCTCCGACAGCCGGATGTCGGATGCTTCACGAGCCAGCACGTACCCGCCTCCGACGCCCCGTTTGGAGCGGACGATGCCGGCCCCCTTCAATGCGAGGAGTATCTGCTCGAGATACGGCTGGGGGAGTGCGGTGCGCTCGGCGATCTCACGGACCGACGTCGGTGTCTCCTCGGTGTGGAGCGCGAGTGAGAGCAGCGCCCGC
>CAYFLT010000012.1:36062-48168 GCA_964344055.1 uncultured Candidatus Nemicrothrix sp.
CGAGTCGACACTCTCATACGCCGACTCTAGGACGAAGTGGCCGCCAGATCCGCAACCCTCGAACTCGCCGATCGGATCCCACGGTGTGGGTAGAGTCCGCTGATGGTCGATGACGGACTGGTTGTCCCGGAGTGGGGCGGTGGATGTGTGGCCGACATCGTGCCGGAGATCCTCGGTTCGGATCCCCCGCGAGGGCTGCTTCCGGACGAGGTGCTGGATGCCGGCTGCGTCGTCCTTCTCGTCCTCGACGGCCTGGGTTGGCACCAGCTCCAGGATCGCCTCGCCCTGGCCCCGACCCTCGCCGGTATGGACGGCCGCTCGATCACGACGGTCGCCCCGTCCACGACCGCGGCCGCGCTGACCTCCATCTCCACCGGGGTGGCGCCCGGCGAGCACGGCATCGTTGGCTACCGGGTCGACGTGGACGGCGAAGTCCTCAACATGTTGGGTTGGCGAACGCCTCGGGGTGATGCCCGAGAGCAGATCGTCCCGGAGCGTTTCCAGACGCTCGCGGCTTTCGATGGACAGCGGCCGGTGGTGGTCCAGAACGCCGGGTTCACCCGTAGCCCCTTCACCCGAGCTCATCTGGGCGACACCCGCCAACAGAACTACTGGACGCTCGCCACCCTGCCGGTCCAGGTCCGGCAGGCAGTGGCGGCGGGGGAACCGTTCGTCTACGCGTACTACGACGGCATCGACAAGATCGCGCACGGGCACGGCTTCGGAGAGCACTACGACGCAGAACTGGCGGCCTGTGACCGGCTGGTGTCCGAGCTCATGATGTTGTTGCCGCGGGGCACGGCGCTCGTCGTCACCGCCGATCACGGACTGGTGGACTGTCGCCACGGCGAAACCCCCCTCGCGCCCGAGATGCTCCCGATGATCGACCGCCAGTCGGGGGAGGCCCGGTTCCGGTGGCTGCATTCAGAACCCGGTCGGCAACGACGGCTCGTGGAAGCCGCCGAGGAGTTCCATGGTGACCGGGCCTGGGTACGGTCGGTCGATCAGGTTCTCGACGAGCAGTGGTTCGGGCCGATCGTCACCGACGCGGCCCGTCGCCGGCTCGGTGACGTCGCTGTAGTGGCGAAGGACGACTGGTGGTTCATGGACCCGGTAGAACCCTCCGGGGTGAAGCTGCTCGGCCGACACGGGTCATTGACCCCGGCCGAGATGCACGTACCGCTCCTCAGCTTCAGCTCCTGACCCTCACCCGCCGAGGAGCAACGGGGGTCAGACCCCAGACGCAACACCTGAGGTCGGGACGGACTTCGTAGACTGCCCGCGATGACCGACGCAGTGAACGAATCGGCCGAACCCGAGATAGAGCGACCGCCCGTCGAGGTTCTGGACGACGGTCCAACCGACGGAGGCGACGCCGATGTCGACGAGACGGTCGATCACCCCGCGAAGGTGATGCGGATCGGCACCATGATGAAGCAACTGCTCGAGGAACTGCGGTCGACCGAACTCGACCAGCCCAGCCGCGACCGGTTGCGCGACATCTACGACACCAGTGTCAGCGAACTGGGCTCGGCGCTCTCGGCCGATCTCCGCGAGGAACTCGGCCGGCTGGCCCTTCCGTTCAACGGCGAGGACACTCCGACCGCGGCCGAGCTCCAGATCGCCAAGGCCCAGTTGGTCGGCTGGCTGGAGGGCCTGGTCCAGGGGATGCAGGCGATGCTGTTCGCCCAGCAGATGGCAGCCCAACAACAGTTGCAGACCATGCGGTCCCAGATCGGCCCGGGTGGCCGGCCGGGCATGCCTCCCGAGTCCGACGCTCCCGACGACCGTCCCGGCACCTACCTCTGACACCGACCGAACAGGGCTGGACGGATCCGGGTCGGGGACGATAGCGTCCAAATGACACGCATGTGATTCATCCACATGCCGTCCACAGTGCCATCCACAGGGCCTTCCGCGAGGTGTCTGGGGCGGTGTCCGAGGACAGTTCAGGCGACCACTTCCGGGAGTGATCAGTGGGGGACTCGTTCGCCCATCTCCACGTCCACACCGAGTACTCGATGCTCGACGGCGCGTCGCGCCTCGACGACGCCATCGCCAGCGCGGCGGCCGACGGCCAGCCGGCCATGGCGATCACCGACCACGGCAACATGTACGGGGTCCTCGACTTCTACCGGGGCTGTCACGACGCGGGCATCAAGCCCATCATCGGCACCGAGATCTATCTCGCCCACGAGTCCCGCCACGAGCGGCCGAGCCGGCGGGGAAGGGCCGACGACTCCGGCGGCGACACCGGCGGCGGCAAGAAGCTCTACTACCACGCCATCCTCATGGCCGAGAACCAGGTCGGGTACAAGAACCTGATCCAGCTCTCGAGCCAGGCGTACCTCACCGGCTACCACTACAAGCCCCGTGCGGACTTCGAGCTGATGGAGCAGTACGCGGAGGGGATCATCGCCACCTCCGGCTGCCTCGGCGGGCACGTCCTGCAGTCGTTGATGCAGGGCAACGAGAACGCCGCCATCGAGCACGCGGCCCGCTTCCAGGACATCTTCGGCCGCGACAACTTCTTCATCGAGCTGCAGGACCACGGCATCCCGGAGCAGCGCGCCACCAACCCCCAGCTCCTCGAGATCGCCAAGAAGATCCAGGCCCCGGTGCTGGCGACCAACGACTCCCACTACACCCACCAACACGACAGCGAAGCCCATGACGCCCTGTTGTGCGTGCAGACCGGGGCCCTGCTGAGCGACACCGACCGCTTCAAGTTCCACGGCTACATCAAGAGCGCGGGGGAGATGCGGCGCCTGTTCGGCGAGGTGCCGTCGGCGTGTGACAACACCCTGTGGATCGCCGAGCGGTGCGACGTCGAGATCGAGTTCGGCAAACCCCAACTCCCCGAGTTCCCGCTTCCCGCGGGGTTCGCCTCCGACACCGACTACCTACGCCATCTCACCTACGAGGGTGCCCACCAGCGGTGGGGCCAGAACCTTCCGGCCGAAGTGGTCGAGCGACTCGACTACGAGCTCGGCGTCATCGACAACATGGGGTTCTCGGCGTACTTCCTGATCACCTGGGATCTCATCAAGCACGCCCGGGACAATGACATCAGGGTCGGGCCCGGCCGCGGTTCGGCCGCCGGTTGTGCAGTCGCCTACACGCTCTGGATCACCGATCTCGACCCGATCAGGTACGACCTCCTGTTCGAGCGCTTCCTCAACCCGTCGCGGATCTCGATGCCCGACATCGACATGGACTTCGACACCCGGTACCGGGACGAGATGATCCGCTATGCGGCCGAGCGGTACGGCCGAGACAACGTCGCCCAGATCGTCACCTTCTCCCAGATCAAGGCTCGTGCCGCGGTGCGCGACGCGGCACGGGTGCTCGGCTACCCGTACGCCGTGGGCGACAAGGTGGCCAAGGCAATGCCCCCACTGATCATGGGCCGCGACACGCCGCTCAAGTACTGCTTCGAGGAGCACCCGAAATACATCGACGGCTACAAGTCGGCCGGCGAGCTACGCGACATGGTGTCCTCCGATGCCGACATCGCCCGAGTGGTCGAGGTGGCGAAGGGGCTCGAGGGGATGCGGCGCCAGGACGGCATCCACGCCGCTGCAGTGGTGATCACCAATGAGCCGCTCACCGAGTACCTGCCGATCCAGCGCAAGCCGGAAGCCGGCAAGCCGATCGAGGAATCGCCGGTCGTCACGCAGTACGAGATGCACGGGGTGGAGGACCTCGGCCTGTTGAAGATGGACTTCCTCGGGCTGCGAAACCTCGACGTCATCTCCGATTGTCTCGATCTCATCGAGGACACGCATCACACCCGAGTCGACATCGACGCGGTCGCCCTCGACGATGCACCGACCTTCGAGTTGCTCAAACGAGGCGACACCATCGGGGTCTTCCAGCTCGAGTCGAGTCCGATGCGGGCACTGATCCGGTCGCTCGCCCCCACCTCGTTCGACGATGTCGCTGCCCTCGTCGCCCTCTACCGGCCGGGGCCGATGGCGGCGAACATGCACAACGACTACGCGGACCGCAAGAACGGCCGCAAGCCGGTGGAGTTCATCCATCCCGACGCCGAAGAGCTGCTCGGCGACACCTACGGGCTGATGATCTACCAGGAGAGCGTCATGCGAATGGCGCAGAAGTTCGCCGGCTACTCGCTGGCCGAAGCGGACTCACTGCGCAAGGCGATGGGCAAGAAGATCCGCGAGGCGATGGAGAAGGAGCGGGAGAAGTTCGTTTCCGGAGTCATCGCCAACGGCTACGACGAGTCGCTCGCCGTCGAGATGTTCGACATCATCGCCCAGTTCGCCGACTACGCCTTCAACAAGAGCCACTCCTACGGGTACGGCTACGTCGCCTACCAGATCGCCTACCTCAAGGCGAACTACCCGGTGGAGTACCTCTCCGCCCTGCTGACCAGCGTCAAGACCAAGCTCGAGTCGGCTGCGGTGTATCTCAACGAGTGCCGGCTGATGGGGATCGAGGTCGAGGTTCCCGACATCAACCGCTCGGCGTCGGACTTCACGCCGGTGCCCGACCTCGCCTGGTCGGCCACCGCACCGGAAGGTGCCGGGGCGGCCTCACCCGGCCACATCGTCTTCGGCCTGTCGGCCATCCGCAATGTCGGTGAGGGTGTGGTCGAGAAGATCCTCGCGGCACGCGGGGAAGGGGGGCCCTTCGAGTCATTCGTCGATTTCGTCGAACGGGTCGAACTCGATGCCCTCAACAAGCGCACCATCGAGTCCCTGATCAAGGGAGGTGCCTTCGACTCTCTCGGTCACCCCCGCAAGGGTCTGCTCCAGGTGTACGAACAGATCGTCGATCTCACCGTGCAGCGTCGCCGCGAGCACGACATGGGCGTGCAGTCACTGTTCGGCGCGCTCGACGATGGCCCGACCTTCGACGAACGGCCGGCGGTTCCCGATGTCGAGTTCGACAAGATGCCGCGTCTCGCCCACGAGAAGGAGATGCTCGGCCTCTACATCTCCGATCACCCCTTGCTCGGGTTCGAGTCCCAGATCCGACGCAAAGCGGACTGCTCAGTGGCCGATCTGGCCGAAAAGCCCGACGGCGCCATCGTGAAGGTCGGCGGCGTCATCACCAACCTCCAGCGCAAGTGGACCCGCAAGGGCGACCTCATGGCGGTGTTCGAGCTGGAGGACCTCGAGGGTTCGGTCGAGGTCATGGTGTTCCCGCGCACCATGCAGGAGCACGGGCCGAAGCTGGCCGACGACACCATCGTGATGGTGCGGGGTCGTACCGAGAACGGCGACGATCTCCCCAAGCTGTTCGCCCAGGACATCGAGATCGTCGAGGACCTCTCCGACAACGCCCCGGTCCGCGTGCTCCTGGCCCCGGAACACCAGAACCAGGGTCGCATCGCCGACCTCAAGTCGATACTGGCCGCTCATCCCGGCGACTCCCCGGTCGAGCTCCACCTGAGCGAGAAGCAGGTGTTGCGGCTTCCCGACGACTACGCCGTCGACAACGCGAACGGTGTGGTGGCCGAACTGAGAGTGCTGTTGGGGCCCGACTCGATTCTCGCCTGACCCCATTTCCGCCGCTGAGTCACAGAGTGGCCAGATCCACACCCTCGGTCAGGTTGCGAATCGCGCCGAAACCTTGAAAACTGGATCGGTCCGAACCTGGCGAGAACGTGGGGATGTTGCAGCGAATGGCGATCGAAGTAGAGACCAAGGACTGCACCGCACTGAGCGACGCCGAGCTGGCCGAGATGGCCGACCTCTGCGCCGACTCGCCGAACGCGTTCGAGGTCGGCATGCTCTCGAAGCAGGCCGAGGCCTGGGTGCTCTGCACGGTGGCCAGCGAGGGCGGCAAGATCCGCGGATTCTCGTTCTGCACCCTCGAGCGGATCGGCGGCACGCCCAGCGTGCTCATCGGTGCCGGTCACGTGTGCCGCAACACCAAGCGCGACACCGTGCTGCGGGCGATCATGACCGACCAGCTCCGTCGGGCCGTGCTCGCTTTCCCGGACGAGGACGTGCTCATCGGTAGTCAGATGAACGACCCTGGCGCGTTCGAGGCCTACAAGTCCCTCGACGACGTCGTTCCCCGCCCCGATCACAAGGCATCGGGTGAGGAGCGGGCCTGGGGTCGCCGGCTCGCGAAGCGCTTCGGTATCGGGGCCAGCGCCTACGAGGACCGTGCCTTCACGGTTCGAGGCGACGGCAGCCAGTCCGTCGTACTCGACCATTCGAGCGCGAAGCCGGAGAAGACCAGCGCCGACGTCGCCGCCCAGTTCGACGGCCTCGACACCGCCAACGGCGACACCCTGATCGCCTTCGGTTGGGCGATGGCCGAGGACCTCGAGAAGCTTCTCTGAGCGACGCGCACCCCTCATTCGACGCCCTGGTCCGGGGGCGGCGGATGACCCGGGCGTTCACCCCGGACCCGGTCGATGCGGCCGTGGTCGACGCGTTCTTGGACCTGGCCCGTCGGGCCCCGTCCGCCGGCAATACCCAGCCGTTCGAGTTCCTTGTTCTCGAAGGGACGGACCAGACCGCACGGTACTGGGACACCACACTGCCACCCGAACGCCGTGACACGTTCCCCTGGCCGGAGTTGCTGACCGCGCCCGTCCTGGTCGTCACCTGGGTTCGACCCGCCGCGTATGTGGACCGCTACGCGGAGCCGGACAAGCAGCGGACGGGTCTGGGAGTCGACGAGACGGCCTGGTCGGTCCCGTACTGGTTCGTCGACGGCGGAGCCGCCGCGATGATCCTGCTGTTGGCGGCCGAAGCAAAGGGCCTCGGTGCCCTGCTCTTCGGGCTGTTCGATCACGAGGACGAGGTGCGGCGGGAATTCGGTGTGCCCGAGGACCGTAGGGCGATCGGGGCGATCGCCCTGGGCCACCCGGCACCGGACCGACCGTCGGCTTCGGCCGGGCGGTCCCGACCGGCACTCGAACAGATCGTGCACCGGGGCGGCTGGTAGCCGAGACCGAATCGAGCCCGGACGCCGGTGTGCACCGTCCTGGCCGTCGTCGGTACGGTGACGCGGAGTACCCCCACCCGAACCTCGGACCCAGGAGTTGCCGATGGCCGCCAAAGCCACGAAGAAGGCCACCGCGAAGAAGGCCGCCAAGAAGGCGACCGCCACCAGGAAGGCCCCGGCCAGAACACGAGCTGCGGCGCGGAAGAAGGCGGTGCCGCAGGTCCCGCTCGTCGACTACCTGCGCCTCGGGAGCCGTCCGTACCTCAGAGCGCAGGAGTGCACGAGCTGCGGCGCCCGGTTCTTCGATCGCCGTGTGGCGTGCAGCAACTGTGGCAGGCAGGAGTTCCGAAACGCCCGGGTGAAGAACCACGGTCGGGTGAAGGCCTATTCCATCGTCCATCGGGCGGCCCCGGGCATTCCTGCGCCATACGTGTCGGGGATCATCGAGACCGAAGATGGCACGACCGTGCGGTCCAACGTGATCAACTGTGACCCAACCCCCGAGGCCGTGACCCTCGGGATGAAGGTCAAGCTCACCACCTACCCGATCGGCACCGACGACGATGGCATCGAGGCGGTCGCCTTCGGCTACGAGCCCGCCTGACCAACCTTCGAGACCACGAGATCCTGAGAACCACCAGATCGAGAAAGCGAGACACCATGGCTGCCAAGAGCAAGAAGGCCCAGCCGAAGAAGACCACCGGGCCGAAGATCGACGACGACTCGGTGTGGATCCTCGGTACCCACATGACGAAGTTCGGTCGCTACCCGGACAAGGACCAGGTCGACCTGGCCAGCGAGAGTTCGATCGCCGCGATGCAGGACGGTGGCGTGACCATCCACGACATGGACGTCCTGGCTGCGGGTTGTCTCTACCAGGTGTCGGGGATGGCCCAGCGCATCCAGAAGCAGATTGGCCAGACCGGGATCCCCGCCTACAACGTGGCGAACGCGTGCGCCACGGGCGCCACCGCAATCCGCACCGTCTATCTCACCATCAAGGCGGGCGAGGCCGACATGGGGCTCGCGGTCGGCGTGGAGCAGATGGGCAAGATGGGTCTGTTGGGCGGCGCCAACACCAAGAAGGAGAAGAAGGTCTACGAACCGGAGGGCCGCTTCGGTGCGGTGACCGGCATCGACGGCTACCTCGGCACCAACTCGATGCCCGGTGTCTTCGGCCAGGCCGGCATGGAGTACGCCAACGACCACGACGGTGTGGGGTTCGAGCAGTTCGCCAAGGTCGCCTACAAGAATCACTTCCACAGCACGCTCAACCCGCTGGCGCAGTACCGCAAGGAATTCTCGATGGAAGAGATCACCGGCGCGCCGGTGATCTCCTATCCGAACACGCTGCTGATGTGTTGCCCGACCGGCGACGGTGCGGCGGCGGCGGTCCTGGTGTCGGGCGAGCGGCTCAAGAGCATGCCCAAGAAGGTCCAGAAGCGGGCGGTGAAGATCTCGGCATCGGTGCTCACCTCGGACCCCTACACCGAGGCCAGCCAGCAGCAGCCCGACGTCAGCACACTCACCCGCAATGCGGCGGCGAAGGCCTACGAGATCGCCGGCGTCGGGCCGGAGGACCTCGACCTCGTCGAACTCCACGACTGTTTCGCAACCGCCGAGTTGATCCACTACGACAACCTCGGATTGTGCGAGCGGGGCGGAGCCGGCGACTTCATCGACCGCGGGGCTCCGTTCCGCGATGGCACGACCCCGGTCAACGTCTCCGGCGGGCTGATCTCGAAGGGCCATCCGATCGGTGCGACCGGTGTGGCCAACGTCTATGAGGTCACCACCCACCTGCGGGGCGAAGCCGGCGATCGTCAGATCAAGGGTGCGAAGGTCGGGCTGGCCCACGTGATCGGGCTCGGATCGGCATGTGGAGTCCACATCCTCGAGAAGGCGGCTTGACGCGTCGTCCCACCGTCCCTTCGTCATCGGCGCAGATCACCCGGACCCCCGCTGGGGCCGGGTGCATCGCGCCTATCGGGCGCTCCTCGGTGAGGTGGATCCGGCCGGGCCGCTGATCGCCGAGTTCGGTGCCGTCGATCTCCGGCCCCGATGCGTCGTCGAGTCACCGGAGCTGGGAGCCGCGATGTCGTCTGGGCCGGTGGTCGTGGCCGGCCCGAACGATCTGATCGAGCTTCGCGTGGCGCTGGAACGGGTGACCGGCCCGGGCTCATGGCCCTTCACGACTGCCGGGTCGGGGCCGCCCGGGACCGTGCTCACCGCGGCGGTGGTCCTGGAGCGACCGGCGCCGGTCGTGGCGCTGGTGGCGGCCATGGAGCATCTCATTCGCGACCACAGCGGGGCCTGGCGGACGTGGAAGACCGCGCGGGAGGCGATCGCTTCGGGCCTCGCTGACGTGCACCGCCTCTCACTCGAGGCGGTGGTCCTGGATCCTGGCCAGATCGCCTGACCCGGCCGGCCGTCAGCGGAGCTCGGGGTGCAACACGCCTGCGGTGACGACCGGGAAACCGTCGAGTTCGACCGTGCAGTTGCGCATCGGGAGGTCGAAGTGGCCGAGGGTGTGCCGCCCCGCGTGCTCGTTGGCGCCGGTCGAGTAGACGAAGTTCCCTGCGAAGGCGCGGAGCTCGGTGCCGTTGGTGTGGGCCTTGTCATACATGGTGAGCGCGTCCCAGCGGGCGCCGGGGTTCATCCCCCAGCCGACATGGCTCACCGCGTAGGCGTCCTCGTCGTCCCAGGCTTCGAGGTAGCTGGCGAAGAGGGCGGCATCGGTGCCGGGGCCGGAGATGTCGGTGATGTAGTCGTCTTCGATGGTGAGGCGCACCTCGGACTCGAGGTACCTCTTGAAGGTGAGGTTGACGTCGCCGGGCGCCAGCACAAGTGATCCGTTCACCGAACCCGCCAAGGGGAAACAGAGGCAGAGCCCGCCCGGCCAGTGGGCCACTGATCCGGGTTCGGTGGAGTAGCCGACGCTGCCCGCGGTGGGTGCGCCGGCGACCCGAATGGTGAGGTCGGTGCCTGCCTCGGACGTCACGCACATCGTGTCGGCCGCAGCGAGGCGGGCTTTGCCGGCATCGATCTTGGGGATCAGGGACGGGTCGGGGACCAGCCGTTCGAGTGCCTCGGGATGCTCGTTGGAGATCATCAGGACACGGGCCCCGTCGGCCAGGATCTCGGGCAGCTCCGGCGAGTGCAGCAGCCCCTCCACGGTGCAGTCGATGACCACGGTCGACGAAGCGAGCGCGGCGATCACCGGTCCGAGCTGCTGGATGGCGTCGGATGCTCCGGTCGATCGAACCGGCACCGGTGCAGTCTGTTTCGGCGTGGGGACCGTCACGTGGAAGGGCCGGGCACCCAGTCGGGCGAGGGCGAGCTCGGCGAGTTGGACGTTCACCTGCCGTGACTGCGATTCCGAAAGGACCACGCAGACGTCGCCGGGCTGTATCGCACAGAGCCCGAAGACCCCTGCAAAGGTGTCGATCCACTTCGATTCGACTCGTTCGACGAGCATCACGGTCCCCCGATGAGGGTCGGTTGTCCTCGCCGGCGAGTGTCGTTGACCGGCGGAGAGGTCGCCAAATCCTTCGGTACGGCTTTGTCCGCGGGTCCGGCTCGGTGTCGCTTCGAAGGGGAAGTGACGCCAGTACCTCCGAATGCCAGGATTGACCCCACGAACAGGGGGCCGCCATGAGCGACGACACGACGATCGATCCCGACGAGCTGAAGCTCTTCAGCTTCAAGGTCTGGACCTACCGGATGGGTGAGGCAGTGGCGCTGATGGTCCACCTCGGCGATCGGCTCGGCCTCTATGCCGCACTCCGCGGTCGCGGCCCGACGTCGGAAACCGAGCTCGCCGCCGCAACCGGACTCAACGAGCGCCTGGTGAAGGAGTGGCTCTACGGCCAAGCCGCAGCGGGACTGATCGACGGTCCAGACGAGCAATCACAGTTCGAACTCACCCCGACCCAGGCGGCGGTCCTGGCCGATGAGGAGAACTCGCTCGCCTTCGCCGCGGGTGCCTTCCGTGGGGGCGTGGAGCCGGCCGTCATCGACAAGATCACCGAGTCCTTCCACACCGGGATCGGAGTGACCTACGAGGAGCAGGGACCGGCAGCGGCGGCCGGTCTGGCCCGCATGACCGGCCCGTGGTCGCGACTCGGCCTCACCAGCATCATCCTTCCAGCCCTCGACGGAGTCGTGGCCAAGCTCGAAGCGGGAGCGACCGTCGTCGACAGCGGCTGTGGCGGTGGCGTCACGTTGACGACGATCGCCGAGACGTTCCCGGAGAGTCGCTGCATCGGCTACGACCCGTCGGCGAGTGCCCTGCACCTGGCTCGCCGGAGCGCCTCGGAGAAGGGCCTGTCCAACATCGAGTTCGTCGAGGCGGGTGGTGAGTTCGTCGAGCAGGGGGCGGGGCACGACCTGGTGATCACCTTCGACTGCCTACACGACATGCCCCACCCCGACCGCACCGCCGAGGCGATCCGAGGTGCGATCGCGGACGACGGCACCTGGTTGATCAAGGACATCCGCTCCACCGGCGACTTCGCCAAGGACCGGCGGAACCCGCTCCTTCCGCTCTTCTACGGGTTCTCGTTGGCATCGTGCCTGCAGTCCGCGATGTCCGAACCCGACGGCATGGCGCTCGGCACTCTCGGCCTGCACCCGGCTCGGGCACAGGAGCTCACCGAGGCGGCGGGATTCGGCTCGTTCACCACCCACGACCTGGGCGACGCCGCAAACCTCTACTACGAGGTGCGCCCCTGACGGACCGGCCGCGTCATCGCCGCCCGGATCGCCGACAGAGGGTGCCCCAAGGGTCGCGCCGGCCGATGGCCGGAGCGAGCAGCCGGATGGCACCGCGTTGGATCGGACCCGAGATCGCGGCAGTTCCCTCCAGGGCAGCCCTCAGGAGCGACGCGGGATCATCGGGTGCGTGTTCGGGGCCGACGGCACGCGACAAGTCGAACGCGTGGAGGTGCCACTCGGTGGCAGCCATACGGGCGTGGTGACCGACGGTGCTCACCCCGAAGGGATAGGCGAACGGGACCTCCCAGTGGCTGCGGGCCCGGTCGAGGTACGACCGAGCAAGCTCCCCGAACGTCGATGCCGCCGCCGGTCCAGGGATCCGAGCGAGATCACGAACCACCGCATCGGTGTGGGCATCGATGATCGACGCGGCGAATGGCACCGAGAGGGTTCCGTC
>CAYFLT010000012.1:48178-49522 GCA_964344055.1 uncultured Candidatus Nemicrothrix sp.
GGGCCCGGTCGAGCCAGTCGTGATACCAGCGGGCGACGGCGAGCACGTGGCGGGCGGTTTCGGCGGCAGTCCAGTCTCCACAGGCCGGGAGCTCCCATCCCGTCGGATCGAATCGCTGCGAGATTTCGATGATCGCATCGACGCCTGAGGTGTAGAGATCTGCGACCTGATCGGGCGAGAGGTGGGCGTTCACCCGTGGGAGTCTCCCATGGCCTCCAGCGCCTGCCGCAGCCGTTTCACACTCACTGTCCCCTTGGCCCCGATCGGTTGGGCGAACAGGCTCACCCGCAACTCCTGCAGCTGCCAGGCGAGGGCCTCGAGCTCGACCGACCAGCCCAGCCGATCGACCAGGGCGTCGTGGGTCGCCTCCAGCGCCCGAACGTTCTGCATCCGGTCCCGGTCCCTGGCCACGTGGTCGGCCAGTCGATCCAGCCGCCAACGGGCTGCAGCGAGATAGCGGGCGATGTCGGAGAGCCGCTCGCCACCCACCCCCGCGATGAAGCCCGGGTGGACGAGACGGTCCAGTTGAGCTTGGATGTCGTCGGTCGCCGGCCGGAGTGGCTCCGCATCGATCGAGTCCAGGCCGCGGGACAGCTCTCGACCCGCGATGAGGACGTCGACAGCGGCGTTGGCCACATCGAGCACCGCCTGGGGTAGGGCGTCGCGGACGGCGTCGAGGAGATCCTCGAATCCGCTTCGCGACCACTTCGGTCCGCCGAAGCGCAGCAGCAGCTCGTCGACCGCCGCCGACAGGCAGTCCTCGAACCAGGCGGTCGGTGAGTCGTACGGGCTGAGCACGATCGCGAACTTGACCTCGTCGGTGAGGAGGCCCCGCAGCACACTTCCGACCGCCGGGCGGTTCAGCAGGAGCAGTCGTCGGGTGCCCGCCCACATCGCGTCGGTCTGCTCCGCTTCGGTGGCCAGGAGCCGGACCGCCACCGAGTCGACCTCGTCGATCAGCGAGGGGTAGGACTGCACCACCTGGCCGAGGCCGGTCGACTCGACGACCCTGGGCAGGTCGCCGGTGGCCCACGACGTCAGGCCCGACACTTCGAGTTCGTGGCTGGTCTCGGCCAGCAGGCCCCGAGCCTCGTCTTGGAGATGACGCTTGAGGAGGTCGAGGTCGTCGTCCTTCGCGATCGACTCGCCGTGGTCGACGATCCGGAAGTGGGGACGGAGGTGGGTGGCCAGCTCCGGGGGCCGGAAGTCGCCGCGCCGGACCTCGCCCCCGGTGAGATGGGCGACTTCTCGGCGAAGCTGGTCCAGCAGGGGCTGGCGCGAGTCGAGGCGGGGGAGGAGTTCTTCGACCGATTCGGGGATCGGCACCAGCCCACGTCGGATCGA
>CAYFLT010000012.1:49532-54784 GCA_964344055.1 uncultured Candidatus Nemicrothrix sp.
GGAAGGGTGCGAAGCAGTTCGGTGACCAGTTCGCGGCGAAGGCCAGGCACGAGCCAGTCGAACGGGCGGGGATCGACCCGGCTCACCACGTCGAGGGGGATGTCGATGGTGACGCCGGCCGTCGGGCTGGCCGGATCGTGCTCGTAGGCCAGCGCGAAGCTGAGGTCCCCGTAGGGCCACGCTCCGGGGAAGTCGTCGGCCGAGATCGTTCCGGCCCTCGGATCGATCAGATCCTCGACCGCGAGATCGAGGTGGGTTGCGTCCTGCGCTTGTTGCTGCTTCCACCAGCGATCGAAGTGCCGGCCGGAGACGATCGAGTCCGGCAGCCGCTCGGAGTAACGGTCGACGAGGACGTCGTCGGAGACGAGCAGGTCATCCCTCCGCAGCCGGTTCTGCAGGGCTTCCACTTCGGAGATCCGGTCCGCGTTGTGGGTCACGAACCGGTGGTGGGTGTCCCAGTCGCCTTCGACCAGGGCATGACGGATGAACAGCTCACGCGCGAACGCGGGGTCGACGCGATGGAGATTGACCGGACGGTTCGGAACCACCGGGAGCCCGTAGAGCGACGCTCGCTCGTCACACATCGCGGCGCCGCGGTCCCGATCCCACCACGGGTCGCTGTAGGCCCAGGCCAGGAGATGCGATGCGGAACGCTCGAGCCAGCGTGGGTTGAGCGGCGCGACTCCACGGGCTCGGAGCTGGTTGGTCTCGACCAACTCGTACGCCATCACCCACCTCGGTGACCGCTTCTTGAGTGCGCTGCCGGGTGCGATCGTGAACCGGGCGTTGCGTGCGCCGCGGTATTCCCGCCGTTCGGGGTCGAAGAAGCCCACGTGGGACAGGAGCCCGGACAGCACCGCCTGGTGCACACCGTCGGCGTCGGCTGGGTTGTCGTTGGTGTGTAGCCCGAGGTCGACGGCGATGCGTCGGAGCTGGCCATGCACGTCCTGCCACTCCCTGATCCGCAGGTAGTGGAGGAACTCCTCCTTGCACATCCGTCGGAACCCGTTGCCGGACCGGTCGTTGCGCTCCACGAGGATGTGGCGCCACAGGTGCAGGTACGACAGGAAGTCCGAGTCCTCGTCGGTGTAGCGGGCGTGGCACTCGGTTGCCCGCTGCTGTGCGGCACCACTTCCCACTCCCGTCGGCCGGATACGCGGGTCCTGGATCGAGAGTCCCGAGACGATGACCAGCAACTCGGTCACGCACCCGTGGTCGTCGGCCTCGAGCAGCATCCTCCCCAGTCGCGGATCGACGGGTACGGAGGCGAGCTGGCGCCCCAGTGGTGTGAGCCAGCCTCGGGTGCCCTCGCGCTCTGGGTCGACGGCGTCGAGCTCCTCCAGCAGCCGAATGCCGTCGCGGATGGCGCGCTGGTCGGGTGGATCCACGAAGGGGAACGTCTCGATGTCGCCCAACCCGAGCGCGGCCATTTGCAGGACGACCGACGCGAGGTTGGTGCGTTGGATCTCGGGTTCGGTGAACTCGGGCCGGTTCGCGAAATCGTCTTCGTCGTAGAGACGGATGCACACGCCCGGACCAAGCCGGCCACATCGCCCGGCGCGCTGATCCGCGGAGGCCTGCGAGATCGGCTCGATCGGGAGGCGCTGCACCTTCGTGCGGCGGTTGAACCGTGAGATCCGCGCCGTACCCACGTCTACGACCGAGTGGATGCCGGGCACGGTAAGCGAGGTCTCGGCCACGTTGGTGGCGAGCACCACCCGACGACCACGATGGAATGCGAACACTCTCTGCTGCTCGGCAGGGGAGAGGCGGGCGTACAGCGGCAGGATCTCGAGGTCCGGGATGTGGAGGTCGGTGAGGTGATCCGCCGCGTCGCGGATCTCTCGTTCTCCGGAGAGGAACACGAGGACGTCGCCGGGCTGCTCGCGGAGCAGGTCCTTCACCGCCAACCCGATGCCTTCGTTTTGGTCGAGGACCCGAGCTTCGGGACCCTCGGGATCCCCGAGCGGTCGGTACCGGATGTCGACCGGGTGGGTACGGCCGGACACCTCGACGATCGGCGCGTTGCCGAAGTGCTCGGAGAAACGCTCGGTGTCGATCGTGGCCGACGTGATGATGACCTTCAGATCCGGCCGGCGATCGACGAGCCGGCGGAGGTAGCCGAGTAGGAAGTCGATGTTCAGGCTGCGCTCGTGGGCCTCGTCGATGATGAGGGTGTCGTAGCGACGCAGGTCCCGGTCGCGCTGCATTTCTGCGAGGAGGATCCCGTCGGTCATGAGCTTCACGAGGGTACGGTCGCTGACCTCGTCGGTGAAGCGAACCGTGTAGCCCACGAGCCCGCCGACCTCAGTGCCGAGCTCGTCGGCCACCCGCTGGGCGATCGATCGGGCGGCGATGCGCCGAGGCTGAGTGTGCCCGATCAAACCGTCCACCCCGCGCCCGAGATCGAGGCAGAGCTTTGGCAGCTGGGTCGACTTGCCGGAGCCGGTCTCGCCCGCAACCACCACGATCTGATGCTCGCCGATGGTCTCGAGGAGCTCGGCCCGTCGTTCGCTGATCGGGAGGTCGACGGGGTAGCGGATGTCTGGAACCGACAGACGACGGCGCTCGATCAGGTCCCGATCCATCCCTCCGATCCTACGGCTGAGCATCCGCCGCCCACCGCGAGCGACCGGACACGCAGCGCCACAATCGCCTCACGCGGATGACAGGGCTATGCTCGCCACCTCATGGGGAACCGCGCACCAGGAGTTGCAGCGTCTTGACCATCGATCAGCCAGTGCTCGAGGTGACCGATCTCGCGACTGAGTTCGATACTCCGGACGGCGTCGTGCACGCGGTCAACGGTGTCAGTTTCGAACTCCGGCCCGGCGAGTTCCTCGGCGTGGTGGGGGAGAGCGGCTCCGGCAAGAGCGTCACGATGATGTCCATGCTGAAGCTGATCCCCATGCCACCCGGCCGGGTCGTCGACGGCACCGCGGTGTTCGAAGACGACGACCTGCTCCATGTGGACGGAGAGACCCTCCGCTCGGTGCGCGGCGGAAAGATCGGCTTCATCTTCCAGGATCCGATGACCTCGCTGAACCCGGTGATCACCGTCGGCAAGCAGCTGATGGAGTCCATCCAGCTCCACACCGAGATGAACAAGGCGGAGGCCAGGGCACGGGCCATCGAGCTCCTCGAGATGGTCGGCATCCCCGATGCGAAGGCACGGATCAAGGCCTACCCCCACGAGTTCTCCGGCGGCATGCGCCAGCGCGTGATGATCGCCATCGCCCTCGCGTGTTCGCCCAAGGTGATCATCGCCGACGAGCCGACCACGGCCCTCGACGTCACCGTGCAGGCCCAGATCATCGAGATCGTCCGTGACCTGCGGGAGAAGTTCAACACCGCGGTGATCTGGATCACCCACGACCTCGGCGTGATCGCCGGCATCGCCGACCGGGTCCTCGTGATGTACGGCGGAAAGATCGTCGAGGAGGCCACGGTCAACGACCTGTACCGCCGGCCCGAACACCCCTACACCCAGGGCCTGCTCGAATCCCTGCCCCGCCTCGACCAGAAGGGTCAGGAGCTCCAGAGCATCAAGGGCCAACCCCCCAGCCTCTACGCACCGCCGACCGGCTGTTCATTCGCGCCCAGGTGCCCCTACGCCTTCGACCGGTGCCGCAACGAGCTGCCACCGGTCGTCGAGATCGCACCGGAGCACAAGGTGACCTGCTGGTGGGACACCACGGCCGGGGAGGCCCGCAATGTCGACTGACACGAGCGAAGCCACCGAGGCGTCCGCGCCGGCGCCGGCCGAGTCCTCCGAGCGCGAGGTTCTCGTCAGCGTCCGCGGCGTCAAGAAGCACTACCCGATCATGGCCGGCGTCTTCCGCCGCCAGGTCGGTGCCGTCCGGGCGGTCGACGGGATCAGCTTCGACATCTACCGGGGTGAGACCCTCGGGCTCGTGGGCGAGAGCGGGTCCGGCAAGTCCACCGCCGGCCGGGCCGTCCTCCAGCTCGAGCCGGTCACCGAGGGCACCATCGAGTTCGACGGACAGATGCTGACGAACATGTCGAGCTCGCAGGTGCGGGCCCTGCGGCCGCGGATGCAGATGGTCTTCCAGAACCCGCACGCCTCGCTGAACCCGCGCATGACCGTCGGCTCGATCATCGAGGAACCGCTCAAGGAGCATCGCGCCGGCACCTCGGCCGAACGGGAGCAGCGGATCCAGGAACTGCTGCGGCTGGTGGGTCTCGATCCCACCCACGCCAACCGGTACCCGCACGAGTTCTCCGGAGGTCAGCGCCAGCGCATCGGCGTCGCCCGCGCCATCGCGCTGAACCCCGACCTCATCATCTGTGACGAGCCGATCGCCGCCCTGGACGTGTCGATCCAGGCCCAGGTGGTCAACCTGCTCGAGCGCCTCCAGAAGGTGATGGACCTCAGCTACCTGTTCATCTCCCACGACCTGTCGATGGTGCGACACATCGCGGACCGGGTGGCGGTCATGTATCTCGGCACGATCGTGGAGCTGGCGCCGGTCGATGTGCTCTACGACAACCCGAAGCACCCGTACACGCGGGCACTGCACTCGGCGGTGCCTGTTCCCGACCCGGTCATCGAGATGACCCGGAGCCGGGTCATCCTCGAAGGCGACATTCCGAGCCCCGCCAATCCTCCCCCCGGTTGCCGATTCAGCACCCGCTGTCCGGTGGCCGAACCCGAGTGCTCACAGTCAGTGCCCGAGTGGCGAGAGCTCGATTCAGGCCACTGGGTGGCCTGCCACTTCGCTCACCAGCCCGACTGGTGACCAAGCCGGCCGTCTCGCACGATCGAGGCGGCGGAGGAATAAGACAACCAAGAACTTACCGAACAGTAGGTAAGAGTGGCCGAAGGGCCGACCATCTGCTTAGGATGGCAAATTCACCGGTCAAAATGGGCCGGGCCTAGGAGGGTAATCAATGAAGAAACTGTTGAGATTGCTCGCAATCCTCGCCGTGCTGGGGCTTTTCGCCGCAGCATGCGGCGATGATGGCGGTGACGACGGCGCTGATGCCGGCGGCGGTGACGACGCTGGTGACGACGGCGGCGACGACGGAGACGACTCCGGCGACGACGGCGACGACGGTGGTGACGACGGCGGCGACGACGGTGGCGATGACGCCCCCGCTTCGGAAGCCGGCCAGGGTGGCCACCTGCTGTTGCTGCAGTGGCAGGCGCCCTCCCAGGCGAACCCGTACCTGTCCACCGGCACCAAGGACCTGCTGGCCGGCTCGCTCGTTCTCGAGCCGCTCGCCGAGTA
>CAYFLT010000012.1:54794-65371 GCA_964344055.1 uncultured Candidatus Nemicrothrix sp.
CTCGCGACCGAGATCCCGTCCAGCTCGAACGGTGGCATCCCCGACGACCTCATGTCGGTCACGTGGACCCTCCAGGAAGGCGTGCTCTGGTCTGACGGCACCCCGCTCACCGCGGACGACGTCGTCTTCAGCTGGGAGTACTGCTCCGACGAGGCCACCGGCTGCTCGGGTGACTTCACCACGGTCGAGTCGGTCGTCGCGGTCGACGATCTCACCGTCCAGGTGAACTTCATCGACCCGAAGCCGTACCCGTTCGACACCTTCGTGGGCTACACCCAGCCGATCATCCAGCGCGCCCAGTTCGGCGAGTGCCAGGGTGACGCGGCCAACTCGTGTACCGATCAGAACTTCGCTCCGATCGGCACCGGCCCCTTCATGGTGACCGAGCTGCGTCCTGAGGACACCGTGCTCTACGAGTACAACCCGAACTACCGCGGCGCCGCCGAGGGCAAGCCCTTCTTCGGCACCGTCGAGATCAAGGGTGGCGGCGAGGCCGAAGCGGCCGCACGCTCCGTCCTCGAGATCGGTGAGGCCGACTACGGCTGGAACCTCCAGGTCGCCCCGGAGATCCTCGGCCCGATGGCCGACGCGGGTAACGGTCGTGTTGAGGCCGCCTTCACCACCTCGGTGGAGCACATCAACCTGAACCAGACCAACCCCGATGGTGATCCTCCGTCCGACTACAACGGTGGCACCAACCCGAACCCGTTCTTCTTCGAGAACACCCTGCTGGCCCGCGCTCTGTCGCTGGCTATCGACCGTGATGCCCTGGTGGCCGTCGGCTACGGCGACACCGGTGCTCCCACCTGCAACATGTGGCAGGTCGCGGCTGAGCTCTCGACCAACAACGACTGGTGCCTCACCCGCGATGTCGACGAAGCCAACCGGATCCTCGACGAGGACCTCGGCTACCTCGACACCGACGGCGACGGCGTGCGTGAGCTGCCCGACGGCACCCCGCTCGAGTGGGACTACGTCACCTCCACCAACGCGGTCCGTCAGTCGAACCAGGCCATCGTCGAGGACAACTGGTCCGAGATCGGTGTGAAGGTCAACATGCGCAACGAGGACGCCTCGTTGTTCTTCGACGGCACCGGTGCGAGCCCGGTCAACATCTGGAGCTTCTTCACCGACATCCAGATGTTCACCAACGGCGCCTCCGGTCCGGACGCGATGGGCTACCTCCAGGGTTGGCGGACCGATGAGATTCCGGAATCCACCAACAACTGGGGCGGTGGCAACATCGTCCGTATGGCCAACGCCGAGTTCGACGCCGTGTGGGACGAACTGTCCACCACGCCGCTCGACGACCCCGGCCGTGTCGACCTGGTGATCCGTCTCAACGACATCATCTCCGCCGACTCCGGCTCCACCATCCCGCTCATCAACCGTGCGAGCGTCTCCGCCTTTGCGAACAGCATCATGGGCACCGGCGCACTCAACGGCTGGGACAGCGAGTACTACAACGTCGAAGATTGGTACCGAGGCTGACCTTCGATTGAAGTGAACAACTGAGTGTGGGAGGGTGCCTCACCAACGTGAGGTGCCCTCCCACCTCGGTGGTTTTGGTTTTGGGGGAGAGAGGGATCGATGGGCCGATATGTGATCAGGCGGACGCTGTTCGCCATCCCGACGTTGCTGATCATCAGCTTCATCATCTATCTGATCCTCGATCTCGCCCCCGGTGACCCTGCGTCACAGCTTCCGCTGACCATCCCCGATGAGGTGAAGGAGCGGATGCGCGAGAGCCTCGGGCTCAACGACGCCCTGTGGGAGAAGTGGTACAAGTGGGTCAAGCTGATGTTCGTCAACGAACCGCTGCACTGGCTCGACGAGAACCTCGGCGTCTGTATCGGTGATTGCACCGACCGCGATCGCATCATCTCGTGGTCGTCACGAGCTCCGGCGATGGACATCATCACCCAGCGCCTGCCCCAGACCCTGTGGGTCATGGGCATGAGCTTCATCCTGGGAACCCTGATGGCCATCCCGGTCGGCGTGTACTCCGCCTACAAGCAGTACTCCACCTTCGACAACGTCGGCACCGTGGTCACCATGGTCGGCTACTCGCTGCCCGTCTACTTCACCGGCCTCGTGGTCATCATGGTCTTCAGCGTGTGGCTCGGCTGGTTCCCGAGCTTCTACAGCACCACCCATGACATCAGCTGGACGAGCTGGAGCAGTATCTGGTTCCAGGTCAAACAGATGATCATGCCGGTCTCGGTACTCACCTTGTTCAACGCGGCCGCGATGAGCCGCTTCACCCGGGCCTCGACCCTCGACAACCTCAATCAGGAGTACGTGCGTACCGCACGGTCGAAGGGTCTCACCGAGCGCCGGGTCGTGATGCGTCACGTCATGCGCAACAGCATGATCCCGGTCGTCACCCTCATCGCCCTCTCGATCCCGGGCATCTTCTCGGGAGCGATCATCACCGAGACGATCTTCCGGATCAACGGGCTGGGTCAGCTCCTCATCGTGTCGATCGGCCAGAACGACATCCCGATGGTGCAGACACTGACCTTCATCTTCGCCCTGCTCACGGTGCTCTTCAATCTGGTGGCCGACGTGCTCTACGGCTGGCTCGATCCACGAATCCGGTACGACTGAGCGGGGACGGAGCAATGACCGCAACCGAAAACCCTGCAGGGAACGAACCGATCGACGACGGAGCCGAAGAGGCCGAGTTCGGCGAGGCGATGCAGAAGCATCGCAGCTTGCGCAGCGATGTCTGGCGCCAATTCCGCCGGCACCGAGGCGCCATGGTGGCCCTGTTCATCCTGACCTTCATCGTGCTGTCCAGCTATCTCGGCCCGATGGTCTATCCGGTCGACGCGTTCGAGATCGACGTCGCCAAGGCCAATCTCACGCCGTCGTGGGATCACCCACTCGGCACCGACAACGTCGGGCGCGACGTTCTCGCCCGGCTGCTCATCGGCGGCCGCATCTCACTCTCGGTCGGTTTCGCCGCCATGATCGTCGGCCTCCTGCTCGGCACCCTCGTCGGTGTGCTCGCCGGCTTCTTCCGGCGCCTCGACGGCCCTCTGATGCGCCTCACCGACCTCTTCCTCAGCCTGCCGCTGCTCCCGCTGCTGCTGGTCACGGTGCTGCTGTTCCGTGAGTCACTGAAGGAGAGGTTCGGCGAGAGCCTGGGCATCTTCCTGCTGGTGGTGGTCATCATCGGTGCCACCAGCTGGATGCAGACCGCTCGTGTCGTCCGGGCTGATGTGCTGGCCATCAAGGAAGAGGAATTCGTCCTCGCCGCCCGCAGTATCGGCACCCGTCCCCGCCGCATCGTCACCCGCCACATCCTGCCGAACGTGCTCAGTCCGGTGATCGTGGCTGCGTCGCTCGGCACCGCCACGGCCATCATCACCGAATCGGCCCTGTCGTTCCTCGGTCTCGGCTTCCCGGCCTCGTTCCCGACGTGGGGCATCCTGCTCAGTGAGGCCCGCAACTACATCAGCATCAACCCGGTGCGGATGATCTCCCCGGGCCTCGCGATCTCCATCACGGTGATGAGCGTCAACTTCATCGGTGACGGCCTCCGCGACGCCCTCGACCCGAGGCTGCGCTCCAAGGGCTGAGCTCTTCCGCTCATCTCCTCCAAGTCGGGGTGCAGATCGCCGCGCCCGATGCGCGCGAGAGGGGTCGAGCGCGTCTAGGTTCCGGCCACGTGACGCTGCGCATCGATGTGACCGCCCTCGACGACCCCGACGGCGCCCGAGTCGTCGCCGACGCACCCCTGGTGGGGGTGACCGGTCTCACCGCTTGTCGGGTGACACGCGTCCATCATCTGGACGGTGCTCTCAGCCCTGACGACGTGGACCGGCTTTGCGCCGAAGTGCTGGTCGACCCGGTCGTCGACACGGTGTCGATCGGCGCCCTGCCCCCAACCGAAGGTCGGGCGGTCGAGGTGGCGCCCATGCCGGGGGTCACCGACGCGGACGCCAGGGAGCTCGAACGGGCGGCCGCCGAACTCGGTCTGCCGGCCGTCCGGGTGGCCACCGCTCGTCGCTACGACCTCATCGGTGATCTCGACGACGACGAAGTCGCCACCATCACCCGCCGGCTGCTCGCCAATGACACGATCGAGCACGCGGTGGAGGGTGAGCTGCCACCCGAGTTCGCCGGAGCGGCGGAGGCGCACGTCCACGTCGACGAGGTACCCCTGTCCGATCTGTCCGACGCCGAACTCGAGACGCTGAGCCGTGAGCGGGTGCTCTCGCTCGACCTCGCCGAGATGCGGACGATCCAGGCCCACTTCGAGGGTGAAGGCCGCGCTCCCTCCGACGCCGAGCTCGAGACCCTGGCTCAGACCTGGTCGGAGCATTGCGTACACAAGACCTTCCGGGCCCGGATCGAGCTGACCCACACTGCCGCTGACGGCACGATCACGGCCACCGAACACGACGGACTCCTGCCCGCCCTCCGCGAGGTCACCGAGGAGCTCGATCCCTGGTGGCTGCGGTCGGCCTTCGTCGACGACGCCGGAATCATCGCCTTCGACGACCACCACGACCTGGCCTTCAAGGTCGAGACCCACAACCATCCGTCGGCCCTCGAGCCCTTCGGCGGCGCCAACACCGGTGTTGGCGGCGTGGTCCGCGACATCCTCGGGGTGTCGGCCCGGCCGATCGCGTGCACCGACGTGCTCTGCTTCGGCCCGTCGGACCTCCCCGACGACCGGCTCCCCATCGGCGTGCTGCATCCGCGTCGCATCAAGGATGGCGTGGTCGCCGGCATCGGCGACTACGGCAACAAGCTCGGCCTGCCGACCGTCAACGGAAGCGTGTTGTACGACGAGGGCTACGTCGCCAATCCGCTCGTCTACTGCGGTGCGCTGGGACTCCTCCCGCACGGCAGCCATCCGATCGAACCGAGGGTCGGTGATCACATCATCTCGTTGGGTGGTCGAGTGGGGCGGGACGGCATCCACGGCGCCACCTTCTCCTCGGCCGGCATGGATGCGTCGACGGTCGACACGGTCGGATCGGCCGTCCAGATCGGTGACCCGATCACCGAGAAGGGATTGATCGAGGTCATCGAGCGGGCCCGCGACGCCAGCCTCTACAACGCCATCACCGATTGCGGGGCCGGAGGATTCTCGTCCGCGGTGGGGGAGATGGGTGAGGACCTCGGCGTGGAGGTGGATCTCGCCGTCGTGCCGCTCAAGTACCCGGGTCTCCAGCCCTGGGAGATCTGGCTCTCCGAGGCGCAGGAGCGGATCGTCATCGCCGTGAGCCCGGACAAGCTCGACGAACTACGAGACCTCTGCGACGCCTGGGACGTGGAGGTGACCGATCTCGGCACCTTCACCGGCTCGGAGCGGCTGATCGTGCGCTACGGCGACACCCCCGTGGTCGACATGCCGATGTCGTTCCTGCACGATGGCCTGCCCCGCCGGGAGATGGTCGGGGCGTGGACGGACCCGAAGCCGGCTGCGGTGGCGGTCCCGGAGATCACCGGCGACCTGGTGCTCCGGCTGTTGGCCCATCCCGACGTGGCATCGAAGGAGGAGATCATCCGCCGCTACGACCACGAGGTGCGGGGCGGCACCGTGGTACGGCCCTACGTGGGCCCTCACGCCGACGGTCCCGCGGATGCTGCCGTTCTCAAGCCACTCGGTACCTCGGGCACGACGGCAGCGGTACTCAGCAACGGCATTTGCCCACGGGTCGGCCGTCACGATCCCTGGGCCATGGCTCTGCACGCCATGGACGAGGCGGTCCGCAACCTCGTCGCGGTCGGTGGGGACCCGGACCGGGTCGCGGTCCTCGACAATTTCTGCTGGGGCGATCCCACCAAACCCGACCGGCTCGGCAGCCTCGTGCGGGCCGTGCAGGGCTGCACCGATGGTGCCCGCCGGTACGCCATGCCCTTCATCTCGGGGAAAGACAGCTTGTTCAACGAGTTCGACGGCAAGGCCATTCCCGGCACACTGCTGATCTCGGCAGTGGGGTTGGTGCCGGACCTGAACGAGGCGATCGACTCGGCGGGAATGCAGGTCGGCGACGACCTGTGGTTGGTGGGGACGGGCAGCGGCAAGCTCGGCGGATCGCTCGCCTCCGACGTCTTCGAGCTGGGGGCCACCGAGGTGCCCTCACCCCTCGACGATCCGATGCCGCGCTACCGCTCCATCCATGCAGCCATTCGCTCTGGGGTGATCACCGCTGCTCACGACTGCAGCGACGGCGGTCTCGCGGTCTGCCTCGCCGAGATGGCGATCGCCGCCCGGCTCGGGATCTCCGCCATCGTCCCCACCGACGGGCTCGACCCGTTCACGGCATTGGTCAACGAGGGGCCCGGCCGCCTCGTGCTGACCGCCGCAGCCGGCAGCCGGGAGCGGGTGGCCGAACTCCTCGGCGAACACGGTCGACGGATCGGCCACGTGACCGGAAGCGACCGCATCGTCCTGCGGGCGCCCGACGCGGAGCCGGATGCGGAAGGAGTCGAGGCGCTGGCCCTCACACTCGTGGACCTCCCACTGACCGACGCAGTGCGGGCCAATGTGGAAGGCGAGCGATGAGCCGGCCACCGATCCTGATCCCGCATGCGTCGGGCACCAACCGGGACGGCGAAGCCGCACAGGCCGTCGAGCAGGCCGGTGGCGATCCACGGATCGTCCACGTGAACCAACTCCGCGACGGCGAGGTGTCGTTCGCCGACCATGCCGGGATCCTGTTCCCCGGAGGGTTTTCCTACGGCGACGCGCTCGGGGCCGGGGGGCGCTTGGCCCTCGAGCTCCATGCCTGGTTCGCCGGTGCCCTCGAGGCCGCGGTCGACGCCGGTCGTCCGATCCTCGGGATCTGCAACGGGTTCCAGGTGCTGGTCAAAGCCGGTCTCCTTCCCGGGCCCGCCGGTTCGCCGAGGGAGGTCACCCTCACCGAAAATGCCCAGGGCCGGTTCGAGTGCCGTTGGGTGACACTCGAGGTCGCGGCCGGGAGCCGCTCGGCGTGGCTGTCCACGATCGGCGGATCGATCATCCGGTGCCCGGTCGCGCACGGCGAAGGCCGGATCGCGGTCACCGGCGACGACGTGACCGCCGGCCTGGAGGTCGACGGCCACGTGGCCTTCCGCTACCAGGACGCCGGTGCCGCGCCCGCCGAAGGCCCGACAGTGCCCGCCGGTGGCGAGTACCCGGCCAACCCGAACGGATCGGTGGCCGACATCGCCGGCCTCTGCGACTCGACCGGATCGGTGGTCGGGCTCATGCCCCACCCCGAGGACCACGTGTTCGACTGGCAACGGCCGGGGGTCTCGGGCTTCCGCTCTTCGAGGCCTTCGTGGCTGCGGCCCGATGACCATCGACCTCGGCCCGGCTGTCGAGCACCCGTTCACGGGGATCGACGCGGCGGACGTCGCCGATCTGGGGCCCTTCATCCAGGGCAAGGTCCGTGACATCGTCGACCTGGGTGATCGTCTGGCGCTCATCGCCACCGATCGGGTGTCGGCCTTCGATCACGTGCTGGGAACGGTGCCGTACCGGGGGCAGGTCCTCAACGAACTGGCGGCCTGGTGGTTCGACCGGATCGCGGATCTGGTTCCGTCGCACATGGAGTCCGTTCCTGATGCGAACCGGCTGTCCGGCAGCACCTCGACCGCCGTCTGGACCAGGTACGCGGCCGGGGAGCGGGAGATCTACGGGCTGACGTTCCCCGATGGGATGGGGAAGAACGACGCCCTACCCGAGCCCATCATCACGCCCACGACCAAGGCGGAGCAGGGGGCTCACGACGAGCCGATCACCGAGGCCGAGATCGTGTCGCGAGGTCTGGTCGACGCGGAGTTGTGGGAACAGGTCCGCACCACGGCACTCGCGGTCTTCGACCGGGGCGTCGAGGTCGCGGCGGCCGCAGGGTTGGTGCTCGTCGACACCAAGTACGAGTTCGGGCTCGACGACCACGGCGTCCTCACGATCATCGACGAGGTCCATACGCCCGACAGCTCGCGGTACTGGAGGGCCTCGACGGTCGAAGAGCGACGGGCGGCGGGGGAGGAGCCGGAGAACCTCGACAAGGAGTTCATCCGGCTCGCCTATGTGCGGGGTGGCTACACCGGAGAGGCGGCACCGCCGCCGCTTCGTGCCGAGCTGGCCGAAGCGGCCGCCAGTGTGTACCTCGAGACCTTCCAGGCGTTGACCGGGCGAGCTCTGGACCCCGCGCCGTACCCCGCCGGGCCCCGGGTGATCGACGCGATTCGCGGGCTCGCCGGCTGAATTGCCGAACGGGAAAAACGGCATCCCACGCGCGCCGATCTGACCGCGCGAACATGCAGACTGGGTCGACCGATCGGAAGGAACCGACCTCGTGGGTGACGATCCGCTGGTGGGCGTGATCATGGGCAGCGACTCCGATTGGGAGACCATGCGACGCGCCGCGGACGTGCTCTCCGACTTCGGTGTTCCGCACGAGTGCCGCGTCGTTTCTGCCCACCGCACCCCCGATCTCATGGTCGAATACGCCGAAGCCGCCGAGGGACGAGGTCTCCAGGCCATCATCGCCGGCGCCGGAGGCGCGGCCCATCTCCCGGGCATGGTTGCGGGGCACACGATCGTTCCCGTCATCGGGGTGCCGATCAAGAGCAGGGCACTGAACGGTATGGACTCGCTGCTCTCGATCGTCCAGATGCCCGGTGGAGTGCCGGTGGCAACGATGGCCATCGGCGACGCCGGCGCCACCAACGCGGGTCTCATGGCAGTCGCGATGCTCGCCCGAAACGACGATGCGCTCGCGAAGTCGCTCCACCGGTTCCGGGCCGATCGGGCCACCCAGGTCCGCTCCATCGAGTTGGAGCACTGAACCGATGCCAACCGCCCCGCCGCAACCACTGCTCCCCGGGGCAACCATCGGAATCGTCGGAGGCGGCCAGCTCGGTCGGATGCTCGCTCAGGCCGCTCGCCAACACGGCTACCGCGTGGTCGTGTTCACCGGCGGAGCCAAGGACACCCCGGCGGGTGTGCTGGCCGACGAGGAAGTGGCGGCCACCTTCGATGACGCCACCGCGATCGCCCAGTTCGTCCGCTCGGTCGACGTCGTCACCTGGGAGTTCGAGAACGTGGACGTCGAGGTCGCTCGGGCCGCCGAGGAGGTCGCGGTGCCGGTCCGACCCTCGGGCTCCATCATCGCCACCGCGCAGGACCGACGGCTGGAGAAGGAGGCCCTCACCGCCGCAGGTGTGCCGGTGGCGCCGTGGCGACCCGCCGCGAGCGAGGCGGAGCTCGCCGAAGCCGTCGCCGACCTCGGGGTTCCCGTGATCGCAAAGGCGGCCCGCTTCGGCTACGACGGCAAGGGACAGCGCCGGATCGACGATCCGGCGGAGGTCGTCACCGCGTGGCGGGACCTCAGCGGGGAGCGGCTCGTCGTCGAATCGGTCGTGCCGTTCGAGCGCGAACTGTCGGTGGTCGTGGCCCGCAGCGTCGAGGGCGAGATCGTCGACCACGGTGTCATGGAGAACCACCACGTCGACCACATCCTCGACTCAACGATCGTGCCCGCCCGTATTCCCGACGGCACCACGGAGCTGGCGCTCGATGTCGCCCACCGCGTGGCGGAGGCGCTCGACCTCGAAGGCGTGCTCTGTGTGGAGCTCTTCGACACCGGCACCGAAATCCTCGTCAACGAGATCGCGCCCCGCCCGCACAACAGCGGTCACCTCACGATCGAAGCGGCCGCGGCCAGCCAGTTCGAACAGCAGCTGCGTGCGGTGTGCGGCCTTCCTCTGGGCGCCGGCTCCTGTCGGCCGGCGGCGATGATCCAGCTGCTCGGCGACCTCTGGGAGAACGGTGAGCCCGACTGGGCCGAGGTGCTTGCCGACCCCGACATCCATCTCCATCTGTACGGCAAGGCCGATCCCCGGCCCGGCCGCAAGATGGGGCACCTGACCTGTGTGGGCGATGACCCCACCGTGGCACTACAACGAGTGACCGACGCCCGCGTCGCGCTCAACGGACGGTGATCTGTGTTCCCCTCTGACGACGATCTGCTCGGTGGTGGTCATCACGGTGACGACCTGCACGAGGAGTGCGGGGTGGTGGGCATCCATGCCCCCGGCCTCGACGCTGCCCGGCTGGCGTTCTTCGCCCTGTACACCCTGCAACACCGAGGCCAGGAGGCGGCGGGCATCGCCACCACTGCCGACGGCATCGCCCACGTCCACAAGGGTCAGGGTCTGGTGTCGGCGGTCTTCAACGAGGACAACCTCAGCACCCTCCAGGGCGACTTCGCGATCGGCCACACTCGCTACAGCACCACCGGCGGGTCGGGACTTCGCAACGCCCAGCCCCAGGTGATCGAGACCATCGACGGTCCGCTCGGGGTGGCTCACAACGGCAACCTGGTCAACGCCCACGTCCTGCGGCGGCAGCTGCTCGAACGCGGAGTCGGGCTCCAGACCTCCTCGGACACCGAGGTGATGGTTCATCTGCTCACGGCGGCGAGCGGAGACTGGATGAACCGCATCAAGGCGCTCATGACCCAAGCCGAAGGGGCCTTCTCGCTCACGATCATCACCCGCGACGCGGTGTACGGCGTCCGCGATCCCTGGGGGTTCCGTCCATTGGTGATCGGCCGGTTCGA
>CAYFLT010000012.1:65381-66986 GCA_964344055.1 uncultured Candidatus Nemicrothrix sp.
GTCCTCGCGTCGGAGTCGTGCGCGTTCTCCGCCATCGGCGCCGACTTCGTCCGGGAGGTCGAACCAGGGGAGATCGTGCGCCTCGATGCCGCCGGAGTGACCATTGAGAAGGGTGCGGTGCCGAAGCAGCGGGCATTCTGCACCTTCGAACAGATCTACTTCAGCCGGCCCGACTCGGTGCACGACGGCCACCTGGTCCACAGCACCCGCCAGCGCCTGGGGCGGGAACTGGCCCGAGAAGCGCCGGTCGAGGCCGACCTCGTGGTGTCGGTGCCGGACTCGGGCACCCCCCACGCGGTCGGCTTCGCCCAGGAAGCCGGGATTCCCTACACCGAGGGTCTGATCAAGAACCGATACGTCGGTCGCACCTTCATCGAACCGACCCAGCGCCTCCGGGAGTCGGGCGTCCGGATGAAGTTCAATCCTCTTGGGGACAACCTCTTCGGCAAGCGGGTCGTCATGGTCGACGACTCGATCGTCCGAGGCACGACGTCCGGACCTCTCGTGCAGATGCTGCGCGATGCGGGTGCCGCGGAAGTCCACGTCCGCGTGGCATGCCCGGCCATCACCGACCCGTGCTACATGGGGGTCGACATGGCCAGCCAGGACGACCTGATCGCCGGCCACAAGACCGTCCCGGAGATCCGCGAGCACATCGGCGCCGACTCACTCGCCTTCCTGTCGATCGACGCGATGATGCGCGGACTCGAGGCCGAGGAGGGGTACTGCAACGCCTGCTTCACCGGCGTCTACCCGTTCGAGTCCGAGAAGTTCGTCCAGCTGCAGCTCAGCCCCAAGGAGCAGTTCGCGAAGGTCTGGGGCGATTCATGACTCCTGACGCACAGACCGTCATGGTGGTCGGCGGCGGGGGTCGCGAGCACGCGATGGCCTGGGCGCTGGCGAAGTCCGATCGGGTTCGTGAAGTCCTCGTCGTGCCGGGAAACCCCGGCACCGGGATCGAGCCCAAGTGTCGCAACATCGACGGCTCTGCCGCCGACATCCCCGGCCTGGTCGCCCTGGCGAAGGCCGAGGGCGTGTCGCTCGTGGCGGTCGGGCCCGAGGATCCGCTGGTCGACGGCCTGGTCGACGCCCTCTCCGCGGAAGGCATCCGGGCGTTCGGCCCCTCGAAGGCCGCCGCCCGGCTCGAAGGATCGAAGATCCACTGCAAGAAGTTCCTGCTCGATCACGGCATCCCGACCGGTGCGGCTGCGGCCTTCTCGGACGCGGACGAGGCCATCGCCCATCTCGCCACCTTCGATTCGGTTCCGGTCGTCAAGGCCGACGGCCTGGCCGCGGGCAAGGGCGTGATCGTCGCGGAAACCACCGAGGACGCCGTCGACGCGATCCGAGCCATCCTCGTCGAGCGCCGATTCGGCGACTCCGGATCGGAACTCCTGCTGGAGGAACGACTGCACGGCACCGAGGTGTCGATCCTCGCGTTCTGCGACGGCACCGACTTCAGGGTCATGCCGCCGGCCCAGGACCACAAGCGGCTGCTCGAGGGCGATCGAGGGCCCAACACCGGCGGCATGGGCGCGTTTCATCCCTCACCGGTTGCGGACAAGGAGCTCGTCGACCAGATCAGTCGCGAGGTCATCGAGCCGA
>CAYFLT010000012.1:66996-72399 GCA_964344055.1 uncultured Candidatus Nemicrothrix sp.
TCGCCGGGATGGCGGCGGAGGGCCGGCCGTACAAGGGGGTCCTCTTCGCGGGAATGATGCTCACTGCGGCGGGTCCCAAGGTGATCGAGTTCAACTGCCGGTTCGGAGACCCAGAGACCCAGGTGGTGCTGCCATTGCTGGAGTCCGACCTCCTCGAGGTGTTCGAGGCATGTGTCGATGGCCGTCTGGCCGGAATCGAAATCGATTGGGCTGACCAGGCGGCCGCCACGGTGGTGATGGCGAGCGAGGGCTACCCCGTCTCCAGCACGCCACCAGTGCCGATCGACGGCCTCGACGCGGCGGCTGAACGGAGCGGCAAGGTCTTCCACGCCGGTACCCGCCTCATCGATGGTGTGGTGCATGCGTCCGGCGGGCGGGTCCTCGCCGTCACCGCGCTGGGCTCGACTCGTGCGGATGCCGTCGAGGCGGCCCACGCCGGGGTTGCGGCGATCAGCTTCGCCGGCGCCCAGCACCGATCCGACATCGGACGGGCCACCGCCGAAGTGGGGAACCCATGACCAGCTACGCAGACGCAGGCGTCGACATCGACGCGGGCAACCGCACGGTTCGACTGCTCGCCGACGCCGTGAAGTCGACCAACACGCCGGCCGTGCTGTCCGAGGTCGGGGCGTTCGGCGGACTGTTCTCCACCGACGGTCTCGCGCCCGGGACGGTTCTCGTAGCCTCCACCGACGGGGTCGGCACCAAGGTCGAACTGGCGGCTCGCCACGGCGCCTGGCAGGGCGTCGGCCAGGACCTGGTGAACCACTGCGTGGACGACATCCTCGTCCAGGGTGCCCGTCCCCTGTTCTTCCTCGACTACATCGCCACCGCCAAGCTCGTCCCCGAGATCGTCGCCGAGATCGTCACCGGAATGGCGACCGCCTGTCGGGCAGTCGGCTGCGCACTCCTGGGCGGTGAGACCGCGGAGATGCCGGGCGTGTACACCGACGGGTCGGTCGACATTGCAGGAACGATCGTCGGCGCCGTCGACCGCGACGATCTGTGGCCCCGTACCGACGACCTGGCGGTGGGCGACGTGCTCGTCGGGCTCCAGAGCGTGAGCCCGCACACGAACGGCTACTCGTTGATCCGCCTGCTGCTCGAGCGACACGAACCCACCGCCGAGATGCTGGAGTGGTTGCTGACGCCGCATCGCTCGTATCTCGGCGACGTCGACGAGCTCCGAGCCGGCGGCGTGGAGCCCAAGGCGCTCGCCCACATCACCGGGGGAGGTTTCGTCGAGAACATCCCGAGGGTGCTCCCGGACCACCTCGCCGCCGAGATCGAGCTGGGATCCTGGGACGTGCCGTCCGGGTTCCGCCAGCTCGTCGACTGGGGCGGGATCGGCGACGACGAGGCGTTCCGCACCTGGAACATGGGGATCGGTCTGGTGGCGGCGGTGCCGGCGGACGCCGCCGACGCGGCTGCGGCGCTGGGTCATCCGATCATCGGACGCCTGATCGAGCGGGGGGACGGAGACGGCGTCAGCCTCGGCGGGGACTGGCGGTGACGGCCCGGCTCGTCGTCCTGGCGTCGGGCTCCGGATCCAATCTCCAAGCGATCCTCGACGCCTGTGGCTCCGGACGGCTCGATGCCACCGTCGTGTTGGTGGTGGTCAACCGGCGCGCGGCCTACGCAGCCGAGAGGGCCGTCTCCGCCGGCGTGCGGTGTGAGTACCGGCCATTGAAGCCGTACCGAGACCGCTTCGGCGACGATGCGGTCGAGTCCGAGATTCGCCGTGCGTACGACGCGGATCTGGCGGAACTCGTTGCCGGTATGAGGCCGGATCTCGTCGTGCAGGCCGGCTGGATGCACCTGTTCAGCTCTGCGTTCCTGGATCGGTTCCCTGATCAGGTGGTCAACCTCCACCCGGCGTTGCCGGGCGAGTTCCCGGGCGCCCACGCAATCGACGACGCGTGGCAGGCGCACCTCGAGCACCGGTTGGACAGGACGGGAGTGATGGTGCACCTGGTGCCGGACGAAGGGATCGACGACGGTCCGGTTCTCGCGGCACGAGAAGTGCCGATCCTGGAGGACGACACCCGCGAGTCTCTGGAGGAACGGATCCACGAGGTCGAACACGAGCTGTTCGTGTCGACCCTCCTCGACCATCTCGCGAGCCGGGAGGCGCAATGACCACCTCTGGACCACCGTCGGGGATCCGGCTGTGGGTGGCCGGTGCCCGGCCGCGCACCCTGCCGGCAGCGATCGTGCCGGTCGCCGTCGGCTGTGGGGCCGCGGTCGGCCAGTCCGACGGCATCGCATGGTGGCGTGGCGGCGCTGCGCTGGTGGTCGCGCTCGCGCTCCAGGTGGGCGTGAACTTCGCCAACGACTACTCGGACGGGGTCCGGGGCACCGATGGCGCCCAGCGGGTCGGACCCCTTCGGCTCGTGGGCTCGGGGCTGGCATCGCCGGCGGCCGTGAAGCGGGCTGCCACCCTCTCGTTCTCTGTGGCGGGTGTGATGGGGACCGTGCTGGCACTGGTTGTCGGGCCCGAACTCTTCGTGGTCGGAGCGGCCTGCTTGGTGGCGGGTTGGACCTACACGGGCGGCCCGAAGCCCTACGGCTACCTGGGGCTCGGGGAGGTGTTCGTGTTCGTGTTTTTTGGCGTGGTGGCCACGGTCGGCACGACCTATGTGCTGCTCGAGGAGTTCGACGGGCTGTCGCTGGCGGCGAGTGTGGCCGTCGGACTGTGGGCCACTGCTCTGCTGGTGGTGAACAACCTCCGTGACATCCCGGGTGACACCGAGTCGGGCAAGAGGACGTTGGCGGTGCGGATCGGCGACCGAAGGACCCGCATCGTGTACGTCCTGATGCAGGAGCTCGCCGTGTTGGTGCCCGTGCTGATCACCATCCTCACGGGGCGAGCCGCGGCTGCGTCGGTGCTCGCGTTGCCCTTCGTGGTGATGGCCATTCGGGCGGTTGCCCGAGGGGCCACCGGTGCCGAGCTGATCCCGGTTCTCGGCCTCACCGGCCGGGTCCAGCTCCTCAGCGGCCTCGCCATGGCCGCCGGTCTCGCCCTCACCGGCTGACCCCGACCAGGCCACCAATCGAAACCGGGTAAGACAGATCGATACCCGGGTACCGAATCTGTCCAGGTTGGGTCAAACGGGTTGGGTGAGTTCTACGGTGTTGCCGCTGGGGTCACTCAGGAACGCCTGACGGCAGACCCCTTCGATCCCGCCCATGCGATCGATCTCGATTCCCCGTTCGGCCAACGTCGAGAGTGTGGCGTCGAGGTCATCGACCCGCAGTGAGTAATGCTGACCCAGCGCTGGAGGCGGCGAACCCTGGAGCAGGTGGATCTCGTGTTCGCCGACCGCGAGCCAGGCCCCGGGAAAGCCGAGATCCGGACGATCGATCTCGGTCATCCCGAACCCGTCGACGTAGAACCGGCGACAGGCATCGAGGTCGTCGACGTTCAAGGACACGTGATGCACGCCCGAACTGATCATGCGATGGGACTGTACTCGGCGACCTCCGGTACCGTTTGGACATGATCACCGACTTCGACGACGACGAGGATCGGGACCGGTCGTACCTCGAAGAGGTCCCTCACGTCACCATGGAGGTGCCGGAGGACATCGCAGAAGTGCTCCGCACCGACCCCGAACGGGTACGGCGTTCGCTGCGAGCCCGCAAACGGGAACGGGCCCTGCGGCCCTGGCAGGTCGAACTCCTCAAGCTGCAGGCCCACCTCGAGAAGCACCAACGCCGCATGATCGTCCTCTTCGAGGGTCGTGACGCGGCAGGCAAGGGCGGCACGATTCGCCGGGTCACCCGCTACATGAACGAAAAGCACTACCGGGTCGTGGCCCTCGGCAAGCCCAACGAGGAACAGCGCACCCAGTGGTATTTCCAGCGCTACGTGGCCGAGTTCCCCCGGGGTGGTGAGATCGTTCTGTTCGACCGCAGCTGGTACAACCGGGCGATGGTCGAGCCGGTGTTCGGCTTCTGCTCCGAAGACGAATACGACACCTTCATGAAAGGGGTCACCGGATTCGAGAAGGACCTCGTCCGGCACGGAACGGTGCTGGTCAAGCTGTACTTCTCGGTGAGTAAGGGCGAACAGGCCCGGCGCTTCGAGCGCCGGAAGCACGATCCACTGCGCCAGTGGAAGCTCAGCGAGATCGACGTGCAGGCCCAGGAGCACTGGGACGACTTCACCGAGATGAAGTACCAGATGCTGAAGCGGACCAGCACCAACGCCTGCCCGTGGACGATTCTCCGCTCCGAGAGCAAGCAGCGGGCGCGGCTCAACGCGATGAAGGTGATCCTCAACTCGGTCGACTATGAGGGCCGTGACCTCGATCTCGACTTCGTTCCCGACCCCGAGATCGTCATGCACGGGGCTCAGGAGTTGGTGCTCATGGAGGCCGATCGCATCCGCCACGGGAGGTTCTCGCAGTGACCGAAGTGGCCTCGGGGAAGCCGGTCACCAAACTGTCCAAGAAGGTCTACGAAGCGGAATTGGCCCGTCTCCAGCGCGAGTTGGTGAAGCTCCAGGCCTGGATCGAGCGGGAAGGCCTGCGGGTGTGCGTCCTCTTCGAGGGACGCGACGCCGCAGGCAAGGGCGGCACGATCAAGCGGATCGTGGAGCGGACCAACCCGCGCGTCGTCCGCATCGCTGCGCTCGGCACCCCGACCGAGCGAGAGCGCTCGCAGTGGTACTTCCAGCGCTATGCCGCGCACCTTCCCGCCGCCGGGGAGATGGTCCTGTTCGATCGAAGCTGGTACAACCGGGCCGGCGTCGAGCACGTCATGGGATTCTGCACCGAGGACGAGTACGAAGAGTTCCTCCGCTCCGCCCCCGAGTTCGAGAACATGCTGATCCGCTCTGGGATGATCTTGATCAAGTACTGGTTCTCGGTGAGCGACGAGGAACAGGAACGGCGATTCCAGGACCGGATCGACAATCCGGAGAAGCGGTGGAAGCTCTCCCCGATGGACCTGGAATCGAGGGCTCGCTGGCTCGACTACTCCCGGGCGAAGGACCGGATGTTCCACCACACCGACACCAAACTGTCCCCGTGGTGGGTGGTCGACGCCGACGACAAGAAGCGGGCACGCCTCAACTGCATCAGCCACCTCTTGTCGCGGATTCCGTACCAGGATCTCACCTCCGACCCGATCGAGCTCCCGCCCCGGCAGTACGGGGAATACCTACGCCCTCCGATCGACGAGCAGACGCGGGTGCCGGACGGGTACTGAACCGCGGCGCGGCCTCAGCCGCGCGTGGCGGTGATCAACTGGGCACCGACGAAGACCCGGCGGTCGATGTCGACGAAACCGGCCTCGGTCAGCCGTTCTCGCATCTCCGGCCATTCGGGGAGGTAGGCCATCGACTTGGGGAGGTAGCGGTAGGCCCGGCCCTCGCTGAGGATGCCGCCGATGAGGGGC
>CAYFLT010000013.1:0-7861 GCA_964344055.1 uncultured Candidatus Nemicrothrix sp.
TGGCGAAGTCCGTTGCGGTCGAGGCGGCTACGGGCGAGGTTGAGCATCTTGGTACTGAGATCGATACCGAGACCGCGGCGCACGCTCGGTGCCAGCACCTCGAGCACGCGGCCGGTGCCGGTTCCGATGTCGAGCACGTCCGAGATGTCGAGATCGGCGACCGCGTCGACGAGTGCGGCCTCGACATCGGCGTCGGCCACGTGGAGTTCCCGCATGTCGTCCCACTGGACGGCGATCGACTCGAAGTAGCGCTCGGCTGCGTCGGCCCGTTCGCTGCGCACCACGGCGAGGCGGTGGCTGTCGCGTTCGAAGACCGGATCGGTGGCATCGACGAGCCCGACGATGGCCGTCAGCACCTCTGCACCGGTCCCGTCGGTGGCGGGTCGGTAGATGGCGCTGGTGCCTTCTGCGTGCCGGGTCAGCAGACCGGCGTCGCAGAGGAGCTTCAGATGGCGACTCACCCGGGGTTGGGACTGGTCGAGGACTCGGCAGAGTTCGCCGACGCTGAGCTCGGTTTGGCTGAGGGCAGCCAGGATGCGGAGCCGGGTGGACTCCGCTGCGGCTCGAAGGGCGTCGAGGAACTCTTGCATGGTCTCCTACCGTATCGGCAAAACCATCTCTTAATCAAGATATCTTTATGTAATTATCTTCTCCGCCGAGTCCTACACCGCCCGCGTATGGCGTACTGCGGCGATGAGATCGTCGACACTCGGCCGATCATCGGGACCCTCGCCCCAGAATCCCCAGGCCAGTGCGCCATCGGGCGCGATGACGAAGTCACCACCGAGTTGGAGCGTGTCCTCGGTGGGGCGGCCCAGACCGGCCAGACCACCCGCTCGGAGGATCTGGACATACCGATGAAGCGCCCGCCAACCCCAGACCCGTCGCACCGAACCCCGGCCCAGGCCGAAGTCGCGATAGCTCGAACGGGTTCGATCGACGAGGATCGTGTACGGCAGGTCGTGGACGTCCTGGTAGTGCGCGAGGTGAGTCGGATCGCTGAAGGTCACCAACGCGACCTCGGTGGTTTCGCCCAGTTCGTCGAGTCGATCGCGCACGGCGATGGCGTGGGCGGCGCACGGGAGTCAATGGATGTGACGGTGAAAGATCAGGACCACGGGACGGCCACGGTGGTCCTCGAGGGACCAGCGTCCACCGTCGGCGTCGAGAAGCTCCACCGTCGGTGCCGGCGCGCCGACACTCGGTCGATCCGCCGGGTCATCCACCGGCCGAGCCGACTCTCGTCGCCGATCGTCCCTGCATCAGGTCAGGTGCTCACGGGGTGACCGGCTCCCACCCACGCATTGATCCCACCGCCGATCTCGGTCACGTCCGAGAAGCCGAGATCCTCCATCAGCGCCAGGGTCTGGCCGCTTCGGTTCCCCGACCGGCAGTAGAGGAGGTAGGGAACATCACGATCCAGCTCGGCCAGGCGGTCGGCGAAGTCGGGGAGGTAGAAGTCGATCATCGTGGCACCGTCGAGATGGCCCGCTTCGAACTCCTCGATCGTGCGAACGTCGAGCACGACGAGATCGGAAGGCGGATCAACGAGCAGAGCGGCGGCGTCGTCGGCCTCGACGGTGCGCAGACCACCGGCTGAGCTTTCCCCAGCGGCATCGCCATCGGACGCGTCGTCGAGCGTGGCGTTGTCCGCCACCGAATCGCCGGCCAGGGTCACCATCTGGCCGAACTGATCCTCGGTGAGCTCGCCGGACCATCGGGCGAGCACCGAGCCGTCGGCTGCGAGCGCCACACCGAACGGGAATCCAGAGAGGCCGAAGCCCTGGGCCAACGCCCCCTCGGGAGTGTCGACCAGGACCGTGCCGGCGAACCCTTCCTCGGCCAGCCAGGCCGAGGGCGGATAGTTGGGTGCCGTGGCGTCGACCGCGGTGCTGATGGCGAGGATCTCGGTATCACCAGGCAGCTCGTTCGAGCCCATCCAGTCGACGATGCGGGGCAATTCGGCCCGGCAGTGCGGGCACCAGTGCGCCAGGAACACGACCACGCGGGCGGTGCCGTCATCGGGGTGAATCTGCACCCGCTCGCCGGCGAGAGTCTGGCTCACGATCTGGGGGGCGGGGGCACCCGCCGCCGGGTCGGGAGCGGTCAGCACCGGCAGGGCGTCCCCGATGATCTCTGCGAAGGCCGTCTCCTCGACGTCGGGGTCGATGGAGGTGTCGTCACCGCCTGCGGCCGCGAGGGCGATGGCCACCACTGCAGCGACGAGGATCAGCCCACCGATCCACACGATCGGAGACTGCAGCAGCCCCTTCGCCTGGGACTCTTGGGCAGCCGCCACCCGAGGCGGGGTGCGGCCGTGCTTCTTGGTGTTCGGACGATTGCTCATTGCGGCTCGTTGATTCCTTGGTCGCCTTCGGGCTTCGCGCCGTGCGGCTCATTGGGGACGGAACGGAGAGAGAAGGTGGTCATGGCGATGACGAGGGCGAACGAGATTCCCGCCATCTGGGGGATGGTCATCCAGCCGAACGCCTCGACCCAGCGACCCGAACACGGGTTGGACACCTCACACATCGAACTCTGGTCGGGGAACCACTGGAGCTGCACATGGTACGCGGCGATCACGATGCCGATCGTTGCGAGGATCCTGACGTAGCGGAGCGCGGCGAAGTCGTTGCGCTGCACGGCGAGAGGGATGATCACCGCCAGCGGGTACATGGCGATGCGCTGGTACCAGCACAGATCACAGGGGATGTAGTCGGCGACCTCGGAGAAGTAGAGGCTGCCGAGCGTGGCGCCCATGGCCACGATCGCCGCGATCTGGTTCGCGACGGGCTCGACGTGACGCCGCAGCTGCGGTGAAACCAGGACGGCAAGTGTGCCTGCCGCGCCACCGAAGAGGAGCAGAGCGAAGAACTCGGCCATCGCTTGACGGGACATCGCGCTATTGTACGTACAAACGGAGGTCAATCAATTCAGGGGGCAACGACTGTAACGTCGGCCCGCTGTGCCGATCGGCCAGGTGATCGACCACCCGGCTGCCGGTGTTCAGGAGGAACTCATGTCGCTCACGCCATTGGACCGCAACAGCCCGATGCCGCTGTGGGCCCAGCTGGAGGCGGAGTTGCGCAGGCGGCTCGAGTCCGGGGAGTTCGACGAGGGGTTCCCCACCGACCTGCAGCTGACCAACGCCTACGGGGTGAGCCGGCACACCGTGCGTGAGGCGGTTCGTCATCTCAACAAGACGGGTGTGCTGCGACGAGAGCGGGGCCGGGGGACGGTGGTCAACCGGGCCGAGTTCGAGCAGTCACTCGGCACCCTCTACAGCCTCTTCCAGTCGGTGGAATCGGCCGGGGTCGAACAGACGAGCGAGGTTCTGCGGCTCGAGGTGGTCACCGACACGGTGGCAGCCGCCCAACTCCAGGTTCCCGAGGACACCAAGCTGGTGCTGCTCGAGCGGCTTCGCCTCGCCGGGGGTAGCCCGCTCGCAGTGGATCGAGCCTGGATCGCCCACGCGATCGGGGCGCCGCTCCTCGATGTGGACTGGGGACACACCGCGCTCTACACCGAGCTCGCCAACGCGGGCGCTCCGGTGCCCAACCAGGGCTGGGAACGGCTGACTCCGCTCCTCCCGTCGGCCTCGGACCGGGAGCTCTTGGGGCTTCGCAAGACCGACGCCGCGTTCTTCCTCGAGCGGCTCGGAAGCCGCGACGGCAAGCCGGTCGAATGGCGTACCACGGTGATTCGTGGGGACCGGTATCGATTCGTCACGGACTGGACCACCGGCGCCCGCGGCGAGCTTCGCCCACGCGCCGTCTGAGGGCATTCGGTCCGTCGAATCGTGCTGCTGTTGACCGAAGTGTCCGAAAGACCGTACATTTGGTGAACAAGCTTCATTTGCGCCGTCCGGGCCTGGGGGAGGTTCGGGGCCGGCGCTGACCCGAGGAGGGGAACCGTGTCCACCACCGCCCATCACAAGGTCGTCATCGTCGGCGGGGGAACCGCCGGGATCTCCGTGGCCTCACGGCTGCGGAAGAAGGTCAGCGACATCGCGATCATCGAACCGTCGGACAAGCACTACTACCAGCCGCTCTGGACGCTCGTGGGGGGTGGCTGCGCGAAGCGAGAGACTTCCGAGCGCAGTGAGGCCTCGGTGATGCCGAAGGACGTCACCTGGATCAAGGACGCCGCCACCGGCTTCGATCCCGACAACAACGCGGTCGACACCGCCGGTGGAAAGCGCGTCTCCTACGACGTCCTGGTCGTCTGCCCCGGCATCCAGCTCGACTGGGATCGCATCCCGGGCGTCACCGACACGCTCGGCAAGGACGGCGTGTCGTCCAACTACGACTACGACCTCGCGCCGAAGACCTGGGACTTCATCCAGAACACGAAGTCGGGTACCGCCGTCTTCACCATGCCCAGCGGACCGATCAAGTGCGCGGGCGCGCCGCAGAAGATCGCGTACCTGGCCTGCGACCACTGGCGCAAGCAGGGCGTGTTGGACGACATCGACGTCCACCTCGTTGTCCCCACGCCCCGGATCTTCGGTGTCCCGGCCTTCGCGGAGCCGCTCGAGGCCGTCATCGAGGACTACGGCATCAACCTGCACACCATGGCCGAACTCGAGTCGGTCGACGTGGACAGCCGCAAGGCCCAGTTCACGCCGATGGGTGACGACGGCGGTGAGAGCTTCGCCTTGTCGTACGACATGATGCATGTCGTGCCCCACCAGTCCGCACCGGACTGGGTGAAGTCGAGCCCGCTCGCTCAGGACGCGCCGGCCGGCTATGTCGACGTCGACAAGCACACCCACCAGCACGTGAAGTACGCCAACGTCTTCTCCCTGGGTGACGCCGGATCGACGCCGAACTCCAAGACCGGCGCGGCCATCCGCAAGCAGGCGCCGACCGTGGCGGCCAATGTGTTGATGCAACTCGAAGGCAAGGACCCGACCGAGCGCTACGAGGGCTACGCCTCGTGTCCGCTCACCACGTCCAGCAAGAAGATGCTGCTCGCCGAGTTCGACTACTCGATGGAGCCCAAGCCCTCGATTCCGGTCATCAACACCAAGAAGCCGCGGACCGACATGTGGTACCTGAAGAAGTACGGCCTGCCGTTCCTCTACTGGAACCTCATGCTCAAGGGCCGAGCCTGATTCCGAACCAGGACAGATTCGGTAGGACAGATCCGGTACCTGGTACCGAATCTGTCCTGCTCAGCTGAGTTTCAGGAAGAGCTTCTCGAGTTCCTGGGGGTCCTGGTCGGGGCCGCGCTCGGCGAGCGCGGCCGCCATCAGGCGAAAGCCCACACGGTCCAGCGCACCCTTGGCGGCCGCCAGCTGGGTCACGATGTCGCGGCACTCCTCCCCCTCGGCGACCAGGCGCTGGATGCCTCGAATCTGGCCTTCGAGCCGCCGGAGCCGCTTGATCACGTCGGCGCTTGTGTCTTCGGGGAACCGCATGGTGGAAGCATACCTCCCGGGGTATTCGCAACATACCTAGGGGGGTATGTTGACGACGCGGGGAAATGTCCGTATATTCGGTCATATGTCGCCCGGCCGTCAACCTGCGCAGTCTCCGCTGGTCCAATGCATCCTCCCGATTCTCGCATGGGCGCCCTCCTATGAGCGGGCAAACCTCCGCAGCGACCTCGCGGCCGGCCTCACCGTCGGGGCCATGCTCGTCCCCCAGGCGATGGCCTACGCACTCCTCGCCGGGCTTCCCCCGGAGGTCGGCCTCTACGCGGCCACCATCCCGGTAGTCGTCTACGCCCTGTTCGGCACCAGCCGCCAACTCGCCGTCGGCCCGGTGGCGATCGTGTCCCTGCTCACCGCGGCGGCGCTGGCTCCCCTGGTGGAGGAGGGTTCCGCCGGCTACCTCGGAGCCGCGGCCCTCCTGGCCCTGATGGTCGGCGTCGTCCACATCGTTCTCGGTGTGGGCCGGCTCGGCTTCCTGGTGAACTTCCTTTCCCATTCGGTGTTGGTCGGGTTCACCGCTGCGGCCGCGTTCATCATCGGGTTCAGTCAGGTGAAGCACATTCTCGGTATCTCGGTGCCGCGTCAGGACCACTTCTACGAGACGGTCGGCGCCGTTCTCGAACGGTTGGGAGACACGCACGGCACCACGGCAATCGTCGGGCTCGCGGCATTGGGTGCACTGATCCTGATGAAGCAGCTCGTTCCGAGGGTCCCGGCGGCCCTCGTCGTGGTGATCGGGTCGATCATCGCGGTCGAGTTGTTCGGTCTCGAGTCCGAAGGGGTCCGGGTGGTCGGTGACATTCCCGACTCGCTCCCCGCCTTCGGGGTGCCGGACTTCGAGGGTGGACTGATCGGCGATCTGGCTGTCACCGCCTTCGTCATCACGCTGGTCGGTTTCATGGAATCGATCGCGGTGGCCAAGGTCTACGCCCGTCGTTACCGGTATGACCTCGATGCCAACAGCGAGCTGGTCGGGCTCGGCGCGGCCAACGTCGCCGCCGGCCTGTTCGGTGGCTACCCGGTCACCGGTGGCTTCTCACGCACCGCGGTGAACGACACCGCCGGCGCACGGACCCCGCTGGCGTCGCTGGTCACCGCCGGCGTGGTGGTCCTGACCATCGCGTTCCTCACCCCGCTCCTGACCTCGCTCCCGAATGCCGCCCTCGGCGCCATCATCATCATGGCGGTCGTCGGGTTGATCGACGTCAAGGAGATGCGTCACATCGTGGCGGTGAAGCGGAGCGATCTCGTCGGCCTCGGCGTCGCCTTCGTGGCCACCCTCGTTCTCGGGATCGAGCTCGGCATCGGTGTGGCGGTCGTGGCATCGATGCTCGTGGTCTTCGCTCGTATCTCGAACCCGCACACCGCCATCCTCGGCCATGTGGACGGCAGTACCAGCTATCGGAACGTGGCGCGCTTCCCCGAAGTCGAGACGCTGCCCGGCATCACGGTGCTGCGGATCGACGCGGCCCTTTCGTTCGTGAACGCCGCCACCGTGAAGCGTCTCCTTCTCGAGCATGCTGCCGCCGCAGACGTCGAGCCCCGGGTCGTCCTGCTGGACGCGTCGGGGATCAACGACCTCGACGCGACCGGCGCAGAGATGCTCGCGGAGGTCATCCCGGAGATCGAAGAACATGGCGTGGCGCTCCATCTCACCGACGTCAAGGGTCCGGTTCGCGACGTCCTGCACCGAGCCGGCCTCTGGGACCACTTCGGCCACCGAATCCATGCGTCGACCCACGATGCCGTCACGGCCATCGCCGCCGAGCGGTCGGGCCCCGAGGACCAACGCCGGTCCGGAGTCGATGAAGGCGCGTTCCCTCCCCATCCATCCGAATACCCCAATCCCTGATCCCCTGGAGGCTCACATGACCACCCCCACATTTCCCGCGGCCGACACCATCGACTCAGGTGAGCTGCGACGGTTGCTCGATCAGGAACCGGACATCCGCGTTCTCGACGTGCGTACCGGCGGCGAGTTCGAATCCGTACACATCCCGGGGTCGTACAACGTTCCCCTCGACACACTCGGCGAGCACGTCATCGATCTCGCGGACGTCGACCACCCCGTGGTGCTGGTCTGCCAGTCCGGCGGCCGCGCCACCAAGGCCCACGAGAAGCTCACCGGTGCCGGCAAGGACACCCTCCACATCCTCGAGGGCGGCATGGCCGCGTGGCAGGCCAGTGGTGGCGATGTCGTACGGAGTACGAGTTCCCGCTGGGCGTTGGATCGTCAGGTCCGACTGGTAGCCGGGGCGCTGGTGCTCTTCGCCGTGCTGGCGAGTCTGGCGGTGCCCGGCCTCGAGTGGGGGGCCGCGGCGGTCGGTGCGGGACTCGCCTTCTCGGCCATCACCAACACCTGCGCGATGGCGATGTTGCTTGCGAAGCTCCCGTACAACCGGGGCAAGGCGTGCGACATCGCAG
>CAYFLT010000013.1:7889-18591 GCA_964344055.1 uncultured Candidatus Nemicrothrix sp.
CTCGAGAGCCTCTCGGGCGAAGACGAGCGATGACTCCCCACCGGGATCATCCGGCGTCCGGGTATCGCGACCTGATGGTCGACGGCGCCCAACTGATCGACGTCCGCGAACCGGACGAGGTCGCCGGCGGTGCATTGTGGGGAGCGGTGAACATCCCGCTCGGAGATCTAACGGCTCGGGCCGGTGAACTGGACCCGGCTCGTCGAGTGGTCATCGTGTGTCGCAGTGGTGGACGCAGCACGGCTGCGGCACGAATGCTGACCGCCGCGGGGTTTGGCGATGTGGTGAACCTCTCGGGTGGCATGCTCGCGGTCGCCGGAGACCAGGGTTGACTTGATACCCCCAGGGGTATAATGTACGGACATTAAGGTTGAAAGGAAGCTCACACGATGAAGTTCACGCAGTACTACCTCGACTGCCTCTCGCAGGCGTCGTATCTGATCGGCGACGAGACCACGGGCCGAGCGGTCGTGGTCGACCCCCGGCGTGACATCGAGGAATACGTGAAGGACGCCGAGGCTGTCGGCCTCACCATCGAGCTGATCCTCGAGACGCACTTCCATGCCGATTTCCTCTCGGGGCACCTCGAGCTGGCTGCGGCCACCGGTGCCGCCATCGGCCTCTCGTCGGTCGCCGAGGCCGAATTCGAGGTCCGCAAGTTCGACGACGGTGAGAAGTACTCGTTGGGTGAGGTCGAGTTGGAGATTCTCCACACGCCCGGCCACACGCCGGAGTCGATCAGCATCGTCGTTCGTGAGCACGCCGACGACGAGGTCCCTTATGGCGTCCTCACCGGCGACACGCTCTTCATCGGCGACGTCGGTCGGCCCGACCTGCTCGCCTCGATCGGAATCACCCGCGACGAGCTCGCCGACAAGCTGTACGACAGCCTTCACGACAAGCTCATGCCGCTTCCCGACGACACCCGCGTGTTCCCGGCGCACGGGGCGGGCTCGGCCTGTGGCAAGAACCTGAGCACCGAGACCTCCTCCACGATGGGTGAGCAGAAGAGCAGCAACTACGCCCTCCTCGCCCCCGACAAGGCAACCTTCATCGACATGGTGACCGAGGGCCAGCCCCCAGCACCCGAGTACTTCGTGTACGACGCCATCCTGAACCGCAAGGATCGTGAGCTTCTCGACGAGACGAATCCGCCCGAGGCGCTCACGCTCGAGGAGGCCGAGGCGAAGATGGCCGGTGGTGCGATGCTCGTCGATGGCCGGGACCCCGAGGCGTTCGCGGTCGGTCACCTCACCGGTGCGATCAATGTCGGACTCGATGGTCGCTACGCCGAGTTCGCAGGTTCGGTCGTTCCGAGTGATGTCGACATCGTGTTGATGGCCGACGAAGGCCGTGAGACCGAGGCCCGGAACCGTCTCGCTCGCATCGGCTTCGACCGGGTGGTCGGCTATGTCCAGAACCCGACCCAGGTCATGATCGACAATCCGGACAAGGTCAGCCAGGCGTCGCGGCTGACAGTGCCGGAGCTCGAGGATCGCCTCGCCAACGTCGACGGCCTGCAGTTGGTCGACATCCGCAATCCCGGTGAAGTCGCCGATGGCGTGATCGAGGGTGCCGCCACCGTGCCGGTCGGTCAGCTCCCCGGCCGCGTCGAGGAACTGGACCCGGCTGCGCCGACCGTCGTCTACTGCGCCGGGGGCTATCGGTCATCGGTGGCCGCGAGCTACCTCCGTCAGGCCGGATTCGCCGACGTCTCCGACCTGCTCGGCGGCTACGGCGCTTGGAACGAGATGGCTCGGGTCTGATCCCCGACGTGAGTACGGCAGGTGTCCGAACGTGTCGTACTCACGGACTGGCCCTGCGTCGTTCTCCCCGCGGCCACCGAGAGAGGCGGGGCTAACGCGGTGATGGGCGCGTCCGACATAGGTTTGGAGTTCCCCATTCGACGTCGGACGTCTGCGTTCCCGGCGTCCCAGGAGTCCGCCATGCCCAGGCCCCGCCTTCTCGCCCTTCTCTGCACCGTGACCCTGCTCTCGGCCGCCTGCGGCAGCGATGATCCGGCGGGGTCCAACCGCACGTCGACCGAGATGGAGATGTCCGATGGCGACTCCGACGGGGACGACATGGGCCACGACACCGATCACGACATGGCCGGCGACGAGTCCATGGACGAGGGCAATGGTGACGATCACGACCATGCCCACGGTGACGAGGCGGTGCTGACCGAATGGCCGGCTGAGCTCGACCAGCCCTCGGTCACTCTCGATGCTCGGGCTGAGGTCGGCGGCGTGGTCGAGCTGTCGATCGCCATCACCGGCTTCGACATCGTCAGTGGCGACATCGCGGACCCGGCCCCCAACATGGGCCACGTCCACGTCTACGTCGACGGTGTCGATCAAGGAATGTTCTTCGACCACGACATCCGCCTCACGGGGGTGCCGGCCGGTGAACATCAACTCATGATCGAGCTGTCAGCGGTCGATCACTCTGTCTTCGCACTCGACGGCACCCCCATGCGTTTCATGGCGACGATCGACGTGCCCGGCGAGGTCGAGGAAGCCGACGTCACCATCACGGTGGCCATCGACGAGTCGGGCGGGATCGACCGTCTGGTCGAGGCGGAGGCATCGATCGGTGATCTCGTGGAGATCACGGTCACCTCCCAGGTCGACGAGGAATTGCACGTGCACGCGTACGACCACGTGGCCGAGCTGATCGCAGGCCAGACCGCCGTCCTTCGATTCGAGGCGGAGATCCCAGGCGTCTTCGAAATCGAGCTCGAGGGATCCGGTCTCCAGGTGATCGAGCTCACCGTCTCCTGACTGGGACCCGTTCTACGCGTGGTCGAGGCTCGGCATCCAGTCGCCTCGGCCTGCCCGCGTGAGATCCAGGAAGTGCCACACCGGCGAGAGCAGGTCGACGCCGCGCCAGTGCTCGTCGATGATGTGCGCGCCGCCGGAGTAGGTCAGTCGGGGTGAGCCATCGCCGAGCTCGAACACCGAGAGGAACGGCCATTGATTGCCTGACGCGTCCTCGCCGCCGATGTCGGCCTTGAACGTGTTCTCGGCGGCACTCAGCCACTGGAGATCCGTCCAACCCCGGTCCCGTGCGACCTCCTCGGTTCGCTCGACGCTCGCGGCCGTGACGAGGGCGACGTCGACGGACGCGGCGAGATGGTGGGCGACCGCATTCCAGCCGTCGGCCCACATCGAACACATCGGGCAGGGTTCGGCCTGCTGCTTGCCGAGCATGAAGTGGTACAGCACCAGTGAACGATCGGGGGAGGTGAAGAGCTCGCTAAGTCGCACCGGCCCTTCCGCGCTGTTGAACTCGTAGTCCTCGACCAGGGGGCCGGGTGGGAGCTTTCGGCGGAGGGCCGCAACTTCCTCCCGCTGCTGCATCAGGGCGAGTTCGGCTTGCCTCAAGGCTTCGCGCTGTTCCTCGTAGTCGGTCATGGTTCCTCCTCGTCGATCTGGGAGACGTCGATCGGACCGGGGGCGCCGCCCCTCACGGTGACGGTCAGTCGCTCCAGGAAATAGCGCCAGCCGGCCCGGTGGCCCGCGGCCACGGGGAGGGGAAGTCCGGCGTGGGTGAGGGTGAGGTCGGTGTGATCCGGTCCGCCGGTGAGTTCGATCGTCACGGTCGACGATCCGGGCGGAACCTCGGAGTTGTCGATCCAGCCCCAGCTGAAGACCACCCGGTGCGGCGGCTCGATGTCGAGGAAGCGACCGTCGACGACATCCCCACCGGTGATGTCGACATGGAATCGTCCACCCGGGTGCGGCTCCACCTCTCCGGACACGCCGAGCCAAGCCAGCAGCTTCGTGCTGTCGGTGAGGAACTCGAAGACGAGCGAGGGCGGCGCCGCGATCCGTCGTTCGATCACGAGCTCAGCCATCGGTGGCCCCACTGCGGCGTGCGTGTTCGAGCTCAGCCTCGGCGGTGAGGCGATCGAGGGCTCCGGTCCAGAAGTCCTCGAGCCATGCCCGCAACTCGGTGAGGGCGTCGGGATCGGACCGGTAGTAGCGGCGAGTGCCCTCGTGACGCACGGTCACGAGTTCGGCGTCACGGAGCACGCGCAGATGTTGGGAGATCGCGGGGCGACTGATCGGGAAGTTTGCAGCGATCGTGCCGGCGGTGCATTCGCGGTCGCGGACGACCCGCAGGATCTCACGTCGGGTGGGATCGGCCAGCGCGTGGGCGGATCGATCGAGGGTCGTGGTGGACACGGCATCACCCTATGTGTAAGCAAGTGCTTACGCAAGAGCCAGGCGGCCGACCTCCTCGCTGTGGGCCACACGGAACTCGTTGACGTAGGCCTCGTGATTGTCGGTGAGCTGGGCCGGGTCGTAGACGTAGTTGACGAGCATGCCGAACGACTCGTGCAGTCCCTTCTCGGACAGGTCGCCGCCCCAGTTGATCCGTTCCAGCCGGGCCCCATTGCGGAGGTGGAAGCGAGCCACCGGGTCACGGGGCTGCACCCGGCGCTTCGCCAGCACGAGGTAGCGGGCGCACGCGCGGACCAGATCGTCCTCGAGTTCGGGGTCGAACTCAGGGGTCGGCGCCAGGATGCTCTCGACAGCCTCACGCGGCAGGCCACCCCCGGTCGAGTCGACCCACGCCCGGAAGCCGGGCACCGGCGAAAGGGTCGAGAAGGTCCCGACACTCGGCACCGTGCTGCCGAGTTCGGCGGTCACCCGTTTGATCAGGAAGCTGCCGAGCGGGATCGATTGGAGTCCGGCCTGACAGTTCGTGATCGAATAGAAGATCGCGGTGTCGGGGTCGAGTTCCTCGTCGGGACGTGGCGGAGGGGCATCGATCACAGCCTGGATCGAGCCCTGCAACCCCCTGGTGAGCGCGACCTCCACGAAGATGAGCGGCTCGTTCGGGAGGCTGGGGTGGAAGAAGCCAAAACAACGCCGGTCCCGCTGGAGGCGCCGATGGAGGTCGTCCCACCCGCGGATCTCGTGAACTGCCTCGTACTCGATGAGCTTCTCGAGTACCACGGCGGGTGTCTCCCAGTCGATCTGTTCGAGCCGCAGGAAGCCGCGATTGAACCAGGAGCCCAGCAGATGGGCCATGTCGCGCTCGACGATTCGGAGCTCGGGACACTCGACGGTCGCCGCGATGCAGTCGGCCCGCATCCGGAGCAGCGTCTCCATCCCACCAGGGCCGGTGTTGATCGACCGGAACAGCGGGAGCCGGGGTGCCTCGGCGTCGTCGGCCAGTCGTTGGGCCATGGCCGGGCCGGGGAACTCCCGATACGCCTCAATGCTGGCGTCGACGGCTTCGGGATCGGGTGAGAACTCGTCGAGCAGGAAGCTGAAGAACTCGACTCGGGTCGCTTCGTCGAGGGCGGCGTAGCGCCGTATGACCTGCTCGGCGAGGCTGGCCGTGGAGGCCTCTCCTCGGATCCGGGCCAGGGCGTGGCACGTCGCCTTCAGTACCCCGAGGGCCGCGTTCGGCGATGGCTCCACGGCCGCGAAGTGTAGGGGGCCGGGACGACCCTGAACTTCGATGCTCGGCATACAGTGTCACGGTGTCTCGGCCACAGCTTCGCGTCAGTCCTCCCAGCACCGGGGACCTGATCGCGGGACTGTCGGTCGCTCTGGTCGCGATCCCCCAGTCACTGGCCTACGCCGAGCTCGCGGGACTCCCGGCCCAGTACGGGTTGTTCGCCTCCGCCCTGCCGTCGCTCCTCGCGGCTGCGTTCGTGTCGTCCCGGTATCTACAGACCGGGCCCGTCGCGCTGACGGCCCTCCTCACGTTCGGCGCGCTCGAGCCCCTGGCCGATCCGGCGTCCGGCGAATACATCGCCATGGCGGCGTTGCTCGCCCTGTTGGTAGGCATCATGCGGGTCGCGTTGGGGCTTCTCCGGCTCGGAAGTGTTGCCTACCTCCTCTCCGAGCCGGTCCTGATCGGATTCACCACCGGCGCCGCGGTGCTGATCCTCTCCTCTCAGCTGCCGAAGGTCTTCGACGTCGTCCCGGCGGGCGACGGGGTACTGGCCGACGCATTCCAAGCTCTGACCAGTCCAGGTGATTGGAAGTGGCAGGCGTTGGCCTTTTCGGCCATGACGTTCGTCGCGATATTCGGTGGGCGGCGGATTCATCGCCTCTTCCCGGGCGTCCTGTTCGCCGTGATCGTCGGTGTGCTGATCAGCGGCACGGCCGACTACGACGGTTCGATCGTGGGGGAGCTCGATGGCGGCTTCGTCTCGCTCAGCCTGGACTTCCCCTGGGAGTCGGTCGGCGATCTCGTCATCCCGGCGTTGGCGATCGCGTTGGTCGGCTTCGCCGAGCCCTCGTCCATCGCCCGGACGTTCGCCGCGGAGGAACGGCTGCCGTGGAACGCCAACAAGGAGATGGTGAGCCAGGGCATCGCCAACCTCGCGGCCGGCGTGTCGGGCGCATTCCCGGTCGGCGGTTCGTTCTCCCGCAGCTCGCTGAATCGTCTGGCCGGCGCCACCAGCCCGTGGGCCGGTGCCATCACGGGAGCCTTCGTCCTCTTCGCCCTCCCACTCACGCCGATGCTCGAGGAACTCCCTCGAGCGATTCTCGGCGCAATCGTTGTGGGGGCCGTGCTGAAACTGATCCGGTTGCGGGAGTTGCTCGAACTCATTCGCCAGTCCGGCGTTCAGGCCGTGGTCGGCATCGGCACGCTCGTGGCCACCCTGGCCTCGGCGCCACGAGTCGAACGAGGAGTCCTGATCGGGATCGGGTTGGCCTTCGCGGCCCACCTCTACCGCGAGATGAGCGTGTCGGCCCAGAGTCGACGGCACGGCGACACCGTCACGGTCACCCCGCACGGCGTGCTCTGGTTCGCCACCGTGCCCCAGATCGAGCGGGCGATCCGCCGCGAGCTCGCCGAGCACTTGGAGGTCGAACACGTCGTTGTCGATTTGGGGGCCATAGGCCGTCTCGACTTCTCCGGTGCGGCCGCGTTGGCCCGAATCGTCGACGAACTACGAGGCACCGGCGTGACCGTCGAGATCGTCAACGTGAACCCCGGCGCGGCCCGGGGCGTCAGCGTCCACCTCGACGACTAGGACTCGCGACTGCAGCGTCGGGCTGCCACTCCGAATCGCGTCTCGACAACGCAGAGTGGTCAGTGTCATACTCGCCGCTCCTGTCGGGGAGGAGAGGCGGATGGTGCGGCGTTTCATCGGGGTCATGACTGTGCTCGCGACCCTGGGGGCAATGGTGACCACGGTCATCACCGCGGAGGTCGAGCCTGCGTGGGCGGCCCCACCTCCGGTCATGATCGCCGCTGGCTACTCGGGCCCCATCAACGACGCGGTGTTCGATCCCACTGCCGGCCTGGTCTACGCCTCAGTGCCGTCGACCGATCTGAGCAATCCGAACCGGGTCGTCGCCTTCTCTCCTGCCACCGGTGCCGTCGAGTGGTCGGTCTTCGTCGGGAGCGAGCCCGACGTCGTCGCGCTGGCCGACGACTCCAGCAAGCTGTACGTCGGCCTCGACGGCGCAGCCAGCATCGCTCGCGTCGACATCGCCTCGAGGTCGGTCGATCTCACGTTCGGGCTGGGCAGTGGTTTCTACGGGCCCCGCTACGCCGAGGACATCGAGGTGCTCCCGGGGCAGCCGGGCGTGGTGGTCGTCTCGATGATCCGCAAGGCCGTCTCGCCGCGTCACGACGGTGTCGCCGTCTTCGACAACGGCATCGCCCGTCCGAACGTGACGGGGAGTCACACCGGTGCGAATGTCATCGAGGCCGCATCGGCGAACACCGTCTACGGCTACACGAACGAGACGTCGGGTTACGGCTTCTGGACGCTCACCGTCGATGCCAACGGCGTGACGGCCGCACCGGCGGCAACGACCGCGATCCGTGGCTACTACGTCGATCTCGAGTTTCACGGTGGACGGGTCTACGCGTCGTCGGGGGCGGTGATCGACCCGGGCTCGACCGAGACGATCGCCACCTTGCCGCACAGCAGCAGCCGTGTTCGCCCCCTCGTCTCGGGCAGCACGGTCTGGCACGTCGACGAGTCGGAATCCGACCTGATCGCATTCGATGCCAACACATTCGCCCAGATCGGCGACCCGATCGCCCTCACCAACGCCATCGGCGTGCAGGGGATGATCGAGACCTCGGCCGGACTCCTGATCTGGACCGAGTTCGGCTACACGACTCTCGCCCAGCCACAGCCACCTCGACCCGAGCGGCCGGTGGTCGTGAATTCTGCCATCGCGAGCGTGGATGGTTCGGTGATCTACGCGACGATCGGAGCGACCTCGCCCGAGCACGCCAACTCCGTCATCGCAATGAGGGCATCGGATCTGGCCGTCCTTTGGTCGACGTGGGTCGGAAGCGAGCCCGACGTCATGGCCGTGTCCGACGACGGGGGGAAGCTGTACGTGGGCCTCCTGGGAGGTGCAGGAATCGCACGGGTCGACCTGACGAGCCGGGCGGTCGACCAGTCGTTCGCTCTCGGAAGCGGATTCGGGCCCCTGTATGCCAACGACATCGAGGTGCTGCCGGGATCCGCGGATGTCATCGCCGTGTCGCTGAAGGTGAAGGGCAGTTCCCCGAACCACGCCGGCGTGGCGATCTTCGACAACGGCGTCAAGCGCCCCAATGTCACCCCCGGCCACACGGGATCGAACGTGATCGAAGCCGCGTCTGCGTCGACCCTCTACGGCTACAAAAACAGCTCCAGCGGATTCTGGTTCTACACCCTGACCGTTGATGCCGATGGAGTCACCAGGACCGACTCGACGAAGACCGCCATCTCGGGCTTCAGCGTGGACATCGCCTATGACGACGGTCGGATCTACGGTTCGAACGGTGCCGTCATCGATGCATTGACCAAGGCCCACCTCGGGACATTCCAGGCTTCCAGCGTGAGGCGGCCTCAGGTGACCGGCGGTGAGGTGCACCTGTGGAATGGCTTGGGAGACAGTGGCATCAAGACCTTCTCCACCGCCACGTTCGTCCAGGTGGGAGACACCCAGTCGGTTTACACCCCGGCGGGCGTTCCACATGGCTTCGTCCACACCCCCTTCGGGTTCTTCGTGTGGACGACGGAGGCGTACGGGTATGCCGCCGCAGCTCCGCCCATGGGCTGGATCGAAGGTGTCGTGACGGCGGAGGACACCGGCCTCGCCGTCCACTCGGTGTGCGTCGCGATCACCGACGGACTGTCGACCGTGGAGACCACGACCACGAACGAGGATGGCTACTACTCGATGAGGCTTCCCGCCGGCACGTACTACGTGCTCTTCGCGGAGTGCCAGTTCCTCGACTACTTCTCAGAGTGGTTCGACGACCGTTCCGCGCTGGGCCCCGACCCTGCGGATCCTGTGGTGGTCACAGAGGGAGCCTTCCTGTGGGTGGGTGCCGAGCTCGCTCCGCTCTTCACCGACGTCCCACGCAACTCGTTCTACTTCGCCGATGTCATCTGGCTCCGCCTCTCTGGCATCACGACGGGTTGCGGCTCGGGGCAGTACTGCCCGGACTCGCCGGTCACCCGAGAGGAGATGGCCGCGTTCATCGCACGGATCTGGCGGCTGTTCGGAGGAACCTGCAGTAGCAGTGGACTGCCATTCCATGATGTGCCGGAGTCGTCCTTCGCCTTCGACGACATCGCCTGCATCAGATCCCTCGGCATCACCACCGGGACGTCCCCGACGACCTACTCGCCGAACGAGCTCGTCACCCGAGGGCAGATGGCGGCGTTCCTGGCCAGGCTCTGGGAAGCCTTCGGACGGGACTGCCCAGTGGTGTCCCTACCGTTCACCGACGTCCCGACGACCTTCTTCGCACGAGACGGGGTCAGCTGCATCTACGACCTCGGGATCACCACCGGGACGTCCCCGACGACGTACTCGCCGACCCATGACGTCACCCGGAGTCAGATGGCGGCCTTCATCGCCAGGATGGGGCGGCTGCTTTCGGTGTAGCCAGGGCTCAGAGGGTCTTGTCGATTTCGGGCGTGGCCTGGTTGGCGGGTTCGGTGCCGCGGAACCGGGTCGCGCCGACCATCACGACCGCGAAGGCGAAGAGTCCGGAGGCGATCCAGGCGGCCTTCTCGCCGTGGCTGTCGTAGATCAGCGCAGCCGGCAGCGCGGTCAGGGCAGCGCCGAGAACCTCGACAGCCCCCATGAGTCCCAGGGCGGCGGCCTGACGCTGCTCCGGCACTGCCCTCGAGACCGCCACCTGACCGGCGGTGAAGGCGAACGCGTCGGCGATGCCGAAGATGACCATCAGGATCACCGGGTAGATCAGCCCGGGCAGCAGACCGAAGGTCGTCGTGCCGAGCGCGACGACGGCCATACCCGCTACGGCGATCCGAGGTGGCCCGACCCGGTCGGCGGTCCGGCCGGCCAGCGGGCTCAGGAACAGGATGGGGACGGCGAGGAGGGTGAAGGCGATGGCGGTCTCCATCGAGCCCCCTCCCCGGTCCTTGAACATGACCGGCATGACCGACTCCCATGCGCCGATCAGGGAGAAGTAGCCGAAGATGACGAGTAGTGCGCCCTGGAGACGGCGGATGCGCAGGAGGTCGTAGGACGATCGCCTGGCCTCGTCGATCTCGCCGCGATCCGGTGGAAGCCGCCACACCACGGGCAGGAACAGCACCATCCCGAGCCCCATGACGAGGAATGGAGTGCGGATGTCGCCTACCTCGACCAGCAGCGCCGACAACATCGGTCCGATGAGGAAGCCGGTCACCTCGCCGACGATGAGCCGTCCGAGGTTCTCGCCGACCCGCTCGGGA
>CAYFLT010000013.1:18601-56166 GCA_964344055.1 uncultured Candidatus Nemicrothrix sp.
CTGCGGCGCCGGCTCAGCAGCTGCGCCACCACCTCGGGATCGAGCACCGTGGCGGCCCGTCGGAGTCCCGGCATGATCAGCCCGCCGGCGAAGCCGAGGGCGCCCCGGGCCAGTGTCCAGGTCACGATGTCGTCGGCGACCACCATCGTGAGCAGGGCAGCCGCACTCAGGGCCACGCCTGCCGTGGCCATCTGCCGTCCGTAGCCCCGATCGGCGTAGCGGGCCAGGGTCACCTGGGCGAGGAACGCCGCGAGGAACCCGGCGGTGACCAGGACCCCGATCTCGCTGTCCTCGAACCCGAGTTCGTCGCGCAGTTCGCCGAGGATGGCGACGATCGAGGCCGCGGCCACACCGATGACGATCTGGTAGGGCAGGAGTTCGTTGCGAAGCTTTGTGGAGGGGGACGACGCAGCCATGGAAGAGCGATGCTCTCACAGAATGCGGCTCCCGCCCGACTCCGATCAGCCACGTTCGCCCTAGCCTGGCTGCTTGCCCGTCGCCCTCGCCGCCTTCGCCAGTACGGTCCTCGGATTCGGTGACTTCTATGCCGGAGTCGGCGGACGGCGGAGCCCTCACCCGGGTGCGGTCATGTCGATGGCGTTCATCGCGTCGATCGTCGGCACGGTCGTCGCGGGCGTGTACGTGGTCCTGTTTCCGGCGGAGGAGTTCGGAGCCGACGATCTCGTCTGGTCGATCGCGGCAGCCGTTTTCGTCTCCCTGGCCCGGCCGCTCCTCTATCTCGGGATGGAGCGTGGCCCCATGGTCGTGTTCGCCCCGGTCCTCGGGGTGGTCTCCCTCGTCGTTCCGGCGATCGCGGCCCCGATCGTCGGCGAGTCGCTCGGTGGTCTCGAACTCGCCGGCGTGCTGCTGGCGATTCCTGCAGTCGTGCTGATCGTCGCAGAGGGCCGTCTTCCGACGATCACCCTGCTCCGGTCCAGCCAGGCGCTCCCACTCGGGGCCACGGTCGGTGCGCTCATCGCGGGTGTCTCGATCTGCCTCGGTCCGGTCGATGAGGGCGCGGGTGCGATGCCCGCGCTCATCACCCAGATCGGGGCGGTGTTGTTGATCCCGATCGTGACCCGCCCCATTCGTCCGATGTCGCCCCTCGGAGGCCCGGTCATGCGGTTCGGCATCCTCGTCGGCCTGATCGACATCAGCGCGGTGATCTCGAGCGCGATCGCGTTCCAGCGCGGCAATGTCGCGGTCGTTGCGGCGATCATGGCGTTCGCCCCTGCGATCACGATCGCCCTCGCGCACCGTCTGCTCGACGAGCGCGTTCAGCGGTGGCAGTGGCTCGGTGCCGGCCTGGCGTCGGTCTGCGTCGTGTTGTTCGCCCTGGCCTAGACGGACTCGACCACGAAACAGGCGGTGGTGGCGGTGCTGCCGCCGATGTTGAGCGTTGCGGCCCGACGGGCGCCGTCGACCTGATAGTCGCCGGCGGTCTCCGAAACCTGCTTCGTGGCATCGACGAGCATCCGTGCGCCCGTAGCGCCCACGGGGTGGCCGCCTCCGATGAGTCCGCCGCTCGGATTGACCGGCATGTCGCCATCACGTTCGAGACGGCCGTCCTCGACCGCCTTCCAGCTCTCCCCAGGGCCGGTGATGCCGAAGTGGTCGATCGCCAGGTACTCGGAGGGCGTCATGCAGTCGTGGGTCTCGATCAGATCGAGGTCGTCGACGCCCACGATGCCGGCCCGGTCGAAGGCGTCGGTGATGGCCTTGCGGACGTGGGGCATGACGTAGACGTCGTCGGCCGAACGCTCGAACTTCTGGTCGATGGGCAGGCCGACGGTGCTGTGGCCCCAGCCGGCGATTCGAGCCCGACCCCGCGTCGCGCCCCCATTGGCTTCCAGCCAGCGGTCCGACACGAGAACGACGCCGGCGGCGCCGTCGGTGATCTGGGTGACGTCGTTGCGGCGGAGCCGGCCCTGGACGACGGGGTTGACGTGATCGTCGGTGCCGAAGGAGTCGGAGGTGAACTGCCAAGCCCTCGTTTGGGCGTTGGGGTTGTCCTTCGCGTTGCGGAGGTTCAGCTCACCGATGGCCCGGAGGTGGGCGTCATCGAGGCCGAACCGGGCGTCGTACTCGTCGGCCACCCGGTCGAAGGCATACGGCCAGAAGAACTCGATCCCCTCGGTCTCGTGGCCGACCCAGGCGGCGGCCGTCTGCACGCCCGCCGCCTGGGCGCCGGGCATGTTCTTCTCCTGCTCGACGCCGAGCACGAGGATGCAGTCGTAGCGGCCCGACTCGATTTCCGCCATCGCCGACAGGGTCGCCATCGACGCCGACGCACAGGCGGCTTCATGGCGCATCGAGGGAACGCCCCACAGTTCGGGGATGACCGTGGCGGGCATGGCGCCGAGGTGCCCCTGGCCGTTGTAGAGCTGGCCGAAGGCGTTGCCGACGTGGATGGACTCGACCTGCTCGGGGCCGATGCCCGCGTCGTCGAGGGTGGCGGTGACCGCCTCGCGCACCAGGTCGGCAACGTCCTGGTCTCGTTTTGCGATGTTCACCGCGAAGTCGGTCTGGTGGCCGCCGAGGATGGTGACCGCGGAGTTCGAGGGCGTGCTCATGAGTTCTCCCAGAGGGCTCGGAGTTCGGGCTTGACGACCTTGCCCACCGGATTGCGGGGGAGGGCGTCGATCAATTCGAGGCGTTCGGGCAGTTTGTAGCTGGCCACCTCCTGCTCGCGGAGGTGTTCGATGACGTCATCGAGTGTCGGTGCGGTGTCCGGTGCTGCGACCGCGAAGACCCCCATCTTCTCGCCGAGGTCGCGATCCGGATAGCCGACCGCCGCGCACTCGACGATGGCGTCGTGGCCGGCGATGAGGGCCTCCATCTCGGCGGCGGAGATGTTCATCCCGCCCCGGATGATGATGTCCTTGGCCCGTTCGACGAACCGGAGGAGGCGCGGCGGATCGTCGTCGCCGGCCAGCTCGAAGATGTCGCCGGTGCGGTAGAAGCCGTCGGTGTCGAACTCTTCGCCGGTGGAGCCGACGTAGCCGTCGAACACGGTGGCGCCCCGGAACCGCAGCTCGCCCTGCCGGCTGGTGCCGGTGATCTCCTCACCGCTGTCGAGATCCACGAGCCGGACTTCGACGCCGCGGCGGGTCGGCACCGGGAAGTACCGGGCCCGCTCGGTGGGGTCGGGGACCGACGCCATGGTCGAGAGGAGGGCTGCGCCTTCGTTCGAGCCGAACACGTTGATGATCTCGATGCCCCGCTTCTGCCAGCCCTCCACCATCCACGGGTCGAGCGGAGCCGATCCCGACGAGATTGCCCGGATGCTCGAGAGGTCGAGCTGGTCCAGCATCGCCTCGTTGGCGAGCAACATGTTGAGCGCTGCGGGAGGAACGACCGTGTAGCTGATCTTCTCGCCCTGGATCTGGCCGAGGAAGACCTGCAGATCGAGGGGCTGGTGCAGGTGCAGCAGTGCACCGGCCTCTGCCCACGGCACCAACATTCCGCCGATTCCGGCCATGTTGACGATCGGGAACGGGCACAGGATGTGGTCGTCCTCGGTGATTCCGAGCTCGCTGACCTGGAAAGTGCTCGACGCCATCCACATCGCGTGGGTGCGGGGCACCCCCTTCGGTGTGCCCGTGGTGCCCGACGTCCAGCAGATGGTGGCGACATCGTCAGCCGCAAGGTCAAACGCTGGGGGACAGGCACCCGTTTGACCTTTGGGGCCGATGACCTGCCCATCGCCGAACTCGGCCATCACCGCGGCGACGGAGTCGATCTGGTCGGGCCGGTCGGGGCGGTCGGCGGTGCCGAACAGGCCGATCTCGGCAGTGCCGATGCCGTGGCGGAGCTCGTGGGCTCGGTGCTGGATCGGGAAGGGGACGGCCACCACGCCGATCCGGAGGCAGGCGAGGATGGTGATCGGCAGCTCGACGACGTTGGGGAGCTGGATGCCCACCGCGTCGCCGGCTTCGGCCCCTGCCTCCAGGAGAGCCGCGGCCGCGCTGTCGATCGCGGCGTCGAGTTCGCTCCAGGTGTAGCGCTGGGGGTCACCGCCGTAGAACGTGGCCCGGTTCGGCGCGTCGACCAGTGCCGGCTGGTCCGGTCGTGCGGAGACGGCTCGCCGGACGAGGTCGTCGATGGTCTGCGGGTCGCTCATGACATGTCCCCCTCGGCGGTGAGCATGCCAGAAATCCCCGCAGCTAGTGCAGCCCGTACGGGCGTGGCGGCGGGTCGGAGGGCTCGAGGGTTGTTGATCCCCTGGGAGGCGATCATGAACGCCTCCGCCAGCGCGGCAGATTCGTCGGCCCGGTTCACGCTTCCGGCCTGCTGCAGTTCGGCGAAGACGGCGCTGAGGTGGTCGAGGGTGTGCTGTTCGGCGGACCGGTACGCGGCCCGCAGCGGCTGATGGTCGGGTAGCCGGCTGAGGGCCGTTCGGAAGACCAACGATTCGAGTCGAAAGAACGTCGCTTGCCATTCGACGAATGCGAGCACGGTCGGGGTAACGCCTTCCCTCTCGAAGCGTTCGACCGTCAGCTGCCGCGTCGATCCGTCCACGAGGTCGGCGAGCGTCTGCTCGAAGGCGGCGGTGAGTGCGTCGTCCTTGGTCCCGAAGTGGGAGTAGAAGGTGGCCGGCGAGCAGCCGGCCCGAGCCGCGACGGTGTCGGCGGTGAACGAACCCCCGGAGCGCAGGTCGTCGCGGACGGCCGCCACCAGGGCGACTCGCGTTCGCCGGCTCCTGGCGGTGAGGGTTTGGCTCGTGCGCGGCGCGGTGGTTGGAGTCACCCTCTTTACAGTGGCACAGTTTCTGGAGTATTACTAGTAAAACTCTACCAGGGGGTCGAGACATGCAGGTTGCGCTTCGCGAGACGTTCGAGCCGGGACTTCCACCCGATGACGACCACCCGTACCGCAGTGGTGTGTGGCGTCCCCAGCACAAGGAGTACGACGCGTGGGACCTCGACGTGGAGGGCGAGATCCCCGAGGACCTGAGCGGCGTCTACATCCGCAACACCGAGAACCCGCTCTTCGAACCGATCAAGCGCTACCACCCGTTCGACGGCGACAGCATGCTGCACTCGATCTCGTTCTCGAACGGTGAGGCCCGCTACTCGAACCGGTTCGTGCGGACCGAGGCCTTCCTCGCCGAACAGGAGGCGAAGCAGAGTCTGTGGGCCGGCATCACCGAGCATCCGTCCAATGCCATCGCCGACCACGGCTGGGGAGCCCGGTCGATGATGAAGGACAACGCGTCCACCGACGTGATCGTCCATCGCGGTGAGGCGCTGGCGAGCTTCTACCAGTGCGGCGAGCTCTACCGGCTGGACCCCTTCAACCTGGAGACGAAGGGCACGTGCTCCTGGAACGGCAAGTTCCCGGCCGAGGGGGTCTCGGCCCACAAGCGCATCGACGAGCACACCGGCGAACTCCTCTTCTTCAACTACCACGTACATGCGCCGTACATGCACTACGGCGTCGTCAGCCCCGAGGGCGAGCTGGTCACCTACATCGAGGTCCCGCTCCCGGGGCCCCGTCTTCCCCACGACATGATGTTCACCGAGAACTGGACGATCCTCAACGACTTCCCGTTGTTCTGGGACCCGGAGTCACTCGCCGCCGGCTACTACTCGAACAAGTTCGACTGGGACATGCCGAGTCGCTTCCCGATCGTCCCGCGTCACGGGACCACCGACGACATTCGTTGGTTCGAAGCCGACCCGACGTTCGTCCTGCACTGGACCAATGCCTACGAGGAGGGCGACGAGATCGTCCTCGACGGGTTCTTCCAGCACAACCCGACCGCCCGTGGTGTCGATCGGGCGGTCTACTCCGATCCTCGGATGAAGGGGTTCGAGACGCTCGACATGAACGTCCTGCAGGCGAAGGCCCATCGCTGGCGGTTCAACCTGGTCACCGGGGAGACCAAGGCGGCGCAGATGCGCGATCAGGTCGCCGAGTTCCCGATGGTCAACGGTCGCCACTACGGCCGGCGCCACCGGTACTCGTACAACGCTCGCTGCGCCCAGGGGTTCTTCGGTTTCGACGGCCTGATCAAGCACGACCTCGACACCGGTACCGAGGAGCTGTGGGAGGCACCGGAGGGTGTGTACGTCAGCGAGACGCCGATGGCCCCCCGCGACGGTTCGACCGGCGAGGACGACGGCTACCTGGTGACGTTCGCCATGGATGTCATCAACGATCGCGCCGATGCCATGGTGTTCGACGCCGCGAACGTCGGCGACGGACCCGTCGCCAAGATCCGCCTTCCCGAACGCATCTGCTCGGGCACCCACTCCACATGGGCACCCCTCGCCGACATCGAGAAGTACCGCGAGGCGTAGCGGGCGGGATCGTACTCAGGGGAGCCAGTCGGCGAGGGCCCGGCCGATCTCGTCGGGCGAATCCTCCTGGATGAAGTGGTTGCCGGGGACGGTGACCTCCGTCTGGTTGGGCCAGGACCGACAGAACTCCCGCTGCTCGCCGATCAGGATGGCGCCGGGCTCGGCGTTGATGAACAGCTTCGGCACATCGGACTCTGAGAGCCAGTCCGCGTAGGCGGCCACGATCTCGGTGACGTCCGCGGGCTCACCCTCGATCGGGATCTCGCGCGGCCAAGTGAGGGTCGGACGCCGATGCTGTGGCTCGACGAATGGCCGCCGGTACTCGTCGTGCTCCTCGGGGGCGAGGGGTCGAAGGATCGAGCCCGGCAGCACAGCCTCGACGAAGAGGTTCTTCTCGATGACCATGTCCTCGCCCGCCTCGGACCGGAAGCCCTGGAAGATCCGAGTCGCTGCGTCGGGCCATTCCTCCCACGTGACCGGCCGGACGATCGCTTCCATGTAGCAGATGCCCGCCACCCGGTCCCGGTGCCGGTTGGCCCAGTCGAAACCGAGCGCGGATCCCCAGTCGTGGATGACGAAGGTGACCCGGTCGCCGAGGTCCAGCTGATCCAGGAGGCCGTCCAGATACTCGCGATGCTCGACGAACCGGTATGAACCGGGACCCACGTCGTCGAGCTTGTCGGAATCGCCCTGGCCGATGAGATCCGGAACGATGCAGCGCGCTCGGTCCGCAACATACGGAACGACGTTGCGCCACAGATACGACGACGTGGGGTTGCCGTGGAGGAAGACCACGGCATCGCCCTCACCTCGTTCGTGGTACGCCATCTGCTTCCCGTTGACGGTCCTGTACTGCTTGGTCAGGGGTGTGGTGTCGAAGGGCGAAGTGCTCATGAACCGAGATCATGCAGCACTATTGGGGTCATGGTCGACCTCGCTGACGCCTTGGCCACGGTTCTCGACGACGAGGTGATCGAGTGGTGGCCCATCACCGGCGGCGACGTCGCGGATGCCTACCGGGTCACCCTGGCCGACGAGCGCACCGTGTTCGCCAAGACCAAGGCGCACCCTCCGCCCGGGTTCTTCAGCACCGCGGCGGCCGGGCTCCACTGGCTCCAGGGCGCCGATGCAGTGCCGGTCCCGACCGTCGTCGCAGTGTCCGACGACCCGCCCCTCCTCGTGCTCGAATGGATCGACGAGGGCTCCTCGACCGCCACCACCGAGGTGGCACTGGGCCGGGGACTCGCCGAGTTGCACCGGACGGGCGCACCGTCGTTCGGTCGGGAGGATCGACGATCGACCGGCAGTCGCGGGCTTCCCAACGAGCCGTGTGACACCTGGGCAGAGTTCTACGCCACGCAGCGCCTGGAACCCCTGGCCCGGCTGGCCGAACAGGGCGGCGCGCTGGATGGCGACACGGTCGCGGGGCTCCACGAGATCGCCGCCAACCTCGATTCCCTCGGTGGACCGATCGAGGCGCCGGCCCGGCTCCATGGCGATCTCTGGGCCGGGAACCGCCTCGTCGACCGCAATGGCGACAGCTGGTTGATCGACCCCGCGGCCCACGGTGGCCACCGCGAGTTCGACCTCGCCATGATGCGGCTGTTCGGCGGTTTCGGCGACGACTGCTTCGCGGCCTATGCCGAGGTGAGTCCGCTCGAGGATGGTTGGCAGGAACGGGTTCTGCTCCACCAGCTCGCCCCCCTCACCGTGCACGCAGTCAAGTTCGGTGGCTCCTACGGGTCCGCCACCCGGCAGGCGGTGAGGTCCGTGCTAGACCGATCGCCATGACCGACTCACCACGTACCGGGCGACCCACCCTTCGCGACCTCTGGCGCGCCGGGGAGACGACCCTCGGCGGGTGGCTCTCCCTGCCCACTGCGATCTCCGCGGAGGCCACCGCACGCGCCGGCTTCGACTATGTCTGCGTCGACACCCAGCACGGGGTCGTGGACTACCCCGCCGTGGTCGACATGATCACCGCGATCGAACTGGGTGGCAGCAACCCGATCGTTCGGGTGCCGTGGAACGAGCCCGGCATCATCGGCAAGGTGCTGGACGCCGGCGCGCAGGGGGTGATCGTCCCGATGGTCAACACGGTCGAGCAGGCGGAAGCCGCCGTGCAGGCCTGCCGCTACGCCCCTGACGGGTCCCGGAGTTTCGGCCCGGTCGTTCCTCGGGCTCGGATCGGACCCGAGTACGTGACCTGGGCCGCGGAAAACGTGGCGGTCATCCCGATGATCGAAACGGTCGAGGCGATCTCCAACCTCGACGCGATCCTCGCGGTGCCGGGAATCGACGCCGTGTACGTCGGCCCTGCCGATCTCTCCCTCACCCTCGGATTGCCACCGGGGAACAACGACGACGCCCCGGGTTTCGACGATGCCCTGTCCACCATCGTCGCCGGCTGCGACAGGGCCGGGATCGTGTGTGGCATCCACTCGACCGGACCGCTCACCCCGAGGCGGCTCGCGGCCGGTTTCCGCATGGTCACGGTGACGTCGGACCTGGTGGCGCTCAACCTCGGGACGAAGGCCGAACTCGACCGGGCTCGTAGCGGCGACACCTCCGACGAGGGCGGATCGATCTACTGATGGCCGGCAAGATCACCGTCTTCACCGCCCGCCGCGTGATCACGATGGAGCAGGCCCGGCCCGAGGGCACTGCGATCGCGGTCCGGGACGGACGGGTGGTCGAGGTCGGCGACCTCGACTCCCTGCAGCCGTGGCTCCGCCATCACGACCACACGATCGACGAGCGCTTCGCCGATGCGGTCCTGATGCCCGGCCTCATCGATCCCCACCTCCATCCGGGCATGGCCGCACTCCTCTTCGCGTGTGACTGGGTGCCGCCCGAGCCGTGGGACCTACCGTGGGGCCGCGTCGAGGCAGCGGTCGGCAAAGACGGCTTCCTCGCCCGAGTCCGCGAACTCCACGAGAGCCGGACCGATCCGGACGAGCCGATCGTCACCTTCGGCTACCACGCCCAGTACCACGGTGACGTCGTGCGAGCGGACCTCGACGCGATCTCCACGACCCGACCGATCGTCTGTTGGCAGCGGTCGTTCCACGAGCTTCGCTGCAACGAGGCCGCTCTCGCCTGGGTCAACGCCGAGGAGGGCGCGGCGTGGGATCCCCACGTGGAACTCGAGACCGGCCGCCTGTTCGAGACGGGGATGGTGTGGGCACTGCAGACCCTGTCACCCCACCTGCTCGGTGACGGGCGCCTGATCGAGGGACTACGCGGGGTGCGTGATCTCGTCCACCGGGGAGGTGTCACCTCCATCTGCGACGCCGGGTTCGGCATCTTCGATCTCGACGCCGAGTGGGATGCCCTCGACGCCATCATGGGGGACGGTTCCACGCCGTTCCGCACCTACCTCATGCCCCAGGTGCCCGCGGCGCGCAGCAAGTGGAAGGATGACACGATCCGGCGGCTGGAGGAATTCACCGAGCGGTTCGCCGATCGGATCTCCTTCGTGAAGTCGGCCAAGGTGCTCGCCGACGGGGCGTTCATCGCCCAGCTGATGATGGTCGGTCCTCCCGGCTACATCGACGGCCACTCGGGTGCCTGGCTGGCCGAGCCCGACCGCCTGCTCGCCATGATGCGTCCCTTCTGGGAGGCCGGCTACGACCTGCACATCCACTGCAACGGCGACATCGGTGCGGGTGCGGCGATCGACGCGGTGGAGACCCTGTTGCACGAGCGGCCCCGCTTCGACCACCGCACCACCCTCCACCACTTCGGCGTGTCGACCCAGGCCCAGATCCGACGGATGGCCGCCCTCGGCATGACCGTCCAGGCGAACGGCTACTACCTGTATCAGTTCGGCGATCGCTTCCGGGACATGTGGTTGGGTGACGAGAGGGCGTCGTTGATGACCCGCCTCGGCTCGGCACGCCGGCATGGGCTCAGCGTGGCGGTGCACTCCGATCTCCCGATGGGACCGGTTCGGCCGCTGCTCGCGGCGCAGGCCATCGGCTCCCGCCGCACCCGTGAAGGATCGGTCATGGGGGAAGAGGAGTGCCTCTCGATCGACGATGCGCTGCGGGCGGTCACGATCGAAGCCGCGTTCCAGATGCGCAAGGACGACGAGATCGGCAGCCTCGCGTCGGGCAAGCTCGCCGACATGGTGGCCCTCGACGCCGACCCGTACGACGTCGGGGCCGACGCCCTCGACACCATCGGGGTCCTGGCCACGATCGTCGGCGGCGACGTCTTCCCGCTCGACTGACCCTCGTTCGATGGCCCCCGCGTCAACTCCGGCCATCCCGATGACGGTGATCGGAGGATGGCTGGGTTCGGGCAAGACCACCCTGCTGAACCGCCTCCTGACGGAGACGACGGAGCGGGTCGCGGTGGTGGTCAACGACGTCGGCGAGCTCAACATCGACGTCGACCTCATCGATCGGGCCGATGACGAGCTGGTCGAGCTGACCAACGGCTGTGTCTGCTGCAGCATCGGCGGCAGCCTGGCCATCACCCTGCGGGACCTCGCGAAGCGTGAGCCTGCGCCGGACCGCATCGTCATCGAGGCGAGCGGCGTGGCCGAGCCGGGCCAGGTGGCGCGGTTCGGCGACCGTCGTGTGGTGCCGCTGGAATCGGTCATCGTCACCGCCGACGCCACCGACATCCGGCGCCGGGTGGAGGATCCGGTCTATGGAGGTCTTGCATCGGCGCAGCTCGATCAGGCCGACCGGATCGTGGTCACCAAGCTCGATCTGTTGACCGAGGCAGAGGGCGCGGCGGTGCAGGAGTGGTTGGACCACGGCCGAACCGCTCCGGTCGACCAGGCCGCGGCCGGGCTGTTCGAGGTCAACACCGCTACCGCCACCATCCCGCCCGATGTCGACCCTGCCGTCGTGGCGGCGGTGCTGGGCGAGGCGCCACCCTCGATCCTGCGGGCAAAGGGCATCGTCGGTGACGTGGTGGTGCACCTGGCGGGTGAGCGGGTCAGCATCGACCCCGTGCCGGGATCTCCGGCCGGTCGAGGTCGGGTCGTTGTCATCGGATCCGACCGTGGCGAGGTCGACGCGTTCGTCGCCCGCCTCGGCGTTTCGGTATCGTCGCGGCCATGACTGACGCCATGACGAGCGACTTCGAACGGATCCGGGTGGAGCGCGAGGGGGCGGTGATCACGATGACGCTGGCCAATCCCCAACGGCGGAACACACTCGCCCTTCCGGCAATGAAGGAGATCACCGCGGCGCTCGAGGAGGCTGCCGCCTCCGATGCCCTGGCCGTGGTGATCGCGGCGGACGGCCCCGTGTTCTCCGCCGGCCATGACTTCGGTGACATGTTGGGAGTGAGCGAGGCCGAGGCCCGGGAGCTGTTCGACGTCTGCACCAACATGATGACGCTGGTGCAACAGCTGCCCCAGGTGGTGGTCGCGAAGGTCCACGCCCTCGCCACCGCCGCCGGTTGCCAGCTGGTCGCCACGTGCGATCTGGCGGTGGCCGCCGAATCGGCAGCATTCGCCGCACCGGGCGGCAAGGGCGGCCTCTTCTGCCACACCCCCATGGTGGCCATCGCTCGAGCGGTTGGGCGCAAGAAGGGTTTGGAGATGGCGATCACGGGTGATCCGATCGACGCCCGGACCGCGTGTGATTGGGGCCTCGTCAACCAGGTGGTACCCGACGACCAACTCGACGACGCAACGGCCGAGCTGGTCCGCCGAGCCACGCGGGGGAGCGCGGCCGCCAAGGCCGCGGGCAAGCAGGCGTACTACGCCCAGATCGACATGGCCCAGGCTGACGCCTACCAGTACGCCAGCGGGGTCATGTCCGCCGGCGTGGTCGCCCCGGACGGCCAGGAGGGGATCGCCAGTTTCGTGGAGAAGCGCAAGCCGTACTGGGCATCGCCCGCGTGACGGTTCCACTCCGAGTGGGGGTCAGTACCTCCCTCACCATCTGGGACAAGCCGGTACCGGAGCGTCAGTCGATCTTGGCGCAGGCGGCCGACGGTGGCATCGATCACATCTTCTTCGCGGATCATGTGAGCTTCCGCGACGGCAGTGGCAAGGACGGCATGCTCCAGGCCACCGGCCTCGCCAACCTCCATCCGACCCTCGGCGTGTACGCCGGGGTGTACCTGCTCGCCCTGCGCCACCCGCTCCCGGTGGCCCGCCAGATCTGCGACATCGCGTACATGGCGCCGGGCCGCTTCTCGTTCGGGGTGGGTGTCGGCGGTGAGGACCGGCACGAGATCGAGGTGTGCGGCGTCGATCCGGCCACCCGAGGCCGGCGCACGGACGAGGCCCTCGAGGTCCTGGTCCCGCTGCTCGGCGGCGAGACCGTCGACCACGACGGCGAGTTCTTCCAGCTCGAAGGCGCCCAGATCAAGCCGATCCCGAGCGAGCCCATCCCGATCTATGTCGGGGGTCGGTCCGACGCGGCCATCGAACGGGCGGGTCGATTCGGTGAGGGATGGTTGGCGGCGTGGACCTCCGCACGCCGGTTCGCCGATGCGGCGGCGCACTTCGACGCGGCCGCGGCCGGCCACGGGCGCACCGTCGATCCGGACCACGGCCTCCAGGCGTGGGTCGGGGTCGACGACGACCGTGATCAAGCGCGGCGGCGGGTCGGCGATGCCATGTTCGACTTCTACGGCCTCCCGTTCGAGGCCTTCGAGCGTCACTCGCCCTACGGCACCCCTGCCGATATCGCCGAATTCCTGGCGCCGTACCTCGACGCCGGCTGCCGACACTTCAACGTCACGCCGTGCGCCGAGAACGAACGGGTCGGGATCGACGCCGTCGCCGAGGTGAAGCGCCTGCTCGGCGCCTGATGTCGAGCACCCGGTTTCCGATACGGGTGAAACCGGGCTCCTCGCGACCGACGGTCGGCGGGACGTGGGGTGACGAACCACAGCGTCTCGTGGTCGCGGTGGCGGCGAGGGCGGTCGACGGCATGGCCAACCGGGCCGTGATCGACTCGCTCGCGCAGGTGCTCGGCGTTCGCCGCGGCGACCTGCGTATCGTGAAGGGTGACACCAGTCGTTCGAAGGTGATCGAGGTCGATGGTCCGTCCGACATCGTTGCCCGCATCGAGGAGTTGATGAACCAGTGACCGAATGGCATCTCGCTCAGATCAACATCGCCAAGGCCCGCCACCCGGTGGATGATCCGAGGATGGCGGGCTTCACCGACAACCTCGACAAGATCAATACGCTCGGCGACGAGTCTCCCGGCTTCGTCTGGCGCTATCAGGATGACAGCGGCGCGGCCACCGACACCCGGATTTTCGACGATGACGACCTGCTGTTGAACCTCACCGTCTGGGAGTCGGTCGATGCGCTCCACGACTATGTGGTGAAGACCGAGCACGTGAACTTCATCCGCCGCAAGCTCGAGTGGTTCGACCCGATCGAGGGTCTGCCGAGGCTCACTCTGTGGTGGATACCGGCGGGAACCGTCCCGAGCCTCGAGGAGGCGAAGGAACGGATCTTCCACCTCCGGGATCACGGTGCCAGCGAACACGCCTTCACCTTCAAGGACCGGTTTCCGGCGCCGGCCTGATCGAAGGGTTGGTTTTCCACGATACGGAAGAGACTGTTCTCAACTTCCACATCGTGATACAAGGGTGGAGTGGAACTCCCCGAGACCCTCACCCGTTTCATCCACGAACTGACGCCCGCCGACCTGCCGGCCGAGGTGGAGGCGTGTGCACGCCGTTGTCTGCTGGACCTGCTCGGTGTGGCCGCGGCGGGCTCACAGACCCCGTTGGCGGGCATCATCGCGGGCCACGCAGAGGATCACTTCGCCGCCGGGCGGCGTGGATCGTCGATCCTGTTCGACGGCCGTCAGGTGAGCCCGGCCGGGGCTGCGCTCGCCGGCGGCATGGCCATCGATTCCGTGGATGCCCACGACGGTCATCGCGTCACCAAGGGCCACGCCGGGTGTGGTGTTCTGCCGGCCCTGCTCGCCTATGCCGACGCGGAGGGCCTCGACGACGGTGGGGATTTCCTCACCATGTTGGTGATCGGCTACGAGGTGGCCACCCGGGCCGGGATCGCCCTGCATCGAACCGCGTGCGACTATCACACCTCCGGGGCCTGGGTCGCACTCGCGTGTGCGGCGCTCGGTTGCCGTGCACTCGGTGTCGACTCCGTGCGGACAGCGGAGGCGGTGGGAATCGCCGAATATCACGGACCCCGCAGCCAGATGATGCGCTGCATCGACCACCCGACGATGCTCAAGGACGGATCCGGCTGGGGGGCGATGGCGGGAGTAACGGCTGCCTATCTCGCCGCGAACGGATTCACGGGCGCACCGGCACTGACCATGGCAGTGCCGGAGGTCGCCGACCTGTGGGCGGACCTCGGGTCCGGCTGGCGCATCACCGAGCAGTACTTCAAGCCGTACCCGGTGTGCCGCTGGGCCCAGCCGGCGGTGGAAGCCGTGATGGGCCTCGTCACCGGCGAGGGTGTGCCCCACGGCGAGATCGCCGCGATAGAGGTGGCGACCTTCCACGAAGGTGCCCGGCTCGCCACGCGGCACCCGCGCAACACCGAGCAGGCGCAGTACAGCCTGCCGTTCCCAGTGGCCGCAGCCCTGGTTCGCGGGCGGCTCGGCCCGGCCGAGATCGGTGGTGACGCCCTCACCGATCCGACGATCGCCGCGTTGTCGGATCGGGTGCGCATCGTCGAGGACCCCGCGTACAACGAGGCCTTTCCCGACGCCCGCTTCGCCCGGGTCGTTCTGGAACTGACCGATGGTCGCCGGCTCGAGTCGGCGGCCACGGAGGCGAGTGGCGATCCCCACATCCCCATGTCCGACGACCAGATCCTCGACAAGTACCACGCCTTCGCCGGCCCCGTGCTGGGGGCTGAACGATCCGAGGCCATCGAGGCGGCGGTGGCGGGATTGGGATCGAGCCACTCGATCGAGGACCTCGCGGTGCTCGTGCACTCCGCGCCCGAGGCGGTCTGAGGATGGTTCAGAGCGTCGAACGGGCGTTGACCCTCCTCACCGAGGCCTCACGTGAACCGGCGGGACTCGGGCGACTCGCCGAACGGTCAGGTCTCCCCCTGTCCACCGCGTCTCGCCTGCTCGCCACGCTCGAGGCCGGTGGCGCGGTGGCGCGATCCGACGACGGCACCTATTCGGTCGGCCCCGCCATCGTCGGGATGACGTCGCCTACCAGTGGCGCCAGCCTCCAGGCGCTCTCCCATCCGCACCTGGCAACCCTCGCTGCTCATATCGACGAGGCGGTGTGCCTGTCGGTTCCGCTGGCGACCGAGACGCTCACCCTGGTGCAGGTCGACGTCCCCCGCCCGGTGCAGGCCCAGGACTGGACCGGACGCCGGTGGCCACTCACCGCGGGCGGGAGCGGGTTGGTGATCCTCGCCACCTGGCCGGAAGCGAAGCTGGAGGCCGAGCTGGGCGGTGGCCCGATGCCGGAGGGATTGGCCGACGTTCGAGCCCGAGGCGTGGCGTGGACCCATGGCGGATACGTCGAAGGCCTGTCGGGCCTGGCAGCCGCGGTGGTGAGCCCAGACGGGATCGGGCGAGCGTCGGTCGTGGCGTACGGGCCGAGCTACCGGTTCCCTGCCGCCGGCGCCGAACGCGAGGTCGAGGCGGCGGTTCGACGCACGGCGAGGCGGATCTCCGCCGAGCTGGCCGATGTCTGGGCGTCCCGAGGAGGCGTCCGATGACCCGCCGTGGCCGGCGGAACCGCAACGGTGCGTCGGCTCGGATCCCCCAGCTCGAGTGGCGACGGGTCTCGAATCCGTTCGGCCCCCTCGACGTACTCCGACCCGAGCAGGTCGAGCGCATCCACGACGGGTCCATGCAGGTCCTGGAGGACCACGGTATCGAGCTGTGGTCGCCGACCGCCCGACACCTGTTCGAACAGGCCGGCGCAATCGTGGATCACGACACCGGAGTGGTACGGCCCGGCCGTGAGGTCATCGAGGCTGCGCTGGCGAGTGCACCAAGTCGCTTCACGCTGACGCCGCGGAATCCCGCCCGTTCGTTGGAACTGGGCGGATCCGACATCGTGTTCGGACTGGTCGCCGGTCCACCCGCGGTCCACGACCGGGTGAACGGCCGACGACAGTCCAACCTCGCCGACTACGAGAACTTCGTACGCCTCGCCCACTACTTCGACGCGATCCACATGCTGGGGAATCAGGTGTCCGCGCCGATCGAACTCCCCGCCAACAACCGCCATCTCGACTGCTACCGCGCCAATCTCACCTACTGCGATCTCGCGTACCACTGCACTGCGATCGGCCGGGGCCGGGCTCTCGACGGCATCACGATGGCGGCCATCGCCCGGGGCCTCAGCCTCGAGCAGCTCGCCGACAGTCCGAGTGTTCTCACCGTCGTGAACGTCAACTCGCCCCGACGGATGGACGGCGAGATGGCCGACGGGCTGATGGCGATGGCCGAGCACGGCCAGCCGGTGTCGGTCACGCCCTTCACGCTGATGGGCGCGATGACGCCGGCGACCCTCGCAGGCGCACTGATCCAGGCCAATGCCGAGGCGCTCTTCGGCGTCGCGTTGACCCAACTCGCGAATCCGGGTGCGCCGGTCGTCTACGGCTCCTTCACCTCCAATGTCGACATGCGCTCCGGATCACCGGCATTCGGTACCCCCGAGAATGCCAAGGCGAATGTGGCGGCAGGCCAGCTCGCTCGGCGATACGGCCTGCCGTACCGGTCGAGCAACTGCACCGCCGCCAACACCGTCGACGCCCAGGCCGCCTACGAGACCCAGATGGCGCTGTGGGGTGCGATCCTGGGCGGGGCCAACATCGTGTACCACGCGGCCGGCTGGATGGAGGGCGGTCTGCAGGCGTCCTACGAGAAGCTGGTGCTCGATGTCGAGATGCTCCAGCACATGATGGAGTTCCTCACTCCTGTCGACACCTCCGACGAGCACCTCGCGATCGACGCGATCGGGCGGGTGCCCACCGGCGGTCACTTCTTCGCCGACGAGCACACCATGGCTCGCTACGACACGGCGTTCTATGCACCGATGCTCTCTGACTGGCGCACGTGGGAGCAGTGGAACGACGATGGCGGACGGACCGCCACCGAGCGGGCCACCGATCTCTGGCAACGCGCGCTCGAGGAGTACGAGCAGCCGCCGCTCGATACGGCGATCGCCGAGGAACTCGACGAGTACATCGCCAGACGCAAGACCGAGATCGGCGACGGAGAACCGTGACCAAAAACCGGCCGGGCGAAGATCGCGTCGTCAGTAGGAGCGCTTGGCGACTTCCTCGAGCATGACCTCGGTGGCGCCACCGCCGATGGGGAGGATGCGAGCGTCGCGGTACATGCGCTCGATGGCGGACTCCCGCATGTAGCCCATGCCGCCGTGGAACTGGACGCAGTCGTACATCACCTGGTTCACGACCTCGGCACCCCACGCTTTCACGCCGGACATCGCCTTCACGTTGTCCTGGCCCGAGTCGTGCATCCATGCCGCGTGGTACATCGACGCCCGGACGGCGTCGATCTTCGCCTGGTTCATCGCCATCCGTTGACGGATCGCCCCGAGGTCGTAGAGCGATCCGCCGAACGCCTTGCGTTCCTGGGTGTAGGCGTTCGTCATGTCGATCGCTTTCTGCGCCGCGCCGACCCCCATGCCGACGAGCACCATCCGCTCGTTCTGGAAGTTCTTCATGGTCTCGTAGAAGCCGCGATGGAGGGTGCCGAGGATCTGGCTCTCTGGCACCCAGACGTCGTCCAGCACCAACTCGGCGGTGTCGGAGCAGCGCCAACCATGCTTGTCGAGCTTGGTGGCCACCTCGAACCCCTCCGTCTCGGCCGGCACGAGGAACATCGTGATGCCGTACTTGTTCTCGGGATCGGTACGGGCCGCGACGATGGTGAGGTCGCCGTACACCGCGTTGGTGATGAACATCTTGCGACCATTGATGCGCCAGCCGTCCCCGTCCTTCACCGCAGAGGAACGGATGCCGGCCACGTCGGATCCCGCATCGGGTTCGGTGACACCGATCGAGAGGATGGCCTCGCCCGACATCATCTTCGGCAGCCACTCCTCGTACTGCTCGGGTGAGCCCGAGTTGACGAGGTGAGGTCCGGCCATGTCGGTGTGCACGAGCACGGTGACGTCGAACCCCGCGAACGTCGACGCGCCCAGGGCTTCGGAGAAGGTCGCCGACGCGAGCATCCCCATGCCGAGGCCGCCGTGTTCCTCGGGGATCCGCAGGCTCAGCATCCCCAGCTCACCCATCTGGAGGAGCACGTCCCGCGGGACCCGACCGGCCTCCTCCCACGCATCCCCGTGGGGGATGACTTCCTTCTCGACGAACCCGACCGTCTGGTCGTAGATCGCCTCCAGCTCTTCGGTCATGTAGACGTTGCGCATCACTCGGTCTCCTCGAACGTGATCAGGATCTGGTTGCTTTCGACTTGCTGCCCGGGCTCCACCCGCACTTCGGCGACCACGCCGGGACCGCCGGCGGTCAAGGTATGGAGCATCTTCATCGCCTCGATGACGACCACCGCATCGCCGCCGGCGACGGTGTCGCCGGGGCCGACGGGCACTTCGGTGACGAGGGCGGGGAACGGGGCGACGATGGCGCCCGCATGCCCGTGGCCGGTGGCGTCGCTCGGGGCCCAGTGTTCGCTGCGGGACCGCACCCGGAAGGTGTGCGACTGGCCGGCGTGGTTCACCACGACCTGCCGAGACGAGAGGTCGACGTGCGCGGCGGTAGCGCCGGCACCCGGCTCCACGGCCAGCTCGTGAACGTCGCCGGCGAGGTCCTCGAGCGCGAGGGTCCGCGAGGGCCGGTGGGGGGTGAGGCGCACGCTGCCGAGCGCCGACCACGGGCCCGCGTCGGCCGTCCCTCGCCGCGCCGAGTCCCAGACCGAGACGGCGATCTCCGCCGCCGATTCGACATCGTGATCGGCGGGGAGCTCGGTCTCGTCCAGGAACCGGGTGGTGACGCGCCCCGCGACGATCGGCTCCTGCTCGATCAGCCAGCGATGGAAGCCGGCGTTGGTGACCACGCCGCCGACCAACAGTTGCTCGAGTGCATCGCCGAGCCGGCGACGGGCGGTCTCACGATCGTCGGCGCCGACGATCAGCTTGGCGATCATCGGGTCGTAGTAGGGGGTGATCGGCGTCCCCGCTTCGATGGCGGCGTCCCAACGGACACCGTCGGGGAGGGTCACCCACGACACGGTCCCGATCTGAGGTGCGAAGTCATTGGTGGCGTCCTCGGCGTTGATCCGGGCCTCGAAGGCGTGGCCGCGGAGTTCCACCTCGTCCTGGGCAACCGGCAGCGGTTCCCCCGCCGCCACGGCGATTTGGAACTCGACCAGGTCGTAGCCGGTCACGAATTCGGTGACTGGATGCTCCACCTGGAGCCGGGTGTTCATCTCGAGGAAGAAGTAGTCGCCGGTTTCGTCGTCGACCACGAACTCGACGGTGCCCGTGGAGTCGTAGCCCATGGACCGGGCCAGTTCCGCGGCCGATGAGCGGAGACCCTGGCGAGTGGCGTCCGGGAGGTTCGGGGCCGGGGCTTCCTCGAGCACCTTCTGGTAGCGCCGCTGCACCGAGCACTCGCGTGTGCCCAGCTCGATCGCCCCGCCGTGCTTGTCGCCGACGACTTGCACCTCGACGTGTCGTGGCCGGGTGATGAAGCGCTCGACGATGACCCGCCCGTCGCCGAACGAACGCTCGGCTTCGGCGACCGCTTCATCCAGGGCCCGGTCGAACGCGTCAGCGGTGGAGGCGATCCGGATGCCCTTGCCGCCGCCTCCGGCCGCGGCCTTCACGAGGATCGGGTACCCGATCCGCTCTGCAGCCGCGACGAGCGCGGCGTGGTCCTGGCTGTCGTCGAAACCGGGGATGATCGGCACCCCCGCTGCGGCCGCGATGCGGCGGGCCTCGATCTTCGAACCCATCGAGTCGATCACGTCGGGATTGGGGCCGATCCAGATGAGGCCGGCGTCGATCACCGCGCGGGCGAAGCCGGCGTTCTCGGAGAGAAAGCCGTAGCCAGGGTGGACGGCGTCCGCGCCCACGGAGTCGGCCGCGGCCAGGATGCGCTCGGCCGACAGGTACGAGGACGCAAGATCGGCGGGACCGATGGCCACAGCCTCGTCGGCGTCGTGCACGAAGGGCGCGCCTTCGTCCGGTTCGGCATAGACCGCCACAGTGCGGTGACCGAGGCGGCGGGCGGTGCGGATGACTCGACGGGCGATCTCGCCCCGGTTGGCGATGAGGATCTTCACAGCAGCTCCCTCACATCCGGTAGACGAGGCCGGGCCCAGGGGTCGGTTCGTCCTGTCGGGATGCCACGGCGAGGCAGAGGCCGATGGCGTCGCGGGTGTCGATCGGGTCGATCAGGCCGTCGTCCCACAAGCGAGAGGTGGCGTAGTAGGGATCCGACTGGGTCTCGTACTGGCCTCGGATCTCGGCACGAATCGCGGCGATCTCCTCCTCGGTGGTCTCGGCGCCCTTCATGCCGCCCAGGCGGATGTCGACCAGGACCGTCTCGGCGGTGTCGGCCGCCATGGTGGCGATGCGGCTGTTGGGCCAGGCGAAGAGGAAGCGGGGGTTGAAGCCCCGTCCGCACATGCCGTAGTTGCCGGCGCCGTAGGACCCGCCGATCAACACGGTGTATTTCGGCACGGTGGCGTTGGCGACGGCGGCCACCATCTTCGCTCCGTTCTTGGCGATGCCGCCGGCCTCGGAGTCCTTGCCGACCATGTAGCCGGAGGTGTTCTGCAGGAACAGGAGGGGGATCCGGCGCTGTTCGCAGAGCTCGATGAAGTGGGTGGCCTTCAGCGCAGCGTCGCTGAAGATGATGCCGTTGTTGGCGATCACCCCGACGAGGTGACCCCACACTCGGGCGAAGCCACAGATGATCGACTCGCCCCATTCCGGCTTGAACGGCGAGAACTTCGATCCGTCGACCATGCGGGCGATGATCTCAGTGGCGTCGAAGGGGATCCGATCGTCGGCGGAGACGATGCCGTAGATCTCGGCGGGGTCGTAGGCGGGGGGCTCGGGCTCCTGCCAGTCCAGCCAGCCCTGGCGATCGTCGATCGATCGCTGGTTGGTGGTGAGGCAGATCTCCCGGAGCTTGCCGTAGGCCTCTGTCTCGGTGTCGGCCAGGTAGTCGCTCACGCCCGACATCTGAGTGTGCAGTTCGGCGCCACCGAGGTCGTCGGGGTCGATGATCTCCCCGAGTGCGGCCTTCACGATGGGCGGGCCGCCGAGGAAGATCCGGCCGATGCCCTCGACCATGATCACCTCGTCGCTCAAGGCGGGGACGTAGGCGCCGCCGGCCGTGCAGCCGCCGAGCACGACCGAGAGCTGGGGGAGGCCCTGGGCGGAGAGGCGGGCCTGGCGGTAGAAGGAGCCACCGAAGTGGTCCTTGTCGGGGAAGATCTCGTCCTGCAGGGGCAGGAATGCACCGCCGGAGTCCACCAGGTAGATCACGCCGAGCCCGTTCTCCTCGGCGATCTCCTGGGCCCGCACGTGCTTCTTGATCGCCACCGGGACGAGTGAGCCGCCTTTGACGGTGGCGTCGTTGCAGATGAAGACATAGGGGACGCCGTGGACGATGCCGATGCCGGTGACGATCCCGCCGCCGGGCACCTCGTCGTCGTACTGGCCGTAGCCCGACAGGGTGGAGAACTCGAGGAAGGGCGTGTTGGCGTCAGTGACCATGTCGATGCGGTCCCGGACCAGCACCTTGCCTCTGGAGAGGTGGCGCTCGATCGAGCGCTCCCGTCCGGCCCCGCCGTCGATCGCCACCTGCTGGCGATCTCTCAGCGTGGCGACGAGCTTCTCGTAGGCGGCCCGGTTGTCGGTGTACTGGGCGCTGCCGGTGTCGATTCGTGAGCTGATCGTTCTCATCGGTCGTTGTTCGCCTTCGTGGTCATGCGGCCATTCCGTTCCAGAATTGGCGAGTGATCGCCCGGGCGAGCGAGTCGAGCGTTCCCCGCTCGATGTCGAACCATTCGATCGAGGTGTTCATCGCTCCGAACAGGAGGAGTCGGTGGATGCCGTTGGTGGCGACCGGATCGACATCCCCGTCGGCTTCGAGTTCGACGAGGAGCTGGGTCCACATGGCTTCGTACCGGTCGCGGCTCGGGACGACCGCCAGCTGGACCTCGGCCGGCGCGGTGCGGAACGCGGTGACATGGGCCGCGGTGTATGGGCCGTTCTCGTAGAGGGCGGCGAGGTGGGCCCGGACGTGGGCTGCCAGCCGGTCCCGCCCGGGCGCGCCTTCGGCATCACGCGCCGCGGCCTCGAACGCGTCGACCATGACCTCGATGCCCTGCTCGAAGATGGCGACCAGGAGTTCGTTCTTGGAGGCGAAGTGGTAGTAGAGCGAGCCGGCCCTCATGCCCACGAGATCGGCGATCTGGCGCAGTGATCCGCCGTCGACCCCCTTTTCGATGAACAGTTCGGCGGCCACGTCCATGATGCGGCGGCGGCTGTCGCCCGCTTCGCCGTTGGTCTCCATCACTGCGGCCATTGAAGGAACCTACCTAACGACCGTTAGGCTGTCAACCAGGGGGAGAACGGCGAGGAACGGGACGGGCGTGCGACGCGCGGGTCCTCGGCCCCTAGGCCCCGGATGCGCCGCTCCGTACGGTGGAATCAGGAGGTGACGTCATGTATCAGCGAATCATCGTCCCCGTGGATGGCTCGTTGCGTTCGTGGAAGGTGGCCGACGCTGCAGCCGGACTCGCCGCTCGATGGGATTGTTCGGTCGAGGTCGTGTCCGTCGTCCGCTTCGAATCGGTTCGGGAGCAGACCGAGACCGAGATGGCGGCGATGATCGCCAAGTCGGACTGGTATGACCGCGCCGTTCCCCATGTCGTCGCCGGGATCGACCAGAGTGTCGGTGCCTACATCGCAGAGGTCGCCAATGAGCACCCGGGCAGCCTGGTGGTCATGAGCACCACCGGCCACGGCCGGAGCGCGGCGCTGCTCGGGAGCACCGCCGAGGAGATCCTCCGGCACACCACCACGCCGATCCTGCTGTACGGACCCCACGCCGAACCGGTGGCACCGATGGGAAAGAGCCTCGTCGTGGCGGTCGACGGTTCCGATCTGTCCGAGCAGGCGCTCGGGCTGGCCGGGGCATGGTCGGTCGGCCTCGATGTCGAACCGTGGGTGGTCACGGTCGGTTCGCTGAAGGCGAACCTGCCGGCGGATGTCGTGGAGACCGCAGTCCCTCACAAGCTCGCCGCCGAGCTCGAGCCGCTGGTCGGTCGGACCGTCCAGTTCGAGACCCTGCACGGTGACCGTCCGTCGGCTGCACTCACCGAGTTCGCCGAGTCCATCGACGCGGCCGTGTTGGTCGAGACGACCCACGCTCGGCACGGGTTCGACCTCCTGATGAGCGGCAGCGTGACCATGGCGACCGTCCGCCACGCGCACCTGCCGGTCCTGGTCGTCCGCGGCATCGACGTCCGCGAGGCGAGCCACGAGGAGGCGAGCGTCTCCCGCTGACCGCTGGGGGCCACGAGAACCTGCACACATCGGTGTCTGACTCCGATGTGTGCAGGCTGCTACCAGTACTCCTCGTAGTGGATGTTGCCGGGTAGCTTCCGACGGTCGAGCGTGAAGCCACGTTCGGCGAGGAGTTGGACGACGCCGACCGTTTCGGGGAACTCGAGGCGGCCGTTGACCTCCTCGGGGAGGCCGATCATCGACGGATTCCCACACAGATAGACGTGGGTGCGAGCAGGGTCGAGATCCACCCCGAACTGCTCGAAGTCGCCGTCGCGGATGAGGTCCTGGATATACCGCTTGGGCACGTCCGGTTCGCGTGTGGGGACCGGGAGGTAGTGGTAGTTCCCGTAGCGGGACTCCAGTGCTCGATGACTCTCGAGATAGCCGAGGTCGGCCCAATTGCGAACCGACACCGCGGACACGATCGGCCCGTAGTGGCCCTTGCGAAGCAGTTCCACGGCCATTGCATTGTGGGGCGCCTCGCCGGTTCCGGTCGACAACAAGATGACTGTGCACGACGGATCGGTCACCTCGTGGAGGGTGTAGCGGCCCGCCACCTTCGGACCCAGGTAGATCCGATCGCCTGGCCGCTTCAGTGCCAGTCGCGGCGTCAACTCGGGGACATTGTCCTCCGACGGCCGCACCAACACGATGTAGAACTCGAGCTCGTCCAGGCCGCCCTCGTCGGTCAGGTATCCGATCTCGGCCGTCGAGGTTGCGGTCCTCGGCGTCGTCGACCCTCGGCTCCCAGAACCCGAGACCCAGCGTGGCGTACTGGCCGGGCACGTACGACGTTCCGCCGTGGTCGGGCTTCACCCGAAGTACCCAGAGATCCGAATGGGTGGGTTCGAAGTGGGTGATGACCGCGTTGTAGTGCTCTTCGCGCAGCTCCTCGATGACCCCGGTGTTGCGCTGGCGACGCTCGTGCCTGGGCGGCCGGAGGTCGATGTCGAGCTCGGGGAAGCAGGCAGCGGCGACGTCGATGCCCGCCCGCCAGCCCGGCGTGGTGGGAGCAGTGCTGCTCTCGTCGGGCTCCCCGACGAACCAGACGTGGTTGCTGGCGAGTGCGGCATCGCTGACGCCGAGGTCCGCCGGGGTCAGCGTCTCTCGCAACGATGCGAACACCACGTGATCGACCTGGAGGTCGGGTGTTCGGCGATCGCCGAAGAACACCATCGGGTAGCCGTCGATCTCCCCGATCTGCTCCGGGACCGAGCGGTAGAGGACGGTTGCTCGACGCTCGCGCTCCAGCCGCCGTAGGAGGTTCTCGCCGGCCGGCGAAAGCCGGTTCGGGTCCATCCCGCCGGCTGCCAGGACGACCTTCGCGCCGGTGGCGGCGATCGATGCCGTGAGCTCGACCGCGTGGTCGGTGTAGCCGATGACCAGGACGTCGTCGTCGGCCTCGTGTTCAGGAACGGTGTCGATGTGGACTCGAGGACTGTCGGCCACCTTCAGCGGCGGACGCCATTCGGGCGACCGGCGCCGGTTGGCGACGAGACAGGCGCGGGTGCGATAGGTCTGCTTGTTCGAGACGACCACGATGGTGTCGCCTTCGGCGTCGATGGAGGAGACGTGCTCGCCGTAGCCGATGTCGAGCTCGTTCTCACCGACGAGTTCCGGGAAGGTGACCGAGTGTTCCTCCTCCAGGATCCGGATGAGGGGCAGTCCCGACCGCAAGGACGACACCGCCACCGACAGACCGCCGGCCGTGCCGCCCACGATCACGAGGTCGTAGTCGTTCGAACTCATCGATGGAGTGTCGCGCGTGTCCGTCGCCTGGGAGAACTCGGTGACCTCATCCCCCTACAAACCTGGCAGGGTTTTGGTGTCAGGCACCAAAACCCTGCCAGGTTGGGTACCAGACCCTGTCAACTCGATCTGGGCTAGGGGAAGGCGTCCTGGAGGTCGGTGACGGGGACGAGATCGCCGTCGCCGACGGTGGAGTCGTACTCGGAGAGCCGGAGCATGTCCTGGGCGCCGATCTTCTCGGGTGAGAGCGACGCGGCTCCGACTCCCGGGAGGACGAAGTCGTCGAACGCGGCCGAGAAGGCGGCCTGCTCGAACGTCTCGGGGGTCAGCTCTCCGCCGGCGGCCGTGGCCACCTGCACGAAGAGGGACAGGGCGATGCAATACCGCCGAAGGGGATTGAACCAGTTCTCCTCGCCCTCGACGTAGCTGCTCGGCACCCGCAGATCGGCGTCGGGCATGCGGGCGACGACCGGGTCGACACACTCGCTCTGGAAGGCAGGGTCGGCCCAGATCTCCTCGTTGGTCGGGCCGGTGGACGACAGGACCCCGTCGGCGATCGACTTGTCCGAGATGGTGGCACCGAGGTTGCCGAGCCCGGCCGCGTCGTTGGACCAGATGGCGATCTCGCCCACGAGCCCGGCGGCGGCGTGACCCCGGATCGACGAACTCGGGGTCCCGAAGATCATCAAGGTGTTGGCGCCGGAGGTCTTGAACCGTTCGAACGCCACCGCCAACTCGGCGTCCTGGGCCACGGTGTCGCCGTCGGTGGCCTCGATGATGGCGCTGCCGACGACCTCGACGCCCCGGTTCTCGAGCTCGTCGATGACGAAGTCCTCTTCGCCGGACGCTGCTGCACCGCCCATAGTGAACACGAGCGCCCCGTCGAGGCGTCCGGTCTGGTCGAGCAGGTTCAACAGGTTGATGGTCTGGAACTCCACCGGTGGGCCGACGCTTAACCAGGGAGCGCGGGCCTGAGCGAGTTCCGAATCGTTGATCTCGCCACCGACCATGGTGGTCTCGTTGAGTCCGACGATGCAGGGGTCGGCGGTACCGGCGAGCGGCCCGACGAAGCCGCCGAGATTGGCGAAGGACTCGATGTCCTCGGTGAGCGCCGAGCAGGCCCGCTCGGCGTCGGCTCCGTCGATCGGGCTGTAGAACTCGTAGAAGGCCTCGACCATCCTGCCGTTGATCCCGCCGTTCTCGTTGAGGTTCTCGATAAGGGCCTCCCAGATGCCCTGTTGATCGCCCCAGCCGTTCGGGATCAGGTTCAGCTCCTGCAGGATCTCGAAGTTGAGCATCGTCATGCCGAGAGTGATGGTGTCGGCGGTGACCCCCCGCCAGGAATCGGTCAGGACGATCTCCTCCGGCTCGTCGTCCTCGCTGGACTCTCCGCCGGCGCCTGTGTCGCCGGACGTTCCTTCGCCGTCGTCGGTCGAATCGCCGGAGCCTTCGTCGTCGGAGCCGGACTCGTCGTCGGTCGAGTCGCCCGAGCCCTCGTCGGTCGAGTCCTCAGCATCGTCGCCAGTAGCGGTGACGCCACCATCGTCGTCTCCGCCGCCGCAGGCCGCGGCGAGAAGGGCGAAAGAGAGCAGTAACGCAGCAAGGTGCGCGAATGAGCGGTGGTTCGGCACGAGGTCCCCCCGGAGTCGGCCCGACGATCTGGTGCCCAGAGTCAAGCCGAAACGGGTCGATCGCTCAACCGGTTGCCCGTCCGAACGCGGAAGGGGTGGGCCGCCCGTGAGCGGTCCACCCCTTCGGTGCGATCACCTGGAGGGTCTAGGGGAACGCGTCGAGGAGGTCGGTCACCGGCACGATGTCACCGTCGCCGACGCTGTGGTCGAACTCCGACAGGCGGACCGAGTCCTGGGCGCCGAGCTTTTCCGGAGACAGCGAGGCTGCACCGATACCCGGAACCGTGAAGTCGTCGAAGGCGGCCGAGAACGCGGCCTCCTCGAAGCTCGCCGGCGTGAGATCTCCGCCTGCCGCAGTGGCGACCTGGGTGAAGATCGACAGCATCAGGCAGTAGCGGCGGAGTGGCAGGAACCAGTTCTCCTCACCGGCCTCGTAGGTATCGGGCGAGCGGAGGTCGGCTTCGGGCACGCGGGCCACGACCGGGTCCACACACTCGCTCTGGAAGGCGGGATCGCCCCAGATCTCCAATTCGGTGGCGCCGGTGCTGGTGAGCGCGCCGTTGGCGATGGACTTGTCGGTCATCGTCGCCCCGAGGTTGTCGAGCCCGGCGGCATCGTTGGACCAGATGGCGATCTCGCCGGTGAGGCCGGCGGCCGCGTGGCCCCGGATCGATGACCCGGGCGTGCCGAAGATCATCAGCGTGTTGGCTCCGGAGGCCTTGAACCGTTCGAAGGCGACCGCGAGCTCGGCATCCTGGGCGACCGTGTCGCCGTCGGGTGCCTCGATCACGGCACTGCCGACGATCTCCACACCCCGGTCCTCGAGTTCGTTGGTCACGAACTCCTCCTCACCGGAGGCAGCCGCTCCGCCCATGAGGAAGACCACCGCCCCGTCGAGGCGTCCGGTCTGGTCGAGGAGGTTCAGCAGGTTGATGGTCTGGAACTCGACCGGCGGGCTTGCCGTGAACCACGGTGCGCGGGCCTGGGCGAGCTCGGCATCGTTGATCTCGCCGCCGATCATGGTGGTCTCGTTGAGGCCGACGATGCAGGGGTCGGCGGTACCGGCGAGCGGCCCGACGAAGCCGCCGAGCACGGCGAACACCTCGTTGTCCTCGGTCAGAGCGGAACAAGCCCGTTCGGCATCGGCGCCGTCGATGGGGCTGTAGAACTCGTAGACCGCTTCGAGCATGCGCCCGTTGACGCCACCGTTGTCGTTGGCGTTGTCGATCAGCGCCTGCCAGACGGCCTGCTGATCACCCCAGCCGTTGGCGCTGAGACCGAGATCGGTGAGGATCTCGAAGTTCAGCATCGACATGCCGAGAGAGATCGTGTCGGCGGTGACACCGCGCCAGGAATCGGTGAGCACGATCTCCTCGGGCTCGTCGCCGTCGTCACCGGTGTCGTCTCCGTCGTCGCCGGTGTCATCACCGTCGTCTCCCGAGTCTCCGGCGTCGTCGCCGTCGTCGCCGGTGTCGCCGTCGTCTCCGGAGTCGCCGTCGTCTCCCGAGTCTCCGGCGTCGTCGCCGGCAGTCGTGTCACCGTCATCACCGCCGCCGCACGCCGCGGCGATGAGTGTGAAGGCCAGGAGCAGCGCAACCAGGCGCCACAAGTTTCTCGAACGTTTCGCGGACATGCGGTCCCCTCCATGTGTCCTGCGACGTGCTTTGTCGCCGCCTGATTCAAGCATATGTCCTGTCTTGGGACAATATTCGGTAGGGTTGCCGCCGTGACGGCAGGGATGGATTCGGCGACGCGGCGAGGACCGGGTCGGCCGCCCATCACCGAGAATCGTACGGCTGTGCTCGAGGCCACCCGGGTGGTGCTGATCGAGGTCGGCTACGACAAGCTCACCCTCGAAGCGGTCGCGCAGACCGCCGGGCTGTACCGGCGCTACATCAACCGCACGTGGGCGTCGAAGGCGGAACTGGTCCGTGATGCCCTGTTCGAGCGTGCGTTCACCCTCGAACAACCCGACACGGGGTCGCTCCGAACCGACCTTCGGGTGATGGCCCGACAGCAGGTCGAGTGGCTCACCCGCCCGGAGTACGTGCAGGGAATCGTCGGTGTGCGGGCCGCGCTCCGAGCCGACCCGAAGCTCTTCCGCGAGACGATGGACCGCTACGTCACACCGATCACCACGGTGATGGATGCGATCTTCGCGAGCGCCATCGAACGGGGTGAACTCGAGGAGGCTCCGTCCTCCCTGGTCGTCGCAACCGTGGTCTCAGGTGCAGTGACCGAGGTGCACGAGGTCGGGCTCCACACCCCCGAGGAGCTCACCGACATGGCGGTGTCCATGCTGATGGGGGGCGTCATCAGCGGTGCGCCAGCACCTCACCGTGGGGACACATGAACCATCCGGCAGGCTGAGCCGCCCAGGCCGTCCAGGCGGCCGCGAGGTCATCGAGTTCGGCGGCTTCGCTCAGCCCGAACTCCAGGGCATGGTCGGCGAAGCTCGACTGACGAATACGGTCGGCCCACAACCCTCCCCACCAGTTCCGGCTCTCGGGGGTGGCGAACGTCCACGTGGATGAGCCGGGCTCGATTCTGGAGAAGCCGGCTTTCTGCACCCAGCCCAGGAGGTGACGGCCGGCGTCGGCATCGGCATCGAGACGCCCGGCGATCTGGTGGTAGAGCTCCGACCAGCGATCGAGGCGTGGATCGGCCGGAGCCCAGGTCATCGCCCCGTAGTCCGCGTCTCGTACGGCCAAGATCCCACCCGGGCGAAGAACGCGACGCATCTCGACGAGTGCCCCCACCGGGTCGGTGAGGTGCTGGAGGACCTGATGAGCGTGGACCACGTCGAAGGTCGCATCGTCGAAGGCGAGTGCGTAGACGTCGCCGGTTTCGAACCGGCAGTTGGTGGGCGCACCGGGCAGGCCGAGGAGGTGGTCGGCCTTCTCCAGGACGTCGTCGACCGCGTCGATGCCGAGCACCTCACCTGGGCCGACCCGGTGGGCGAGATCGACGGTGATCGTGCCCGGTCCACACCCGATGTCGAGGAGCCGTTGGCCGGATCCGAGGTGGGGAAGGAGATGGGCCGCGGAGTTCTCCGCGGTCCGCCATTCGTGTGAACGCAGGACGGCCTCGCTGTGCCCGTGTAGGTAGGGATCGGGCGGCTGGCTCACTGCCGAAGTGTGGCACTTCGTGGCGACATCCGGGTGTGACTTCTCGACGTCAGCATGAACTTCGACACTTCGGTGGTAGTCGGATGACCGGCCGGGCAAAATGTCCGGATGTTTGACGTGCTCCCGGATCGGGTCCCTTGGTACGTCGCCGGTCCGGGGCTCGGGCTCCTGATCGTCGGCTTGTTCGTCCTCGCCAACCAGCCCCTGGGCGCCAGCGGCGCCTACGTGCAGACGTCCGGGCTGCTGCGGCGACGCAGTGATGTCGCGGTGTGGCGGGTCTGGTACTTCGTGGGGATGTTCGCGGGTGGTCTCCTGGTGACCAACGTGCTCCGCGACGGGGCGGAGATCCGCTCTGGCTATGACGCCCTGCGCGAAGTGTGGCCGCTCGGCGTGGTCGCCCCGCTGGTCTTCGTGGGCGCCACCCTGCTCGGCTACGGCGCGGGGATGGCCGGTGGGTGTACCTCCGGCCATGGCTTGTGTGGCACGTCGCAACGATCACCGGCCAGCGCCGCGGTGACGGTGACGTTCATGGCCACCGCCGTCGGTACCACCGCGATCCTTCGCGTCCTGACCGGAGGTGACCTGTGAGGCTCAACCTCGTCGGTCTCCTCTTCGGTGCCCTGTTCGGCGCCCTGCTCGCCGGTGCCAACCTCCACGAGTACGACACCATCCACGCGATGCTGCGGCTCGACGAACCCGACGTCTACTTCCTGATGGCTTCTGCCATTGGCACGTCGCTTCCCCTGCTGTGGCTACTCGAGAAGCGGGGCGTGAACACCCCCTTCGGCGGCAAGATGGTGCTCTCCCGGTCGATGCCCGAGCCGCATCACTGGAAGGGTGGCGCGCTCTTCGGCGTGGGGTGGGCGGTCGCGGGCACGTGTCCGGCTCCGGCCCTGGTCATGTTGTCGTCGGGTGCCCTCTTGAGTCTGTTGGCCATCCCGGGAATCTTCCTGGGCCTCCACCTACGGGAGCGTCACACCAAGACCGCCGATCATGTCGGTGACGGCGAGCACCGCGAAACGGTGGGGGCGGGTTCCTAGGGGCTCAACCACCTGCTGGCGCGCGCTCGGGCCCGCCGGATCGTCCGCGACGCCGCCGATGCGTCGTCGGGCGGTTCGATCGCGGGTGGTTCGGAGTGCTCGGCGCCGGGAGGGGCGGGTTTCGGATTTGCCGGGGCCGACTTGCGTCTGGCCTTCAGATCAGCGACCTGGGCTCTGAGGAACTCGTTCTCGGTCTCGGCCCGTGCCGCCCGTTCCCGCGCGTCGGCGAGTTGCTGGCCGGCCTCGTGGACGTTGCCGATCTGCTCGAGGATCCGTGTCCAGGTGTCCAGTGGCACGAGCATCGTGCCGTCGGGCTGAGGACCGGTCGGGGCCTGGTCCCTGAGGTCGAGATCGTCGATCTCGTCATTGGCGGGGGCGTCGTGGTCGGTTCGGTGTTCGGCGGACCCAGTTGGCGATGGACTCGGTTCGGGCCGAGCGGTTCGCGGCGGGTCGATCGCGTCGGCGACACCCTTCCAGATGCCCGCCGATGCACGAGCGAGATCGCTGGCAACGCCTCGAAGTCCCATGGGCCGACCCTACCGGCCGCCTCCCGCCGGTGCCTGGGCCGGCGTGCCAGCATGTCGCCATGCCAGAGCCGATCACGGTCGTCCTCGAAGGTTGGACCGGGCCGTGGCCCGATGACGACAAGGACGCGAACCTCAAGGCGGAGATCGCCGCCCATGCCCATGTCGATCCCCTGTCCACCATCCGCAACCTGAGCGCGAGCATCGAAGTCCCGATCGGTGCCGTCGTTCACTACGTGCTGGCCCGCTGGGCGTCAGAGGGAAGCAGTGCGCTCCTCGAACTCGGACCGCGTATGACTCGGCGGCTTCGTGAGCCGTTCGTGACCGCCGAGGGGGTCGGGACCGATGCCGCTCGATTGGAGGCATACGAGCAGGTCCGGCAGATGGTCGAGTGGCTCAACGTGCCGCTCGACCAACCCGACGTCTACCCCTGAGACAGTTGGCTCCGTCTCCTCTGTCTCCGTTGGCCCTGTCTCAACCGCCGATGGGGGATTGGGCGGTGAGTCCACCGTCGATGGTGAAGCAGCTGCCGCTGACGAAGCCGCTCTCCGGCGAAGCGAGGTAGACGGCCAGGCCGGCCACCTCCTCGGGTGTGCCCATCCGGCCCACCGGGTGTCTCGCGATCGCCTCGCCGCGTGCGGCGTCGGGATCGTGGGCGAGGTCGAAGATCGCGTCCGCGAGTGCCGTCATGATCCAGCCAGGACTGATGGCGTTGCAGCGGACTCCGTGGCGGCCGTTGTCCGTCGCGATCGCGCGGGTGAGCGCGTGCACGGCGCCCTTGGAGGCGTTGTAGACCGCCATCCCCGGATCGGCGTTGTTGCCGGCGATCGAACCGATGTTGATGATCGAACCGCCGTCGGCCTGCGCCTTCATCTGGCGGACTGCAGCTCGACAACAGTTGAAGACCCCGCGCACGTTGACGTTCATCACGAAGTCGAACTGCTCGTCGCTGGTCGTCTCGATCGGCTCCTCGACCTGCACACCCGCGTTGTTGACGATCACGTCGAGCTTCCCGGTGGCGTCGACCGCAGCCGCGACGAGCGCATCCGCGTCGGCAGGATCGGCGACGTCGGTCTTCAGCCAGACGGCACCTTCGATGCCGGCCGGCGTGCGGCTTGCCGCGAACACCGCAGCGCCTTCATCGACGAAGCGGGTCGCGATCGCGGCACCGATACCGCTGCTCGCTCCGGTGACGATCGTGGTGAGTCCGGAGAGTCGGCTCATGGATGCGGCCTCAGATTTCGCCCAACGCGAGAGCCTCGCAGCGTGCGAGCCCTCGCTCGAGCACTTCGCGGTTCGCGTAGCGGGCCCAGTGCAGCCAGATGCCGTTCTGTAGTGCACCGAGGTCGGTTGCCCTCTGCTGGATCGTCTCCTCCGATGCGTCCGGGTCCGCCGGTGCGAGCTCGGCGGCGATCAGGTCGTTGTAGCGCTTGTGGAGATCCTGCTCGATGGCGGCGACTTCGTCGTTGGTTCGTGACACCCCCCAGATCGCGATCCAGAGCGCGAGATAGTCGGAGTCCAGGAACTCTCCGTCGAAGAACGCGCGAGCCGCGGCCTTCGCCCGTTCGATCGGATCGTCACCGACGGCCTCCAACCGTTCCACCGTGAACTCGACCAGTCGCTCACTGGCCAGCTGGAACGCGGCGACGATCAGGTTCTCCCTGTCGTCGAAGTGGTAGCTGAGCAACCCGAGAGAGACATCCGCTTCCTCGGCCACGGCGCGCATGCTCGCCGCGTCCATGCCGTCGCGGACGATGACCTGCATCGTGGCCTCCAGGATCTGCTCCTGGCTCTCGGTGAAACTCACGGGTCAGTGGCGCCTTCGGGTTTGGCTCCGGCCGCCTTCCTGCGGCTCCTGTTCAGTGTGACACACCCGTGGTTCGTGCCACGATGCGACCATGGTCGCCGACCCTCTCTATGCGCATCCCTATCCGCCGCCCGAGTTGGAGGCGGAACACCCGTTCCGTGTGCTCGAGTTCGAGCGGCGCCCCGAGAGCGAGATGTGGGAACGGGCTCGCTCATTCCACGAGTTGATGACGACGCGCCGTAGTCCTCGGCTGTTCGCGCCCGATCCCGTCCCTCGCGAGCTCATCGAGTTGGCGATCTCGGCCGCAGCCACGGCGCCGTCGGGTGCCCACAAGCAGCCGTGGCGGTTCGTCGCCACGGAGTCCGCCGAGGTGAAGCGGGCGATCCGGCTCGCCGCGGAGGAAGAGGAACGGATCAACTATCTCGAGAACCGGATGAACGAGGAATGGCAGGAGGCACTCGCCCCGCTGGGCACGGATCACCACAAGGAATTCCTCGAGGTCGCGCCGTGGATCGTCGTGCTCTTCGAGGAGCGGTACGAAGTCCGTCCGGATGGTCAGCGGCGGAAGAACTACTACGTGAAGGAGAGCGTCGGGATCGCCGCGGGGATGTTCATCACTGCGCTCCACAACATGGGACTGGCGACGCTCACCCACACGCCGAGCCCGATGGCCTTCCTCAGCCGGGTTCTCGAACGTCCCGACAACGAGCGTCCGTTCGTGATGTTCCCGATCGGGTATCCGCTGCCCGGCGTGAAGGTCCCCGACCTCACGCGAAAACCCCTCGATGAGGTGATGGTGACCTTCCCTTGAGGTTTTCTGGACGCTCACGCGCGGATAGCGCGCGCTGACGTCCAGAGAATCAGTGGTCGGGGATCGGGGTGTGGTTGAAGCGGACGTGTTCGGCCAGTCCGTTGCGCCCGCCGAGTGCGTCGAGGAGGCGTTGCTGGCTGGTGAAGGCTTGCCGGTCGGCGACCTCGGGATCCACCACGGAGTGCAACGCCTCGCGGCAGTCCGCGCGGATCTGTGCATGATCCGGAGAGACGCCGAGATCGACGAGCTCGTCGGGATCGGCCGCGAGGTCGTAGAGCTCGGGTTCGAACCCGACGTGATGGACGTACTTCCACTCGCCGACCTGCACGGCGAAGCTCCCGGTCGTCGACCCGCCGTCGTGGTATTCCGAGAACAGCAGCCGCTGCGGATCGGCCGCCTGCACCAGATCCACCAGAGACGTTCCCGGTCCGTCGCCAGCCGCGGTCGGCGCCAACGCGTCCACCACGGTCGGCGCCACGTCGACGAGATTCGCCGGCGTTTCGCTCACCACGCCGCGGGGAACGCCGGGCCCGGCCACGATCATCGGCACCCGGACCGAATCCTCGTACATGTAGGACTTGCCCCACAGACCCCGGTTGCCGGCCATCTCGCCGTGATCCGACGTGTAGATCACGAGGGTGTCGTCGGTTGCTCCGGTGTGGTCGAGTGCGTCGAGGACGCGGCCGACGTTGTGGTCCATCCACGTGCACAGCGAGAGGTACGCCCGTCGGGCGTCGAGCACCCGCTGCGGGTCGAAGTGCTCGTGGTAGGCGAAGAAGTCGGCCATTGCCTGCACGGCGGGGTGCGTGATCGACATCGGACCGATCTCGGGCCCGAGGTCGACTCCTCGGTAGGGCTCGCTGAACTCCTCGGGGGCGGAGAGCGGGTAGTGGGGTGCCACCAGTGAGACGAAGAGCGCCCAAGGGCGGGACCCGTCTGCGTTGTCGCGAAGCCACTCGACCGCCCGGTCCGTCACCCGCTCGTCGTATCGCGTGTAGGAGGTGTGGCCGACACCGACCTCACGAGCCATCTCGGCCGCTTCCGGATACGGAAGTGGATCCTGTCGTGGCAGGCCCTGGACCCACCCCACCTCGTTGACGACGTGCATCGGGAGGAGCGATTCGGTGAATCCGTAGTCGTCACTGCTCGATCGGAAGTGGAGCTTCCCGATCGACACCGCATGGCCACCCGCGTCCCGAACGAGGTGGGCCCATCCGGGCGTCTCACCGGTGTAGGGCTGGGCGCTGTCCCATGTCCCGAGCTCGTGGACCCAGCGACCGGTGGCCAGTGAGGCCCGGGTCGGTACGCAGATCGGTGACGGCGTCCACGCCCGCGAGAACGTGGTCCCGCGGGCGGCGAGACGGTCGAGGTGGGGCGTCTGCACCACCGGGTGGCCGAGAGAACCAAGGCAGCGGTGGTTGTGCTCGTCGGAGCACAGGATCAGTACGTTTCGGGCGCGACTGGTCTCAGGTTCGGGCACCTGCGCACGCTAGTTCCTGGACGCTCGTCCAGGCCGTCCGTATGCTCCGCGGCCATGATCGATCCCGTACCGATGTTGCCCGCACCGGAGCTGGACGAGACCACGATGGGTGCCGGACGACTCGCCAACCTGAGGGCGACGATGGCCGCCGATGGACTCGACCTCTGCGTCCTCACCAATCCGGTGAGTATCCGGTACGCCACCGGCTACCGCGGCTATTCCCTGTTCCAGAGTCGAATCCCGAGCGCCTACGCCCTCGTCCCGCTCGAGGGTCCAGTGGTCGTCCACGGCGCCTACCTCGACGATCTCCCCCTCATCGACGAGGTCCGTCCGTCGAACGCGGTGACCTCGTTCGACGCCGGGCTCGACCTGTCTCGTGCGGCGGATAGGTTCACCGCCGATCTCGAGACCTTCCTGGCGGAGACCGGCGTGGGAGGAGACGCCTCCATCGGGATCGAGCGCACCACCCCGACGGGCCATCGGGCGTTTGCCGACGTCGGCTTCAACGTGTCCGACGCCGAGCCCACAGTCGAGCTCGCCCGCAGCCGCAAGTCCGATCTGGAGATGACCGCACTCAGATACTCGATCGACGTGTGTGAGCACGCGATGGAGGCGATGGCGACCGCGCTCGAACCCGGCATCACCGAAAACCATCTCTGGTCGATCCTGCACCAGATCAACATCGCGCACGACGGGGACTGGATCGACGGGCGGATGCTGTGTTCCGGGTCCCGAACCAACCCCTGGTATCAGGAGGCCAGTGGACGGATCGTCGAGTCCGGCGACCTCGTCGCCTTCGACTCCGACATGATCGGCCCGTACGGCTACTGCGCGGACATCTCCCGCACGTTCTTGTGTGGATCAGAACCCCCGACCGGTACACAGCGGGACCTCTACGAGCGGGCTCGAGAGGAGATCGACCACAACACCTCCCTCCTGCGGGTCGGTGCGTCCTTCGCCGAGCTCTCGCACTCGGTGCTCCAGCATCCTCCGGAGTACATCCCGAACCGCTATGCCTGCGCGTTCCACGGTGTCGGGATGTCCGACGAGTACCCGAAGATCCCGTATCCCCAGGACTGGGACCGCTGCGGCTACGACGGCGCTGTCGAGGACGGGTTGGTTCTGTCGGTCGAGAGCTATGTCGGTGCCGTGGGTGGCGCCGAGGGGGTCAAGCTCGAGCAGATGGTGCAGGTCACCACGGCCGGCGTCGTGCCGTTGTCCACCTTCCCGCTGTGGGCGACCTGACGGTCGTCGACTGAACATCTGACCAGGAATCACTGGACGTTCGTTCAGGCCTGTCGTACGCTTTCCTGAACGTTCGTCCAGGGAGGCAGATCGGTGGCACTCACTACCCGCAGACCGCCTCACGCGGCGACCACCGAGTCCGGTCAGTCGGCTTCACCCGCCGACGCGGTCGGGATCGTCGCGAGCCCCCGGGTAGCGGTCGCCGGAGTCATCACGGCGTCGGTCTCGATGGGCCTCGTCCCCATCTTCGCTCGCACGCTCACCGACGACGGCATGGCCCCGGTTGCGGTCTCCTTCTACCGGAACCTGCTGGGCGCCGTGCTCCTCGGCGGAATGCTCCGGCTCACCGGACCCAAACGCACGGCGACTCTGTGGGGCCTGTT
>CAYFLT010000013.1:56176-62673 GCA_964344055.1 uncultured Candidatus Nemicrothrix sp.
GCGGTCACTGTCGTGACGGTGTCGACCGCCGGGGTCATCTACCTCAGCTACCCGATCTTCACCCTGTTGGTCCTCTGGGCGGTGTTCGGTCAGCCGCCGACCCGGCGAGCTCTCGTGGGGGCGGTCGTCGTGGTCGTGGCGGCGGTGATCGCGCTCGGTCCCGAGGTGTCGGGCGAACACACCTCCGAACTGCTGATCCTCCTCGCGGCGCCGATCTCGTTCGGACTGGCCGTTGCGGTACTCACCGAACGCATGGGATCCCTGAACCCACTCGAGCGGGTCGCCACCGTCGGGGTCGGCTCCAGTGCCGGTCTGGCCCCGCTCGTTCTCAGCCTCCCGGGCGACGAGGTCATCCCGGCCGAGCCGAGCAGTTGGCTGCTGATCATCGGCATCGGCCTGTTGACCGGCGTCGGCCCCCAGTGGCTCTACGTGAAGTGTGCGCCACGCGTCGGCGCGCCGAAGGCGGCCGTCACGGGCGCGATCGAGCTTCCCACGATGTTCGCAGTGAGCGTCCTGGTGTTCGGTGAGGGACTCACGATCACCCAGGTGCTCGCCGGGCTACTCGTGGTCGGGGCCATCCTCGCGGTGCCTTCGCGACCGTCGCCTGCCACTGTGATGGCGCGGCGCCGGCGCCGGTTGATCCCGGGTCGTTTCGATCGGGCGTGACCCTGGTCTCGTTGCCGGATCGGCGACTGCGGCATCATCTCTGAGATGAGCTTCGACGTTGCGGTGATCGGACGGGGAATGATCGGGTCGGCGGCGGCCCGCCACCTGGCGGAGGCTGGTGATTCGGTAGCGCTGGTCGGGCCGGATCAGCCGGAGGATCGCACGGCCAGCGAAGGTCCGTTCGCCAGCCACCACGACGTGGGCAGGATCACCCGGATCGCGGGCCGCGATGCACTGTGGACCGAGATCGCCGCCCGGTCCCTCGAGCGGTACGCCGACATCGAGGCCCGATCGGGGATCACGTTCCACACCCCGTGCGGCATGGTCGCGGTGTACGGGGACGCCGATGACTGGGTCGCACGGGCCGGTCCGTGGGGGAGCGGGGCTCGCCGCGTCGACGCCGGCTGGGTGCGCCGTGAGACGGGTATCGCGTACGACGGCGACATGCCGATGCTGTTCGAGCCGGCCCCTGCCGGTCACATCGATCCACTCGCCATGGTCGAGGCGCAGACGAGACTCGCCGAGCAGGCCGGTGCGACGGTGGTCCGGGATGCGGTGACGAGTGTGAGTCGGGCCGCTGGTGGAGTCGAGGTGGTGGGTCGGTGGGGCTCGATCCGAGCCGACCGGGTGCTCGCGGCGACGGGGGCGTTCGGGTCGGAGCTGTTCGAATTCGAGCTCGTGGCCGAGCGTCGGCCTCGCACGATCCTGCGGGCCGAACTCGCCGACGACGGTCGGGTCCCGTCCCTGATCTGCATGGACCCTCCCGATCAACGAGTCGAGGAGATCTACTGGGTGCCGCCGGTTCGGTATCCCGACGGCACGGTGTGCATCAAGATCGGCGGGAACCTGCGCGGGTTCGTTCCGCTCGCGGCCGATGACCTGACCGAGTGGTTCCACGGTGACGGCGATCCGGTGGAGATCGAGTCGTTGGAGGCGAACCTCCGCTCCCTTCTTCCGGACGCTGAACTCGGACCAATGACCACCGCACCTTGTGTGATCACCGGGACCGAGAGTCGCCACCCGTACATCGGATGGGCCGACGACGGGATTGCGGTGGCGATCGCCGGCAACGGATCGGCGGCCAAGTCGAGTGACGAGCTGGGCCGGCTGGCCGCCGGCCTGTTCGGTGACGACGGTTGGGTCCCCGATTCCGGCATCGACCCTGCGGCATTCACCCCCGTCATGGCCTGACGATCTCGCACCCAGCCATGGTGACAGCGTGTCCGAATGTGTCCGAACGGATCAGGGCATACTGAGCTCCATGGCCGTTTCCGCCGTCTCCACCACCGGCATCTACTGCCGTCCCGAATGCTCGGCTCGGCCGCATCGGCGCAATGTCTCCCCCTACGCCACACCGATCGCCGCCGAGGCGGCCGGCTACCGCCCCTGTCTCCGGTGCCGGCCCGATCGCCACCTCCGATCCCTGGAAGTCACCAACGCGCCGGCGCCGGTGGCGGGTGCGGTGGCGCTGATCTCCGACGGCTTTCTCGACCGGTTCGGTGAGGACGCCCTCGCCGATCGGGTCGGATACTCCACTCGCCAGCTCCGGCGGCTGTTCGAACAACACGTCGGCGCCAGCCCGGACTTCGTGGCCCGGTCGCGAAGGGCGCACTTCGCCCGCCGCCTGCTCGATGAGACCGATCTCCCCATGCCGTCGATCGCGGCGGCGTCCGGGTTCGGCAGCGTCCGGCAGATGAATCGGGTCGTGGAGCAGATCTTCCGCTTCACGCCCAGCGCGCTTCGTGCCAAGCGGCGCCCCGCCGACGTTCTGGCTGCTGACGGGGGGCTGCGACTCCGGCTGCCTTTCACCACGCCTCTGGACCGCGCCGCCATCATCGCCCACCTGCGGCCCCGCCTCACTCCGGGCGTGGAGGAACTCGAGGGTCGCCGGTATCGGCGCACGCTTCAGGTATGCGGTCACCCTGGCGTCATCGAGATCGATTTCGATCACCCTGCCGCCGGCCAGATCGAGCTGGTCGCCCACCTCCCGACCTTCGACTCGATCATCGACGAGGTGGCCCGGGCTCGCCACATGTTCGGCCTCGACGACGATGTCCGAGGAGCGGAGGCGGCGCTGAGGCGAGATCCCCTACTCGGACCACTGGTTCGGGCCCGGCCCGGGCTGCGGGTGGTCGGCGGCTGGGACCGTTTCGAAACCGCGGTCCGAGTGATCATCGGGCAGCAGGTGAGTGTGGCCGGTGCGACCACCACCACCGGACGGCTCGTCGAACGGCATGGTGCTGCCATCGGTGGAATGGCGCTCGGACTCACCCGGGTGTTCCCCGACCCGGCCCGACTCGCCCGGTTCGCGGACGGACGCACGGACGAAGGGATGCCACGTCGGCGGGCGATGACCATCGGTGCGCTCGCCACCGCAGTGATCGACGGCTCTGTGGACCTCCATGCTCCCGACCCGTCGCTCCTTCGGGAGCAGCTCCTCGCCCTCCCTGGTGTCGGCCCGTGGACCGCCGACGTGATCGCCATGCGTGCGGCCCGCGACCCTGACGCGTTCCCGGCAGGAGATCTGGGCATTCGCCACGCCGTTCGGGCGCTCACCAAGGGCGACGAGATCCCATCGGAGGCCGCCGTACTCGAGCTGGCCGAGGCATGGCGCCCCCACCGAGCGTTCGCCGCCCAGCACTTGTGGGCATCGCTCTCCGCAGACCACGATTCCCCCCGACCCGAAGAGGACCGGAAATGACCCTCCACCAACGTCACCTCGACTCACCGATCGGCACCCTCACCCTGGTTGCTTCCGAGCGCGGTGTCACCCGCATCCTGTTCGAGAACGAAGAGGCATCCGCGGTCGACGCCGAGTTCGCCGACGACGATCCGTTCCTCGAGGCGGCGGCCGACCAACTCTTGGAGTACTTCGCGGGCGAACGACGCGAGTTCGACATCCCACTCGATCTCGTCGGTACCGACTTCCAGCGCGAGGCGTGGATGGCGCTCACCGATGTGCCGTACGGGGAGACCACGAGCTACGGGGAGCAGGCCGAGGCGATCGGACGGCCCGGCGCGTCGCGTGCGATCGGTTCGGCGAACAACAAGAACCCGATTCCGATCGTGCTGCCATGTCATCGCATCGTCGGGGCGGACGGGCTCGACCTCAAGGCCCGACTCCTCGCCCACGAACGGGATCAGCAGGCCCTCTTCTAGCGCCGACGAGCGTGTTCTAGCCTGGCGTCATGACGCTGGAGCTCGACCGCTACCCCGACATCACCTACTCCCTCGACATCCCCACCTTCGAGGACCCGGAGGAGACGCGGCTGCATCGCAAGTGGGAGGTCGCCCTCGGCTACCGCATCTTCTCGAAGCTGCGCTGGGGGCAGATCGGTGACGGTCACATCAGTGCCCGTGACCCGGAGCGCCTCGATCACTTCTGGGTGCTCGGCTACGGCATCCCGTTCTGGGCGGCAACGGTGCACAACCTGTCGCTGGTCGGCCCGGACGGGCGAGTGGTCGAAGGACCCGACACGAACGGTGTCAACACGGCCGGGTACAACATCCATCACCCGATCCTGAGTGCCCGACCCGACCTGGTGTCGGCGGCGCACACCCACACCCAGTACGGCACCCCGTGGTCGGCGTGCGTGCAGCCGTTCCGGCCGATCAGCCAGGAGTCCTGCGCCTACGTCTTCGATCAGTCGATGTATCTGGGCGAGGATCTGGAGATCGTCTCCACCGACGGTGGGGAGCGGATTGCTGCGGCAATGGGCGGCACCAAGCTCTGCATCCTCCGCAATCACGGGCTGTTGACGGGAGGCCGATCACCCGGCGAGGCGGTCGGCTGGTTCGTGATGGCCGAGCGGGTGGCCGAAGTGCACGTGAAGGCGCCGGATGCGGTGCCCATCAGCGACGAGGCCGCCAAGGACGTGGCGGTGGCGATGTCGGCACCCGCAGTGGGCTGGAAGGTCTTCCAATGGCTCGCCCGCGACCTCATTCCCGACCCCAGCGTCGTGCTCTGAGGTCGCGATAGGGGGTGTCCCCGATGGCGGGCGGGGGTTCGTGGCGTTCGATGTCGGCATGGACAACGAACGTGAACTCATCCGGTACCGGCTCAACCCGCGAGAGGTGGGCCTCCTGACCGTTGCGGTCGTGACCGCCGTCTCGCTCGGCGTGGCAGGTTGGTACTTCCGGCCGGCGGTCGTCGATGTGATCGCCGGTTCGTCGCCCGCCAGCGCGGGATCGGACGAGCGCGGCGAGACGCCGACGACGCCCGGCGGCGATGTCGGGGAATCCATCTCAGTGCAATCGCCGGCACCGGTCCGCACCGAGGGCCGGCCGAGCCACCTGCAGCCCAGCGGTGGGCCGACGACACCGCCCACGACGACCGCTGCACCCGCGCCGACGATCCCGCCCACGACGACTGCGCCACCCGCACCGACGACCACGGCGCCGCCGCCCCCGCAGAAGATGCCCGACGTCGTCGACATGCCCCCCGATGCCGCGGTCGAACTGCTGGACGCTCTCGGCGTCACCGTCACCACCTCCGACGATCACTGCCCCGAGTGTGCATGGACGATGGAGGCATGCGGGGAGAGCTGGATACCCCAGGTCGGCTCCCAGTCGGTCGAGCCCGGGACCGTGATCACCCCCGGCATGGCCGTCCATCTCCGGACGTGGATCGTCAAGGTGTGCGATCCCGACTGGCCGGGTTCGTCCGTCGACATCATCGTCGAGCCCTAGCCGCCCTCACGGTTCGACGACGACGAAGTCGGTGCCGGTCCGCCCGAAGGTCTCGGGGGCGTACATCTCCTCGGCGCGTGCGGGCGGGGCGATGAACTCTCCGGGTGTGGTGGCTCGAGCCAGGTAGGTGAACTCGTGAACACCGGCCCACAGGTAGCTGGTGAACGCCTCGGCCCGGTCGTCTCTCAGGTTGGTGTGCTGTTACCACTGCCATGGCCACCACCACGATCGGTCGGCGAGGACACCGGCCTCGTCGGCCCCGGCAGTTTCACCCGCCAGGTCGGGTTGGTGGATCTCGCCGGTGACGCCGAGATCGGGGTTGAGCGGCTCCAGTCCTGCCGGGAGCGGGTCGATCAGGGCCACGTGGGTGCGGCGGGAGTCGGTCACCATCGTGAGCACGACACGGACCTCGGCCCCGGCCTTGACGTGCCATACCCCTTCGTCGTCGGCCCAGACATCGTCCGGGTGGTCGACCGACTCGTAGCGGCGAGTGACCTCGAAACCACGATCGAGCGGATCCAGGTCGAGGTCGTCGGGTGCGTAGCGCAGGCCCAGCCGGTAGTAGAGCCGGCCGTCGCCGTCCTTGGCGACGACGAGGTCGGCGTCGCCCGCCTCGACGAGGACATCCATCGGCACGAGTGTCTCGTGACGATCGGTGCTACGCCCCTCGTAGCCGTGCTCTGCCGTGTAGGTGCCGCCCAGCCACGCTCGGGCGACGAAATCCGGATCGACCGCTTCGAAGGTGTCGAAGTAGGAGTTCATCGCGAGGAGGATGAACGAGTTCTCGGAGATGTTGCTCCATCGACCCCGGACCCGGTTGCCGAGGAGTCCGGCCACGACCTTCGGGATCAGGTCGCTCGACGGCGCCTCGTGGACGAGGGCCTCGAGGATGATGCCGTCGGTCCGGCGGTCCGAATGCAGCAGCAGATGGGCACCGTCGCCGTAGTCGGTGGTGAAGGTGGCTGCGCCGGCCGTCTCGGTGGCCCGGTTGGTGAAGAGCCGCAGGATCTCCCTCTCGATCGCGGCATCGTCGATCACCGGCCACAGCCAGGCGACCGCGTCGAGACCGAGCGTGTCGCCCGCCCTGCGGTACAGCGACTCGGCCGTCGCGGCATCCCGGTCGCCGGCGAGCATCCGACCCC
>CAYFLT010000013.1:62683-69309 GCA_964344055.1 uncultured Candidatus Nemicrothrix sp.
TAGCCGAGGGCGTTGTCCAAGCGCCACTGATCGACGTCGTAGCCCGCGGCTTTCGCCTCCACGAGCGCGTGCACCACGTGCACGGTGTTGAAGGGGATCGACCGTTCGGTGCGGCGCCAGTAGGGCCAGCCTCCGTCGAAGTGCTGCATGGCCTCCAACGCCGCGAGATCGTCGGCTACGGCCGCGCTCAGCACCGCGGGCTCGGGGAGTCCCTCGGCGTCGAACGCGTCGAGGACGTCGCGAAGCGACGCCACCGAGAGGAGGCGCGATGCCAACGAGTCCGAGCTGTCGAAGCGGTACTGGCTGACGTAGAGCACGGCGTCGGTCAGGGCTTGGAGCGCGGTCGACGAGGTGTTGATCTCGAGCCCACCGAATTGGGGGAAGACATCGGTGGGCGCACTCACGGGTTGGATCACCGCGCCGTCATCGACCACCCCGTAGGTCGCGAACGCTTCGGCGGTGGCCGGGGTGTAGACGGGGAGCTCGACTGTCGCGGCGTCCGCATGGTCGGCGCTCGCCGCTGTGGCCCGGAAGCGGGCGGTGCCGGCCTCCAGTGCCGCGGCGGGGAATCGAACCTCGACTCGGTCGTTCGCCGGTACGACCACGCGTCGCCCGGCTCCGTGGGTCAATGCCAGGTTGGCCGTCTCCACCACCACGTCGATCTCGAGCTCGGTGTCGGTCTGGTTCTGGACGACGATCGGCAGTTCGAACTGATCCCCGAAATTGAGGAACCGCGGTGCGGAAGGACGGACCTGGATCGGGAGTCTCGCGGTGAGGGTCGACTCGTCGCTGCCGAACCGGTCGGCACCGTTCACCGCCACGGCCATGACCCGGTAGCGGGTGAGGTTGTCCGGCAGGTCGACAGTGACCGAGATCTCCCCGTCGGAGTCGGTCACCGCGTCGGGTCGGTAGAAGGCGAGCGCGTCGAAGTCCGTTCGAACGTCGATCGGGGCTTGGTCGTCCCTGCCACCGCCCGCGGTGCGCGTGAGTAGGGGGCCTGATTGGGCACCGGAAGCGTCGGCATCGGCGAATTCGAAGTCGAGTGCGGCCACGTCGTCACCGGAGTCCCCGGCATAGCTGGCACCGGGAAGTGAGCTTCCCGCGGGGGACGTGGCTTCGAACGCTTCGGGATCGGCGAGGCTCACGAAGCGCCGGGCGCGGTCGGTACTGACCTCGGAGCGGATCGGACGGTAGAAGACGGCGAGCGGATCGAGGAGGTCATACCCGCTCAGTGCGAGGACGGCCTCGTCCACCACGACGATCGCCACCTCGGATCCAGGAACAGGCCTTCCGTTCGCATCCTCGACGGTCACCGTCAGGTCGACCGAATCGCCCGGCTCGACGGCGACGCGGCCCGGCTCCGCGGACACCGTCAGCGTCTGCGTCACGGGAGGCACCGAGAGCTGGAGCCGGCCGGTGGCGTAGGCGGGTCGGGGCGGAACGCCCTCGACCGGTTCGCCGTCGTCACCCACCCTGGTGGCCGAGCCGACCAGGTCCACCTGCAAGTGGAGGTTCGGGATGTGCTCGTCCTCTATCTCGAACTCGAGAATCGCGGACCCGTCGGGCGCGTCGAAGGCGATGGTTTCGACGATGCCGTTACGAGAGACCGTGGCGAGACCGCTGGCGGGGCTGAACGGCGCAGAGACCAGGATCTCGGCGGTGTCGCCCGGGGCGTAGTGTTCGGTGTCGGGGACGAGCGTTACCTCCTCCAACTCGATTCGCCGGGACGGGACCGGGTTCGAGCCGGACACCCAACGGGTGAGCTCACTGATGTTCCGCCGCCTGGTCGCATCGCTGACGGTCGCAGTGATCCGGTACTCGCCGCCAAACTCCGTCGCGAAGGAGCACTCGACCGGTGTCTCCATCGATTCGATCTCGCACGCCTCCACCGCGGTCGGCTGTTCGCCCCAGGAACCGTCCACCCAACCCCACTCGAGTCTCGTCGCCTCGATCGTCACGGGGCGACCGGCCACCGGCTTGCCGTCGATGTCGGTGACGATCGCCTCGATGTCGAGGGGTTCCCCGGCCCGAACGAACGTGGACCGGCTTCGAACGCCGACGTAGACGTCGGCAGGGTGCACCAGCACGCTGGTCGACGCCGCCCACGCCTGCCGGTTCACGTCGAACACCGTGCCCTGGGCGGTGACGGTCGTGGGTTGTCCCTCGCCATCACCGGTGAAGTCCATCTGGAGGTAGTGGGTCCCGCTGCCGTCGGTGAGACCGTTGAACACTTCTCGGACAGTGCTCTGGGCAGGGAAGTAGTACTCGTCCTCGACGAATCGGTAGTCGAAGTGGTCGTAGTCGAACGCGCCGTAGAGCACGGGCCCGTACCACCACGGAGTCCAGGTGCCGAACGTGAAATCACCCCAATCTGGGGGCTGGTAGTTGGCGGTACTCGTCGTCACCAGCCATTCGACCTCGGCGTTGGGCAGCCCGCCGCCGGAGAAGTAGGCCGCCTCCACGGCCACGGTGGCGGGTTCGTTCACGATGTAGGGACCGGGGCTCTCGGCCCGCGCGGTGACCTCGAACTCGGGTCGACGGAACTCCTGGATCGTGAGCGTCCGGCTCTGGTGGCTGGTGTGGTCGTCGATCGTGGTCTCGAATTCGATCCAGCCGCGCCCCAGATTCGCACCCTCCGGGATGTCGATGTCGAGATCGAATCCACCGAGTGCTCCGACCGGCAAGCTGCCGGCATCGATCTCGTTGCCCACCGGGTCCAGGACCCGATAGATGATCTCGTGCCCCTCGGGCAGGAGCCCGAGGCCGGCATCATCAGAGAGTTCGAGGACCCGCACCCACCCCTTGACGTGGGCCGTCTCGCCCGGCTTGTAGACGCCCCGGTCGTCGAAGACCGTCCACAGCACCGGGTCGTCCGGAACCCGACGGGTGAACCAGGCCTCGTAGTGCGCGAAGGCGACATCGCCGTCGTCGGTGGTGGCGATGAGCGCTCCGGTCGGGGTGGCGGTGAGCGGGAAGTGCGCGAGCCCGACCCCGTCGGTGGTTGTCGTGCGACCGGACGTCGTCGTCACCTGCACCCCACTGCGGGGTTCCCCGGAGGCGAGGTCGGTCACCCAGGCGTAGAGATCGGTGCCGTCCTCGTAGACGTCGAGACCCAGCCCGGTCACCGACAGCCACGTCGTGACGGGACGGTTCCGCCAGTAGTCGTCGTGGTCTCTCGGGAGTGAGGCGTAACGGCCGACCGGAAGGACCACCACGACGAGTTGACCGTGGTCGCCGTCGAGTGCCGAAGCGAGATGGATCGCGACGTCGGTGAAGACGTCGCCCACGACCCCGGTGTCGATCGTGATGTCGAGAGCGATCGGCCAGCTCGGCAGGCGACCATCGTCCCAGAGGTAGTCCTCGCGCCAAGCGCGGTAGTCGCGATACTGCGAGGGTTCCACCTCGTATGCGATGACCCGCAGCTGCTCGTGACGGGAGACGAGCACCGGCAGCGTCGGTTCCTCGGCGTAGGGGTCGGCAATCGTGTAGTCACCCCAACGGGCGGCGAGCAGAGGGTCCGTGGGTCCGAACCTGAACTGGACCGTCTGATCCCGGCCGAGGGCTTGACCGTAGATGTCGGTGAGGTCGGCCGGCAGGGTGAACTCGTAGGTGGTGTTGCCTTCGGTGACGGCGGAGATCTCGACGATGGTGCCCCGTACGTGGGTCGCCAGGGGGACCTCGGGCGTGATGGTGAAGCCCGACAGGTCGAGTTGCTCGGCGGCGATCTCGTTGGTCATTTGCACCCAGAGCCAGTCACCCGGTTCGCAGGGTTCGCGGCAGGTACTGTCCTCCACCCTGAAGGGCGGGTAGGTGCGGGCGCGGTGCGAGTCCGCCGTGTCGCTGAGAATCGGCCCTTCGACCGACGGGACGCGCGGGCCGATCGTGATGTCGATCGCCTCGTTGGCTCCGACAGGGTGGACCGTGCGGAAGGCGACCGTGCGGCCGGGCGAGCGCGAGACCGCGTCGGCAGCCCGTTCATCGGCTTCGACCTCGTCATCGGTGGCGAGGCGGATCTCCCGGACCTGGCCGGCAGCCTGCAGTTCGATGACCGGGAGTACGACGCTCGGATCGACCAGCTGGTCGAAAACTGCGACGAACACGGGCTGGAGAGCGAGTTGGTCACCACCTGGGCTCACCGACCGCACCCCGGCGGGCGGTGTCGAGAACTCGAATCGGACGGCATCGACCAGTACCTCGCCGGCCGCAGATTCGATGCCGGCCGGGATTTCGACGGTGTAGTCGGTGGCCATCGGCAGGCGGTCGAACCGATCGTCGGCGGGCTGGAACCGGAGCGTGCGCGTCCCGATCCACTCCCAAGATCCCGCGGGCTCGGGGGTCATCGTGACGGGGACGTCATGTGCGGCGAGCTGACCGACCGTGCCGAGCGGCACCATCGGCTGGTTGAAGGTGATCGACACGTTGGGCGCGATCGGCACGTCGCCGTCGGGCGAGAAGCGCACGACTTCGACGGGCCCGGGATCGACCGTGGGGGCGTCCAGGTCGCCAGTCGCGGGAAAGGTCTCTGTGATCGTCTGGCCTGTGAGCGGCGGCCGTAGTGAGGCGGCCGGCCGGTTGAAGTCCTGGGGTTCGCCGTCTCCGTCCCATGGCGGGAGACGGTCGGTGACGGCCCGGATATCGGCTTCCGCCAACGCATCACCGGCCACGACGGGGGCCGCATCGGCGATCGGATCAACGGCCTCACCGGTGCTGAGGCTGATCAGGAGGGGTCCCTGGGTGAGCTCGACAGGCTCCGTCGGTGTGCTGTCCGGGGCACTGTCGCCGGTCGGCGAAGTGGTGGTCGTGGGGGAGGGCTCGGACTCGGAGGTCGGTTCGTCCCCGTCGTCGCCCGAGCAGGCCGCGGCGAGGGTCGCGAACGCGAGGACGATCAGCAGGGCTCGATGCGAGGATCGGGTCGGTGGTCGGTGTCTCGCCATGGCCGCGGCTCCCGGAGGATGGTTCTCACCCTACGACGACGCGAGACGGCCGTCCGGTTCCCGCGACCCGACCCCAGGCGGGTTGATGGCCGATCGGCGTCAGCCGACGGCCTTCTGCTCGCGGCGGCGGTGGCGGAGGATCCGTTCGGTGTAGCCGTTCTTCTCGTGGCGGCCCTGGAGCACGAGATCGAGTGCGGCCTGGAACGGAATACTCTCGTCGTAGCCCGGCGCCATCGGCCGGTAGGCCGCGTCGTCAGCGTTCTGGTTGTCGACCGACACCGCCATCCGGCGCATCGTCGCCCGCACCTGTTCCTCGGACACGACGCCGTGATGGAGCCAGTTGGCGACGTGTTGGCTGGAGATGCGGAGGGTGGCCAGGTCCTCCATCAGGCCGACGTCGTTGATGTCGGGGACCGTCGAGCAGCCCACCCCCTGGCCGACCCAGCGGACCACGTACCCGAGAATGCCCTGGCAGTTGTTGTCCAGCTCCCGTTGGATCTCCTCGTCGGTGAACTTGCGGTCGGCGGCGATGGTCGGGATGGCGAGCATGTCGCCCAGTCGCTGACGGGGTCGGTCGACGAGGTCCTGTTGGCGGGCTCGGACGTCGAGCTTGAAGTAGTGGGTGGCGTGGAGGGTGGCCGCCGTCGGCGACGGCACCCAGGCGCAGTTCGCGCCGGCCAGCGGATGCTGGATCTTCGTCTTCATCATGTCCGCCATCTCGTTCGGCGCAGCCCACATCCCCTTGCCGATCTGGGCTCGCCCCCTGAGGCCGCACGCGAGGCCGGTGTCGACGTTGGAGTCCTCGTAGGCGCGGAGCCACGTCGATGACTTCATCTCCCCCTTCGGAAGCACGGGGCCGGACTCCATGTCGGTGTGGATCTCGTCCCCGGTTCGGTCGAGGAAGCCGGTGTTGATGAACACGCACCGCTCGCGAGCGTGGGCGAGGCACCCCTTGAGGCCCATCGACGTGCGCCGCTCCTCGTCCATGATCCCCATCTTGAGTGTGTTGCGCTCGAGACCGAGCACGTCCTCGACGCGGGAGAAGAGCTCACAGGCGAGCGCCACCTCGTCGGGGCCGTGCAGCTTCGGCTTCACGATGTACACCGACCCGGTGCGGCTGTTTCGGAATGAACTGGCCCCATTCAGGTCGTGCATGGCCGCGGCCGAGGTCACCAGTGCATCGAGCATCGTCTCGGGGATCGGGTGGCCCTGGTAGGTGACGATGTCGGTCGTGAGGTGATGGCCGACGTTGCGAACGAGCATCAACGCGCGCCCGGGTTCCACGTGTTCGCCCCCGTCCGCAGCGATGTACACGCGATCGGGATCCAGTGACCGGTCGACGGTCTCGCCCCCCTTTTCGAACGAGCGGGTGAGCGTCCCGTTCATCAGCCCCAGCCAGTTGCCGTAGACGACGAGCTTGTCGTCGAGGTCGACTGCCGAGACGGAATCCTCACAGTCCATGATCGCGGTCACTGCCGATTCGAGATGGACGTCGTAGACGTTCGCGTGATCGCGCTTGCCGATGTAGAACCCTTCGCCGATCTGGAGCTCGCAGCCGAGGCCGTTCTTGCGCAGGAGGATCGAGTCCGGTTTCTCCGGATTGCCGGTGTAGGCGATGAAGCGCTCAGGGCGCAGCAGGGTGCTCTGGGTGCCATCACCGCTGATCGCAACGAGGTCACCCCGCTCCACCTT
>CAYFLT010000013.1:69331-71042 GCA_964344055.1 uncultured Candidatus Nemicrothrix sp.
AGTGGTGACTGGAGTTGTCGAGGCTGAAGTGGCGGTCCAGGAAGTCGCGGACGGTGTCGATCACCTTGTCGCCGCGGATCGGGTTGTACTTCCTCCCCTTGCCGCACCCGTCGCCGTCGTCGATCACGTCGGTGCCGTAGAGGGCGTCGTAGAAGGACCCCCACCGGGCGTTCGCCGCGTTGAGCGCGTAGCGACTGTTGTCGAGCGGAACCACGAGCTGCGGTCCGGCCACCTCGGCGATCTCGCGGTCGACGTTGCCGGTCACGACCTGGTCCCGGGGGGCGACGTGCCACGCGTCGATCTGGTCCTGCAGTTCGTCGCGTCGGGCGAGCAGGTCGGCATTCCTCGGGGCCAGATCGGCCACGATCTGCTCGAAACCGGCCCAGAACGCCTCCGGCGTGACGCCCGTTCCGGGGAGGAGCTCATCGGCGACGAAGTCGGCCAGCGCACTTTCGATCTCGAGTTCGCCGAACTGCATGGGGGACCTCCGAAGATGGCGACTTTTTCGATCGTACCGAAGGCTGACCGCGGCTCGGGAAGCGGACCACGTCGAAGTCCGCGTGGTTTTTCGGTTGGCCGAAACCGGCGTCGGTCAGTTGGTGATCCGCACCACCAGGCCGTCGCCCTTGACCGCGAGCCAGAGCGAATCCCCATTCACCGCGACCCCGGAGGGCTCACCGCCGATGGGAGTGCGGCTCAGGACCTCGAGTGAGTCGGGGTCGAGCTCGACCAGGTCGCCGGATTCGCTCACCGCCACCCAGAGCGAACCGAACGCCAGGCCGAGTTCGATCGGGGCATCGCCCACATCGGTGGTCTCGATCTCTTCGGAGTCGACGGCAACCCGAGCCACTGTGCCGTCGAGCTGGTTGGACACGAAGACGACGTCGTCGCCTCCCCAGGCGAGACCGATGGGGCCGGCCCCGACCTCCAAGCGGGTCTTCACACTGAGATCGTCGTGGTTCAGCTCGACCAGCTCGCCGGTATCGAAGAGTGCGACGAAGACCCGCGACTCGGCGGTGACGAGGACCGCCGTCGGCGTTCCGCCCACCGCCACCTCGTCGAGGACGGCGCCATCGGTCGAGTCCAGCCGGGCGACGTACTTGCCCCTCGCCGACGCCATCACGAGCGTGCGGCCGTCCTTCTGGAGTCCGTCCGGCCCGTCGATCGGGAACGCAGAAACGATCGAACCGTCGGACGGTTCGAGACGAAGAAGCTGGTTGCCCTGGAAGTCGGCGAGCCACACCGTCGTGCCGGTACGGAGGATCCGGGCCGCGTTGCTCGAGACCTCCGCCGCGTCGGTGACTTCATCGGTCTCGGGGTTGATCTCGACGTAGGAGCCCTCGGTGCCGATGACCGCCACGCTGGCGTCGGTGGCACTGATGAACTGGGCGTCGACGTCCACGGTGATGCGACTGATCCTGGATCCGGAGATGGCCGGTGCCGGCACGTTGCGGAGTTCGGCTTCGAGCTCGGCAACCTGACGCTCGAGCGTCTCGATCCGCAGGGCGTCGACCGCCGCGATCGTGGGCGTGGTCTCCACGATGACCGCGTCGGGGCCGTCTCCTTCGAGTACGGGCTCGATGCCGGGCGGTGCCAGCGAGGTGCCGGCGTCCGCGCCGTCGTCACCTCCGTCCGGCCAGAAGAACCAGACCCCCAGTGACGCGACGATCGCAACGAGGACGTTGACGCCGATGAGTGTGGCCCGCCTGCC
>CAYFLT010000014.1:0-70021 GCA_964344055.1 uncultured Candidatus Nemicrothrix sp.
ACGGCGTCGGTGTAGTACTGGCCGTCGGGCACGTCGCTGAAGGAGTGGGTGGCGAACGCCGTCGCCGGCACCAGCAACGCCAGCGCGACGAGCGCGATCGCCAACTTGGTCTTGGTGATCGTGATGGTCATGAGAACCAACCTCTCGTTGGGGGGATACCGCGACAGTACGAAGGGACCGATGGTTGCGACTGCGACCATTGGTCCCTTTGTCCCAGCGAGTCGAGGAATGGAGGTCGGCCGAGTCGGCCTGGCAAGCTGTCCGCCGGAGGTGCCCATGGCTGATGAACTGACGATCCTGCGGGCGGGCGTTCTGCACACCCACGATCGAGACCAGGCAGGCGATGCCGTGGCGATTCGGGACGGCCGGATCGAGGCGGTGGGTGGCTTCGCGGAGCTGCAGGAGGCACACCCCGCGGCCGCGGTCGACGACCGCTACGGCGATCTCACCGTCATGCCCGGCTTCGTCGAGGCCCACAGCCACGCCAGCGCCGGCCAGTGGCGCTTCCCATATCTCGGATACTTCGATGCGACCGGGCCGGACGGTCGGCGTTGGACCGGTTGCACCTCGATCGATCAGGTGCTCGATCGGCTGCGGGAGGCCGATGCGGCGATGGCCGACCCCTCCGAGCCGCTGACCGCCTGGGGGCTCGATCCCATCTACTACCCGGGTGAACGGCTGATCGCGACCCACCTCGACCAGGTGTCGACGACCCGTCCGATTTGTGTCTTCCATGCCAGCCTCCACCTCTGCACGGTGAACACCGCTCTGATGGAGCAGGCCGGCATCGGCCCCGACACCCTGACCGACGGCGTTCCGAAGGATGGTTCGGGCTGGCCGATCGGCGAACTCCAGGAACCGGCGGCGATGGCGCTCGCCGGCGACGCCATGATGGCCTTTTGGCGGGCAGCGATGGGCGCCGAGGGCAAGTGGGACTACGGCCGGCTCGCGAACCGCTCGGGCATCACGACCCTGGTCGACCTCGGTAGCACCAGCTTCGAGGCCGACGCCGGGGCCGAGAGCTGGCACCAGGTCGTCGACGATCCCGACTATCCCGCGCGTCTCGCCCTGTTCCACGGTGCCGGTCAGATGCCCGACGACGCTGCTGCGGTGGAGCTCATCCACCAGCGGGCGGCCGAGTCCACCGACAAGCTGAGGTTCGCCGGGGTGAAGTTCGTCCTCGACGGCAGCATCCAGGGGTTCACGGCCCGCCTCTCCGAGCCCTATCTGGGTGACCGGCCGAACGGGTTGTGGCTCATCCCGCCCGAACAGGTACCGGGGCGGATGCGTCCGTATCTCGAGGCGGGCATCCTCACCCACGTCCACACCAACGGTGACCAGGCGGTCGAGCTCCTCCTCGACTCGATGCGGGAGAACCGCGACGTTCTGCGGCCTGATCATCGGACCACCGCTCAGCACTCCCAACTCACCCGCCCTGAGCAGTACGAGGCCATGGCCGAGCTCGGCATGACCGCCAACATCTTCTCGAATCACATCTGGTACTGGGGTGACCAGCACGTCGAGATCACCGTCGGCCCGGAGCGGGCGGCCCGGATGAACAGCGCGGCCACCGTGCTGCGCGCTGGAGTACCCCTGTCGATGCACTGCGACTCGCCGGTCACGCCGCTGGGTTCGCTGCATGTGGCCTGGTGCGCGGTGAACCGCCAAACACCGAGTGGCCGAATCCTCGGACCCGACGAACGCATCTCGGTCTCCGAGGCGATGCTCGCGTTGACCCGGGGCGCGGCGTACCAGCTGAAGATGGATGACGAAATCGGGTCGATCACCCCCGGCAAGCGGGCCGACTTCGCGGTCCTCGACGCCGACCCACACACCATCGACCCGATGGAACTGCGCGACATCGGGGTGGCGGCCACGGTCGTCGGCGGAGTCCATCACCCGGTTTCGTGACCGACGAGCCAATCGCCTTCACGGTCATCGGTGGCTATCTCGGAGCCGGCAAGACCACGCTGGTCAACCGTCTCCTCCGCGATCCTGGCGGTCGCCGGCTGGCGGTCATCGTCAACGACTTCGGTGATGTGGCCCTCGACGAGCACCTGATCGAATCGACCGACGGCGACGTGACGTCGCTCGCCAACGGCTGTGTGTGCTGCACCCTCTCCGACGGTTTCGCCTCCGCGCTGGAGATCCTCCGCGAGCTCGAGCCGCGACCCGATCACGTGATCGTCGAAGTGAGCGGCGTGGGAGACCCGTGGGCGGTGGCGCAGTGGGGGAGGAGCCCGGGCTTCGCGCTCGACGGCATTGTTGTCGTGGTCGATCCGGAATCGGTGCGGGAGCGGGCCGCGGACGCCTACGTCGGCGACACTGTCCTGGCCCAGCTCCGCACCGCCGACCTGGTTCTGTCGAGCCGGGCCGACGTGGTCGACGCCGACCGGATGGACGAGGTTGCGCGATGGGTGAGCGATCACACCGGGGCACCGATCCTGATCGGCACCGACGTGTCACTCGATCTGCTGCTCGGCCGGCCCTCGGTGGGGGAGGCGCCGCCCCACCACCATGCTGATCACCGGGCGTGGGGGTTCACCCCCTGCTCCTCGGATCGTGTTGCCCTGCGCGCCTGGCTCGATGCCGCTCCGGACGGTGTGGTCCGGATCAAGGGGCTGGTCGGCTCCGAGGAGGGTCTCCTGCTCGGCCAGCGGGTCGGCCAGCGGTCCGAGGTCACCCGATCCCGCCGCGACGGCGACCCGGTGATGACCGTCATCGCCACCCCTGCCGCCGACGACTCCGCCGTCGACGCCTGGATCACCGACCTGACCTGAAACCCCCTTTCGCGTTCTGGGTGGGTGAGGTGTCGCTTTCCAGCAGTTGGCCCACCCAGAACGGAAGGCAGTTCGTTCTGGGTGGGTGGGGTGTCGTTTTTCAGCAGTTGGCCCACCCAGAACGGTGGTGCGAGGGGGGGATCAGCCGGCGGCGAAGGCGTCGCTGACGTCGCCGGCCACGAACAGGGCTTGGATCTCGCGCTGGTAGACGAAGATCGGGAAGAGCCCGCCGGGGCCGGTCACGTGGCTGGTGATGGTGTGGTCGCCCTTGGTGACGGGCACCAGATGGGTCACGACGAAGGTGATGTCGTAGTCCTGCACCACCCCGCCGAACTCGATCGTCTCGATGCGCTTGTCGAGGGTGGACGGCTGAACGCCGTCGAGCTCGATCCAACCCTCGACGAACTGATTGCCCGTGCCGGTGGCGGTGTCGTCCTCCCCCATCACCGTGGTGGCGGTCACGAGGAGGTATCCGTCCGCCGGGGCGTCGACCTGCAGTGAATGAGTCCGCTCGAGCCCGTTCCCGTTGTCGATCGGGGTCTTGTCCACCGCTTGGGCGGCGGCGGGAGCGAGGTTGTCGTGGTAGCGCTTCGCGAACGTGACGTTCTGGGCGCGGGTCACACCGTCGTCGGGTCCGAATCGGCCGTCTCCGTACCCGGAGGTGATGCCGTTGTCGTTCGCCCATGTGACCGCGTCGGTGTAGAAGGCATTGTCGGGGACGTCGTCGAAGACATGCGTGGCGAGCACGGTGGCCGGAGAGATCAACGCGACGACGAGTACGAAGATCGCGAGTCGGAATCGGGTGATGGTGAAGGTCATGGCACCGCCTGGGTCGAGCAACGTCGGCGACCCTAGAACGAGTGGGTGAGCGTCGCCCAGCCCGATTTCCTACACTGAGAGTGGTTCCGTCTCGGGGGAGGGATTCGTGGAACGTCGCGCCACTATCACCGGCTGGGGGAAGTGTGTCCCGCCGGTGAAGTTGACCAACGCCGATCTCGAGCAGCTCGTCGACACCAGCAACGACTGGATCATGGACCGGACCGGGATCAGTGAGCGGGGGATCTCCCACGTGGAGGTCACCGATCTCGCCGAGGTCGCGGCCGAACAGGCGCTGGCAGCGGCCGGTCTCGAGGCCGGTGACATCGACCTGCTCGTGGCGGCCACGGTCACGCCGGAGATCACCTGCCCCAGCAACGCCTGCTACCTCCAGGAACGAATCGGCGCATCGAACTCCGCGGCGTTCGATCTGAACGCGGCGTGTTCGGGTTGGGTCTACGGCACCGCCACGGTGACGTCGATGATCGAGTCGGGTATCGCCGAGCGGGTGCTCCTCGTCGGCGCCGAGAAGCTCCACTACGTGATGGACTACTACGACCGGGGCCACTGCATCCTGTTCGGTGACGGGGCCGGGGCCGCGGTGTTCGAGGCGTCGACTGCGGGCGACGGCATCCTGAGCCATGACCTGGGGGCGGATGGCGTGTCCGGTCGCACGATGGTGTTCCCCACGCTCGGAACCCGCGGGGAGATGCTGCGCCCGCGTGATCCGGCCGTCGATCGGCTCCATTTCGAGGGCCAGGCGGTGTTCAAGCTCGCAGTGAAGGGCATGGCCGCGTCCGTGACCCGGGCGCTGGAGCGGGCCGGGATGGGAGTCGACGACGTCGATCTCGTCATCCCGCATCAGGCCAACGAACGCATCATCGATGCGGCCATCCGGCGGCTGAAGGTGCCGGCGGAGAAGGTCATGGTGAACATCGGCACGCACGGGAACACCGCCGCGGCATCGATCCCGATGGCGCTCTCGGACGCGCTCGACGAGGGACGGATCCAGCCCGGGTCCATCGTTGTGCAGACCGCATTCGGTGGCGGCGTCACCTGGGGGTCGACCGTCATGCGCTGGGGCGATCGCGTGGATCCCCTCGGGCACTCCGACCTCGAGCTGCCACCTTGTGACAAGTCGGTGTTCGACCTGCTCGCCGACAACCGGGCGTTCTTCGCCCCGTACCACGGCATCCCAGTCGACAACTGACCCGGATCGAGCGGGTCGGCTGGGCCGAACGGCCCAGGACCACCGGGACCAACTGCCCATCGCGAAACATCGAGAGGGGCCGATCCTGACCGCACCCAGGCGGGCGGAAGGATCCCATGGCCATTCGAGTGTTCCTCTTGGATGATCACGAGCTCGTGCGCGAGGGCCTGCGTGCCGTTCTCGAGCGGGAGGCCGACATCGAGGTCTGTGGTGAAGCTGCCACCGCCACCGAGGGGCTCGCTGGAATCGAGGCCACCCGTCCCGACGTGGCGCTGATCGACCTCCTTCTCCCTGATGGGGATGGTCTCGACGTCTGCCGTGGCATCTCCGAGCGTTTCCCCGACGTGGCCTGCCTGATCTTGACGTCCTATTCGAATGACGACGTACTGCTCTCCGCGATCCGGGCCAACGCCTCGGGATTCCTGCTGAAGCGAACGGCCGGGAGCGAGCTGGTGCGCTGCGTGCGGATCGTGGCCGACGGAGGCTCGCTGATCGATCCGGCCCTGACCGGGCGACTGCTCGACCGGCTTCGCAGCGGAGGGATCGAACAGGGGCATGAGACCGCGCTCGGCAGCTTGAGCCCCCAGGAGCGCCGGCTCCTCGACCATCTGGCGGAAGGGCTGAGCAATCGCCAGATCGCGGAACGGATGGGTCTCGCCGAGAAGACGGTCAAGAACTATGTCTCGAACCTGCTTCGAAAGCTCAAGATGAGCAGCCGGACCGAGGTGGCGGTCTACGTCACCAATCTCCGCGCCAGCCAGCAGCGCGAGGATCGCCTTGAGGATGACACCGGACCCATGGGCTGAGGCGCCCGAGGACATGGTCGGGCCGCGAATCGACCTCGGGTAACTTCGTCGCGTGAACAGCGGCGGTGAGAAGCTGAACGAACTCGAGCGAGTGGTCCGCGACCTCCTCAGACCGGAGGGAGCGAAAGACCCCGAAGCCGTCGTGCGGGCCTGGGAAGGGCCTGACGCGGAGGCCCTGCGGGTAGCAGTAGACGAGCACCGACTGGAAGCGGCGCTGATCGACGCGCTCGAACGGGCCGGAGCATCCGTCGATCCCGCCCTGGCCGAGCGGGCCGCGGATGACCGGGTCGTCCGCCTCCTCGCCGGACGGGTGCTCAACGACGCAGCAGCCGTGTTCGACGGCGCCGGGATCCGATGGGCCGTGTTCAAGGGGCCGGTCGCGGCCGGTCTCATGCCTCGACCCCATCTTCGCACGTTCAACGACCTCGACCTCCTGGTCGAACCGGCGAGGTTCGGTGACGCGATCGATGCGCTGGTCGAGGCGGGGGCGGAGGAGCAGAACCAGAACTGGAGCGCCTACCATCGGCATCGCGTCGGTGAGGTGCCGATGGCGATGCGCGACATCACCGTCGATCTCCACTGGCACCTCGTCGGTCTCGGCCGGGACCGCGACACCATGGCCGTCGACGTCGGAGCGATCCTCGACCGGCTTCGACTGAGAGAGGTGGACGGTCGGGAGCGGCCGATCTTCGCGGCCGAGGATCTGGTCGTCTACCTCGCGCTCCATGCCGCCCTCGGCGGCGCCACCCGGCTGGACCAGCTGCGGGACCTCGCGGTCGCCATCTCGGCGGACCCGTTGGACTGGGGCGTGGCCGCCGAACGAGCGGAGGCGTGGCAGGTGACGCGGCTGGTGGCGCATGCGCTCGATCGGGCGGCCATCCTTCTCGGCGCGCACGTTCCCCCTCCGGTACTCGAACGGCTCGGGGGGAGAGGGCTCGAACGGCGGCGACGGCTCGACGAGGGTCGGTCCCTCGAGCTTCGGTCGTTCCCGGTCGCCTCGCGCCGGGACCGGCCACGACAGGCGGCGAAGGTCCTTTTTCGCCGAGGGTTCCAGCGGGTGTGGTTCCCCGGCCGACAGGGGTGGGACTTCACCGACGAGCGTGGCCGGCTGTACCACGCCAGGTACGGAGGCGGAGACTCCGCTCGCCGCGAGTTCCTCGAGGCGGTCGCGGCAGGGATGCGCTGACCTACTGGTCCGAGCCCGGACGCGAATCGAGGGGCGGCGGAGCCGCCCCTCGATCGTTCAGATCTGTCAATCTCGCCGGATCAGGTGTCCTGAAGAATCACGCGACGGCTGCCGCGAGGACGGTGATTGCCGAGGCTGCCCTCGAGCTCGAGCTTGCTCTCGATCGCCGGCTTTTCGTACTGCATGTTCGCCCTCCTGGGGGGATCCGTTGTCGGATCACAGAGATACCACTCAGAGTGGGATCGATGGAAGCGCGTTGGGCTGAAATTGATGTTTCAGTCTGAAAACGGGCAGTTTGACTCAGATTCCCCCAACGATTGGCGTATCACGTTCCGTGGTCAGGCCGTGGGGTGCGTCGCCGGAGGCCGATCCGGCGCGCGACCGCTCTCGTCGTGAACGCCAGACGAGCCCATCGACGATCCATCCTCCCGAAGCGGCGGAGCCGACCCGAGGGGGCTCGGACCGACGCAACACGGCCGATGAGGCGAGTTCTCGGCACCGGTTCGTCGTCGACCAGATTCCCCGTCCCGCGCCCGGTCACCAGATCGGCGGCGACATGGCGAATCCGGTGGACGAGGACCCGTTCGTGATCGTCGACGAAGGCCCAGATCTCGCCGGGACGGGGCGCATCGCCATCGACGATCCGAGCCGTCGAACCCGACTCGATCACCCCTCGCATGCTGGTCCCGGTCACCGGCACGTCGATCGGCTCTTGCGTCACCCGCGTCCGCAGCAGCTTGGCGGTGGTGTCGGGGTCGGTCGTGCTCACCGGGCTCGACCGTAACCGAGGCGAGGTCCTCCAGCGGTGCTCCTGCGTCGGCTTTGATTGCGTCGTGGCGATGTCGGATCCGGAGTCGTGGACCCTCGATTGTGGAGGGATCGGTGTTGCGGTCGAGGCTGCCGACACCGAGTTCGGCGCGACCGTTCACCACCGCCTCGGTGTCGCTCCGATCGAGCGTGAGCCCGAGATCTTCCTCCAGGCCGGCCCGGACGTGCCGGCGCCACCCGACGGTCTCGATCCTCAGGCGCTGGAGGACTACCTCGGTTGGGACCGGAACGGCGAGGTCTGGATCACCGATGACGACATGGCCGTCCACGTGTCCGGCGGCCGGGTGGTGGTCGGTGGCCGGGTCGGCGGGGTCGAGGAGGAGGACCGGTTCGATGACCTCCTCCAGTTCGGTGTGGCAGTGGCGGCGGCGACTCCGACTCGACTGATGTTGCACGCCGCGGTGATCTCCCGAGGCGACGGGGCGCTGCTCCTCGTCGGCGGCTCGGGTGCGGGCAAGTCGACGCTTGCCGGAGCCGCCCTCGTCGGGGGTTGGACCCTGCTCGGTGACGACCTCACCGTCGTCGACACGTCTGCGGGAACGGTGCGCGCCGTGCGACGGCCACCGCTCGTGCCTCGGGAGATCGCCGAGCCGCACGGTCTCGAAGGGACCCCGGAGGACGCTCCTCGTGGACGCACCCAACTCCCGATCGAAGTCCTCGGAACCGGATCACGGCACCTGGTGGGAATCGTCAGTGTCGACCACGGCACCGCGGGCGCAGTCGGCCGACGGCCGGCGAGGGATCTCGACGTCCTCGACGACGCACTGGCCGTCCCGCCGTTTAGCGGCGTGATCCGCCGTCACCTGGCGGCGGGCGCCTGGCTCCTCCAGGTGCCCGCGGTGCTGCTCGAACACGCGGTGGACCCGACTCGCCGGGTGCCCCGTGCCATCGAACTGTTGGACGAGGCCTGGGACCTCTTCGACGCGGGGTGACCGTCAGTAGGTGCCCAGCGTTCCGGCCCGTCGTGCGACGGTGACGGCGCGACGAAAGAGCGAGGCACTGGCCGGTAGGGCCACGACGACGAAGACGAGGAGGAGCGCGATCTCGTCGAGCGCGTCACCGAGGCCGGCATCGGCCTGGGCCAGTGATCGGACGGCCCGGACGCCGTGCGTCGCCGGGAGGAACTGGGCGACCCCCTCCATCCAGCCGGGCAGTACCGAGAGTGGGTAGAGCGCGCCCGACAACAGCAGGGTGATCTTCTCGGCTGGGCCGCTGAACGGGTCGCCCCGCTTCACCAGCACGATGAAGGCGGCGGAGAGGATCCCGAAGGGCATGAACGAGGCCGTGGTGAGCAACAGGACCGGAGTGGCCGCCAGCAGTCCGCTCACGGCGATCCCCGAACCGAAGAAGCCGAGACCGACCGCCACCAGGATGACGGTTTCCACGATGACGAACCCGAGGGGTACGACATGGCTGGCCGCGACCAGGGTCCACGTCGGCGTCGGCGTCGTGAGGATCGCTTCGAGCGTCCCTTCGTTCTGCTCCTCGGAGATCTGACCCGCGAACGAGGCGAGTCCGACGATCGCGAAGTTCGTGACGATCGCACCCACGAGCACGAACTCGAAGTAGCCGCCACTGAGATCGGCGATCGCGTCGGGATCGCCGACGAACTCCCCGATGAAGTAGAAGCTCACCGCGAAGTAGCCGACGTGGACGAGGCGCATCACCAGGTCGACGCGGTAGGAGGTCAGCGTGATGAGCTCCTTGCGGACCACCGCCCTCACCCGGTTGGCGTTTCCCTGCCTCATGCGGGGTCCGAGCCAGTGCTCTCATCCGCCACGAGGGTCTCGAGGCGGGTGCCGAGTCCGGTGGGGTCGCCCGCGATCTCGCCGGCGTCGCCCTCCCAGACGATACGGCCAGCGACGAGCGCAACCACCCGGTCACAGGCCAGGACGACCTCGTCCAGGCGATGGTTCGCCATCAACACCGCACGGCCGTCCTCCGCGAGGGCACGGAGTTGGTCGCAGACCTGGCGGCCGGCGAGCGGATCGAGGCTTCGCGTGGGTTCGTCGAACACGAGGAGCCCGGGGTCGTGCAACATCGCCCTCGCGATGCCGAGCTGGGCGAGCATCCCCGATGAGTAGCCGAACACGGCCTTGTCCCGGTGTGCGAGGTCGCGCTCGAGCATCGAGCGATCGACCCGCTCCCGGATGGTCGCCCGGTCGAGCCCGGCGAGGGCACCGAAGTACTCCAGGTTCTGTCGGCCCGTGAGCCTCCAGTGGAATGACCGTTCCTCGGGGAGCGACAGTCCGAAGCGGGTGGTCACCATGGGGTCGTCGGGCACGACGGGATGGCCGTCGATGGTGATCGATCCCTCGGTCGGGGCGAGCAGGGTGGTGATGGAGCGGATGAGTGTCGACTTGCCGGCCCCGTTGGGGCCGATCAGGCCCACCACTTCGCCTGCGTTCACTCGGAGGTTCACACCCTCGAGCGCTCGCACCGGCTCATCGGTGGCGGCTCGCACCAGATGACGCATCAACCCTCTCGGGGGGAGGTACGTCATGCCGACGCCGGCGACCTCGAGCATCGTCAGTCGGCGGTGACGAGGGCGGCGTCCGCGAGAGACGCCACGAATTCGGCGATGTCGGCCTCGAGCTCCGACTCCGACACCCCCTCGAAGCGTTCGGAGAGGTCACGCGCGAGCGCGGCGACATCGCGTTCGCCGTCCAGTTCGTGCCAAATGACGGTGCCCACCGCGTTCAGGGTCGTGATGACGGAGCCATCGGCGTCGAGGATGACGACACTGTCGCCACTCGGCTCGAAGGTCACGCCCTCGGCGCGTCGGATTCCCATGTTCTTCTCCTCGGCTCGCGTCGCCGCGGGGCCGCGCCCCTTCGGCGCGCCCGACTGACTGCCCATCGGCCGATGTCGCCGGGATGAGAGGAATCAGGGAGCGGTGCGGCCCCGCCGGTGGGCGCTCTCGGTGAGCGTCTCCTCCTCCACCTCGTGGTGTTGGCGATAGCCCGAGATGAACGCCTGGGCGGTGGCGGCGAAGGGAAGCGCCAGCAGGGCTCCCACGACACCGAGTAGTGCGGCGCCGGCCAGCACGGAGCCGAACGCCACGGCGACATGCATCTCCATGGTCTGGGCGGTGACCTTGGGAGCGAACACGTAGTTCTCCACCTGCTGGTAGACGAACACCACGACCAGCACCGCCAACCCCTTCTGGGGATCGTCGAGAAGGGCCACGATGACCGGGAGCGCACCGGCGATGTAGGTGCCGACCACGGGGATGAACTGGGACATCACCCCGAGCCAGATGGCCAGCGGAACCGGGAACGGCACGTCGATGACGGTGAACGCGATCCAGTGGGCGACCGACGAGAAGATGGCCAGGACCGTCCGCGAGTAGATGTAGCCGCCGGTCTTCTCGATGGCGAGATCCCAGACCGACAGCACCACCCGCTGGCGCTCCGGTGACAGGAAGGAGCAGACGGTCCGGCGCAGCTTCGGTCCTTCGGCGACGAGGTAGAAGACGAACAGCAGGACCGTGAAGGCCTGGAACACCACGTTGACGATGGTGGTGCCGAGGTTCAACACGTCGTCGGCGAACCGCCCGGCGAGATCCGACACACCACCGCCCTCGACGAACTCGTCACTCAGGCTCTGCAGGTCGATGTCTTCGTCGACATTGTCCTGGAGCCACTCCTCGAGATCGTCGACGTAGCCGGGGGCCTCACCGATGAACTCGTCGAGCTGGGTGGCGAGGGCCGTGCCGATCGCGGCGGAGAAGCCGACCATGGCACCGAGCAGGGCGAGATAGACGAGCCAGACCCCCAATCCACGCCGGATGCCCCAGCTCTCGAGCCGGTTGACGGCGGGCTCGATCGCGAAGGACAGGAACAGGGAGATCAGGACGACGATCAGGAGGGATCGCAGGGATCGCAGTGCCCCGGTGCCGAGATAGACGATGACCCATCCGAGCCAGAACAAGCCGATGGCCTTGATCACCCAGAGCGGCACTTTCGCACCCTGGTGCCACGGTGCGTCGTTGTCGATCGGAGCGGTCGTGTCCTCGGAATCCGCCATCGCGAGGAACCTACTACTTCGGTTGGTTCCAGGGGGTCCTCTCTATACGCTTGTGCCCTCGTGTGAACGGGTTTCCCGGTCACCGCAATCGACGTCCGTGAAGGCCCCCCGGGGAACCACACGGCAAAACCGATCCAACGCTCCGCCGGGCCTGCCCGTGCGGAGCGTTCGCGTGGAACCCCCGGGCTCCATGCCACGGATACAGCGTGGAACCCCCCAGGTTCTACTGACCCACAGGAAGCAACCATGGCCACCAAGGCGATCGTCGGCGAGAAGGTCGGCATGACGCAGGTCTGGGACGACGAGAATCGTGTCGTCCCGGTCACCGTCCTGCGCGTGTCCCCGTGCCGTGTCGTGCAGGTCAAGACACCTGAGAGCGACGGCTACAGCGCCATCCAGGTCACGCTCGGCGTGAAGGATGCGGGCAAGCTCACCCGGCCCGAGGCCGGACACTTCGACAAGGCCGGCGTCGACCCGGGCCGCACGCTCGTCGAGCTGCGCCTCGACGACGTCAGCGAGTTCACGGTCGGACAGGAGATCGGCGCCGATGTCCTCGAGGCCGGCGAGCTGGTGGATGTCACCGGCGTGTCGAAGGGCAAGGGGTTCACCGGTGTGATGAAGCGTCACGGCTTCGGCGGCGGTCCCGCCAGCCACGGCGCCCACAAGATCCACCGCAAGCCGGGAGCGGTCGGCCAGTGCGCCACGCCGAGCCGGGTGTTCAAGGGCAAGAAGCTGCCCGGTCGCCACGGTGCCTCCAAGGTCACCACCTTGAACCTCGAGGTCGTGAAGGCGGATCCCGAAGCCGAGATCCTCCTCGTGAAGGGCTCGGTTCCGGGCCCCCGGGGCGCCACCGTCGTGATCCGCGACGCGGTCAAGGGAGGCAACTGATCATGGCATCGGTCAAGGTCAAGACCCAGGCCGGCAAGGACGCCGGCACCGCCGAACTCGACGACGCCGTCTTCGGCATCGAGCCGAACATGCCGGTGATGCACCAGGTCGTCACCGCCCAGCTCGCCGCCAAGCGGGCCGGCACCCACTCCACCAAGACCCGTCGTGAGGTCCGGGGTGGCGGCGCCAAGCCGTGGCGCCAGAAAGGCACGGGCCGAGCCCGGGCCGGCAGCTCCAATGTCCCCCACTGGCGTGGTGGTGGCGTGGCCCACGGCCCGAAGCCCCGCGACTACAGCCAGCGCACCCCCAAGAAGATGGTGCGGCTCGCGCTCCACTCCGCCCTGTCGGACCGGGCCAGCGAGGGCAACGTGATCGTCGTCGACTCGTGGTCGTTCGACACTCCGAAGACCAAGGACGGACAGGCGGCGCTCGACGCGGTCGGGGCCGAGGGCAAGGTCCTCGTCGTACTCGGCGATGGCGACGTCAACGCCTGGAAGAGCTTCCGCAACCTCACCAACGTGCACTGCCTCCACGTGGGTGAGCTCAACACCTACGACGTGCTCGACAACGACGTCGTCGTGTTCACCCAGGAGACCCTCCCCGTCGCCACCGAGATCCGCCGCGGCACCCACGCCCCGGCCGCCTCGGTGAGCAGCGACAGCGAGGACAGCATCGAGAGCCTCGACTCCGAGGACTCCCTGGAGGAGGAAGAGTGAAGGACCATCGTGACGTCCTCATCCGGCCGGTGGTGTCGGAGAAGTCCTACGGCCTCCTCGAGGAGAACGTCTACACCTTCGTCGTCGCCCCGAGCGCGTCGAAGCCCGAGATCCGCGACGCCGTCGAAGCTCTGTTCGACGTGTCGGTCGTGAAGGTCAACACCCTCAACCGTCAGGGCAAGCGCAAGCGCAACCGCCGCACCGGTGGGTGGGGTCAGCGCCCCAGCCAGAAGCGTGCCCTCGTCACCCTCGCCGAGGGTGACTCGATCGATCTCTTCGAGGCCTGATCATGGCGATCCGCAAGCGCAAGCCCACCAGCCCCGGTCGTCGGTTCCAGACGTCCTCGGACTTCTCCGAGATCACCAAGACCACGCCCGAGAAGAGCCTGTTGGCGCCCAAGTCCAAGACGGGCGGGCGCAACAACTACGGCCGAAAGACCTCGCGTCACCGCGGTGGTGGCCACAAGCAGCAGTACCGGGTGATCGACTTCAAGCGCACCAAGGACGGCGTCCCCGCCACCGTGGCCGCCGTCGAGTACGACCCGAACCGCACCTGCAACATCGCTCTTCTCCACTACCACGACGGTGAGAAGCGCTACATCCTCGCTCCCCGCGACCTGCAGGTCGGCGACAAGCTCGAGTCGGGCCAGCATGCCGAGATCCGTTCCGGCAACGCCCTGCCGCTGCGCTACATCCCGGTCGGTACCACCGTCCACAATGTCGAGCTGAAGGCCGGCGCCGGCGCCAAGCTGGGCCGCTCGGCCGGCACCGCCATCCAGCTGGTGGCCAAGGAGGGCGACTTCGCCACCCTGCGCCTGCCCAGCACCGAGATGCGCCGGGTCCCGATCGACTGCCGGGCCACGGTCGGCGAGGTCGGCAACGCCCAGCACGAACTCATCAAGATCGGCAAGGCCGGCCGCAATCGCTGGAAGGGCGTCAAGCCCCAGTCCCGCGGTGTGGTCATGAACCCGGTCGACCACCCCCATGGCGGTGGTGAAGGCAAGACCTCGGGTGGTCGCCACCCGGTCTCCCCGTGCCCACAAGGAATCCGACAAGTTGATCGTGCGCCGTCGCCGGACGCGCGGTTCGCGGAGGTAACTGAGATGCCGCGCAGCCTGAAGAAGGGTCCGTTCGTCGACGACCACCTCCTGAAGAAGGTCGACGCCCTGAACGAGACCGGTGAGAAGAAGGTCATCAAGACCTGGTCCCGCCGCTCCACCATCATCCCCGACATGATCGGCCACACGCTGGCCGTCCACGACGGCCGCAAGCACGTGCCGGTGTACATCACCGAATCGATGATCGGCCACAAGCTCGGCGAGTTCGCTCCCACGCGGACGTTCAAGTTCCACGCCGGTCAGGAACGGGGAGCTCGCCGATGACGGGCGCCAAGACGAACGAGCGTCCCGGCACCCGGGCGCGGGCCAGCTACGTCCGCACCTCGGCCTACAAGGCCCGCGAGGTGCTGGACCTCATCCGGGGCAAGTCCTACGGCGAAGCCGCCGAGATCCTCGCGTTCAGCGAACGGGGCGTCTCCGAAGAGATCGGCAAGGTCCTCGACAGTGCGGTCGCGAATGCGGAGCACAACGACGATCAGCTGGCCGAGGAGCTCTATGTGTCGGCCTGCTTCGCCGATGAGGGCCCCACGCTGAAGCGCTGGCGTCCCCGTGCCCGTGGCCGCGCCACCCGCATTCGCAAGCGCACCTGCCACATCACGGTGATCGTCAGCCGCTACGACGAGGACACCCTCGAGCGCATGCGTGAGCGCGAGGCTGCAGGTGGCCGGGCGCAGAGCAGCCAGGCCGCGGAGGCTCGCCGTCAGCGAGTCGCCCAGAGCCGGGCCCGCGACGAGGCCGAGCACGACCACGATCATGATCACGATGAGGTCGACGAGCCGGAGCTCACTGCGGAGGAGCAAGCAGCGGAGATCGTTGCTGCTACAGAGGCCGCGCTGGCCGAGGACGAGTCCGGATCCGCTGCGGAAGTCAGCGGCGAGGACAACGACTACGACGCCGAGAAGGCCGATTCCGATCAGGACGAGATCGTCGACGCCGACGATGCCACCCCGTTCGGGCCGCTCAGCCATGCGCCGCTCGACGACCCCCAGGAGATGCCCGAGGGCTACCCGGTGAAGGGCAACGCGGATTCGATGAAGTACCACCAGCCCGGTGGGCGCTGGTACGACCAGACCGTCGCCGAGGTGTGGTTCGCCACCGCCGAGGCCGCCGAGGATGCAGGGTTCTCGGAAGCAGGTTCTTCCGCGAGCGCTGACGCGGATCCGGCGGATGCCGGCGAGAGCGAGGAATAGTCATGGGTCAGAAGGTCAACCCCTACGGGTTCCGCCTCGGCATCACCACCGATTGGAAGAGCCGCTGGTTTGCCGATCGCCAGGAGTACGCCGACAACGTCGTCGAGGATTGGAAGATCCGCGACTACCTGCTGTCCGAGCTCCCGCATGCGGCCATCAGTCGGGTCGAGGTGGAGCGCACCCGCGAGCGTCTGCGGGTCGACGTCCACACCGCTCGCCCGGGCATCGTCATCGGGCGTCGTGGTTCGGAGGCCGACCGTCTGCGGGCCGGGCTCACCGCCATCAGCGGAAACCCGAAGGTCCAGCTCAACATCCAGGAGATCAAGCAGCCCGAGCTCGACGCCGCGCTGATCGCCCAGGGTGTGGCCGACCAGCTGGCCGGCCGTGTCGCCTTCCGTCGCGCCATGAAGCGTGCCGTCCAGAATGCCCAGAAGGCCGGCGCCCTCGGGATCCGGGTCCAGTGCTCGGGCCGCCTCGGCGGTTCGGAAATGGCCCGCACCGAGTGGTACCGCGAGGGTCGCGTTCCGCTGCACACCCTGCGTGCCGATGTGGACTACGGCTTCCGTGAGGCCAAGACCACCTATGGCCGCATCGGCGTGAAGGTCTGGCTCTACAAGGGCGACATCCTCCCCTACAAGACCCAGACCGAGGACAAGGCCACCCTGGAGGCGGCCATGGCCGCCGGCGAGACCTCCGGCCAGTCCAAGCCCCGCAAGATCGTCTCCAGCGCGGCCGCCCGCAAGCGGGTCGCCACCCCCGAGACCGAGGCTCCCGAGGTCGATGTCGACGAAGAGCCGGCACCGCTCATCAAGGAAGCCGATCCCGAGTTCGAGAAGCTGCTCGACGAAGAGGACGCCATCGAAGCGTCCACCCGTGAGCACAGCGAGACCCCGCACTTCCGGGCGAACGACTGAGGTTGTTGTCATGTTGATGCCCAAGAAGGTCAAGCACCGCAAGCAGCAGCGTGGTCGCACCAAGGGCGTGTCCAAGGGACGCACCGAGGTCACCTACGGCGACTACGGCATCCAGGCGCTCGAGCCCGGCTGGATCACCGCCCGCCAGATCGAGGCCGCCCGTATCGCCATGACCCGTCACATCAAGCGTGGCGGCAAGGTGTGGATCAACGTCTTCCCGGACAAGCCGATCACCAACAAGCCGGCCGAGACCCGTATGGGTTCGGGCAAGGGCAACCCAGAGATGTGGGTCGCCGTCGTCCGCCCCGGTCGCGTGCTGTTCGAGCTCTCGTACCACGACGAGGAGATCGCTCACGCTGCGATCGATCGTGCGATCCAGAAGCTCCCGGTCAAGGCCCGGTTCGTGAGTCGTGAGGAGGGGTTCTGATGGCGAAGGCCAAGGCGCTCGTCGATCTCGGCGACACCGATCTCATCGAGAAGCTGTCGGACGCGAAGGAAGAGCTGTTCAATCTGCGCTTCCAGCTCGCCACCGGCCAGCTCACCAACCCGGCCCGCGTCAAGCAGGTCAAGAAGGAAATCGCCCGGATGCTCACCGAGCTGCGGGCCCGCGAGATCGCCGACGCCGACGCGGTGGCGGCTGCGAGCGGAGAGGACGACTAAATGTCTGAGCAAGCAACGCCTGAGCAAGCAACGCCTGAGCAAGCAGTGTCTGAGCAAGCAACGCCTGAGGCGAGCGACGCCCGTGCCAACGCCCGCAAGGTGCGTGAGGGCGTGGTCGTGTCCGACAAGATGGACAAGACCGCGGTGGTCGAGACGATCGACCGGGTACGGCATCGCCGCTACGCCAAGACCGTGCAGCGGGCCAAGAAGCTCCACGTCCACGACGAGGAGAACACGCTGAACATCGGCGACCGGGTGCGGGTCCAGGAGACCCGGCCTCTGTCGAAGACCAAGCGCTGGCGCCTGGTCGAGGTTCTGGAGCGTGCGAAGTGATCCAGCAGGAATCCCGGCTTCGGGTCGCGGACAACTCGGGCGCCAAGGAGGTCTTGTGCATCAAGGTCCTCGGCGGATCGAAGCGTCGCTACGCCTCGATCGGCGACATCTTCGTCGCCACCGTGAAGGACGCCATCCCGGGCGCTCAGGTGAAGAAGGGCGATGTCGTCAGGTGCGTCGTCGTCCGTGTGAAGAAGGAAAAGCGTCGTCCGGATGGCTCCTACATCCGTTTCGACGAGAACGCAGCCGTGCTCATCAACGAGCAGAAGCAGCCGCGTGGCACCCGCATCTTCGGCCCGGTGGGTCGCGAGCTTCGTGAGAAGCAGTTCATGCGGATCGTCTCGCTGGCGCCGGAGGTCTTGTGATGAACGAAGTGAAGACCCAGGTGACAGCATGAGTCGCAATCGAGGCATGAAGATCATCAAGGGCGATCGCGTCGTCGTGCTGTCCGGCAAGGACAAGGGCGTCGAGGGCGTGGTCGAACGCGCCATCCCCGCGACGGGCAAGGTCATCGTCGACGGTGTGAACGTCGCCAAGAAGCACCAGGCCCCCACCCGCGGCGACCAGCAGGGCGGCATCATCGACAAGGCGATGCCGATCGACGCGTCCAACGTGGCCGTGGTCAGTCCCAAGGACGGCAAGGCCACCCGCGTCGGTTTCAAGATCAACGACGACGGCACGAAGGTCCGCATCTGCAAGCGCACGGGGGTGGAGCTCTGATGACCACCGCAACGATGCAGCCCCGTCTGCGCAGCCGCTACAACGCCGAGATCCGTGACGCCCTCAAGGCCGAGCTCGAGTTGCCCAACGTCATGTTGGTGCCCAAGATCGAGAAGATCGTGCTCAACATGGGTGTCGGTGACGCGGTCGGCCAGGCGAAGCTCCTCGAGGGCGCCCTGTCCGACATGGAGACCATCGCCGGCCAGAAGCCGGTGATCACCCGGGCCAAGAAGTCCATCGCCAGCTTCAAGCTGCGCGACGGCAACGCCATCGGGTGCAAGGTCACCCTTCGAGGCGACCGCATGTACGAATTCCTCGATCGCCTGATCTCTCTGGCGATCCCGCGGATTCGTGACTTCCGGGGACTCTCGCCGAAGTCGTTCGACGGCAACGGCAACTACACGTTCGGTGTCACCGAACAGCTCATGTTCCCGGAGATCGACTACGACACGATCGACACGATCCGAGGAATGGACATCACCATCGTCACCACGGCGAAGACCGACGACCACGGACGGGCCCTGCTCAGCGCATTCGGCTTCCCGTTCCGACGCGAGGGGCAGTGACCCATGGCGAAGAAAGCACTCCGAGAAAAGCAGCAGCGCACTCCCAAGTTCAAGGTGCGCCAGTACACCCGCTGCCGTCGATGCGGACGTCCGCATTCGGTGTATCGCAAGTTCGGCCTCTGCCGCATCTGTCTGCGGAAGATGGCCCACGCCGGCGAACTGCCGGGCGTGAAGAAGGCGAGCTGGTGAGGGAGGTACGAACATGACGATGACTGATCCGATCGCCGACATGCTCACCCGCATCCGCAACGCCAACGTCGCGATGCACGATGAGGTCTCCATGCCGTCGTCGAAGCAGAAGGTGGCACTCGCCAAGGTGCTCGAGAAGGAGGGCTACATCAGCTCCTTCGCCGAGGCCGAAAACGGCGACAAGCCCGGCAAGACGCTCACGATCGAGATGAAGTACAGCCCCGATCGGGCTCGCGTCATCTCCGGTCTCACCCGCGTGTCGAAGCCCGGTCTGCGCATCTACCGCCAGCGCAACGAGATCCCCCGTGTGCAGGGTGGGCTCGGTGTGGCGGTCGTGTCGACCAACAGGGGCCTCATGTCCGACCGAGAAGCGAGGAAGAACCGCATGGGCGGCGAAATCCTCTGCTACGTCTGGTGAGGGGAGCGTCATGTCACGTGTAGGCAACGCCCCCATCACCATCCCGAGTGGCGTCGAGGTCTCCATCAATGGGTCCTCGGTCACCGTGAAGGGTTCGAAGGGCTCCCTGGAGCGAGAGCTTCCGGGTGGCATCACCGTTCGCGAAGACGACGGCTCGCTCGTGGTCGAGCGGCCGGACGACACCGGTACGTCGAAGTCGTTCCACGGCCTGTCGCGTTCGCTGATCAACAACATGATCATCGGCGTGACCGAAGGGTTCACCAAGGAGCTCCAGATCCAGGGTGTGGGCTACCGCGCCACCCAGAAGGGCCCGCAAGCCCTCGAGCTGGCTCTCGGCTTCAGCCACCCCGTGAACATCACCGCCCCCGAGGGCGTGGAGTTCGAGGTGCCGGTCCAGACCCAGATCTTCGTGAAGGGGATCGACAAGCAGCTGGTCGGTCAGGTCGCGGCCGACATCCGTAAGTGGCGCAAGCCGGAGCCGTACAAGGGCAAGGGCATCCGCTACGCCGGCGAACGTGTGATCAGGAAAGCCGGAAAGGCGGCGAAGTAATGGCTGTTTCCGCGAAGAAGCGCCGCGACGACCGCATCCGGCGGCACAAGCGGGTTCGCAAGAACCTGCGCGGTACGCCCGACCGACCCCGTGTGGCGGTCTTCCGTTCCAACAAACACATCTCGGCTCAGGTGATCGACGACCTCAGTGGCGTCACCCTGGCCTCGGTGTCCACCACCGAGAGCGCCCTGCGCGCCGACCAGAACGGCAACATCGACGCCGCCACGAAGGCCGGCACCCTGCTCGCCGAGCGAGCCAAGGCGGCGGGAATCGAGGCGGTCGTGTTCGATCGTGGTGGCTTCCGCTACCACGGCCGGGTTGCGGCGCTCGCCGACGCAGCCCGCGAGGGAGGACTGAAGTTCTGATGGCGAATCAACGCAACGATCGCGAACCCAACCCGCGCGACGGTGGCGAAGGGCTCAACGAGTCCCGGGTCATCAACATCAACCGGGTCGCCAAGGTCGTCAAGGGCGGCCGTCGTTTCTCGTTCACCGCTCTGGTGGTGATCGGTGACGGCGCCGGCAAGGTCGGTCTCGGCTACGGCAAGGCCAAGGAGGTGCCCCTCGCGATCCAGAAGGGCACCGAAGAGGCCCGGCGCAACCTGTTCTCGGTCCCGATGGCCGGCTCCACGATCGTCCACGAGACGATCGGGGAGCTCGGTGCGGGTCGGGTCATGCTCAAGCCGGCGGCTCCCGGTACCGGCGTGATCGCCGGCGGGGCCGCCCGCGCCATCCTCGAAGAGGCCGGCATCCACGACGTGTTGTGCAAGTCGCTCGGCTCGCCCAACCACATCAACGTCGCCCGGGCGACCATCGAGGGCCTCAAGGCCCAGCGTCGCCCCGACGAGGTGGCCCGACTCCGTGGTCTCGAGCCCGACGAATTCCTCCCGACCGCCTTGTGGAAGGCGTACCAGGAGAGCGAGCGCGGCGAGCACAAGCCTGCTGTCGACGCCGACGAGGAGTCGTGATGGCGCTCAAAATCACCCAGACCCGCAGCGCCATCGGCTGCAAGCCCAAACAGCGCGGCACCCTGCGCGCGCTCGGACTGCGCGGCATCGGTCGCTCCAACACCCTGCCTGACCGTCCCGAGGTCCGCGGCATGATCGCCCGGGTCCCGCATCTGGTCAGCGTCGAAGAGGGCGTTGCGGAGGAGACGGAAGAATGATCAAGATCCACGATCTCGAGCCCGCGGAGGGCTCCAACAAGCGCGGCAAGCGCAAGGCCCGTGGTATCGGCGGCAAGGGCGGCAAGACCGCAGGCCGTGGTACGAAGGGTCAGAAGGCGCGCAACAAGGTGCCCGTCGGCTTCGAGGGTGGCCAGATGCCCCTCCTGCAGCGGGTGCCGAAGCTGCGTGGCTTCACCAACCCGTTCCGCGTCGAGTACCAGGCCATCAACCTCGACACCATCGCCGAGGCGATCGCCGAGTACGACATGTCCGAGATCAGCCCCGAGTCCCTGCTCGAGCACGGTCTCGTTCACAAGGGCGCCCTCGTGAAGATCCTCGGTCGTGGTGAACTCACCTCGGCCGTCACCGTGAAGGCCCATGCCTTCTCGAAGTCGGCCGAAGCGGCTATCACCGCAGCCGGCGGTACTGTCGAGAAGCTCGAACTGCCGTGGGGTGTGCGTCCCTCGCACGGCAGCTACAGCCAACACACCAACCGATGATGCTCGGGCACCACAATGGTGCCCGACGCTTCGTCACCCTCGCCGCTCGATCACTGGAGACCGCATCGTGCTGACACGAGTCCTGAACATGTTCCGGGTCGCCGACCTGCGCGGCAAGATCCTGTTCACGATCCTCATCATCGCCATCTACCGGCTGGGCGCGTTCGTGCCCGCTCCTGGGGTCGACGTCGAGGCCGTGCAGCAACTCCGGGACCAAGCCAACCAGGGCGGCATCCTCGGCTTCATGCAGCTGTTCTCGGGCGGTGCGCTCACCCAGTTCGCGATCTTCGCGCTGGGGATCATGCCCTACATCACATCGTCGATCATCATGCAGATCCTCGGTGTGGTGATCCCGAAGATCGAGCAGTGGCAACAGCAGGGCGCGGTGGGTCAGCGCAAGATCACCCAGTGGACCCGCTACCTCACCATCACGATCGCCCTCGTGCAATCGACCAGCTTCGCCTTCCTGTTCCACAACGGCGGCATCATCGGCAACCAGCTCGACCTGCTGCCGAAGTTCAACGCCTGGACGGTCTTCGTCGTGGTCCTCACCCTCACCAGCGGCACTGCCCTGTTGATGTGGATGGGTGAGCTCATCACCCAGCGGGGAATCGGCAACGGCATGTCGCTGCTGATCTTCGCCAGCGTGGTGTCGAGCCTCCCCGCCCAGGGTGCGCTCGTGCAGGCCGAGAACGGCACGACGGCACTCATCGCCCTCATCGTCGTCGCGGTCATGCTGCTGGTGGCGATCGTGTTCGTCGAGCAGGGCCAGCGTCGGATCCCGGTCCAGTTCGCCAAGCGAGTGGTCGGGCGTCGCATGTACGGCGGCCAGAGCACCTACATCCCGCTGAAGGTCAACCAGTCCGGCGTGATCCCCATCATCTTCGCCAGCTCGGTGCTGTACCTCCCGAACCTGATCGCCGTAGCTCTCCCCAACGAGGGCTGGGGCGGATCGATCCAGCGCTGGGTGGACGACCATCTCGCCGATCCGGCAGATCCCGTCTACCTGATCTTCTTCGGCCTGATGATCGTGGGATTCGCCTACTTCTACACGGCCATCAGCTTCGATCCGGCCAAGCAGGCCGACACGATCCGCAAGCAGGGTGGCTTCATCCCCGGCATCCGCCCGGGTCCGCAGACCGAGGTGTACCTGGCCCGGATCCTCTCGCGCATCACCTTCCCCGGTGCCATGTTCATCGCGGCGGTCGCGTTGGTGCCCTCGATCCTCATCAGCCTCACCCTCGACACGTCCGGCACGGCCGGCCATGGCGGCGGTGCCGGTGGCTTCGCCTTCGGCGGCATCTCCCTGCTGATCGCCTCAGGCGTGGCGCTCGAGACGATGAAGCAGATCGACAGCCAGCTGATGATGCGTAACTACGAAGGATTCCTGAAGTAGGTCACCATGAGCGCGCTTCGGATGGTCATTCTCGGTCGGCAGGGATCCGGCAAGGGCACCCAGTCGCTTCGGATCGCCGAGGCCTATGGCTGTGCCCACGTCTCCACCGGCGACATGTTGCGGGCGGCCATGGCGGCCGGCACCGAACTCGGTAAGCAGGCGGCAGCGATCGTGAACTCCGGCGCGCTCGTCGGGGACGACGTCATGAACGGGATCGTGTCCGAGCGGCTCGCCGAGGACGACATCGTCAACGGTGGGGTGCTGCTCGACGGCTTCCCCCGCACGGCGGATCAGGCCGATGCCCTCGAGCGGATGCTCGAGGACCTGGGCCAGTCGCTCACCGTGGCCATCAACCTCGACGTACCCGTCGAGGAGGTCACCGAGCGGATGCTCGCCCGTCAGCGCGAAGACGACACCCCGGAGGCGATCGCCCAGCGATTGGCTCTCTACGAAGACCAGACCGCACCGCTTCTCGACTGGTTCGCGGAGCACGGTCTGCTCGAAACGGTCGATGGCCTCGGCACCGAAGCCGAAGTCTTCGATCGACTGCGCAAGACCATCGACAACCGCCTCTCGTGATGCGGTTGCGCCGGGTTGGACGCCCCTACAGCGTCCGGTAGCGTAGTCAACTGGCCTGGCGACAGGTCATCCCGCGCATGCCAGGGCGGCAGGCGCGTTTTTCAGGAGGTTGAGTCCTGCCGAAGCCGAAAGAAGATGCGATCGTCCTCGAGGGCACTGTCACCGAGTCGCTCCCCAACGCCATGTTCCGTGTCGAGTTGGAGAACGGCCACGAAGTGCTCGCGCACATCAGCGGCAAGATGCGGATGCACTACATCCGCATCCTTCCCGGGGATCGCGTCCAGGTGGAGCTCACCCCCTACGACCTCCAACGAGGTCGCATCACGTATCGCTACAAGTAGCCCCCGGCGTCAGTCGGGAGCATCCGGCTGAGGGTCAGCCGGAAACAACGGCCGCTGGAGCGGCCGGGAGCATCATGAAGGTTCGACCAAGCGTCAAGAAGATCTGTGACAAGTGCAAGGTGATTCGTCGCCACGGCCGCGTCATGGTCATCTGCGAAAACCCGCGTCACAAGCAGAGGCAAGGCTGAAATGGCACGCATCAGCGGCGTAGACATCCCGCGCGAAAAGCAGGTGGGCATCAGCCTCACCTACATCTACGGCATCGGCCGCACCATCGCCGACAACGTCTGTCAGGCCACCGAGATCGACCCCACCACGCGGGTCCGTGACCTCACCGACGACGAGGTCGCCCGGCTGCGCGGCTACATCGACGGCGAGCTGCAGGTCGAGGGTGACCTGCGCCGCGAGGTGTCCCAGGACATCAAGCGCAAGATGGAGATCGGCTGCTACCAGGGCCTGCGTCACCGCCGTGGCCTGCCGGTCCGTGGTCAGCGCACCCACACCAACGCCCGTACGCGCAAGGGTCCCAAGAAGACCGTTGCTGGCAAGAAGAAGGTCAAGAAGTGAGCGTCAGCGAGCGGATTGACTTCGACCAGGAAGTGAAGAAGTAGTCATGGCGAAGCCAGCAGCAGGCGGACGTCGTCCGCGCAAACGCGAGCGCAAGAACGTCACCCACGGGGTGGCGCACATCAAGAGTTCGTTCAACAACACCATCATCTCGATCACCGATCAGCGCGGCGACGTCATCGCGTGGGCGTCCGCCGGCAACGTCGGCTTCAAGGGCTCCCGGAAGTCCACCCCGTTCGCGGCCCAGATGGCCGCCGAGCAGGCCGCCCGTCGGGCGATGGAGCACGGCGTCCGCAAGGTCGACGTCCAGGTCAAGGGCCCGGGCTCCGGTCGTGAGACCGCCATCCGGTCCATCCAGCAGGCTGGCATCGAGATCACGGGCATCAAGGACTGCACGCCCATCCCGCACAACGGCTGCCGTCAGAACAAGCGTCGGAGGGTCTGACACATGTCGCGATACACCGGACCGAGGGCGCGCGTTTCGCGCCGCCTCGGCACCAACATCTGGGGCACGAAGGGCGAGACCATCGCCCTCGACAAGCGCCCGTACCCGCCGGGTGAGCACGGCCGTTCGCGTCGCCGCGGCTCGGTCTCGGAGTACCTGCTCCAGCTCCAGGAGAAGCAGAAAGCCCGCTTCTCCTACGGCCTCACCGAGCGCCAGTTCCGCAACCTGTTCGCCGAGGCCAGCCGCCGTCAGGGCGTCACCGGCGAGAACATGCTGCGCTTCCTCGAGCTCCGACTCGACAATGTCGTGTACCGCTGCGGTTGGGCGGCCACTCGGCCCCAGGCCCGACAGTTCGTGGGCCACGGCCACATCAACGTCAACGGTCGCCGGGTCAACATCCCCAGCTACCGCCTCCGCAAGGGTGACGTCGTCGAACTGCGCACCGCCGCACGCGACTTCGTCACCGTGCAGTGGAACCTCGATGTGCTCGACCGGCAGCCGCCGGCGTGGCTCGACCGCAACGACCAGTTCGAGGTCACCGTCCGCGAGCTGCCGATCCGCGAGCAGATCGACATCCCCGTCCGTGAACAGCTCATCGTCGAGCTCTACTCCAAGTAGTCGAGGTACCAGATGCTCGTCATCCAGCGTCCGACCGTCGAGGCCATCGAAGACGCCGAAGGCAACCTGCAGCGGTTCGCGATCGGCCCCCTCGAGCCCGGGTTCGGTCACACCATCGGCAACTCGCTGCGCCGCACCCTGCTGTCGTCGATCCCCGGCGCCGCAGTCACCCAGGTGCGCTTCGACGACGCCCTCCACGAGTTCGACACCATCACCGGTGCGGCCGAGGACGTCACCGACATCATCCTCAACCTGAAGGACCTCGTGCTCGTGGTCCACAGCGAGGAACCCGTCACCCTGCGCCTCGATGCCCGTGGTCCGTCCGACGTCACCGCGTCCGACATCCAGCCCCACCCTGATGTCGAGGTCCTCAACCGTGACCTCCACGTCGCCACCCTGAACGGCAAGGGCCGCCTCGCGGTCGACCTCACCGTCCAGACCGGCCGGGGCTATGTGTCGGCGGACAAGAACAACACCAGCTCCACCATCGGTGTCATCCCGATCGACTCGATCTACTCGCCCGTGCGACGGGTCGCCTTCGAGGTCGAGTCCACCCGCGTCGAGCAGTCCACCGACTTCGACCGTCTCGTCCTCGAGATCGAGACCGACGGCTCCATCAGCCCCCGAGAGGCGCTGGCGTCCGCCGGCGGCACCCTGCGTGCCCTCGTGCAGCTCGTCGAGGAGATGAGCGACGAGCCCCAGGGACTCGAGCTCGGTGAAGCGGTCCAGGCTGCCACCGGTGGTCCCGACATGGAGCTCCCGATCGAGGATCTCGAACTCTCCGAGCGTCCTCGCAACTGCCTCAAGCGTGCCCAGGTCAACACCGTGGGCGAGCTGCTGCAGAAGAGCGAAGACGATCTGCTGGCCATCACCAACTTCGGTCAGAAGAGCCTCGACGAGGTCATCGCGAAGCTTGACGAGCGAGGCCTCTCGCTCCGGAACCGAGACTGATCATGCCTGCACGTCCGCGCAAGGGCTCCCGCTTCGGCGGCAGCCCCGCTCACCAGAAGGCCATGATGGCCAACCTCGTCGCCTCCCTCATCGCCGCGGAGGGGATCGTCACCACCGAAGCCAAGGCCAAGGCCATGCGCCCGGTGGCGGAGAAGATCATCACCAAGGCCAAGAAGGGCGGCCTGCACAACCACCGCAACGTCGTGAAGTTCCTTCGCGACCGCGAGATGGCCAGCAAGCTGTTTGACGAGATCGGCCCCCGCTACGAGGACCGACCCGGCGGCTACACCCGCATCATCAAGCTCGGCCCGCGCCCCGGCGACAACGCCCCCATGGCGCGCATCGAACTGGTCTGATTCTTCGCTGCTAGTTCGCCGCACCTTCGGTGCGGCTCATACGCAGAGCGCAAGCGGTGACCCGGAAGGTCAAACGCTGGGGGACAGGCACCCGTTTGACCTTGTCGTTGCCTCATGTTGTGGTTGCCCCCATGTCAGTCATGTGACTAACCTCCGGGTCGCTCACTGACCCGGGGGGACTCGTGGCGCACTCTGACATCGCGTGGATCGACGAGCCGCTCGAGGCCGAACGCGCCGACACGCTGGACCGGCTCGGCGGCAAGGGCACCGCCCTGGCCGAGATGGCCCAACACCTCGACCTGCCGGTGCCTCCCGCCTTCGTCATCACGACGGCCGCATGCCGGTCCTACATGAACCACGGCTGGCCCGATGGTCTGGAGGCTCGGATCACCACCGCGATGGACGAGCTGGGTCGCCGAGTGGATCGTCGGTTCGGTGACCCCGAGCGCCCCGTCCTCGTCGCGATCCGCAGTGGGGCGCCCGTGTCGATGCCGGGGATGATGGACACCGTCCTCAACGTCGGCATCAACCCGGATGTGCGAGATGCACTGGCTCGAGAGACCAGCCGCCCCGAATTCGCCGCTCAGACCTGGCTGCGGTTCTGTCGGATGTACGCCGAGACCGTGCTCGAGATGGACCGAGACGTCGTCGATGGCGCAGTGGGCGACCCGACGGATGAGACCGGCTACAACGAGGCCGCCGACCGACTTCGACTCGCGGCAGAGCCCGAAGGGGGCATCCCGCTCGACCCGCAGGCCCAGGTCCGAGGAGCGGTCGAGGCCGTCTTTCGGTCGTGGAACTCCGCTCGAGCCCTGCTCTTTCGCGAGGCCGAGGGAATCGACGACCATCTCGGCACGGCGGTGGTCGTCCAGGCGATGGTGTTCGGCAATCTCGACGAACACTCGGGTACGGGCGTCGTGTTCACCCGCGATCCCGGAAACGGAGCCGACGAGCCCTACGGGGACTATCTCGCCCGCGCCCAGGGGGAGGACGTCGTGGCGGGCACGCACGAAGTGCACGGCCTCGATGCCCTGCACCAGGACCTCCCCGAGGTGTACGAAGAACTGCTTGCCGTGTGTCACCGCCTCGAACATCACTACCGGGACATGTGCGACATCGAGTTCACGGTTGCGGCCGGGCGGCTCTACATACTGCAGACGCGGGTCGGACGCCGCAGTCCGGAGGCCACCGTACGAATCGCGGCCCAGATGGCCGCTGATCCCGACTTTCCGCTCACGAAAGCCGAGGCCGTGGAACGGATCGACCATGAGACGCTCGAGGGCATCTCGACGCTCGCGACGGTTGCGGAAGGTGCCGTGCCGTTCGCGAGCGGGATCGCGGCATCGCCCGGTGTCGGCTTCGGCGTCCTCAGCACCGACCCGGACGAAGCTGCCGATGTGGCCGCGGCCGGCACCCATGTCGTGTTGGCCCGGGCCGAGACGTCGCCCTCCGACGTCCACGGCATGGTGGGAGCGGCCGGCCTGATCACCTCGCTCGGTGGCTCGGTCAGCCACGCGGCCGTGGTGGCACGGAGTTGGGGCATCCCCGCGGTGACTGGCGCCAGGGAGATCGAGGTCGAACACCGCGGGATCAGGGTCGGTGACCGGTTCATCGAATCCGGGACCCTGGTGACCGTCGACGGTACGGGCGGTCGGGTGTTCGTCGGTGACCAGCTCGCCGATCACGACCATGATGTGCCCGAACTCGACCAGCTGCGGCAGTGGGCGGTCGAACTCGGCCTCGAGCTGGGGGAGCACCTCGGGTCGGAGGAGGAGCCCGAGGCCGCCCACCGCGACATCGGTCGCTTTGAAGTGATGCGGGCGCTCCAACTGAAGGGCATCGGCTCGATCGATGCGCTGGCCCACGCGCTCGACACCGATCTGGCTGCCGTAGAGGCGATCGTCGAGGACCTCGGGGAGTTCGTGCTCTCGACGCCACGAGGTATGGCGGTCGCTCCACCGGGAAGAGAATGGGTCGAGGCCGAGCTCGCATCCGAGCGGTCGTCGGTCGACGACGAGGTGATCGCGGCTGCCTACGACCGCTTCCTTCCCCTCAACCGAGGATTCAAGGAGTTGGTCACCCACTGGCAGACCAGCCCCCAGGCCGAGGCGGATCTGGCCCGTGTGACCGGCGCGTTGCAGGAGCTGCACGGATCCTTCCGGCCCATCGTGTCCGAGACGATCGACATCGTGGCCCGGCTGGCTCCCTACCTCCCGAGGTTCGAACACTCGCTGGAGGCGGTCGCCGGCGGCGACGTGTCGGTGATCGCATCACCGCTGAAGGACAGCTACCACACGGTCTGGTTCGAGTACCACGAAGAGCTGATCCACCTCATCGGTCGGACCCGGCTCGAAGAGGAACAAGACGAAGCCGGTCACTGACAGGAAGAGGTGGCCCCGTCCCCGCTGTCTCACCTTTGGGGACCTGGGTGGTCCGACCTAGCCTCGGGGGATGACGGAGCGGATGGTGCTTCCTCCCCCCGAGGGGTTTGTTCGGACGCGGATGACCGTGGCCTACGACGGAACCCCGTTCCACGGCTTCGCGATCAACGACGGCGTCGCGACGATCCAGGGTGAACTCGAGGAAGCCCTCTCCACCGTCCTTCGCGCGGGTGGCCGCTCGGAGGGTGGTTGAAGGGATGCTCGCGCCGTCGATCGCGGTCCGGGAGTGCTCCGTGGCCCCGGACGACTTCGACGCCCGCTTCTCCTGCACCGGCCGCAGCTATCGCTATCGAGTTCTCAACACACCGGTTCCGGACCCGCTGGTGGCCAACCTGTCCTGGCACGTGCGTGAGCCGCTGGACGTCGCGTCGATGCGCGTCGCCTCGGACAGGATCCTCGGCAGTCAGGACTTCACCACCTTCTCGAAGCGCAACAAGTCGAAGCCGGACGAGAATTTCGTCCGGGAGGTGCGCAGGGCGCAATGGCGATGCACGGGTGACACGGTGCAGTTCGACATCACCGCGAGTGCGTTCACTCACCAGATGGTGCGGAGCCTGGTCGGGATGTTCGTCGAGATCGGCCGTGGCCGGCGCCGGGCGGTGGACATGGGCCTCGCGCTACGGGCGATGGACCGAGCGGCGGTACCCAGTCCGGCCCCACCACAGGGGCTCGTTTTCGTCCAGGCTCACTACTGATCGCCCTCGTCGGCGGTGCCGTCTTCGTCGTCGGTTGACGGCTGGTCGGGAGCCTGCATCACGTCGAACACGTTTCCCTCCAGGTCCTCGCACATCCGCCAGACGAAGCCTTCCCAACCCTGCCGGTCGAGGAGTCGACCACCGAGCTCTTCGATCCGACGCTCGGCGGCCTCCAGGTCCGGTACCGCGAGGTCGAGGTGGATCCGAGTCTTTCCCGACGGCGGCTCGGGAACCTGCTGGAGCCACACTGTGACCTTGCGGTCCGGTGGGTAGCCGAGGAACGCGAATTGGTCCTGTTTGGCGGTGATCTCCACCCCGAGGAGGCGGGACCAGAAGTCGGCCATGCCGTCCAGGTCGTTGCAGTCGATGGTGACTGCCACCATGAGCGGGATGTCGTCGGCTTGGAACGTGGGCATGCGCGACGGTAGCCCGCACCGATTCGCGGGGAAATCGCGCCGTCCGACGATTGTCGTTCCCACCCCCCGCCCGTAGGCTTGTCTCTTGGTCCTGACGCCCGGCTCGGCGCGGACCGACAGATCTTTTCCGAACTTCCGCGGAGGAAGCGTGTCCACCTACACCCCGAAGGCCGGCGACGTCGAACGTTCCTGGCACCTGGTCGATGCCGAGGGTCTCGTCCTCGGCCGTATGGCCACCGAAATCGCCAACATCCTGCGCGGCAAGCACAAGGCCACCTACACCCCGCACATTGACACGGGCGACCACGTCGTCATCGTGAACGCCGACAAGGTCGTCCTCACGGCCGGCAAGGCCGAAAAGAAGCTGGTCCACCGCCACAGTGGCTACCCCGGCGGCCTCAAGTCGGAGACCTACGCCGAGAAGATGGCCCGCAAGCCCGAGCAGGCCGTGCTCGACACCATCCGCGGCATGCTCCCCAAGACCCGCCTCGGTCGGGCGCAGATCTCCAAGCTGAAGGTCTACGCCGGCCCGACCCATCCCCACGAGGCCCAGAAGCCTCAGCCGCTCGAGATCGCCCACGCCCAGGCCCGGGCCCGCGCCTGATCAGGAAGTTCTGATGACCACTCCGCTCACCCAAGCCACCGGCCGCCGCAAGCGCTCCGTCGCCCGTGTCCGCGTCCGCACCGGATCCGGCACCGTCACGGTCAACGGCCGTCCCGTCGCCGACTACTTCCCGGCGATGACCCATCGCATGCACTCTCTCGAGCCGCTCGAGGCCATCGAGGCCGGTGAGGCGTACGACATCGACGCCACCATCCACGGCGGCGGCACCACTGGTCAGGCCGGGGCGCTGCGCCTCGGTATCGCCCGTGCGCTGGTCGAGATCGACCCCGAACACCGCGACACCCTGAAGAAGGCCGGTTTCCTCACCCGCGACCCGCGGAAGAAGGAGTCGAAGAAGTACGGCCTCAAGAAGGCCCGAAAGGCGCCTCAGTACAGCAAGCGCTGATCGCGAACCCTGTCGGCGGCACCCAGGTTGTCGATGGTGTTCCCGTGACTCTCAAGTTCGGCACCGACGGAATGCGTGGTGATGCGCGCTCCGAGCTCACGGCCGACCTGGTCGAACGGCTCGGACGTGCCGGCGCCGAGGTGCTCGGCGCCGATGGGTTCGCCGTCGGCCGCGACACGCGCGCGTCCGGTCCGGCGCTCGTCGACGCGCTGCATCGGGGCGTTGCCGCTGCGGGAGGATCGTCGGCCGATCTCGGGGTGGTGCCGACCCCGGCCGTGGCACTGTGGTGCCGACGCCATGACGTGGCCGGCGCGATGGTCTCTGCGTCGCACAATCCGTGGCACGACAACGGGGTGAAGTTCTTCGCGGCGGGCGGCTCGAAACTGCCCGACGAGATCCAGGACCGCCTGCAGGCCCGGTTCGAAGAGCTCCTCGTGAGCGAGCCGCCCGAGGCTTCGCCACGGGTCCGCGACCACCACGCCGAAGCAGTGGACGATCACGTCGACTCGGTGATCGCCAGCCTCGACGGCCGACGGCTGACGGGTCTGCGGGTGGTGGTGGACGCCGCCAACGGTGCGGCTGTCGCCGATGCCGAGGCTGCCCTGCGAGCACTCGGGGTCGAGCTCGTGATGGTCTTCGACCAGCCCGACGGCCACAACATCAACGCCGGCTGCGGCTCCACGTACCCGGCGGTGCTGCAGGAGGCCGTCATCGCCGAGAGCGCCGACGCGGGGATCGCGTTCGACGGCGACGCCGACCGTCTGGTGGCCGTCGACCACACGGGCGAACTCGTCGACGGCGACCAGACGATCGCGATCTGCGCGCTCGACTCGCATCGACGTGGGGTGCTGACCGGTGATGCGGTGGTGGTCACGGTCATGACCAACCTCGGGTTCCGCCGGGCCATGGCGGCCGCGGGTATCGAGGTCGTCGACACCCGGGTCGGGGATCGCCACGTACTCGAGGCGCTCGACGAGCGGGGCCTCGGTCTCGGTGGCGAGCAGTCGGGACACGTCATCTTCCGCGAGCTCTCCTCAACCGGCGATGGACTCCTCACCGCGGTCCAGTTGCTCGACGTCGTTGCCCGCAGCGGCTCCTCGCTGGCCGAGCTGTCCTCGGCTGCGATGGTCCGCCTTCCTCAGGTGCTTCGCAACGTCACCCTGACCAGACGTCGTGAGGACCTCGACGAGCTCCTCGCTCCGCTCATCGCGGCGGCCGAAGCTCGACTGGCGGGGCGGGGTCGGGTGTTGATCCGGGCATCGGGCACCGAGCCGCTGGTGAGGGTGATGGTCGAAGCGGAGGCTGACGCCGAAGCGGAGATGGAGGCCGAGGGCCTCGCCAGTTCGATCGCATCCATCCTCGAGTGAGCCCGGCGGCCCTGCGGCCGCCGCCCCGGAGCGCACCCCTACACTGCCTAGGTCGGACGGCCGACTGGGTACCGAACCTCTCACATGCCGCGGAGGCCAAAATGTGCGGGATCATCGCCGTGGTACGGCGACCCTCGACTCGATCAACCCCTGAGGGCTCCGAGGTCCTCGCCCTCGTGAGCGACCTGGCAGCGTCGCTCGACGGCGCGGGTGATGTCACGGCTTCGCTGGCCGCGGCCGCGGATCGGCTCGAAGCGGCCGACGCCCTCCTGAGAGGCGTCCCCGGCCTCCGACTGATGCTCACCGATCATGCCTTGGCTGGTGCGCTCACCCACCACTGTGATGAGTTGCTGGCGGCCGTCGTCGCCGAAGAGGCCCGCCTCGAGGCGGGAGGCGATCTCGACACCGTTGCGCTCGAGGCCCGAAACCACGAGTTGATTCGGGTGCGAGACGGGCTCTGGGCCATCACGCGGGACCGCCTCCGCGCGGCCCGGGTGGTGGGCGAACTGAGCGGTGGGACGATGACGCGTGGGGCGCTCGACGCCTTCTTGTCGGTCCACCAGGCCCTATCCGCACTGGATCGCCTGGAGGTCCGGGGCCGGGACTCCGCCGGCCTGCATCTCCTCATCCGCGATCATGCCCTCGACCTCGACGACCCGGTCGTCCGGGCCGAGATCGAGCGGCGCTCGAACGACGAGAACTTCGGGACCGGATCGGTGCGGGTCGTCGACGGCGTACTCAGCGTGGTGCACAAGACCGCGGCCGAAATCGGGGAGCTGGGCGACAACACCTCCTTCCTCCGCGATGCGTTCGCCGGCGACACCCTGCTCCACCAAGCGCTCGCCACCGACGACGCTCGCACGCTCGTACTCGGACACACCCGCTGGGCGTCGATCGGCATCATCTCCGAACCGAACGCCCATCCGCTCAACAGCGATCTGCTCGATGTCGACGGCCCGTACGTCGTGGGCGCGCTCAACGGCGACGTCGACAACTTCGCCGATCTGATCGCCGGTGAAGGGGTGAGCATCGCCCCGTCGATCACCACCGACGCCAAGGTGATCCCCAGCCTGATGAGCAGGCGGCTCGACGAGGGCCACGAGTCGGCCGAGGCCTTCCGGCGTACCGTCGCCACGTTCGAGGGGTCGGTGGCCATCGGTGCGTGTACCGCGGCAGCGCCGGATCGCCTCCAACTCGCGCTCCGCGGCAGCGGTCAGGCCCTCTACGTCGGTCTGGCCGACGACGCCTACATCGTCGCCAGCGAGCCCTACGGCGTGGTCGAGGAGACGGCCCGCTTCATCCGCATGGACGGTGAGACGCCCGGCAACCTGGACAACCCGAACGCCAGCCGTGGTCAGATCATCGAACTCGATGGTGACCTCGCCGGCACGCTGGAAGGAATCCTGCGGCGGAGCTACGACGGCACCGATCTCGCGGTGGCCGAAGAGGACGTCGCGGTGGCCCAGATCACCACCCGCGACATCGACCGGGGCGATCACCCCCACTACCTCATGAAGGAGATCGGGGAGGCCCCGGATTCCTTCCGCAAGACCCTCCGGGGCAAGTTGGTGGAGGGTCCCGCGGGACCCATGGTGGCGCTCGGCCCCGAGATCTTCCCCGAAGAAGCCCGCCTCGGGCTTCGAGACGGTCGCATCCGGCGGATCATGGTGATCGGCCAGGGTACCGCCGCCGTGGCGGGGGAGAGTCTCGCCGCTGCGCTCGACGTACTCATCCCGGACGGTCGACTGGAGGCGGAGGCGATTCTCGCCACGGAACTGTCAGGCTTCTCGCTGCGTTCCGACATGTCGGACACCCTGATCGTCGCCGTCAGCCAGTCGGGCACGACGACCGACACCAACCGCACGGTCGACATCGTGCGAGCCCGAGGCGGGAGGGTCATCGCCATCGTCAATCGACGCGGGAGCGACCTCACGGATCGAGCCGACGGCGTGCTCTACACGTCCGACGGTCGGGACGTCGAGATGAGCGTTGCGTCCACCAAGGCCTTCTACAGCCAGATCGCCGCCGGACTCCTGTTGGCGATCGCGGTCGCCGACGAGCTGCTCGGAGAGGAAGGATCCGCCGATCGCCGATCCCTCCTGGAGAGCATCAGCGCGATCCCGGAGGCGATGGAGACGGTCATCGCTCGTCGTGACCAGATCGGCGATGCGGCCCGCCAGTTCGCGCCGAGCCGCCGCTACTGGGCACTCGTGGGGAACGGCGCGAACCGCATCGCGGCCCAGGAGGTCCGGATCAAGCTGTCGGAGCTCTGTTACAAGTCGATCGCCGCGGACTCGACCGAGGACAAGAAGCACATCGATCTGTCTTCGGAACCCTTGATCCTGGTGTGCGCCGCCGGCCTGTCCGGGTCCACCGCCGACGACGTCGCCAAGGAGGTGGCGATCTTCCGGGCCCACAAGGCGGCACCGATCGTGGTGGCCGACGAGGACGAAGCCCGGTTCGATGCCGCGCTCGCGGTGCTTCCCGTCCCCGCCGTCGACCCAAGGCTGGGGTTCATCCTGTCGGCGATGGCCGGACATCTCTTCGGATACGAAGCGGCGTTGGCCATCGATGCCCAGGCCATGCCGTTGCGCGAAGCCCGCAGCGCGATCGAACAGGCGGCAGCGCGCACCGACATCAACGGTGAGGCCGCCCTCGCCTCGGTCGAGGCGGTCCTCGAACGAACGGCCACGGTCTTCTTCGACGGTCTGCGAACGGGGGCCTACAACGGCCATCTGGAGGCGTCTTCCGCCGTGAAGGTGGCTTCATTGCTCCGGTTTGCACTCGGGTCGTCGCCCCTCGAGGCGTATCAGATCGAGTACGGCAAGGTCGGCACGCCGGCGGTGGTGCTCGACGATCTCGTCCGGGCGCTCACCGTCGCCATCGAGGAGCTGACCCGGCCGATCGATGCGATCAAGCACCAGGCGAAGACGGTCACGGTCGGAATCTCCCGTACCGACGAGACGCTTCTCGAGGTGCCGCTGGCGCGAGCAGTCCTGGACGCGGGTGCGCCGCGGGATCGGCTCAGTTATGCGTCGTTGCGCACACTCGCCGATCTCGATCCGGCGGTGGCGGAGGTGCTCGGCCACACCCGCTACCGGATCGAGGGCCTCGGCGAGGACGGCACGGGTGATGCCACTTCGGTGGTCGTCGACCGCGGCGGTATCAGCCGCAACATCCCGTCCCGCACCGATCGCACCCCGACCCTCCGCGGCACCAAACACCAGGTCGCACTCGAGCGGCGGGTGTTCGTGGCCCGCGGGCGAAGCGATGACCGGACGGTCGTGATCGTGCCGGAGCTCAAGGACGGCGTGACTACGGGCCTCACGCTGCTCCAGGTGCGCTTCGCCGACGGCTTGTCGCCGGCCGCGGCGCGGGGAGTCCTGCAGGGCTATCGCAACCGGTATTCCGCACTGCGCGACGCGGTCACCGAGACCGAGCCGACGTTCCGCGAGGACCTCCTGGCCGAGCAGAACGTGAGTGACCTGCTCACCCTCCCGATCAACGCCTTGGCCGATCGCTGGCGGATCGCCTGAACCAGGACCCGCGGGCACCGGGCCGGTAGGGTCCGGAGCGTGCTCGGTATCGGAACCGACCTCGTCGACATCGACCGATTCCGCGTCGTCCTCGAACGGACCCCGGGGATGATCGATCGGCTCTTCTGCGCCGCCGAGCAGGAGTACGCCGAGAGTTCGGGTGATCCGGCGAGGCCCTACGCGGCGCGGTTCGCCGCGAAGGAAGCCACTCTCAAATCGCTCGGCGCCGGGCTGGGCGCAATGCGCTTCACCGACATCGAGGTCGTCCGGCACTCCGACGGTCGCCCGGAGCTGGTTCTCCACGGGGCGGCGGCCGAGTTCGCCGCCGGACGCGGGGCGGAACGGTTCCTCGTCTCGCTCAGCCACACCGACACCCTCGCCCAGGCCGTCGTGGTCGCTCTGGCCCCATGATCCCGATCGTCACGCCGACGGAGATGAACGCCGTCGACGCGGCAGCTCCCGAACCGGTCGATGTGTTGATCGACCGAGCCGCGCGGGAGGTGGCCCGGGCCGCACTCCGGATGCTCGGAGGCGTGTATGGCCGCCGGGTCGCAGTCGTGGCCGGCCCCGGCAACAACGGGGCGGACGGGATCGTGGCGGCCCGCCATCTCGAACGACGGGGCGTTCGCTGCCGCGTCCATCTCGTCGCCGACGGGCTGCCGTCCCGGCTCGGCGACATCGATCTGGTGATCGACGCGGCCTTCGGGACGGGGCTCTCACGCCCGTTCCGCTTCCCCGCGGTGGCCGAAGGTGTGCCGGTACTGGCGGTCGACATCCCGTCCGGTGTCGACGGCCTCACCGGTCAGGTGATGGGGGAACCGGCTAGAGCGAACCGCACGGTGACCTTCGCGGCGCTCAAGCCCGGTCTCGTGCTCGAGCCGGGACGATCGCTGGCGGGTGCGGTGGACGTGGTCGACATCGGTCTCGACGTCGGACCGGCGCTCGCCGAGGCAACGGAGTCGCGCGACCTCGACCGGATGCTGGCGCCCCGACCTGCCGATCACCACAAGTGGCGAAGTGCAGTGCGGGTGATCGGCGGCAGCGAGGGGATGACCGGTGCTCCGGCTCTGGCGGCCCGTGCCGCGCAACGGGTCGGTGCCGGTCTCGTGCAGCTCGCCATCCCCGGAGGGCGGGGCGTTGAAGGTCCGGTCGAAGCGGTGGTGCATTCGCTCCCCACCACAGGGTGGGGACCGGACGCGATCGCAGGACTCGAGCGACTTCAGGCCGTGCTGGTGGGACCCGGGCTCGGAACGGCAGACCACCCCAGCGTGGGTGACGTGCTCGCGATCGATCGCCCACTGGTTGTCGACGGTGACGCGCTCCAGGCCGACATCGTGAAGGCGGTTGCCCGGCGGACGGCGCCGACGATCCTCACGCCGCACGAGGGTGAGTGGCGACGACTCGGGGGCAGCACCGACGCCGACCAGCTCGAGGCCGCGCGAGCATTCGCGTCCGCCACCGGCGACATCGTCGTTCGCAAGGGGCCGACGACGATCATCGCCGCCCCTGACGAACCGGTCCGGGTGGTGACCGCCGGCACGGCAGCGCTCGCCACGGCCGGGAGTGGGGACATCCTCGCCGGCGTGATCCTCGGTCTCCTCGCCCGGGGCCTCCGCCCGATCGACGCCGCGGTCGGTGGGGCCCAGATCCATGCCGAGGCCGCCGCTCACGATCCTCACGGCCTCATCGCCGGCGACCTCGTCGACCGCATCCCGACCGTTCTCGCCCGTGTCGCGGGCCGTCGTGGCGGGGATGCGGCCTGATGCCGTACGCGGACGTCGACCTCGCCGCGGTTCGCTCGAACATCACCACGATGCTCGGACACGCGGGGACCGCGGTGTGTGCGGTCGTGAAAGCCGACGCGTACGGCCATGGAGCGGCAGCCGTGGCGGCCGCCGCGATCGAGGGCGGAGCCACGTGGTTGGCGGTAGCCACCGCCCACGAAGCGTTGGCGGTCGCATCCGCGGTTCCCGACGGAACCCCGATCCTGGTTCTCTCCGAGCGACCCTCCGAGGAGCTGGAACTCCTTGCTGCGGACCGGCCGAGCGGTCTTCGCCTCACCGTTGGCTCGACCTTCGGCCTGGAGTTTGCAGCCAGTCTCGGAGCTCATCTCCCCGTACATCTCGAGATCGACACCGGGATGCACCGGATGGGCGCGGATCCGAGCGAGGCCATGACCCTGGCGCGGGCGATCGTCGACGCACCAGGTCTGGTGCTCGAGGGGGTGTGGACCCACATGGCCGTCGCCGACGAACCCGCCGATCCGTTCACGGACATCCAGCTCGACCGGTTCGACCGGGTGCTCGCGGATCTCGGCGAATCCGGGCTGCGACCTCCGCTCGTGCATGCGGCGAACTCGGCAGCGGCGATCGCCTACCCGCGGGCGCGTGGCGACTTCGTCCGAATGGGCATCACGCTCTACGGCGTACCACCCAGCAAGGAGATGGAGGGCACGATCCCTCTCGCGCCGGCCATGACGATCCGGGCCCCCGTCACTGCACTCCGCACCATCGATGCGGGTGAGACGGTGTCGTACGGCCGTCGCTGGACCGCTACCGAACGTACTCGGATCGCCACCGTGCCGGTGGGGTATGCCGACGGTGTGCGCCGTTCCGCCAACCGTGTCGGGATGGAAGTGTTGATCGGGGGCGTCCGTCGGCCGGTGGTCGGAACGGTGACGATGGATCAGATCATGGTTGTGGTCGACGACGACGTGAGGATCGGCGACGAGGTGGTCGTGCGAGTGGCCACCGGATCGATGTGGTCGGCCACGAGGCGACGGCGTGGCGATGGCGCCTCAGGGGCGCGGCGGTCACACTCGCCGGGCAGGCCATCGAGTGGACCGCTGCCAACGGCCCGCCCGACGTCCTCGTGGCCACCGACATGCTCGATCTCTCCGCCTTCCTCGGCCTGACGAGGAGGGTTCTGGGCACCGTGCCCACCGTCCTCTACCTCCACGAGAACCAGCTCACCTACCCTCGCCGGGCCGGAGAGGCGCTCGATCAGGGACTGGCCTGGGCGAACTGGCGCAGCCTGGTCGCCGCCGATCAGATCTGGTGCAACTCTGCGTTCCACCGAGACGAGCTGGTCGAGGCCTTGCCGAAGTTCCTCGCGGCGGTACCCGATCACGATCATGTCGGGGTGCTGGACGAAGTGAGACGACGCATGGTGGTCGAGCCCGTCGGAGTCGACTCCCGCCGGCTGGCGCGCATCGAGCGGCAGTCCTCGGGAGGCCCGCCGCTGGTCCTGTCGAATCACCGCTGGCACCACGACAAGGACGTCGGCGCCGTTGTCCGCGCCCTGCTCCGGCTGGCCGACGAGGGGCTCGAGTTCCGTGCCGCCATCGTCGGCGATGACAGAGGTGGTGAGGCGGACGTCATCGATCCCCTGATCGACCGGCTCGGTAGCCGCGTGCTGCACCGGGGCCGGCTCGACCGGGATACCTACGAGCGGGTGCTGAGCCAGACCGATGTGGTCGTCTCGGCGGCCCGCAACGAGTTCTTCGGGATCGCGGTCGCCGAGGCGGTGGCAGCGGGCGCGTGGCCGGTGGTTCCGGCCGGACTCGCCTACCCCGAGGTCATCGCGCCCCAGCACCACGGCGTCACGCTCTACGGGCCCGGAGATCTCACCGACCGACTCCGTTCCACGATCCAGAATGTCGGACTGGGGCACGATTCGATCGCCGGCCTCCGGGAATCGATGGACCGCTTCGACTGGGCGGTGATCGCGGCTCGCTACGACGCCCGGGTCGACGAGCTCGCGGACTCGCGCGGCTGACCTCGGCCGCGGCACTAAGTTCGGATCGTGGATCTCGAGATCGACGGTGTCACCGCAGGGCACTGGACCGATGACGAAGGCGGCACGGGTTGCACCGTGGTCCGGTTCCCGGAGGGGACCGTGGCCTCAGGTGAGATCCGAGGCGGTTCGCCGGCCTCCCGCGAGTTCGACCTTCTCGATCCGGCTCGGGCCGTCCATCGACTCGATGCAGCCGTGCTCACGGGAGGGTCCGCGTTCGGTCTCGCGGCGGCGGATGGGGTGATGGCCGCCCTGGAAGCGGAGGGCGTCGGGTTCCCGACCCGGGCGGGGGTCGTACCCATCGTGGCCGCGCTCGCACTCTTCGATCTAGAGGAAGGTCGGGCCCGTCCATCGGCGGCGTCCGGTCGGGCCGCTCTCGCCGCGGCCACCGGCCACCTCCCGACGGGCCGGGTGGGCGCCGGCGCCGGCGCCACCATCGCGAAGTGGCGGGGCCCGGAGGCCACCAGACCAGGGGGCCTTGGAGTCTCGGTGATGAGGAGTGGTGCGCTGCGGGTTGCGGCGATCGTCGCCGTCAACGCGGCAGGCGAGGTCGACGATGGCACGACCCTCCAGACCGTCCGTCGAGGCGGCTTCGTGTGGCCGGAGCCGACCGGGTTCTCCAACACCACCATCGGCGTGCTCGTCACAAACGGCGCGCTCAGCAAGACCGAGTGCCTTCTCGTCGCGCAGGGCGCCCACGATGGACTGGCACGCGCACTGGTTCCACCCCACATGCGAGCCGACGGCGACGGCTTCATCGCCGCGGCCACGGGCGGGATCGAGGCCGACGTCGACCTCGTTCGCCTGCTGGCTGTGACCGCGGTGGAACAGGCCATCCGCACCGGGGTCGATACGCTCGACGTGTGACGTCCACCGCCCGGAGACGGCGATGATCACCTGCGCAACCCACGGCGTCGACGAGACGAGGGTGCTGGCGGCCGCCGTCGCCGCCCACGTGGTCCACGGCGACCTCTTGATGCTGGTCGGCGACCTCGGCGCCGGCAAGACAGCCTTCACGCAGGGGTTCGCCGCAGCGCTCGGCGTGGAGGTGCCCGTCACCAGCCCGACCTTCACCCTCGCCAACCGATACGTCGGTCGGATCGTGGTCAACCATCTGGATGCCTATCGACTTGACGACCTTGCCGAGGCGGAGGACCTCGCTCTCCCGGAGCTCCTCGAGGACGGTGTCACGCTCGTCGAGTGGGGCGACAACATCTTGCCGGTCCTTCCCCCGGATCGGCTGGAAGTCAGGATCACCCTCGGTGACGGTGACGACGATCGGTGCCTCGAGTTCGCCGGAGTCGGCCGGGCGTGGGCGGGCCGGTGGGCCGCGCTCTCTGCGGCGCTCGAACCATGGAGGGATCAATGCTGATTCTCGGCATCGAATCGGCCACCGCTCAGGTCGGGTGTGCGATCGGTGGTCACGAGGGAGTGATCGCATCCGCCCACTCCTCACGCGGGCGGCGCCATGCAGAGTCTCTCGCTCCGCAGATCCGGTTCGTGACCCGACAGGCCGGCATCGAACTCGGCGAAATCGGTGCGGTGGCGGTCGACGTCGGACCGGGCCTGTACACCGGTCTTCGGGTCGGGGTCACCACTGCGCTGGCCATCGCCCAGACCTTGAAGGTCCCGATGATCGGTGTCACCTCGCTCGACCTGTTGGCGTTCCCGGTCGCCCACACCCGCCGGGTGATCCTCGCCACCGTCGACGCCCGGAGGGGTGAAGTCTTCCACGCCACCTACCGTGCGGTCCCGGGCGGTGTGCAGAGGGTGAGCGACCCGGCCGTCGCCACGCCCGACGACGTGCTGTCCGAGATCGTCGCCCACCACGACGAAGTCCTGTTGGTCGGTGATGGCGCCCTTCACCATCAGGAGCTGTTCGACTCCGAGAGCGGGGTGGAGATCGCCGATCGCTGTCTGGCGTTCCCGTCGGCATCCTCGCTCGTGCTGCTCGCGCATGCGAAAGCGCTCCGGGAGGAGTTCGTCCGGCCGGACCAGATCGAACCTCTCTACCTCCGCCGCCCCGACGCGGAGGCCAAGTGGGACACCAAGGCGGGCACGTGAGACCGGTTGCCCTCGAGCCGGTGGTGGTGGAGGCGATGGCGGGACGGCACATCGTCGCAGTCCATGCCATCGACAAGTCCTGCTACAGCGCCCCGTGGTCCTCTGCCACGTGGCGCCGCGAGCTGGCTGACGCGAGTCGCAACCACCTGATCGCTCGTGTGGGCGATGAGGTGGTCGGTCACGCCGGCTCGATGCTCGTCGCCGACGAGCTCCACATCACGACCGTGGCGGTCCACCCCGACCATCAGGGTGGCGGCATCGCAACCCGGCTCGTGCTCGCCCTTCTCGATCACGCCGGGTCCACCCCCGCAGCCGCCGCGACGCTGGAGGTACGTGCCACGGCCCGCCGAACGCAACGGCTGTACGGCCGCTTCGGCTTCCGGCCTGCCGGAATCCGTCCCGGCTACTACCGCGACCCCACCGACGACGCGGTGATCATGTGGCTGCACGATCTCGGCGGGGCCGAGTCCGCCGCCCGGATCGACCGGGTGCGGGCCGAACTCGCCGGCGGGGACGGACGATCGGCGGCAGGAGAAACGACGTGACGGCAGATCGGATTCTCGGCATCGAGACCTCGTGTGACGAGACCGCGGCGGCGGTCGTGACCCGCGGTACCGACGTGATGAGCTCGGTCGTGTCCAGCCAGATCGAGCTCCACGCCCGGTATGGCGGTGTGGTCCCCGAGGTGGCGAGCCGGGCGCACGTCGAACTGCTGATGCCCGTCGTGGCTCAGGCGGTGATCGAAGCCGGACTCGACGACCGCGACATCGAAGCGGTCGCCGCGACTCACGGTCCGGGCCTCGTCGGCGCCTTGCTGGTCGGGGTGTCGGCCGCCAAGGCGATGGCGCTGGTGTGGGATGTGCCCTTCGTCGCGGTCAACCACCTCGAGGCCCACTTGTACGCCGCCTTTCTGGAGGAGCCAGATCTGGAGATGCCGTTGGTGGTGCTCCTCGTATCCGGTGGCCACACGATGCTGATCGTGATGGAGGACCATCTCCGGTACCGAGTTCTGGGCGCCACGCTCGACGACGCCGCCGGAGAGGCGTTCGACAAGGTCGCCCGGACCCTGGGGCTCGGCTACCCGGGCGGGCCGATCATCGACCAGCTGAGTCTCGATGGCGACCCGACAGCCATCGACTTCCCGCGGGCGATGGCCAACGATGGCTGGAACTTCTCGTTCAGCGGGGTGAAGACCGCCGTGGTGAACCACGTTCGCAAGCACCCCGACGTGGCATTGCCCGACGTGGCGGCGTCGTTCCAGGAAGCGGTGGCCGACGTGTTGATCGACAAGGCCCGTCGGGCGGCCCACGAGGTGGGGGCGAAGGGTCTCTGTCTCGCCGGCGGGGTGGCGGCCAACTCCCGACTGAGGGAGAAGTTGCTCGACGTCTGTATGGCCGACGGATTCCGCGCCTTCCTGCCCAGCCGGGCGATGTGCACCGACAATGCCGCCATGGTGGCGGCCGCGGCCTGGTGGCGCCTCGAGGCCGACGGTCCCTCGCCCCTCGACATCGGCGCCGATCCTTCCCTCACGCTCCCCAGCTGACGGTTGCTCCTGGGGTCCGACGCCCGGTGCCTCTCGGCTGCGCCAGGTCGGCGAACGCCGGCTCGCTGGGTTGTCGACCTCGGGTCGGCCTTCTATCGTTAGCACTCGGCATATCAGAGTGCTAACCCCGCGTTGGGCCGTCGCCCACGCACTGACCGATCTCGGAGGATCGAATGAGTCTGCAGCCCCTCGAGGACCGCATCGTGGTCCGTTCCAGCGAAGCGGAATCCACCACGGCCAGCGGTCTGGTCATTCCCGACACCGCGCAGGAGAAGCCCCAGCAGGGCGAGGTCATCGCCGTCGGCCCCGGCCGCCGTTCCGATCAGACCGGCGACATCATCCCGGTTGACGTCGCCGTCGGCGATACCGTCGTCTACAGCAAGTACGGCGGCACCGAGATCACCGTCGAGGGTGAAGACCTGCTGATTCTCAACGCCCGCGACGTGCTCGCCAAGCTGGGCTGAGGTCACCTTCCATGGCAAAGATCCTGAAGTTCAACGAGGAGGCCCGCCGCGGTCTCGAGACCGGCGTCAACAAGCTGGCCGACGCGGTCAAGGTCACCCTTGGCCCCAAGGGCCGCAACGTCGTGCTCGACAAGAAGTTCGGCGCCCCCACCATCACCAACGACGGTGTGTCCATCGCCCGTGAGGTCGAGCTGGAGGACAGCTTCGAGAACATGGGTGCCCAGCTGGTGAAGGAGGTGGCCACCAAGACCAACGACATCGCTGGTGACGGCACCACCACCGCCACCGTGCTCGCCCAGGCGCTCGTGCGCGAGGGCCTCCGCAACGTCGCCGCCGGCGCCAACCCGATGGGCCTCAAGAAGGGCATCGAGAAGGCCGTGGCCGCTGCCGTCGAGAACCTGGCCGACCAGTCGGTGCAGGTCGACGACAGCAAGGACAAGATCGCTCAGGTCGCGTCGATCTCCGCCGCCGACACGTCGGTCGGCGAGGTCATCGCCGAGGCCATCGACAAGGTCGGCAAGGGCGGCGTGGTCACGGTCGAGGAGTCCAACACCTTCGGCATGGACCTCGACTTCGTCGAGGGCATGCAGTTCGACAAGGGCTTCCTGTCGCCGTACTTCGTCACCGACCCGGAGCGCCAGGAGGCCGTCCTCGACGAGCCGTACATCCTGCTCAACCAGGGCAAGATCACGAACGTGCAGGACCTCCTGCCGGTGCTCGAGAAGGTCATGCAGTCGGGCAAGCCGCTGCTGATCATCGCCGAGGACATCGAGGGCGAGGCGCTCGCCACCCTCGTGGTCAACAAGATCCGTGGCACGTTCAACTCGGTGGCCGTCAAGGCCCCGGGATTCGGCGAGCGTCGCAAGGCGATGCTGCAGGACATGGCGATCCTCACCGGTGGTCAGGTCATCGCCGAAGAGGTCGGCCTCAAGCTCGACACCGCCGACATGAGCCTTCTCGGCTCGGCCCGCAAGATCGTCGTCACCAAGGACGACACCACCATCGTCGAGGGTGCTGGTACGAGCGCCGACGTCGAGGGCCGGGTCGGCCAGATCAAGGCGGAGATCGACAACACCGACTCCGATTGGGACCGCGAGAAGCTCCAGGAGCGACTGGCCAAGCTGGCGGGTGGCGTGGCCGTCGTCCAGGTTGGTGCGGCCACCGAGGTGGAGCTCAAGGAGAAGAAGCACCGCATCGAGGACGCCCTCTCGGCCACTCGTGCGGCCATCGAGGAGGGCATCGTCGCCGGCGGCGGCACCGCCCTGCTGCGCTCCCGTGCCGCGGTGGCCGGTGTGGTCGACTCGCTCGAGGGCGACGAAGCCACCGGTGCCCGCATCATCCACGCCGCGCTCGAGGCGCCGGCCCGGCTCATCGCCGACAACGCCGGCCACGAGGGTGCGGTCGTCGTCCGTCAGGCGGAGGCCGAGTCGGGTGCCACCGGGTTCAACGCCGCCACCGGCGAGTTCATGGACCTGATCGATGCCGGTGTCATCGACCCGGTGAAGGTCACCCGTGCGGCGCTGCAGAACGCAGCCTCGATCGCGGGCCTGCTGCTCACCACCGAGGCGCTCGTTGCCGACAAGCCCGAAGAGGCGCCCGCCATGCCGATGGGCGGCGGCGACCCGATGGGCGGTATGGGTGGCATGGGCATGATGTGATGCCCTCGGGCATCGCATCCCACGACGGAGCGTGATGCCTCGAACAGGGTTTTCTGGACGTCAGCGCGCGTTAGGCGCGCGCTGACGTCCATAGAACTGTCGGGACGGTCCGGGTTTCGTGCCCGGGCCGTCTCGCGTTTTGGGTACCGTGCGCGAGGTGAGGACGAGCCGCGTGGGATGGGTCGGGGTCGGGGCGGGTCTGGCCGCGGCTGTCGGTCTGCTGGCGCCGTGGGCTCGCAGCGGTTCGGTGGACCGGTCGAGTGTCGATCTTCTGCGGTCGGCTGGAATCCTCGACGTGATCTCCGGATGGCAACGACCGGCCACGATCCTGGCCTGGTATCTCGTGGTCCTGCTGGCGGCCGCGGCCCTGGTTGCGGCCGCGTGGGGAAGAACGCGATTGAGCGCACTGGTGCTCTTCCCGGTCGGGCCGGCCCTGCTGGTGGCGCTCGTCATCGTCGTCCGATCACCCTTGCCGGTGCGGTGGGGTGCGGTGATGTCGACCGGGTTCGGCCTGACGGCAACGACGGCCGCGGGTCTGATACTCATGAGGGGCGCGATCCGGCGGAAGGACGGCTGCGAGTGACCGACAGCGACGATCAGAGTCCCTGGGCTCCCCGACCCGAGGGTGAGACACCCTCGCCACCCGAGGCGTCCCCGGCCACACCGATCGACGATCCCTGGGCTCCACCGGTGCAGGAGCCTCCCCCCGTTGTCGCCGCCCGGCCCCGCCCGCCGCAAGCCGACGCTGCCTCTGCGGCGCCAACCGGGTCGCCCGCGGGTGAATTCCCGGGGGAGGTGCCGCCCCCGGTCGAGTCGGTCACGGTCGGGCCGATGGGCGCGGAGACCGCGCCGCGGCGCCGGCGAGCCGGTCGTGGCCTCGCCTTGGTCGCGGCGGCAGCCCTCATCGCCGGCGGTGGCTATGCGGCTCTCGATGCCGGAAGTGCGTCCGGTGGAGCCGACAGCCCGGAGGCCGCCCTGGAGCTGATGTTCGACGCGCTCTCTGCCGAGGATCTCGTCGCGGCCGCCGAGCTCGTGGAGCCCGCCGAGCGAGAGACCCTGGTTCAGGCGGGATTCGATCTCTCCGAAGAGCTGGTGCGCCTCGAGGTGCTGGCGGGTGACTTCGATCTGGAGGCGCTCGCGGGGATCGATGTCGAGTTCGCCGGAGTCGACGTGCGAGCCGAGATTCCTCGCTCCGGTATTGCTCACCTGTACGTCGAAGGCGGCTCGGCGACCGCGTCGGTCGACGTCTCCGAGATGCCCCTGGGACGGCTTCTCCTCGACCGCTTCCCTGCGGACTGGCTGGACGTCACCGAGTCCGACACCGCCACCATGACACCGACGGAGACACCGGTGGTGGCCATCGAGCGTGACGGCCGCTGGTACCTGAGCCTCTGGTACACAGTGGCCGAGAACGCCCGCCTGGCCGCCGACGCCGACCACCCCGATCGCGGCCGCCGGCCTCCCCGGATCGGTGGTGAGTCGCCCGAGGAGGCGGTCGGTCTCCTCCTCGAGGAGGCGCTCCGGCTCGACATCCGACGCATGATCGGCATGCTCGATCCGGAGGAGGCGGCCGCGCTCTACGACTACGCACCGCTGTTCCTGGATGCCGCCACCGCGACGGCGAACGAGACGCTCCAGGCCCTTCGAGACGATGGTTGGGAGTGGGAGCTCGAGTCGGTCACGCTCGACCAGGTTGCGTCCACCGACGACACCGCGACCGTGGCGATCGAGGCGCTGGACTTCGCGGCGAGAACCCAGGAGGCATCGTTGGACGTGGAGTTCGAGGCGAACTCCGTACGGATCGCCTACCAGGGCCTCGACTACTGGGACGAGCCCGAGGGCTTCGAGCTCGTGTCCGACAGCGAGTGCTTCACCATGACCTTCACCGACTTCGCCGGCACCCAGTCGGAACACGTCTGCGTGGACGACATGCTGCCGCCGGGTCTCGACGCTTCGGTGCTCACACCGCTCACCGATCTCGGTTCGATCGGCATCGTCACCCACCTGGTCGACGACCGCTGGTACATCTCCCCGATCCGAACCGGTACCGAGACCTACCTCACGATCCTGCGGTCGATGTCGCCTGAACCTGGCGCAGATGGTCGACGGGCTGGTCGCATTCACCGAGTCGATCCAGGGCGGCGAACTCTTCCTCCCGGGCCTGGCCACGCCGGGCCTCCCGGGCCTGGCCACACCGGCCTTCGGCACCATCGAGACGACGGCGGTTCCGCCGGTGGCACCCGAGATCGCTCTGGAGAACGAGGACCTCCTCGACAGCGGCTACGCGGTCCTGTTCGCCTACGACCTCGAGTCGGAGACCGCAGGTCTGGAGATCGAGTGGATGGTCCCCGAACTCGCCGAGTTGCCGGTCGAGCGGGGCGTCTCCACCACCGTGGCCACGTCCTCGGGGAATGCCGCCCTTGTGGTCCTGATGCGCTGCTCGCAATGGAGGTCGCCCGGAGCATCGACGGCGTCTCTGATCTGCTCCTCGCACCCGACGATGGTGCGATGCAGGTGGTCCAGGTCCCCTCGGAGTTCAACACGAACACGATGATCGGGGTCGTGGGCACCCGGGTCGTCATCGCGAACTCCTACGGCGCAACCGAGAGCGACATGTTCGCCCTCGTCCTCGATCACCTCGCCTGACATCGAACCCGGTCCGCCGAGGGTCTCGATAGCCTGCCGCCATGGAGAAGCCGCCACCCGATCCGCAGAAGCTGCTCGCCTACTGGAGTGAGTGGGAGAGCGGTGAAACCCCACCGGGCAAGGTGATCAGCAACCTGAAGACCGCGGGTCTGCCCGAGCTGCTGCAGTCGCTGGTCGAGGCCGACTCCTGACCCACTCGCCCGACTCCGTCGACTCGCCCGACGAGTGGCCGGAGGCCCCACCGCTGGTGCCCATCCCCGATGGGCGCGGTGGACCACAGCGAATCCCCCGCCCGCCGACGGCGCGACTGGGGGGTCCCGCGCCGTGGTCTCAACTGGCCGAGCCGGATCGAAACCTCACCGTTGATCGTGTGGCGGATGCACTCGGCCGTCGTCAGTCCATGATCCGCGGTTCGGTGCCTCCCGGCACCCGTGAGTCCGCGGTGCTCGCCATCCTCTACGAGGACCACGACGGCCCACATGTCGTCCTCACCCGCCGTTCGCCGCGAATGCGACACCACGCCCACGAGATGTCGTTCCCGGGGGGCCGGCGTGACCCGGAGGATCCGGACCTGTGGTCCACCGCGGTCCGCGAGTCGATCGAGGAGGTGGCGCTGGATCCGGCGGCCATCGAGCCGATCGGAGAGCTCGACAGCTTCGTCACCGGAGGGTCCGGCGTGCTGGTTCATCCGTTCGTCGCGGTGGCCGACCGGCGTCCCGATCTGAAGGTGGCTTCTCCGGTGGAGGTCGAGTCGATCCGCCACGTGAGTCTCACCGAGCTGCTCCTCGACGTCGTCTGGCGTGAGGAGGTCTGGCCGGCTTTCGGTGCTCGACCGGAGCGGGCCTTCACCTTCTTCGAGCTCATGGGCGACACGATCTGGGGCGCGACGGGTTCGATGCTCCGTCAGCTGCTTGCGGTCGCCACCGGTGCCGACGACGACCTCGCCCGCGAGCGAGGACTCCGGAAGTAGTCTCGACTGATGCCGGAGATCCGCTTCCACGCCGACACCCACCCGGAGTTGGTGCGTCAGGTTCGTGTCTGGTTGGAGTCGACCGAGAGCGAGCGGACCGCAGCCGAGGTGGTGGAGGCGAGTGCGGACGTCACCAAGGACGCGCTCCGCCTGATCGCGGCATCGGCGCCGGCTCCGATCGCGGACAGCGACCTCGTCGCGGGGCTCACCGAGCTCGGCTACCGGGCCACCGACGCCAGCCGTGACGCGATCATGGCCGGCCTCGACGGCCTGGCCTCGGTCACCGATGGCCGTCTCCTCAAGCGGGTGTCGGGGGAGGGGGCGAAGGCTGCGTACGAGATGAACTCCGGCGTGGCCAAACAGCTCCTGAAGTCCATCCTCAGGCAGGACTCGAGCCGCTAGGATTCACTCTTTCCACGGCTGGGGCACGGCCCCCGGACGGAAGGGTCGGAGCGTGACCGAGATCCAGATCGGGCGAGGAAAGCAGGCCCGGCAGGCGTATGAGCTGGCCGACGTTGCGATCGTCCCCACGCGACGCACCCGTGACCCCGAAGATGTCGACCTCTCGTGGAAGATCGACGCCTACAAGCTCGGACTCCCGTTGCTGGCCGGTGGCGCACTCCAACCGGCGGAGGCCAACGCAGTCGGTCGGCTCGGTGCGATCGGCGTGGTCGACGTCGAAGCCCTGTGGGACGAACATCAGGATCCAGCCGCACTCAAGGACCAGATCGCGGAGGCGAAGGATGGCGGTGTGCGGTGTGCGGCCGGCTTCAGCCCGAACCGGGCTGAGGAACTCGTGGATCATGCACTCGCCGCCGAAGCCGATCTGCTCATGATCCGCGCCGGGATCGTGTCGGCCGAACACGTGTCGTCCTCCGGCCCCACCCTGAACCTGAAGACCTTCATCCGTGCGCTCGACGTCCCGGTCGTCGTCGGGGGATGCGCCAGTTACAACGCGGCGCTCCACCTGATGCGCACGGGTGCGGCGGGTGTGATCGTGGGCGTCTCCCGGCCGGAACTCGGGATCGCCGTCCCACTGGCCACGGCGATCGCCGATGCTCGAGCGGCCCGGGTCCGGCATCTGGACGAGACGAGCGTGTACTGCCACATCATTGCGGCGGGCGGTATCGGCGCCGGACTCGACGTCACCAAGGCGCTGGCCATCGGGGCCGACGCGGCGATGGTCGACGCGTCGCTCCTGCTGCAGGCCGACGGAGGCCGAACGGTCGACGACGTCCTTCGCCGGGCGATGGCCAAGTGCGGCTACACCGACGTCAAGGCGTTCCAGAAGGCCGAAGTGGTCGTGCGATGAACGCCCAACGACCGGCACCGGGCGTCGATGGTGGCTTCGCCACCGTTCTGGTCGTCGACTTCGGTGCCCAGTACGCCCAACTCATCGCTCGCCGCGTGCGGGAAGCCCACGTGTACAGCGAGATCGTCGCCCCCACCATCACCGCCGACGAGGTTCGGGCCAAGAACCCGGCCGGGATCATCTTCAGTGGCGGGCCGGCGTCGGTGCACGTCGAGGGTGCGCCGAGGATCGACCCCGAGGTCTACGAACTCGGCGTTCCGATCCTGGGCATCTGCTACGGGGCGCAGCTGATCGCCCAGGACCGTGGTGGCCTGGTCGACCGCAACGATCGGGGCGAGTACGGCCGCACCACGATGACCGTCGATGGCAGTGGCGGCACGCTCCTTCGAGGCACCCCCGCCGAGCAGCCGGTGTGGATGAGTCACTTCGACGCGATCGTGAAGCCGCCTCCGGGCGTCAGCGCCACCGCCTCAACGCCCGATGCGCCGGTCGCCGCCTTCGAAGACCGTGACCAGAAGCTCTACGCCGTGCAGTTCCATCCCGAGGTGATGCACACCCCGCACGGTCAACACGTGATCGAGCAGTTCCTTCGGGAGGCCTGCGCGGCCGAGCCGTCGTGGACGATGGCCTCGATCATCGACACGGCGGTGGAGCAGATCCGCGAGCAGGTGGGGGATCGACAGGCGTTGTGCGGGCTCTCGGGCGGTGTCGATTCGGCCGTTGCGGCGGCTCTGGTCCACAAGGCGATCGGCGATCAGCTCACTTGCGTGTTCGTCGACACCGGCCTGATGCGACTGAACGAGGGCGAGCAGGTCGTCGACACGTTCGACCGTCATCTCGGTCTGCGGCTGATCCACGTGAAGGCCGCGGATCGCTTCTTCGAGGCGCTGGAGGGAATCACCGAACCGGAGGCCAAGCGCAAGGCGATCGGCGAGCTGTTCATCCGGGTGTTCGAGGATGCGAAGGCCCAGGTCACCGATGCGGAGTTCCTGGTGCAGGGAACCCTGTACCCCGATGTCATCGAGTCGGGCAGCGAGCACGCGGCCACGATCAAGAGCCACCACAACGTGGGCGGCCTGCCCGACGACATGGAGTTCGAGCTGGTCGAGCCTCTGCGGAGCCTGTTCAAGGACGAGGTGCGCAAGGTCGGCAGCGAGTTGGGTCTGCCCGACGAGATCGTCCAGCGGCAGCCGTTCCCGGGTCCCGGTCTCGGTGTTCGCATCATCGGTGAGGTCACCCCCGACAAGGTGGCCACGCTGCAGCATGCCGACGCCATCGTTCGCGAAGAGCTGAAGATCGCCGGGCTGGAGCGGGAGATCTGGCAGTCGTTCGCGGTGTTGCCCGACATCCGGTCGGTCGGCGTGATGGGTGACGAACGCACCTACGGCTACCCGATCATCATCCGTGCGGTCACCAGCGAGGACGCCATGACCGCCGACTGGGCTCGCATCCCCTACGAGGTGCTCGAGACGATGAGCAGCCGGGTGATCAACGAGGTTCCCGGGGTGAACCGCGTCGCCTACGACATCACGTCGAAACCTCCCGGCACCATCGAGTGGGAGTAGGGGGGTGAGCGCGACCGCGCTCGACGAGGCCGCCTACCAGCGCGCCGCGGCCCTCTTCGGCGAGACCATCTCGGTCCTCTCCGACGACGAGTGGGAGCAGCCGACCCGGCCCGAAAGCTGGACTGCCGTCACCACGGCCGCGTGGGTCGTGGTGGGTGACGCTCAGATCACCGACGCGCTCGCCACCGGTGAGGTGCGACCGGTCGCCGACTTCGACGCGGCGATCCTCGGCTCGAACCCGGTGGCCACGTGGCGCGGGACAGCAGTAGGCGCCATCGGCGCGCTCCGTGACGAAGGCGCGATGACCACGGTGGTCCGTCACCCCGACGGCTCGTTCGCCGTGGCCGACCTCGTCGCCCAGCGGATCACCGAAAACCTGGTGAGGGCCTGGGACATCGGGGAGGCGGTCGACCGGACTGTGGAGATCCCCGAGGATCTCGCCGAGGCGTGTCTCGACTTCTGGGCCCTGCACGCCGATGCGGTGCTGCGCGGCGGAATCCTTCCTGCAGAACCGATCGAGCCAGCGGCCGATGCCGGCCCGGCCACCCGCCTCCTCGCTCTCATGGGCCGAACACCCTCCACTTGAGCGAAGGTCGGGGAAGCCAGGGGCGAGGAATTCCCTGCGGTGCCCGGATTCGGCGGGTTCGACCGTTCACCCAGAGTTCAGCCACGGCGAGGGAACGGTTCACCCAGGGCGCCCTTGGTTGTCAACCCCGCTCCGTAGCTTGCCGGTCATGCACACCAACACCTTGGGTCGGGCCCGCTGGCTCCTCGCCCTCCTCATCCTCCTTTCCCTGCTCGCCTCGTCGTGCGGCGACGATTCCGAGACCGAGACGAGCTCGGGTGACGACACCTCGAGTGGCGACTCCGGCGGCTCCACCGGTGGCGAGCTCGAAGGCGACTTCCTCGTCTCGGGTTCCTCCACCGTCTATCCCATCGTCTTGAAGCAGGCCGAGGAATTCGCTGCCGCGAACTCCGGCGTGGCCATCGCCGTCGAGGGCCCGGGCTCAGGTGATGGCGCCCAGAAGTTCTGCAACGGCGAGGTGCCGATCGCGAACGCGTCGCGGGTGTACAAGGACGAGGAGATCGAGATCTGTGAGGCGGACGGGATCGAGTTCATCGAGATCCGCCGGGGGATCGACGGGATCTCGGTGATCACCTCACCCGAGAACGACGCCCTCGAGTGCGTCTCGTTCAACGAGATCTACTCGGTCGTCTCCGAGGAGGCGACCAACTTCGAGGACTGGTCGGACGCGAATGCGCTCCTCGCCGACATGGGCAGCACGAGCTCGTTTGCCGACGGACTCACGCTCGATGTGTTCGGTCCGGGAGAGGAGAGCGGGACCTACGACTCGTTCGGCGAGATCGTCATCGAGTCGGTTGCCAAAGGCAAGACCGGGCTCGACTCCGAGGCGCGAGAGTTCACCAAGACGATCCGCCCGGACTACACGTCGAGTCCCGACGACAACATCATCGTGGAGGGGATCTCATCGAGTCAGTACAGCATCGGCTGGGTGGGCTTCGCCTACGCCAAGGAGGCCGAGGCGGCCGGCGAGGTGCAGCTGCTGGCTGTCACGAAGGAGGACGGTGGCGAATGCGTCACGCCGAGCCCGGGGACGATCGCCGATGCGTCGTTCCCGATCGCCCGGTTCCTCTACACCTACGTCAACGCCGATGCGGCGGCCAACGATCCTGCGGTGGCGGCGTTCGTCGACTACATGATGTCCGACACCGGACTCGAGTCGGTCACCGCCGTCGGCTACATCGACCTCGCCGACGCCGACCAGCAGCTCGCCCAGGCCATCTGGGCGAACCGGACCACCGGCCGCAGCTGGGGCTGAGTGATGGCCCCTGCCGACCCCCCAGGATCGAAACTGGGGTACGTAGGGCAGAAAGATTGACCCCCTGGTACCCCAATTTCGGAGAATCAGTCGTCGTCGATGTCGGTGGCGCCGCCGTCGAGGTAGTCCTGGCTCTGGAGTGGCTCGGTGGCGGTGCTGACGACGCCCAGAACGTTGGCGACGATGCGCTTCCAGTACCGGTAGAGAATGGCGCGGGGGACGACCTCGCGGCCGGGTGCGTCGGAGTGCATGTAGCTCCTCACCCGTTCCTCGAGCTCGAGACGCAGCGCGTCGGTCCGCTCTCGAAAGTCGTCCACCCGCTCGTCGTCGTGGTCGGACAGCAACTCGCCGGCCTCGCCCATCATCCCGCTGATGGTCTGGCGGTAGGCGACGAGTTCGTCCATGTCCGCGGCGCCGCTCAGGTCGACGCCCTCCTCGGCGAGTCCGAGGATGTTCTTCGCCTGGTCACCGATGCGCTCGATCTTCTTGATGAGCAGGGTGGTGCCGAGCACCACGCCGATGTCGTCGGCCCCCTGCACGGCGACGTGGACGACCAGCTCGCCCCGGAGGTCCTGCTCGGCCTGGTTGATGCGCTCGTCGGTGGCGTGGATGTCGTCCGCGACCTGCTCGTGGTCGGCACCGCTCAGCACGGTGGTGGACGCGAGGTCGAAGCTGTGGCGGGCGTCGGCGAGCATCGAGATCGTGCGGGCCGAGATCTGATCGAGGCCGCTCTCACCCTTGCGGAAGAAGCTCATGACCATGGAAGTGATCCTTTCGACGATCGATGCTCAGCGGAAGACCGCCACCCCGAGCAGGGGGACGATGATGAACAAGGTCACCACATATGCCACTGCCGCGGAGTGACGGGTGACGGCGAGCTCGGCGAGCCGTTCGGCCAGCTTGATCGGGACGTCGCGTATCGCGGGCAGCGGATAGAGCAGGACGATGGCGGTGACATTGAAGATGGTGTGGACCAGCCCGATGGTGAGCGCGTCGCTCTTGCCGGACGCGAGCGCCGCCAACAGAGCCGTGATAGTGGTGCCGACGTTGGCGCCGAGCGTCACCGGGTAGATGTTGCGGAGGGTGACGACGCCGGCGGCGGCGAGCGGCACCATGATCGACGTGGTGATGCTCGACGACTGCACCGAGACGGTGATGATGAGGCCGAGCAGCATGGCGACGGTGCCCCCACCGGTGCCGAGCACCGCGTTCAGGGACCGCTCGACCCGGTCGGCCACCAACTGCCGCATGTTCTTGGTGATGAAGGTGAGGGCGAGCAGGACGATCACCAGCCCGGTGACCACCATGAGGGTGCCGAGCACGTTCACGCTGGCGCCGAGGTCGCTGTAGATGTCCTTGACCCAACCGACCGGTTCTTTCACCCACTGCTTGATCGGGCTCTTCCACTCGCTGCCCGACGATCCGCCGAGCATCTCGGTCACCGACTCGGCGGCGCTGGAGAGTGCCCCGGTGATGAGCTCCACCGGCAACAGGATGAGGACCGCCAAGAGGTTGAAGAAGTCGTGGACGGTGGCGGCCGCGAAGGCGCGCTTGAACTCGTCGGACTGGCGGATCGAACCCAGCGACACGAGGGTGTTGGTGACCGTCGTGCCGATGTTGGCGCCCATGATCATCGGCACGGCGTCGTTGACCCCGAGTGCGCCAGAGGCGACGAGGCCCACGATGACCGACGTCGACGCCGACGACGACTGGACGAGCACCGTGCCGAGGATGCCGACGAAGAGACCGGCGAGCGGATGGGTGACGCCCTCGAATAGCTGCTCCTGGGTGTCGGCCCCCATGACCTTGATGCCCGACTCGAGCAACGACACGCCGACGAGGAAGACGTAGATCAGGCAGAAGACGAGGACGGCGCGAACGGGGGTCGGCATCTGCCGGGGGTCGGCGGCGACGGTTCCGTGGGCCATGCGGGCCGCAAGGTAGCACGCGCGTATCCCTCGAGTTCACCCGGCGTTCACCTGTTCACCTGGAGTTCACCCGGCCCAAGTAGCTGTTCACCCGGAGGCGGATTCCGGGTCATGCGGGGTCCGTAACGTTCTGTCCGTGAATGCCTTCCTCCCCCCGAGTCGGAGCGACCGCGTACGAAGCGTGGTCGCTCTGCTCGGGCTTCTCGCCGTCTTCGCGGTGGTGGCCACTGTGGTCGACCGTCTCGACGAGGAGCCGGTCACCGTCGTGCAGTCCGCGTCGGCCGACGGCGGGGCCGACGATGGTGGTCCCGAACCCGTCGACGTCCCGTCGGACCAACTCACCGGCGACTACCTCGTCTCGGGCTCGTCGACCGTCTACCCGATCGTCTTGAGGCAGGCCGAGGCCTTCCAGGAGATCGCCCCGGGCGTCGCGATCGCGGTGGAGGGGCCCGGGTCGGGTGATGGCGCCCAGAAGTTCTGCAACGGCGAGGTGCCGATCGCGAACGCGTCCCGGGTCTACAAGGACGAGGAGATCGAGATCTGCGAGGCGAACGGGATCGAGTACATCGAGATCCGGCGCGGGATCGACGGGATCTCGGTGATCACCTCACCGGAGAACGACGCCATCGAGTGCGTGTCGTTCAACGACCTCTACGCCCTCATGTCGCAGGAGGCGACCGGCTTCGAACGGTGGTCCGATGCCAACACCCTCACGTCGGCGTGGGGCGGCACGGCACTGCCCGATGTCGACCTCGACGTGTTCGGTCCGGGGGAGGAGTCCGGCACCTACGACTCGTTCGGCGAGATCGTGATCGAGTCGGTCGCCAAGGGCAAGACCGGGCTCGATGTCGACTCGCGCGAGTTCACCAGGGAGCTTCGCCCCGACTACACGTCGAGCCCCGACGACAACATCATCCTCGAGGGCATCGGGGCGTCGCGGCACTCACTCGGCTGGGTGGGGTACGCATTCGCGAGCGAAGCGGCCGAGGCCGGACGGGCCAAGTTGCTCTCGGTTTCGTTCGAGGACGATGGCCCGTGCGTCACCCCCACGCCCGAGACGATCGCGGCCGCCGACTTCCCCATCGCCCGGTTCCTCTACACCTACGTGAGCGCCGACGCGGCGGAGAACGATCCGTCGGTCGCCGCGTTCGTCGACTACATGCTCTCCGAGGAAGGGCTCCAGGCGGTGAGCGCGGTGGGTTACATCGATCTCGCTCCGCCCGATCGGATTCGGGCCGAGTCCCTCTGGGTCAACCGGGTGACCGGCCCGGCTTGGGAGTGATGCGGTGAGTGCCGCCGTCGAGCGCGACCTCCCTCGCCTGAGCGCCCGCACGATCGGTGCGCTGCTCGAACCGACGCTGTACGTCGTGGTCCTCTCGGTCGTTGCGGTGGTCGAGTACTTCGTGCGGGGACCGATCGGCGGATTCGGTCCGTCGAACTACTGGATCGCGTTCGTGATCCTCGCCGCATGGAACGCCTGGATGTGGCCGGCGGGACACACCCTCACCGGCGCCTTCACCGAGGTACACATCGCCCGCCTCGACGGCTCTCCCGCCGCTCCGCTGACGATCATGGTCCGCGAGCTGACCCGATTCGGGCTCGTGTGGGGTATCGGCATCCTCGCGTTCGGGGCGGACCTCCGCGTCGTCCTCGTGGTGGCGGCGGTGTGCGGCATCCTCATCTGGCGAACCCCCGGTCAGCGGGCCCCCTGGGACCTGGTGGCCGACACGTTGGTGGTCGCCCAGATCGACGACGGCACCCGGATCGACCTCTCCCCGGTCACCGAGGCCGCCGACCTGACCCTCGGTGCCGATCGCACCCGGCAGAACAACCGAGCCCGGCAGGTGGTTTTCGGTCTCGGACTGTCGTCGGTCGTGGTCAGCATCCTGATCGTCTGGAACATCTTCAGCGAGGCCGTCGAGTTCGTGGGTGCCTCGGAGTTCACGTGGGGCTCGCTCACCGAGATCGGCTGGTTCCCCCGCCAGGGGCGCTTCGACCTCTCGACCCTCTTCGTCGGGACCCTGTGGGTGACCGGGATCGCCGTCGTGGTCGCCGGACCGGTCGGTCTCGGGGTGGCGTTCTACCTCTCGGAGTACGCCTCACCGGGCGTGCGTCGCTACGTGAAGCCCCTGATCGAAACGCTGGCCAGCATCCCTTCGGTGGTGCTCGGGCTCTTCGCCATCAGCTTCGTGGCGCCGACCGTCCTCCAGCCACTCGACGACAGCATCGGGATCTTCTCCCTGCTCGCGGCCGGCGTCGGCGTCGGCATCCTCACCGTCCCGATCGTCGCCTCCATCTCCGAGGATGCGATGCGAGCGGTGCCGATGGAGCTGCGCGAGGCGAGCTACGGGCTCGGGGGCCGCAAGGTCACCACGGCGTTGCGGGTTGTTTTCCCCGCGGCACTCTCGGGCATCTCGGCGGCGTTCATCGTCGCCATTTCGCGGGCCATCGGCGAGACGATGGTGGTCTACATCGCCGCCGGCGGTTCGGGCGGGGCCATCTTCGAACTCGACCCCCGGGAGCCCGGACAGACAATCACCGCGGCGATGGCATCGATCGGGGCCGGAACCGACAATGTCGCGGGGGTCGGGATCGCCTTCCAGAGCCTCTATTTCCTCGGGGCACTGCTGTTCATCGTGACGATGCTCCTCAACATCCTCTCGGACGCGATCGTCCGCCGATTCCGGCAGGTCTACTAGTGCCTCTGACTCGCCTCCACCGTCCTGGTGTCGACTCGTGTGTCGGGCTGCTCCTGGCGGAGCGACGCCCGCCCTCGGTGGCACTCTCGTGCGAAGGAGCGGCCATCCATGGCCGCCGCGGGAAGGGGTGACATGCATCAACGGGTGACCGTCGACCTCGCGCAGCTCCAGAAGCGCCGGGGGGCCGATGTCCGGGGCCAGCTCTTCCTCGGGCTGATCCTGATCGCCGTGGTGCTCGCCTTCGCCATGGTCGGTGCGGTCGTGTGGGACGTCGTCGACGAAGCGTGGGGGATCGTGTCGACCGACCTCTGGGGCTTCATCACCTCCAAGTCGTCGTCGCAGGCCGAGAGGGCAGGGGTCATCCAGGGCGTCCAGGGCAGCGTCGTCATCGCCGCCATCGTGGCGGCGACCTTCCCCATCGGGGTCGGTGCGGCGATCTACCTGGAGGAGTACGCCGAGGACACGCTGGTCACCCGCCTCATCCAGGTCACCGTACGCAACCTCGCCGGCGTCCCGTCCATCGTCTACGGCCTGCTGGGGCTCGCGGTGTTCGTGCAGTCCCTCGGTGGCCTCACCGGAGGATCGAGCGTGATCTCGGCCGGCCTCACGTTGGCGGTGCTGGTCCTTCCGGTGGTGATCATCACGGCCGCGGAGGCGATCCGGGCGGTTCCCGCCTCACTGCGGGACGGCGCGTACGGGCTGGGCGCCACCCAGTGGGAGGTCATCCACACCCAGGTGATCCCGGCTGCCATGCCCGGGATCCTGACCGGCACGGTGCTGGCGATCGCTCGGGCGCTCGGCGAGGCCGCGCCGCTGCTGGTGATCGGTGCGGTCGGGTTCTACACGACCGGCAACAACGACTTCGTCGAGCAGCTGCTGGGTGCATTCACGGCCCTCCCGATGAACATCGCCAACTTCGCTCGACTGCCCGCCGACACCTGGCGGGGGCACGCGGCTGCCGCGAGCCTCGTGCTTCTCGTCCTGGTCTTCGCGATCAACCTGGTGGCGATCGTGGCCCGGGCCCGGATCTCCAAGCGGCTCGGACGTTGACAGGAACGACTATGCCCGGAACGACCACGACAGGACCGTCGATGACAGAATCCGAGATGCGAACCATCGCGAAACCCACGAACCAGGGAGGCACCGACCTCGTGGAACGCGAACCGCTCGAAGAGGGCCGGGAGGTCTTCACCGTCGAGGGACTGAACGTCTACTACGCCGACTTCCGCGCCGTGGCCGACGTCGACCTCACCGTCCGCGAGCGCGAGATCACCGCCTTCATCGGCCCCTCCGGGTGCGGAAAGTCCACGGTGCTTCGTTGCTTCAACCGGATGAACGACCTGATCGACATCGCGAGGGTCGAAGGCTCGGTCCGCTACCACGGGGTCGACCTCTACGACCCCGCCGTCGATCCTGTCGCGGTACGGCGCCGGATCGGCATGGTGTTCCAGAAGCCCAACCCGTTCCCGAAGTCGATCTTCGACAATGTCGCCTACGGGCCGCGGGTGGCCGGGATGAAGGGCAACCTCGACGAAGTCGTCGAGCGATCCCTCCGCAGCGCCGGTCTCTGGGACGAGGTCAAGGACCGACTCGACGCCTCCGCGCTCGGCATGTCCGGCGGTCAACAGCAGCGACTCTGCATCGCGCGTGCGATCGCGGTCAATCCCGACGTGCTGCTGATGGACGAGCCCTGCTCGGCTCTCGACCCGATCGCCACCGGTCGGATCGAGGAGCTCATGAAGGAGATCCAGAGCCAGTACACGATCGTGATCGTGACGCACAACATGCAACAGGCCGCCCGCGTCAGTGACCGCACCGCCTTCTTCACCGCCGAGCTGGACGAGGGGACCGGACAGCGGCGGGGCAAGCTGGTGGAGTTCGACGAGACCGGCACGATCTTCTCCAACCCGGCCGACGAGCGCACCGAGGCCTATGTCACGGGACGGTTCGGCTGATGGCGGCGTACCGTCCTGACCGGGTGGGTCGGGCCGACCGGTGCGGAAGGAGCAGCCCGTGAACGAGATCCGGAGCCAGCTCGACGAGCGGCTACACCTCATCGGGCGGAACCTGCTCGAGATGACCGAGATGGTCGCCGACCGAGTGGGCAAGGTGACCTCCGCGATGATCGAGGGCGACATAGCGCTCGCCGATTCTCTCATCGCCGACGACGACGACATCGACCTGCTCTCACTGCAGGTGGAGGAGGGCTGCGTCGACACCCTCGTGCGTGAGCAGCCGGTTGCGTCGGATCTCCGTTTCGTGGTTGCGGCGCTGCACATGAACAGCGACATCGAGCGCAGCGGCGATCTGGTCGCCAACATCGCAAAGGCAGTGGGTCGCCTCCAGGGGGCGCACCTCGATGACCACGTGCGCGACCTCATCGTGCACATGTCCGCCCAGGCGGTCGAGCTGTTCCGGCGAGCCGGCGAGGCGTTCCAGACCCGCGACGCCGAACTGGCCGAGTCGATCGACGAACTCGACGACGTGCTCGACGATCTCCACGTCCGCTACATCCAGGAGGTCATCCAGGACGCGCGGCGGAGTTCGCTCGATCCCCAGCAATCCCTTCAACTCGCCCTCGTCGGTCGCTTCTACGAGCGAATCGGCGATCATGCGGAGAACATGGGCGAACGGGTCCGCTACATCGTCGATGGTTGGCTCCCCGAAGCGCACGCAGTCGAGCGGGCGAAGGCTCGCGCCGAGTCACCGGAACCGCGGCCCACTCGCGGGCTCGCCGTGATCGACGCCGTCGCCGAGGAACGCCGCATCGATGCGATCCGTCGCGACTTCGTGGCCAACGTCTCGCACGAGCTGAAGACGCCGGTCGGCGCGATGAGCCTCCTGGCCGAGACCATCGCCACCGAGGACGACAGCGCCGGTCGGGAGCGTCTGTCGGAGATGCTGCAGCAGGAAGCCAGGCGGGTCGAGGACATCATCGACGACCTCCTCGAGCTCACCCGGCTCGAAGAGACCGAGACCGACCGGAGCGAGTTGCTGGTCGGCGATGTCGTCCGACGGGCCGTCGAGAAGGTGCAGGCCTTCGCCGACGGTCACCGCGTCGAGATCGCGATGGTCGGCCTCCAGAGTCCCGCAAAGGTGGTGGGCGAGGAGCGGCAGCTCGTCCGGGCGTTGACGAACCTGCTCGACAACGCAGTGCGGTACTCAGACCCGGATTCCCGAGTCACCGTGGCGGTCGAAGAACGCGACGACAAGATTGCCGTGTGCGTCAGCGACGAAGGCGTGGGTATCCCACGAGCCGAGCTCGAACGGGTCTTCGAGCGCTTCTATCGGGTCGACCGCGCCCGCAGCCGCGAAACGGGTGGCACCGGTCTCGGACTCTCCATCGTTCGGCACGTCGCGACGAACCACGGCGGAAGGGTGTTCCTCGAATCGAAACCCGGTGAGGGTTCGACGTTCACGGTCGAGCTCCCCATGGCAGGGATCGACGGATGACCGACGTCGTCAGCGTGCTGGTGGTGGACGACGAACCATCGTTTCGCGAAGGTCTCCGCCAGGCGCTGAAGCAGGAGGGCTTCCTCGTGCACCTCGCCGCGGACGGCGAGGAGGCGATCGAGGTCTTCACCGCCTACCGGCCCGACCTCGTGCTGCTCGACGTGATGCTGCCGCGGATGTCCGGCATCGACGTCTGCCGCCACATCCGCACCATCGACGAGACACCGGTCATCATGGTGTCGGCGCGCAACGAGGAGATCGACGCGGTCGTCGCGCTCGAGGTGGGAGCTGACGATTATGTGGCGAAGCCGTACAGGGTCCGCGAGCTGATCGCACGGATGCGAACGGTGCTCCGGCGGGCCGCTGGCAGTGGGTCTCGCGAAGAGGAACCGTCGGCCGTCCTCGAGGTCGGCGATCTCCGACTCGATCGGGAGCGCCACGAGGTCACCCAGGGGGATGAGCCGGTCCAGATGCCCCTCAAGGAGTTCCAGTTGCTGGCCCTGCTGATGGAGAACCAGGGCATCGTCGTCACCCGCCAGACCCTGATCGATCGGGTCTGGGGTTACGACTATGTCGGCGACACGAAGACCCTCGATGTTCACATCAAGCGGCTCCGCGCCAAGGTCGAGCCCAACCCCGAACGCCCCCAGCGCATCGTCACCATCCGCGGTCTCGGCTACAAGCTCGTCAACTGAGTTGTTTCGCTGGTGCCAGGCACCCGAAACAACTTCGTGTCATAGCCGGTCGGTAGGGTGACCCGGATGTCCGACTCGCCGCTCCTCGACGGCCTCAACCCCGCCCAGTACGACGCCGTCCTCCACGAAGGAGGGCCCTTGCTGGTCGTCGCCGGGGCCGGTTCGGGCAAGACCCGAGTCCTGACCCATCGAATCGCCCACCTGATCGATCAGGGGATGTCGCCGTTCGAGATCCTGGCCATCACATTCACCAACAAGGCAGCCGGCGAGATGAAGGAGCGGGTCGGCGGGCTGGTCGGCCCGGTCGCCGAGCGCATGTGGGTGTCGACCTTCCACTCCGCCTGCGTCCGGATCCTGCGGCGCGACGTCGAGCGACTCGGCTTCCCCGGCCGGTTCTCGATCTACGACCAGGCGGATGCGGTCCGCCTCACCGGCTACGTCATCCGAGATCTCAACCTCGACCCCAAGCGATTCCCGCCTCGTTCGGTGCACGCGGCGATCTCCGCGGCGAAGAACGAGAACACGAGCGCCGAGCAGTACGCCGACAACGCCTCCCAGATCTTCGAGCGGAAGATCAGCGACGTCTACCTCGAGTACCAGCGCCGGCTACTCGCCGCGGCCGCCATGGATTTCGACGACCTCCTGATGCGCACGTCCGAGCTGTTCCGTCAGCACGGCGACGTGCTCGACCACTGGCGGCAGCGGTTCGGCCATGTGCTCGTCGACGAGTACCAGGACACCAACCCGGTCCAGAACGACCTCGTCCTCATGCTCGGCGAGGACCACCGCCAGGTCACCGTCGTGGGCGACTCGGACCAGAGCGTCTATGCCTTTCGCGGCGCCGACATCCGCAACATCCTGGAGTTCGAGGAGGCATTCCCGGATGCCACCGTGGTGGTGCTCGAGCAGAACTACCGCAGCACACAGTCGATCCTCGACGCGGCCAATGCCGTCATCGCCAAGAACGTCGGTCGCAAGCCGAAGGACCTTTGGACCGACAAGGGCAGTGGCGAACGGATCGTGCGCTACCACGCCGACGACGAGTCCGACGAGGCCCAGTTCGTGGCCAACGAGCTCGCCAAGCTCCACGACCACGACCACATGCGGTGGGGCGAGATGGCGGTCTTCTACCGCACCAACACCCAGTCCCGGGTGCTGGAGGAGTACCTCGTGCGGGTGGGGATCCCTTACAAGGTGGTCGGTGGCACCCGCTTCTATGACCGTCGCGAGGTCAAGGACGCGGTCGCCTACCTGCGGGCGATCGTGAATCCCACCGACGAGGTCAGCGTGAAGCGGATTCTCAACGTCCCCAAACGCGGGGTCGGTGATTCCTCGGTGGGCAAGCTCGACGCCTGGGCGAGTGCCCGCGGCGAGTCGTTCGATCAGGCGTTGCTCCGGTTCGAGGAAGCGGGGGTGAGCGGTCGAGCCGCCACCGGGATCGAACGGTTCCTCGAGTTCACCACCGAGATCCGAAAGCTCGACGCCGGTCCGGCCACCATCCTCGAGGAGGCGCTCGAGCGCTCGGGGTACCTGGAGGAGCTGCAGTCCGAGCGGTCGGTGGAGGCGGAAGGCCGGCTCGAGAACCTGTCCGAGCTGGTGGGCATGGCCCGCCAGTACGACACGGTCGACGAGTTCCTCGAACAGATCAGCCTGGTGAGCGACACCGACGATCTCGACAACGACGAATCGTCGGTCACCCTCATGACGCTCCACTCAGCCAAGGGGCTCGAGTTCCCCGTGGTGTTCGTCATCGGCATGGAGGACGGTGTGTTCCCCCACATCCGTTCACTCGGCGAGCCGGCCGAGCTCGAGGAGGAGCGCCGCCTCGCCTACGTGGGGATCACCCGGGCGATGCAGAAGCTGCACCTCACGAGCGCGTGGAGCCGGATGATGCACGGCACCACCCAGTACAACCCGCCGAGCCGGTTCCTCGACGAGATCCCGTCGGAGTTGATCGACGAGATCGGCGGCAGCCGCATGCTCCGATCGCGGCGGGAGCGGTCGGGTCGAGGTGATCGTCAGCAGATCGGCGGTGGGCGCACGTATGGCTCGGGGTCGAGTATCGACGACAGCCGCGACCACATCGTCGAGCAGGCAATCGCGGCGGCCAACCGGCCGACTCCCTCGGGGGCGGAGGCGATGGGCCTGAAGATCGGCGACGACGTCCGCCACTCGCAATGGGGCGAGGGTGTCATCATCGACATCGAGGGCGCCGGTGACAAAGCCGAGGCCAGCGTCCACTTCCCGAGTGTCGGCGAGAAGCGGCTCCTCCTCTCCTGGGCTCCCCTCGAGAAGATCTAGGTCAAACGCGGTGCCAGGCACCCGTTTGACCTTCGAGTTCGAACAGGGGTGCCAGGCACCCGTTTGACCCTCGAGTTCGGGGACAGCTCCTGCCGGGCCGTTGATCGGTCGTCGGATCGGCCGATGTGTCAGTGGTGGATCACACGCTCGACCGGCGCGCCTTCGTGCGCCGTACCGCCGCGGCGTCAGCGACAGCATGGGTGGCGCCGTCGATCATCTCGACGACGCCGGTTGCGGCCGCCGTCGGTTCGTGCGTGAGTGGTGTGTCGCTGTGCGACTTCAGTACTGGCCTCGATGGTTGGGTGATCGACAACAACTTCGGGCCGGGACGACCGGGGCTGTGGACGCACAATGCTGAGGCGTCGCGAGGTTCGGGATCGCTGCACTACGGGCGTGGCACGAGCGGCAACTACCGCACAAGGAATCGCCGGAACTCGGGCGCGATCACTTCGCCGTCGTTCGATATGCCTGCCAGTGGTTCGAATACCGTGCGCTTCTCGGTCTTTCGTGAGGTCGAGACCTGGCCGACCAGCGTCTTCGATGTGCTGCGGTTGTCGATCCTGGGTACTGCGACGAATCAGGTCCTCTGGTCCGCCGGCTCCGACGGTGGCACCGGCGGCGTCTTCGTCACGATCACCGTGAACCTCCCGGCGACCTTCGACGGCGACACGGTCCAGTTCCGTTTCGACTTCGACACCGTCGATGGCTTGTACAACAACTTCGAAGGCATCTACATCGATTGGTTCGAAGTGACCGCTTGCCCGACGGTGCCGGCTGGGTTGAGCGCGCTCTCGCTGCAGTCGACACGGGCGACCACCTTCACCCCGACCGAGTTCCCGCTCGAGAATCCCGCGCCGCGGCGCTAACGCTGCGGCCTGATCACCAACTGCACCGCAGGTGTTTCACACCGTTGATGAAGTTGCCCTGCAGCCGATCTGGCTCACCGGCGGCATGGATGTCAGGCAGCCGGGTCAACAGTTCCCGGTACATGATGTTGATCTGACGGCGGGCCAGGTGGGCGCCGAGGCAGAAGTGCGGGCCGGGACCGCCGAAGCCGACGTGGTGGGTGTTGTCGCGTGTGATGTCGAACGACTCAGCATCGTCGAACACGGACTCGTCACGATTGCCCGATGCGTAGAACATCGCGACCTTCTCGCCCTCGGAGAACTCCTGATCGCCGAGCCGGACACCGTCCCGGGTCACCGTCCTTCGGAAGTGGATGACCGGGCTCGCCATCCGCACGATCTCCTCGACGGCACCGGGCATGTGTGTGTCGGGGTCGGCCATGAGCATCGCCCGCTGCTCGGGATTGTCGGTGAGATAGGTGAGCCCCCACGAGATCGAGTTGCGGGTGGTCTCGTTTCCGGCCGCGCACAGCAGGACGAAGAAGCTCTGCAGCTCCTCGCGTGAGAGTCGGTCGCCGTCGATCTCGGCATTGACGAGAGCGGTGGTGAGGTCGTCACCCCCGGAGTTCTCCTGAGCCTCGGCCACCTCCTCCATCCGCATCGCCAGTTCGGCGCCGGCGGTGAGGAAGGCCTCGATGACGTCGGTGCCTTCGGGGATGAACTCCGGGTCCCCCTGGCTGAGGATGATGTTGGTGCGATCGAAGACGAAGTCGTATTGGCTCTCCGGGATCGCCATCATGTCGCAGATGATCTTCAGCGGCAGGCGGGCGGCGACCTCGGTGACGAAGTCGCAGTCACCCTTCTCGAGCACGGTGTCGACGATTGCCGACGCCGCGGCCTGGACGTCATCGACGTTTCGGGCGAGCATCCGCGGGGTGAACCCCGCCGAGACCAGCTTGCGGAGCCGCGCGTGGCGGGGGTCGTCCATGTTGATCATGGAGCCGAAGAACTCGTTGAAGGCGGGCGGGAGGTCGGGGATCGTGGTGCCCTTGCCCGACTGGAAGAGTTCGGGGTGGCGGCTGACCTCGATGATGTCGGCGTGGCGGGTCAGGGCGTAGTAGCCGGGACCTCGTTCGATTCCCTCGATCTCGGGTTCCTCGAAGAACCGGCGCGGGTCCTCCCGGCGCAGGGTGGCGAACGCGGCGTATCGCTCCGCCATCGGTCGAGTCCAGAAACCCTCGACGTCGGAAAGGTCGATCTCCATGAGCTCCATACCGCGACCGTAGTGGGGCCATGAGGACGGGTCCGGCTGTCCGGGTGACGGGTCCGGCCGTAGCGGTGACCTTCGGTCTGGCGGCTCCCGCTGTCCCGATGATCCCCGTTCTGACGGTGCCGAGGTCAAACGGGTGCCTGTCCCCCAGCGTTTGACCTCAGCTGAGGCGGATGCGGAGGCGCTTGTTGCCCTTGCCCTTGGACTCGGTCTTGACCACCTCGAAGTGGCCGACCTCGCCGGTGGACGGAACATGGGTGCCGCCGTCGGCCTGCTTGTCGAGCCCGACGATGTCGACCACCCGGATCTCGGTGACCGACTCGGGGATCAGGTTCACCTTCGTGCGGATGAGGTCGTCATCGGCCAGCGCCTCGGCGCGAGGGAGGAACGACACCTCGATCGGCCGATCCGCGGCGATCTCGGCGTTGACCAGTTCGGTGACCCGGTCGGCGAACCCCTCGGGCAGGGGGTCGAATTCGAAGTCCATGCGTGCCGAGAGCGGTTCCATGTTGCCGCCGGTGACCGACGTACCCCACTCGTTCCAGATCACCCCACACAGGATGTGCAAGGCGGTGTGGGTGCGCATCAGGTCATGACGGCGATCCCAGTCGAGTGCTCCGGTCACCTCGGTGCCGACGGCGGGGGCCTCACCCTCGATCGTGTGGAAGACCACCGGACCGCGGCCGTTCACACCGGTCACCGCCGCGGAACCACCGTCCCAGGTGAGCGTGCCCGTGTCGTTCGGCTGTCCGCCACCGGTGGGGTAGAAGGCGGTGCGATCGAGCCCGACCGCACCCTCCTCGTTCACCTCCACGACCGTGGCGGTGAACTCCCGCAGCTGGGCGTCGGTCAGATAGAGCCGGTCGGTCGCCTGTTCGCTCATTCGTCGGCCTCCTCGTTGCTGTCGGGGTCGGTCTCGGCGTCGGCGTCGAAGTTGATGTCGACGCGAACGTTGTTGTCGTCGTCGATGGTGACCGGGTACGACCTGATCGGATCACCGGTCGACAGGAGTCCGCCCTCGTCCATGGTGACGTCTGCGCAGACGACGTCATCGGAGACGGTGATCAGGTCGAACCGGTCGGCATCGGCGTTCCACTCGAAGAAGCAGCCTCGAGGCTCCCCGACCGGCCGGGCGTCGAACGCGAACCAACCGGTCTCGGGGTCGTCCCCCAGGTGCTGCAGGATGAGGTCGCGGGAGCGGCCGGCCACGTCGGAATACAGGATCGGGCCGCGGTCGTCGATCTCCTCGGAGATGCGGCCGATCTTGCCGGCGTCGAAATCCGTGTCGCCGAGTTGGATCTCGACGTCGCCCGACGACTGGGCGAGCCACACCACGCCGACACCGAGTACCAGCGCGATCATCACGCCGGTGAAGCCGACGATGACGGCGCTGCGAGCGTTGATCTGGGGGCCACGGGCAACAGGCATTGGCTCCTCGGGCACGATGGCGGGAAGCGGGATGGGCGCTGCCTAGTATTCCTTGGTCGTCGATCCGGGAGGCGAAATCCGGTGGATCTGTCCGAACACCAGGGCAACGAGTTCTTTGCCCAGTACGGAATGCCGGTCAGTCCCGGCGAAGCGGCATTCAGTGTCGACGAGGCTGTGGCCGCGGCCGAACGGCTCGGCACGCCCGTCATGGTGAAGGCCCAGGTCCACACCGGTGGTCGGGGCAAGGCAGGTGGGGTCAAGTTCGCGGCCGACATCGACGCCGTACGCGAACACGCCGGCAACATCCTGGGGCTCGACATCAAGGGCCACATCGTCAAGCGGATCTGGATCGAGAAGGCCTCCGACATCGCCGAGGAGTACTACGCCAGCTTCACCCTCGACCGGTCGGCGAAGAAGCACCTCGGCATGCTCTCCAAGGAGGGCGGGGTCGAGATCGAAGAGGTCGCGGCCAAGCACCCGGAGGCTGGAGATGGCGCGATCTATGCCTGGATCACGCATCGGGACTACGTGGACAACCGCGTGCCGTCCGGTGTGCCGAAGGCCATGGACCGGGGGCGCGTGCAGTATCTCTTCCGGGCGGCGGGCCCGCGGCTGTCGAACCCGACGAACTACGATATCCGCACCGCGCTCGAGGGACAGCTCGGCCGACATCTGGCCCGGCACCTGCCAGCGCGCACCGAGGGAACGCCGAGGCCCCTCGTGGTCCTTGGCTCGTACGCATATGTCCGGGCGTGGCGCGACGAGGAGCTCAGCCGCTGCGTGGACGGGTGCAAAGTCACCGGGTCGGACAACCTGGGCTTCGTGCCCAAGGCCGATGGCGCGCTCAAGAAGCTCCTCAAGCAGGCCGCCAAGGAGGTGGTGCCGGTGCCACCGCCGAGCGACGCGGACAAGGCGCGCACGGCTCGGTTGGCGGCGACGGCCTGTGGGTGCGGCGCCGCCCGTGTCGACGGCGCCTGCCCGCCCGCGTTCGAGCCCAAGAAGATGAAGAAGGCGTGCACCCTGCGCGCGAGGAAGCCCGTCGTCTGTCAGTGCCCCGATTGAGCGAGGCCGAGGAACCGCCGGAGCAGAGCCGGGCCATCGGCGCCGAGCTCGGGGTGGAACTGGGCGCCCCAGATCGGCCGGTCGGCCAGCCGGACGAGCTGGATTCGGCACGGGGTTCCCGTTCCGATCAGTCGGAAGGTCTCGGGGAGTCGCGCGACGCCCTCGACGTGGCTGCAATGGAACT
>CAYFLT010000015.1:0-18423 GCA_964344055.1 uncultured Candidatus Nemicrothrix sp.
CGAGACCCAGGCGATCCTGCCGCTCCGCGGCAAGATCCTCAACGTCGAGCGGGCCCGCATCGACAAGATGCTGAAGAACAACGAGGTGCAGACCCTCATCACGGCCATCGGAGCCGGCTTCGGTGAGGAGTTCGACATCGAGGCGGTGCGTTATCACAAGGTGATTCTGCTCGCCGATGCCGATGTCGACGGCAGTCACATCCGCACCCTGCTGCTTACGTTCTTCTTCCGCCAGATGCGGCCACTGGTGGAGGCCGGCTACGTGTACATCGCCCAGCCGCCGCTGTATTCCACGAAGGTCACCAACCGCGAGACCGTGTATCTGAAGGACGACGCCGCCAAGGACGCCTTCATGGCCGAACGGCCCGACTACAAGAAGGACTTCCAGCGGCTCAAGGGCCTCGGCGAGATGGACTGGGACGAGCTGCGCGACACCACGATGGACATCGGATCGCGGTCGCTCCTGCAGGTGTCGGTCGAGCAGGCCGCCATCGCGGACGACGTGATGTCGATCCTGATGGGCGACGACGTCGAACAACGCAAGAACTTCATCGTCACCAACGCCCGCGAAGTCCGCAATCTCGACTTCTGAGGCGAAGCCTCAGAAGTCGACAGCCGCCGGAGGCGGCGCAGAGATGTACACGCCCGTAGATGTTCGCCCCGACCGAGCGCAGATCCAATGACTGACATCCCGACAGAAGAGACTCCTGACGACATCACCGTCATCGAGATCCAGGAGGAGATGGAGAGCTCCTTCCTCGACTACGCGATGTCGGTGATCATCAGCCGGGCTCTGCCCGACGCGCGCGATGGTCTGAAGCCGGTACATCGTCGGATCCTGTGGTCCATGTACGACCAGGGGTTCCGCCCGGACCGCGCCCACGTGAAGTGCGCCCGCGTCACCGGCGACGTGATGGCCCGCTTCCATCCTCATGGCGACAGCGCGATCTACGACGCACTCGCCCGCATGGCGCAGCCCTTCTCGCTGCGGCACCCGCTGATCGACTTCCACGGCAACTACGGCTCACCGGAGGATCCCCCGGCGGCGGCTCGGTACACCGAGTCGCGCCTCGACGCGTTGGCGATGCAGATGCTGGCCGACATCGACGAGAACACCGTCGATTTCGTGGACAACTACTCGGGCGACTTCACCGAGCCGGCGGTCCTGCCGTCCCGGTTCCCGAACCTGCTGGTCAACGGCAGCCAGGGCATCGCGGTGGGGATGGCCACCAACATCCCGCCCCACAACCTCCACGAGGTCTGTGAGGCCGTCACCCATCTTCTCCGCAACCCCGAGGCCACCGTCGACGAGCTCATGGAGTTCGTGAAGGGCCCCGACTTCCCGACCGGCGGCCAGATTCTCGGCCGGGTCGGTATCGAATCGGCCTATCGCACCGGTCGGGGATCGGTGAAGATGCGGGCGGCCACCGAGCTCCGCGAGAAGGGGCAGCGTCAGGAGATCGTCGTCACCGCATTCCCGTACCAGGTCTCGGCCGGTGCAGTGGCCCGCAAGATCCTGGAGCTCGTGAAGGCTGGCGAACTCGACGGCATCTCCGATGTGAACGACGAATCGTCGGGCGACGACACCCGTTTCGTGATCACGCTCAAGCGGGACGCCAATCCCGAGGTCGTCCTGAACAACCTCTGGAAGGCCACGCCACTCCAGAGCAGCTTCGGCGTGAACATGGTCGCGTTGGTGGGCGGTGTTCCCCGCACCCTCAATCTGCGGGATGCGCTCGTTGCGTACGTCGAGCATCAGATCGACGTGGTCACCCGACGGTCCGAGCACCGTCTCGACGTCGCCGAACGACGGCTTCACATCGTCGAGGGCCTGCTGAAGGCGCTCGACCTGATCGACGAGATCATCGCCACCATCCGGGCGTCCGCCGATCGGGCCGAAGCCCGGGAAGCCCTGATGGCCACCCCGTTCGAGTTCTCCGAGGTGCAGGCGAACCACATCCTCGACATGACCCTCGGCCGGCTCACCCGGTTGGGTCGTGAGGAACTCGACGCGGAGCATGCCGAGCTGCTCGAGACGATCGCCGAGCTCGAGGCGATCCTGGGTGACGACGTGAAGCTGCGGACCGTCATCATCGACGAACTTGGTGAGATCCGCGACAAGTTCGGCGAGGAACGCCGCTCGACGCTGGAGATCGACCCGGGCGAGTTCGACATCGAGGACCTCATCGACGACGACCCGCTGGTGTTCACGATGTCGGCGTCCGGGTATGTGAAGACCACCCCCACCGACGAGTTCCGGGCTCAGGGTCGGGGAGGTCGCGGCATCGCGGGGGCCAAGCTGAAGGACGAGGACACGCTCACGCACCTCATCCAGACCACCGCGCACTCGTACTTGCTGTTCTTCTCCACCCGGGGTCGGGTCTATCGCCTGAAGGCGCACGAGATCCCGGTGGCGAACCGCACCGCGCGCGGCACCGCCATCGTGAACCTCCTGCCGCTGCAGGACGAGGAACGGATCCAGGCGATCATCGACACCCGCGACTACGAGACGAATCGGTTCCTGTTCTTCGCCACCGCGAAAGGGCGGGTGAAGAAGACCCGATTCAACGCCTACGACTCTTCACTTCGAGCCGGTCTCATCGCGGTCAAGCTCAACGACGACGACGAGTTGGTCGAGGTGATCCCGACGAACGGGGTCTTCGACATCCTCTTGTCGTCCCGCCAGGGTCAGACGATCCGGTTCCACGAAGACCAGGTCCGCGAGATGGGCCGCAACGCGGCCGGTGTCATCGGGCTGAAGTTCAAGAAGGGCGGCGACAGTGTGGTCGCCTGCGACATCGCGCGCGATGGCGCCACGCTGCTGCATGTCACCGAGGCCGGCTACGGCAAGCGCACCCCGGTGGAGGAATACCCGGTGAAGGGTCGTGGCGGCATGGGTGTCGTCGGGATCAAGATCACCGAGGAGAAGGGCGACGTGGTCGGCACCCTCGTGGTCGATGACGACGACGAGATCCTGGCCGTCACCCGCAACGGCGTGCTGATCCGCACTCCGGTCGAGGCGATCTCCACCCAGGGCCGTTCGGCCAGTGGTGTGAAGGTCATCACCCCCGATGACGACGATGCCGTCTCCTCCATCGCGCTGATGACCCAACCCGAGAACGGGGTGGACGACTCAGCCGGCTCTCTGGACTGAGGTTTCTCCCCACACCCCTTCTCCCACTTCCCCGACTCACGCACTGAGAAGGGAAGTTTCATGGATCCATCCATTCGCTCGGCATGCGAGCGTGGGCAGGCCGTTCCGCTCATGGCGCTGGTCGTCATGGTGACGATCGGGCTGCTCCTGACGATCGCTCGGGTGGCGCCCCTGGTGGACGATGCCGCCCGGGCCCGCACTGCGGCCGACGCCGCGGCGTTGGCCGGTGCGGCGGGCGGGCGGCTCGAAGCCGAACGTCTCGCGTCGGCCAACGGTGGGGAGTTGCTCGAGTTCACGGCGGCCGGCGGCGAGGTCACCGTCACCGTTCGGGTAGGCGCCGCGACCGCCGATGCGAGGGCCCGTGCTCGAATCGTGTGGCGGCCGCCGGATGCGGGAGACTGATCGGGTGCCGATGAGCCTGGCCGAGGCGATCCCGTCGCCCCCGTTCAAGGAGTCACCCTTCAAGTGGCGTCTCGCGGTTCGAGCCTGTGAGCCGGAGCAGTGGCTCCAGGTCGACGACGCCCGGGAGGCCGATCTGGTCGAGAAGGACCGTATCCTCGCCACCCGGTTCGCCGAGTCGGTGGCGTGGGTGCCCGGGTCCGAACCGGCTGCGGCGGAGGTGGCCGGGCTGGTCGACGCGGATCTCGCCCGTCGAGGCGTACGGGTTCCTCCCGAGACGGCCCGGTCCACGGACGCACCTCACCCGATCGAACGTGCGGCCCGGTCGGTTCAAGAGGACCTCTGCGTGCTCGAGCGTCAGCCGGAGGGTTGGGTCCTGACGTCGGCCGCAGTGTGCTTTCCGACGCGATGGGATCTGGCGGAGAAGATCGGCACCTCGATGGCCGCGATCCATGTGCCCGTACCGCGATACGAAGCCGACGTCGGGGAGCTCGTCGATCGCTTCTTCGATCGGATGCGGCCCGGCTCGATCGTGTGGCGTCCGAATTGGTCGCTGGTCACCGATCCGGCCCTACGCCTCGAGGTGGAGCATCGGGAGGCACCGGCTCCACTTCCCGCCGACCCGGGTGAGTCCCTTTGGTTGAGGATGGAACGCCAGACCCTTCGCCGGTTGGTCGACAACCCGGACGCGATCTGTTTCACGATCCGGATCCATCGCTGGCCGGTCCACGAAGTGATCGAGACGGTTGCCGACGCCGGGTTCGTCGCGGAACTGGCAGCGATGCCCATCGACGTGGCCGACTACAAGAACGTCGAGGGGATGCGCCACGATCTTCTGGACTGGATTGCTGCGAGGGGGAGCCAGTGAGAACCCCAATGAGAACCCCAATGAGAACCCCAATGAGAACCATTGTCAGGAACGGGGTGGTCTATGACGGCACCGGTGCCCAACCCTTCGTCGCCGACCTCGCCATCGACGGCGATCGCATCACCGAGGTTGCCCCGAACGTGGCGACCGACGGTTCGGACGTGACTGTGATCGAGGCGGCCGGGATGGCGGTGGCGCCCGGCTTCATCGACGTGCACACCCATGACGACTTCGCGGCCCTCTTTCACCGCGACATGGCGTTCAAGTCGAGGGGTGGCGTCACCACCTGCATCGTCGGCAACTGTGGTCTCGGCGCGGCTCCCTGGGAGCCGGCGTCGTTCCTCGCCCGGTCCTTCCATCCGAGCCACGACGTTCCCAACTACGACGGCTACGGCGGTTACATGGCGCGCCTCGAGGAGCAGCCTCCCGGTGTGAACATCGGGGTCCTGGCCGGCCACGGCACGATCCGGGCGGCCGTGGTCGGCAACGAGCAGCGGGCCCCGAGCGACAACGAGATGGAGACCATGCGAGCACTGGTCGCCGAGGCGGTGGACGCCGGCGTGCTCGGGCTCTCCACCGGCCTGATCTACGAGCCTGGGCGCTACGCGGCCACCGAGGAGATCATCGAGCTTGCGTCGGTCATGCGAGGCACTGGTGCTCTCTACGCCACCCACATGCGCGACGAAGGCGCCGGCCTCCTCGACTCGGTGCACGAGGCGCTGAAGATCGGGCGTGATGCCGGCGTGCCGGTCCAGATCTCCCACCACAAGGTCACCGGTCGGGCCAACTGGGGGCTCGTCGCCGAGTCCCTGCGCCTGATCGAGGAGGCTCGCGAGCAGGGGCAGGTCGTGAACGCGGACCAGTATCCGTACACGGCAGGGAGCACGATCCTCCAGGCGGTACTCCAGAACGAGATGTTCGACGATCCCGACGACATCGTGGTCGCCGCGTGCGCCGAGAATCCGGCCTGGGAGGGCCGGTCCCTCGGCGAACTGGCCAGGGAGTGGGACGTCACGCCCGCCGTCGCGGGATCGCGGATCCTCGACACCGACTCGGGAACCACGGTCATCCTCCATTCGATGTGTGAGCCGGACGTCGAGACCGTCCTGGCCCATCCGTCGACGATGATCGGCTCCGATGGCCTCCCCACCCTGGAGGGCCGTCCCCATCCGCGCCTCTACAACACGTTCGCCCGAGTACTCGGCCACTACAGCCGTGAGCGTGGGGTCCTGCCCATGGCCGAGGCCATCCACCGAATGTCCGGCTATCCGGCCGACGCCTTCGGCCTCGTCGACCGAGGCGTCATCCGCCCCGGGGCCTTCGCGGACCTGGTGGTGTTCGATCCCGACGCGGTGATCGACCGGGGCACGTTCACCGACCCGAACCGGTACCCGGAGGGGATTACCCGGGTGTTGGTCAACGGTGTCGAAGTGGTGTCGGGAGACCAGCACTCGGGAGCATTCCCCGGGAGGGTTCTCCGACGGGGGTGAAGGGGTCGTTTGCGTCGCGTCCCGTACACTGCTCTCTGCCCATGAGCGAACTCCCCGAGATCGACGACTCGGCGTTCACGCTCGCATCCGGCGAGGAGCTGCTTCTTCCCGGTGACGAGGACGTGGCGGCCGACCCCACCGGCGCGGTGCCGGTTGCCGCCCCGGCTGACCCTCTCGCGCCGGCCCCGGTGGGACCGCCACCGGGAATGCCACCCGGGATGATGCGCCCCGCCGTGGCCCGCCCCACGTGGCGGGATCGCCGCACGGCCGGTCGGCTCCGGGCCCGCAAGGTGCGTCGCTTGGTCCGCCACGTGGAGCCGTGGTCGGTCCTCAAGATCTCCTTGATCTTCTACTTCTGCCTCTGGGTGATCATGCTCATCGCCGGCGTGATCCTGTGGCGGTTGGCCGTCAGCACCGGCACCATCGACAATGTGGAGAAGTTCGTCACCGAACTCTTTGCGTTGGAGAGCTTCACCTTCAACGCCGATCAGATCTTCCGGGCGTCCGCCATCGGTGGGCTTGTGCTGGTGGTGTTCGGTGCCGGATTCACGGTCCTGATGGCCGTGTTGTTCAACCTGATCAGCGACATCACGGGTGGCATGCGCTTCACCGTGGTCGAGGAGGAGACGGCTCGCCCGAGACCGAAGCGACTTCGGCCCCGGCGCGGTCTGGTGGCCCGGGCCGCGAGCGCGGTCGCACCGTCGGCGCCGCCGGTTGCCGAGCTTCCGCCGCAGCCGATGACCGATCTGATGGCGGCTGCCGATCAGCCGATCAGTGAAGACGAGATCCCGCTCCTCACCACCGCGAGCGACCTCGAATCGGACGCCGACACTGACGCAGAAGAGGTGGCGACCACCCCACCCGACCGATAGCGTGATCGCCTCACGGGGCTATAGCTCAGTCGGTTAGAGCGCACCCCTGATAAGGGTGAGGTCGCAGGTTCGACTCCTGCTAGCCCCACGCTCCCGTGTTCTAGGCCCGTACTGACGGGCGCCGGAGGGTACTGATGGGCGGAGGACTCCTCACCCTGGTTCGCCGGGCGCTCGTGGCGTTGGGTGCAGGCATCGCGGTGGCTGCCGCCATTCGGGTTCGCGGCAGTGGTGGCATCCCTCCCCAAACCGGAGGGTGGCGAGAACTGCGCGGCGACGATCTCTCGTGATCTCTCTCGTGACGCCTCTCGTGAAGCGTTCCCGTCGATGAGCCGAATCGTCCTGTTCGGTGCCGGCGCCACCGGCGCAAGGGTCGCCCGCCAGCTCCGATCGAGTGGTCGCGTCGACGTCGTCGAGATCCGCGACCCTGATCCGGTCCGACTGGACCGGCTCATCAGCTCACTTGGTACGGGGGCCGAGCGGGGCGTCGGTCGCCGGTTGGACGAGGACGTGTCGGGGGTCGTGGTGGCCACCCCGTCGGGGAGTCAGGTGGCGCTGGCCCGACGCGCCGTGCATGCCGGCGTGCCCGTGGTGACCACGTCGAACCAGACATCAGAGGTACGCCGCCTCCTCGATCTCGATCAGGAGGCCGGCTATCACGGAGTACCGGCGGTGGTCGGGGCCGGATTCATGCCCGGCCTGACCTGCCTGCTCGCGCGCCACGGTGCACGCGAGTTCGACGAGGTCGACGAGATCCATGTCGCGAAGGTTGGCACCGGAGGACCGTCGTGTGCCCGCCAGCACCATCGGGCCCTGAGCACCCGCGGCCTGGACTGGCGAGATGGCCGTTGGGCCCGTCGGGCCGGTGGCTCCGGTCGCGAGCTCGCCTGGTTCCCCGATCCGGTCGGAGGCCGGGATTGCTACCGGGCCGCGTTGCCCGACGCCCTGCTTCTCGTGCCCAACTTCGAAGGGGTGCAGCGGGTGACCGCCCGTCAGGCCGCCACCCGAAGGGATCGCCTGACCGCCCCGCTCCCGATGCTGCGCCGGCCACACCCCGAGGGGGGAATCGGGGGCGTCCGGGTGGAATTGCGGGGCCGGGTGGGGGTCGAGAGACGGGTGATCGTGCTGGGCGCCATCGAACGACCGGCCGTGGCTGCCGGGGCGATGGCCGCCACCACGATGCTCCACGCCCTGGAAGGCCGCCTTGGGACCGGCGCATTCGGTCTGGCCAGTGTTGACGACACGGTCGGGATGCTCGGTTCCCTGGCGCGTCGGGGCGTGAAGCCCGTGCGCTTCGAAGGCGTCTCCACGTTCGTCTGAACCGGTAAAGGTGGCCGTCCGCTGCGCCGACAAATCGATCATGAGCGACGCCGTAATAGGCGAATCAGATCATTTTTCAAGAAATCGCTAAAGGTCTCCGTTGCTCGCGCCGAAACGATCTCCGCTGGAAGAAGTCGGTGTGTGCCGGCCTCGACAAACCGAGGGAGAGACCAGGGCGATGATTCAGGGCGACAACGAGCAGCGGATGCGAAGCACCCGAGCCAGCCGGCGACGGGTACGTCCCACCCAGGGAGCAGGGTCCATCGAGGCTGAACTGGCCGAGATGATCGAAGACAATCTTCCGCTCGTGAAGCACATCGTCTTCCAGGTCGCCGTGCACTTCCCCCGCCACGTCGACCGCGACGAACTCGCCCGCGCCGGTGCCCTCGGCCTGGTGGAAGCCGCCCGGCGCTACGACGAAGCCCGCGGCGTGCCGTTCGAACGTTTCGCCGCCCAGCGCATCCGGGGCGCGATCCTCGATGCCGTTCGGGCCGCCGACTGGGCCCCCCGCTCGGTCCGCAACCTCGCCCGCAAGCTCGAGAACGCCGAGCAGCGTCTCGCCACGGAGCTCGGCCGGGTGCCGAACAAGGAAGAGATGGCCGAAGCGCTCGGCATGAGCCAGAGCGAACTCGCCCGCCTCCAAGACCGCATGTTCCGCAGTGTGGTGCTCGCCCTCGAACACGAGACCGCTGACGAGGTCGAAAAGGACCTGACCCTCGTCGACGTGCTGATCGACGAGAGCTCGATCGAGCCGTCGGCCGAGCTCGAGACCCGCGAACTGCACGGCTACCTCCGTGACGCGATCGCTCTGTTGCCCGAGCGCCACCGCCTCGTCGTGGTCGGCTACTTCCTCGAGGGCCGGACCTCCCAGGACCTCGCGGACTTCCTCGGCGTCACCGAGTCACGCATCTCCCAGCTCCGTTCGGAGTCACTGTTGATGCTGCAGGAAGGCATCGAGGCTCAGTACCTGGCCGACCGCCCCGACCCGTGCGAGGTCACCGGCCGGGTCGCTCGCCGCAAGGCCACCTACGCCAAGGGCATCGGAGAGGCGTCGAAGTTCGCCGATCGGATGGAGCAGATCAACCTGATCGAGTCGGATGCCCCCGCCATCGCGGGTCTGAGCTTCTAGTCCCGACTCGAGAGAACTCCTCATCCGGTCCTGCGGGACCGGGTGACCAGGACACCGGATACTGTGGCGGCCCATGGGTCGCCACAGTTCGGTTTTCCTGGGACGGCTCGTCGTGGTCCTGTTGTTGGCCACGGCGTGCAGTGAATCGCCCGGCGATACCGGCGATGCGGCGGCGGACGATGCTCCGATCACCGACCCGGACGGCTGTCCCGAGATCGAGCGGCCCGGTCCCGTGACACTCCAGGCCGGTGTGGTGCAGTCGATCGAGGTGACCTCGGCAGAGCACGTGATCTGCCCGGTGGCCTACGAGACGAGCCCGCCGACCGGCGGAGATCACTTCCCGGCGTGGCAGAACTGCGGGTTCTACGCGGCGCCGCTGGTGGACGAGGTGGCGGTGCACTCCCTCGAACACGGCGTGGTGTGGATCTCCTATGCGCCCGATCTCGAGCCGAGCGAAGTCGACGCCATCGCGGCCTTCGTGAGCACCGATCCACACCTGCTCGCGGCGCCCTATCCCGGCCTCGCCAACCCCATCGTCTTGTCGGCCTGGGAGCGTCAGGTGGCAGTCGAGCGCATCAGCGATGCCGCGGTCGCCGAATTCATGGACCTGCAGTTGGGTCGACGGTCCCGCACGAGGTGGGTGGAAACGTTGACCTGCTTGCCCCGCTCTACGACGACGTCATCGAGGACGCCCGCTCCTGAGCGTCAGGGTCGAGGCGACCGGGGGAAGAAGGTCGAAGTGCGCGCGACGTAGTCCTCGTAGCCCTCACGCCGCCGGTGTAGCCCGCGCTCGAGGATCGGCACTCCGGACACACGGGTCAACAGCACGGTCATGACGAGTGGTCCGACGATGCCCCAGCGGGCATCGGGCGTGTCGGCGGCGACCAGGAAGATCCCCCACCACACGCAGAAGTCACCGAAGTAGTTCGGGTGTCGGGTGTAGCGCCACAGTCCCCAATCCAGGATCTTCCCCTCGCTGTCCGGGTCGGCCTTGAAGCGGGCGAGCTGGGAGTCGCCGACGGTCTCGAAGAAGATACCGATCCCCCACACTGCGACCCCGACCACGGCGATCGGACGAACCGCGGGCTCGGTCGGGGTCATCGCCAGAAGGACAGGGATGGCCACCACCCAGTTCAGGACCGCCTGGAGGAGAAACACGGTGAAGAGGCTGCGGATGGCGAACCCGTCACCCGCCTTGCGGCGCATCGAGGCATACCGATAGTCCTCTCCCTTCGCGCTTCCACGGCGAGGCCAGTGGTTGCGCCACCAGAGGTAGCCCGTCAGTCGAAGACCCCAGATCGAGACCATCGCGACGACGAGGCCGGATCGGTTGCCGTCACCGTCCCCGACCGCCCACGCGACCCATGCCGTGAGCACGAACCCGAAGCCCCACGCGACGTCGACGATCGAAGCGTTGCGGAGCGGGAGGCTGATCAGCCACACCACGACCATGAAGAGGACGATCGCGAGGCCCGCGCTGGCGAGCACATCGGCGTGACTGCTCACTTCGAGTCCTCGAGCGCCTGCCGCGCATGGAGGTTGGCGTGAATCCATTCATCCATCTCGAGCCAGCGGTCGAGCAGCCATGTGTTGACGTCGTGGTCGGACTCGGGCACCGTCGAGCGCTCGTGACGCCAGATCGCGACGTCGATCGTCTTCGGCGCTGCGATGTTGGCCATGATCTCCTTGAGTGACCCGAAGTGCTCGAGTCCGACATTCGCCATGAACACCACGTCGGCAGAAGGGGCCCCGCGAAGGAGGATCAGGGTGCCGGCAGGGCGCGGCGGGAGGATGTATCGGAGCCGGCGGGCCTTCTCGGCGAGATCGGGACGGCTCTGCCCGATCCGGTCGGCGGCCCGGTCACGGCGTTCGGCGGTGAAGAAGGTGCCCTCCGGGAAGATGATCGCGGCGACGGTCTCGTCGATGCCCGCAGCCAGCGCTTCCATGGCGGCGAATTGGGGCGAGCCGGGTTCCGGTGCACGGTCGAGCCACACCTGAGGGGTCCGGTTGCCCACCAGGTCCATCGCCGGCGCCCACTGGAGTTCCTGCTTCAGGGTGTAGTTGGGGAATCGTTCGGCCACGGTGCCGACGTACTGGAGGGGCACCAGCGCGTCGACGTGACTCGCGTGACGGGCGATCACGATGGCACCGCCGATTTCGGTGTCGTCCGGGTCGGGATAGTTGATCCGGACGTTGGCCCAGCGTCGGAAGTTGTCGAGGTGGGAGTTGCACCACCAGAACTCGAGCCGGTAGTTCACGGCCAACCAGCGCTCGGGGTCGCGGCCCCCGAGGTGGCGGATCCACAACCACGTACAGCCGAGCATGCCGACGGTCTCGACCCACAGGGAACTCACCACCAGCATCCACAGTCGCGAAAGCCGTCCCCGCGGGTTCCGTTGGGCGAGGTCGGCCAGGTAGAGCAGCACCACCAGGACCGGGGTGACGACGATCGTTGCCGCGGCGAGGACGAGGATGACCGGAATCGAGATCGATCGACGGATCGCGGGCCGGGGAAGCGACGACACGGGGAGAGACCGTACTGTGACGCCCATGGTTGACGCTCCTTCGGTTGACGCCCCACTCTGGACGCCGGATCCGGGTCGGATCGCCGGTTCCAACCTCCGCCGGTTCCAGGGTCACGTCGCGACCCGTCATGGGATCGACGTGGGTACCTACGACCGGTTGCACGAATGGTCGGTGACCGACGCCGGCCAGTTCTGGAGTGAGGTCTGGGACTTCTGCGAGGTGATCGGCGACAAGGGCGCCCGCGTGCTCGAGCCGGCCGATGAGTTTCGTCACACCCGGTTCCTGCCCGACGCCCGTCTCAGCGTTGCGGAGAATCTTCTCGGGACCCCGAGCGACGAACTCGCGATCATCTTCCGAGGCGAAGACGGTGAGGCGGTCGACGTCACTCGGGCTGAACTCCACGACATGGTCGGGCGGATCCAGCAGATCCTGCAGAGCGCCGGAGTGGCGACCGGCGACCGCGTCGCAGCCTGGCTCCCGAATCGCCCGGAGGTCTACGCGGTGATGCTGGCCACCGCCGGTCTCGGTGCGGTCTTCTGCAGCACCTCTCCCGACTTCGGTGTCGATGGTGTGGTCGACCGGTTCGGCCAGATCGAGCCGAAGGTCCTCTTCGCTGCTCCGGACTATCCGTACAACGGCAAGCGGCACGACTGTCGGGCCCGCTTGGTGGAGATCGAGGCGGGCCTGCCGTCGGTGGAGCGCACCATCATGGTCGAGCCGGGCTGGCTCGATGAGGTGCCGTCGGCGCCGGTGCTCACCGAGCGCCTGCCGTTCGACCATCCCTGGTACGTGCTCTTTTCGTCCGGGACCACCGGCAAGCCCAAGTGCATAGTCCACCGGACCGGGGGTGTGTTTCTCAAGCACCTCGCCGAGCATCGGCTCCACTGCGACGAGCAGCCCGGCGACCGGGTGTTCTACTTCACCACCGCGGGCTGGATGATGTGGAACTGGCTTGCCTCCGGGCTGGCCAACCGTGGCGCGATCGTCCTCTACGACGGTGCGCCGACGTTCCCGGACGCCAACCGGCTGTTCGACCTCGCCGACGAGGTGGGGATCACCCTGTTCGGCACCTCGGCCAAGTTCATCGACGCATGCCAGAACGCCGGTATCCGGCCCGTCGACACCCACGATCTCTCGTCGATGAAAACGATCACCTCGACCGGCTCGACCTTGTCGCCGGAGGGGTTCGAGTGGGTCTACGACGCGGTGAAGGCCGATGTCCACCTCGCGTCGATCTCCGGTGGCACGGACCTCTGCGGCTGTCTCGTGGCGGGCGACCCGACCCGCCCGGTCTACGCCGGAGAGATCCAGGCCCCGGGGCTGGGGCACGCCATCGATGTGGTCGACTCGGCCGGAGAGAGCGTCGAGGTAGGCCAGGAGGGTGAGCTCGTGTGCCGCAACCCGTTCCCGTCGATGCCTCTGCACTTCTGGGACGACCCCGGCGATGCCCGCTACAAGGCCGCCTACTTCGACCGATTCGACGGCATGTGGCATCACGGTGACTTCATCCGCCGGTCCGCGACGGGTGGCTTCGTGATCTCCGGCCGGTCTGACGCCACCTTGAACCCGGGTGGGGTGCGCATCGGCACCGCGGAGATCTACCGCCGGGTCGACACCATGCCGGAGATCGAGGAGAGCGTGGTGATCGGTCAGCAGTGGGACAACGACACCCGGATCGTCCTGTTCGTCAAGATGGCGGCAGGCCACGACCTCGATGACGATCTGGCCACCCGCATCCGCACCCGGATCCGGGCCGAGGTGACCCCGCGGCACGTTCCTGCGGTGATCGCGGCGGTCACCGACATCCCCCGTACCCGCTCCGGGAAGATCACCGAGCTGGCGGTCCGCGATGTCGTGGCGGGTCGCGAGATCCAGAACGTCGAAGCCCTGGCGAATCCGGAAGCACTGGACCAGTACCGCAACCGCCCAGAGCTCTCCGGCTAGATACGACCGGCACTGCATTGACGGCGATGGATTGATTTCGTATTCTTTCCATCAGTTTCATGCATTCACTCCGTACCGAGGTTCAGATGGCCACCGTCGCTGATCACCGCTCAATCGCGGCCTCCCACCAGCGCCGTGCCGCCGAAGCCCGTGCGCTTGCGCTGGACGTCGATCGTCGCCGCGAATCCCTGACCCATCGGCTGCAGCCGGTGATCGCGCGGCACACCGACGCGGTCTGGTCGTCACGAGCTGCCACCGCAAGTCGCCTCCGCCTCTACTTCACGGCCACCTCCCTGCTCGGCCGAGCCCGTGACGATCTCGCCCGCACCGCGCTCGACCTGCGGTCGACGGCCGAAGAACACGAGGCGTCGGCCACCACCCACCTCCGGTTCGCCACCGAAGCCGAGGCGTTGTCCCCTGCGGCGTCGCCGAACTGACGGCCCAGACCGAACTGACGGGGCGGTGCTCACGACGTTGAACGACGTCGCCGGCAGGCTGGAATACTCACCTGGCGGGCGACACCCTCAGGTGGGCGCCGAACAGCCGGCTGCTCGTGGTCCACGCCTCACTCGCTATTGGGTGTTGAACACGAGCGGCGATGTCGTCGCGGGACCGTATTCTCGGCCTGTCGAGCCATCACCGGACGGCACCAGATGGGTTCGTTTGCGTATGAGGCGGTGGCGTGTATCAAGGATGTCGGGGTGACGTCGGGTACGTCGGCGACGTTGCATTCGCCAGGTGACCTGGTGATGCGTGAGCAGATGGCGGCGTTCATCGCTCGGTTCTGGCGTGCTGCATGACCTAGGGTCTCCGCCATGTCCCGCTTTCATGAATTCGAGATGGAGTCGCTCGACGGCGGCCAGGTGGCGTTCTCCGACTTCGCCGATTCGGCCTGCTTGGTGGTGAACGTCGCCAGCGCTTGAGGCCTCACGCCTCAGTACGCAGGTCTGCGTACGCTCCATCATGCGGACAACGGCGTCGCCGTCCTCGGCTTTCCGTGCAACCAGTTCGGTGAGCAGGAGCCGGGCACCCACGAGGAGATTCGGGCGTTCGTCAACGACAACTACGACATCGACTTCCCGATGTTCGCCAAGATCGAGGTCAACGGCGACGGTGCCGCCCCGCTCTACCAGTGGCTCAAGGGTGAGCAGCCCGGGGAGGGCGAGACGTCCGACATCGCCTGGAACTTCGAGAAGTTCCTCGTGAACTCGGCCGGTGAGGTGGTGGCCCGCTTCTCACCGGTGGTCAGCCCCGAAGACGTCGCGGACCAGCTCGGTGATCTCCTGGGCTGATCACGAGAACGGGATCAGGAGAACGGGGAGCTGAGCAGCCTCGGCTCACTCGTGGGTGAGTCCAGTCTCGAACACCTCATTGATCAGCTCCTCGCCGCGCCCGTAGCGGCCGAGGTTCTCGACGAACAGGTCGTCGAGGCGCTCCTGGGCTCGGGGCCCATCGCCGGACTGGTGGGGAGTGATGATCAGGTTCGGCACATCCCAGAGGGGTGACTCGGCCGGGAGGGGCTCGGTGCGGGTCACGTCGGTCGTACAGCCGCGGATGAGGCCGTGCTCGAGCGCATGGGTGAGGGCGTCCTCGTCGACGATCTCGCCGCGGGCGACGTTGATGACCACGGTGTGCTCGCCCATGGCGGCGAACTCCTCCGCGCCGATCAGATCGCGGGTGACGTCGGTGAGCGGCACCGCGAGGACGACGTAGTCCGAACGCTGGAGCAGCTCGTGGAGCCGGTCGGGTGGGAGGAGCTCGTCGACGTCCGGCTCGTCACCTGGGGTTCGACGGGTGGCGATCACCTGCATCCCGATCGCCTTCGCGATCCGGGCGCAGGCCTTGCCGATTCCGCCGTAGCCGACGATGCCCATGGTGGCGCTGGTGAGGTCCTCCGACGGAATCCGGCTCCATTCGTGGTGCTGGCTGCGGAGCATCTGGCCGCCGAGACCCTGCGACCAGGCAAGCATCCACGCCGTCACGTACTGGGCGATGGGTTCCGCCCACATTCCGGAGCCGTTGGTGAGCCGGGTTCCGTTGGCGAGCACCTCGTTCCAGAGCTTGCCGTCGACTCCCGCCGACGGACCCTGCAGCCATCCCAGTCCGGGCTGTCGGGCCGCCTTCACCACCACCCGGAGTCGATCGCGATCCTCGAACAGGCCCGGGCCCCAGTAGACGATGTCGGCGTCGGCGGGGTCACCCGTGCACGACGCGTCTTCCTCGATCAGGACCCATTCGGCATCCGGGGCGAGTGAGCGGAGTTCTGCTTCTCGGTCGTCGAACGATTCGCGGCCCAGGAGGATCTTCATGGCCGCGAACCTAGACCGAGATCGACGCCGACCGGTCGGTGGCGCACAATGTCGACCATGAGCGGCCAACCGTCTTCCAGTACTGAACCCCTCACCCCTGAGCTCTTGGTCGAGATCGAGCTGATCAAACGAGCGAAGTACAAGTACCTGCGCCTCCTCGATCAGCACCGGTTCGACGAGTTGGTAGAGGTGCTGACCCCGGACTGCAGAGCCCGCTACAGCGACGGCACCTACTCCTTCGACGACCGGGACGGGATCATCGCCTTCCTGAAGGAGAACATGTCCTCGCCGAAATTCCTCTCCAGTCACGGCTGCCATCACCCCGAGATCGACATCACCGGGCCCGACACCGCAACCGGCATCTGGAAGCTCGAGGACCAGGTGATCGTCGGTGACTTCGACATCAGTCTCCGAGGCGCGGCCTTCTACGAGGACGAGTACGTCAAGACGGCGGACGGCTGGCGCATCTCCTCGACCGGTTACACCCGCACGTTCGAAGAGATGCACCCGCGGGCGTCCATCGAGGGCCTGAACCTCACCGCCAACGGATTCGAGGGCGGCGAGTAGAGCCGGCGATCAGTCCCGGCGGGGCCCGCCGTTGGTACCGGGCCAGCGGCTGCCGCCGATCACGTCCGCGTGGGCCCAGAAGGCCTCGGGGTCGAGGGGCCCGGCGTTCGTGATCGCTCGGGCCTTCATGCGGTGGCTGACCAGCTGGGCGGACACCTCCCCGTCTACCGGGAGGTACCGGGCCACCGGATCCCAAGGAGACTCGATGAGGCGAAGGGATCCGTCGAGGTCCTCGACGTGCACCTGCTCCATGGTGGTCGCAACGTCGACCACAACCGGGGCGAAGTCGTAACCCTGCCCACCGCCGATCTCGCGTGAGTACTTGGTCCACCACTCGTGTTCGGTCTGATCGCCGGGAACCACAGCACCTTCGCCGGCGACGGTGCCCTGGTACTCGACGAACGTGTAGCCCTGGTGGGTGGCCCTCGCCCCCACCGAGTCGCCGATCCGGTAGTACTCGATGTCGCACAGGAATTTCGGCTGGCCGTTGCGTTCGCCGCTGATGAACACCGCCTGCTCCTGGTCGATGCCCATTCCCAGGTTGTAGACGCCTTCGACGCCCTGCCAGCTCGCCGGCACCTTGATCGACACGCCGTACTCGGGTTCGCCGTGGATCGGTACGCAGTAGATGCCGATCTGGACCGTCGAGTCGTCGGTCGGCTGGATCCCCGCGGGGAGCAGGGGGCCGATGTTGGCGGGGTCGGTGGGGTACTTGATGACGAGCTTGGGCCAGCCGGCCACCTCGCCGGGTCGGGCCATCGGAGTTTCGGACATCTCCCGAGTTTTGCACCCGAGCGGACCGGTCTGTGAATCTGATCCCATGCCGAACCCCTTGGAAGGCGTCGACACCTCCAGCGCGCCGTACATCATCGTTTCGTCCGACACCCACGCCGGGCTGTACGTGGAGGACTATCGCGAGTATCTCGATTCCTCGCTTCATCCCGAGTTCGACGAGTGGCTCGCCACCCGACATCAGCACCGGGCGATGGTCGAGGAGATGAACGGGGAGTACGTCGAGCAGTGGGAAGGGGAGAACGAGTACGGGCTGAAGGGGGCCTACGACCCGGAGATCCGCGACAAGACGCTCGATGCGGACGGTGTGGCCGGCGAGATCATCTTCGCCGATGGCGATGCGGTCACCGGTATGGAGGCGCCGCCGTTCGGCGCCGGTCTCCAGGCCGGGATGATCACCGACCCGCGGCTGGCGTGGGGCGGGGCCCGGGCCCACAACCGTTGGCTGGTCGAGTTCTGCGCAACCAACCCACCCCGCCGTGCGGGCGTGGCGCTCGTGCCGATCACCCACGGTGTCGACGAAGCGGTGAAGGAGATCGAGTCGCTGGCCGGCAAGCCGGGGATCAAGGGGATCATGATCCCCACCATGTGGCACGACAATCCGTCGTACGGCCACGAGAGCTACGACCCGGTGTGGGCGGCGTGCGCCGAAGCCGGCCTGGTGGTGCACACCCATTCGGGTGAGGCCGACACCCCGGCCTACAACGAGAACATGGCCCAGTACATCCTCGAGGTGGCGTTCTGGACCCACCGGCCGCTGTGGCAGCTGCTGCTGTCGGGCAAGTTCGACAAGTACCCGAACCTCAAATACGTGCCGGTCGAGTGCGGCTCGTGGTGGGTCGGTGAGCTGCTGTTCAAGACCGATTCGGCGTTCGGGGGCCAGAACTGGAAGGTCAAGAAGCTGGCATCTCGCACCAAGGGCCTCATCCAGCGGCTGCCATCGGAGTACTTCGGCACCAATGTCTTCATCGGTGCGTCGACGATGAGCAAGTACGAGCTCCGCATGCGCTACCGCAATGGTGTCGACTGCCTGATGTGGGGCACCGACTATCCCCA
>CAYFLT010000015.1:18452-42937 GCA_964344055.1 uncultured Candidatus Nemicrothrix sp.
GAGACCGACTTCCAGAAGATCCCGGTCGAGGAGACCCGCCTTCTCCTCGGTCTCAATGCGGTGCGCTGCTACGACCTCGATGTCGACGGCCTCACCAAGATCGCAGCCGAGATCGGTCCGACGCCCGAACAGCTCAACCAGAACACCGGATTGCGGACCGAGGAGAACGCCATCCGCGACGCCCGCTTCTGGTTCGAGGACTACAGCATCCCCTGGCCCGACTGATCCGGCCCGGTGCAGATCCGAAGCGCCAGGGCGGGTGACCTCCCGCGGCTGGCGGCCTTGGCGGAGCACCTCCAAGCGCGGCCGGATCGCTACCTGCCGTACCTCTCGAGGGAGGCCGCGGCGATCACCGCCGAGCTCGAGGAGCTGGACGAGTGGACGGCGGTGTCGGCGGCCTGCTCAGAGGCGCCGGACGGCCCTGTCACGGGCTGGTTGGTTGGTGAGCTCGACCCGGAGATCGGGCGGGTCTGGTGGCTCGGGCCATTCGTCGCCGATGCGTCGGAGGGTGGCGCGGACTGGGCGCCGGCGGCGACCGCGCTCTATGCGCACGCTCACGCCCTGCTTCCCGAGGAGATCACCGAAGAGGAGTTCGCCATCACTCCCGAGTTCGTCGAACTCGAGCACTGGGCGCTCGATCGCGGATTCAACGTCGATCCCGGCTCGGTGGCGCTGGCGACCATCGGTCCGGTGGATGCCCGCGAGATCGTGACCCGAGAAGTCGTCGGGACTGACCTCGAATCGGTCGGAGCACTGCACGATCGACTCTTTCCCGGTTCGCACTACACGGGTCGCCAGATCGTGGAAGGGGTGGACGGAGCCGGCCATGCCCCGGGACACCGACGCCTCGCGGCGCTGATCGACGACGTCGTGGTCGGCTACGTGGCCGCCGAACGCCAGGCCGACGGCAGCGGCTACATCGACTTCCTGGGCGTGGACGACGCCCACCGCCGGCGAGGCCTCGGGGCGAGCCTCATCGCCGCCGCGGCCGGCCAGCTCCGGGCCGCCGGATGTCAGCGACTACATCTCACGGTCCGGGAAGCGAACCATGGCGCCCGCGCGCTCTACCGGAGTCTCGGCTTCGAGGAGGAAGTCGTCCTCCGGCCTCTGAGAAGAGGGTTCACACTCGCCTAGTCAGACACGCGCGCCCCGGGCCGGCTCGATGAGGTCCCACTGATTGCCGTAGCGGTCGACGAAGACGTTGACGGTCCCGTATGGCTCGTGCCGGGTCTCCCGGATGCTCAGTCGCGATAGGAGGGATCGACGCGGTCGAGCAGTTCCATCTGCTGGGCCAGATGGGCCGGGGCCATGCCGGCGAACGCCTCCCAGCCGCTCGACACCTTGTGGGCGATCTCGTCGCTCAGGATGTTCAGCGGCTGCTGGGTGGAGTAGGCCAGCACCATGGTCTTGCAGGCCCGCTCGAAGTAGTACAGGTCCTCGAACGCATCCGCGACGGTTTGGGCGGCGACGGTGACACCGTGGTTGCCCATCATGAGCACCGGCTTGTCGGCCATCACTTCCGCCAGTCGCTTGCCTTCTTCCACCTCGTCGGCGATGCCGCCGAACTCGAGGTCGTAGGCGACCCGGCCGTGGTAGCGGGCGGTGTTCTGGTCGATCGGACGGATAGTCGGGTCGGCCAGCCCGGCCAGCGCGGTGGCGTAGTCGGAGTGAACGTGGAGCAGCACCCTCGCTTCCGGGAGGGTGGCGTGGATGGTGCCGTGGATGCACCAGGCGCTCGGATCGGGCGGGTTCGGGCCGTCCATCACGGTGTCGTCGTTGGCGTCGAGCAGTAGGAGTTCACTGGCCCGGATCAGCTCGAAATGGCGCCACCGGGGATTCATCAGGAAGTGGCTGCCATCGTCGGATACTGCGGCGCTGAAGTGGTTGGCCACCGATTCGTGCCAGCCCATCCGGGCGGCGATGCGGAAGACCGCAGCCAGTTCGGTGCGGGTCTGCTGGACGAGGCTCGTGTCGAGCCCTTCGAGAAGCGTCATCGGGTCACCTCCTGATCGACGCGTGCGGATCGGCATGAGTCTCCCACGCTGGGCTAGAACACGCCCATGGCTGATGCTGACTCCCCGGACCGAATCTCCGACGAGCCCGTGCTCTACGAGGAACGCGACGACATCGCGATCATCACCCTGAATCGCCCGGAGAAGAAGAACACCCTCACCGATGCGGTGATCCAGGGGGTGGCGGACGGGATCGATGCGGCGACGAAGTCCCCCGAAGTGGCTGCAGTGGTGCTGCGAGGAGCCGGCGACACCTTCACGGCGGGCTACGACCTCACCCCCTCGACCGAGGATGGCGACATCAGTGGGTCGAGCTGGTCCACGCCGTACGGCGCCAAAGGCCCACGGCCGCGAGAGGGTGCGTGGGATCCGGTGAGGGACTACCAGTTCATGGGCAACAACGTCCGCCGGTTCATGAAGATCTGGGAGTGCCCCAAGCCGGTGCTCGGTGAGATCAAGGGCTGGGCGGTCGGCGGCGCCACCGACATGGTGCTGTGCTGCGACCTGCTCTTCATGGCCAGTGACGCCCACATCGGTTACGCCCCGAGCCGCATCTTCGGCACGCCCACCACCAACCTGTGGGTGTACCGGCTCGGTCTCGAGCATGCGAAGCAGTTCATCCTCACCGGCCGGGCCATCGATGCCGCCACGGCCCACCGCATCGGCCTCGTATCGCACGTGTGCGAGCCGGATGATCTGGCCGGCGCCATCGAGGCCGAAGCTCAGCGATTCGTTAACATCCCGGCCAACCAGCTGGCCCTCAACAAGATGCTGATCAACCAGGCCTTCGAGAACATGGGGCTTCGCACGTCGCAGATGCTCGGCACGTTCTTCGACGGCGTCACCCGCCACACCGAGGAGGCCTATCGCTGGGTGGAAGAGTTCGACGAGAAGGGTTTCCGCCAGGTGATCCGGGAACGTGACGCTCCCTGGGAGGATTACGGCGAACGCCCGCGCTGACGAACCCCGCCTACTCGATTTCGGAGCCGTCGGGTCGGTAGGTGTGCCACTCGCCCGTGGGGTCGCGCCAGACGGTGAAGCCTCGTTCCTTGAACAGGTTGTGCCTCTGGCACTTCGGCCCCCCGTTTCCGGGGTTGGTTAACCCGCCGCCGGCGTGGGGCTGGGTGTGGTCGATCTGGCATTGCGATGCCGGGACCCAGCAGCCAGGGTGCGTGCAGCGCTCATCGCCCAACAGGACCGCCAGTCGGCTCGACCCGGTGAACGCACGAGCCTCTCCCTGGTCGATGACCATGCTTCTGGCGTTCATGACGACCCGGCGGAGGTCGTCGATGAACGCGCTGGCGAGGGCTTCTCGCGGGTCGATGGGTACGCCGTCGATGGTGGAGCAACGGAACTTCGCGACGTCGATCGGCCGCGCCGGGGCGCCAGCGAAACGAGCGATGAGCTCCTCGAGGCTTTCGGCGTGCCAGACGACGTTGTGCACGAACTTCACCGGCACCGCCGAGCGAGGGTTGTCGGCCGCGTCCTGGAAGATCTGCCACATCGCGTCAGAGGCTCGTTGGGCCGCGGTGCGAGGTAGATGCGCGGCGGTGGCCGCATCGCCGTGTTCGGCCCTGGCCTTCTCCCAGTCGGCCAGCAACTCGGCCCGGGTGTAGCGATCGAAGATCTCCTTGATCGAGACACCGGCCAAGGACGAGAAGCTGGCTTCGAGTTCCCACGTGTGCCCGAATTCGTCGTGGCGAATCGACGCTCGGCGATCGCGCTGCGCCCGTGGCTCGGGGCCGTCGGGGTCGGCGAAGTACGCCCATCGCTGCACCGCAGCCTGGTAGTCCGGGAAGATGTGGCGCTTTGCCGCGCGGATGAAGAACCGCTCGGCCTCCGCCATGTGGGGCCGGACCCGCGGGTTGGCGTGGACCCGCCCCAACAGCCGGACCTGATCGACACCGAGCTCGCCTCCCCGGAATCGCTCGGCGAGCTCGGGAAGCTCTCGCATCACCTTGGCCGACTTCTCCCGAGCTGCGGCCTCGCCGGCGGACAGCTTCGCGACATGGCGCACCATCACCTTGGCCGACGCGTGACCGTCGACCGCGTACTGGCCCCGCTGATCGATCGCGTCGACCAGATCGGCTTGAGCGGCCGCAATCCGCCGTCCGACCGACTCGACCTTCTTGATGGCGTTGATGGCAGACCGGGCGTTGACCGGTTCCAGCCCCGCAGCCAGCAACTCCTCGAGCCCTTCGCTGATCTTTGTCAGGGCGTCGTCGGCACTGCTTGACACGAACATATGTTCGATAGTATCCACAGTGGACGACGACACCAACCATGTCATTCGAATTTGTCACCTGTAATCCTGTGACACCGACGGCAGTCCCGTGTCGCCGGCCGCGGCTCGGATCAGAGGCCGATCCCGCTGGCGTACCGGGCGGAGTCCTCCGCGATTCGGTGCACCATCTCGCCGAGCTGGTGGTCCGAGATGATCCGGTCGACCCCGACCGCGGGGAAGCAGAACTCGTCCACCATCTCCTCGATCTCTTCGGGCTCGCGGCGGGGAAGATCCGGTTCTGCCATGAGCAGCACGCTGAGGAAGTCGGCGATCTGGACGATGTGGATGAGGTCGAGCGCCCGTGGGTCCGAGACGGACCAGGCCCGGAAGTCGTAGACGTGATGGTGGGCGACGACTTCGGTGATGATCTGGGGCACGGTCCAGACCTGGCACGCTCGGGCCCCGAGCTCGGCGTGGTCGAAGCCGAGGGTGTGGAACTCGACCGGCAGGAGCATCCGTGGGCTGTCCCAACCGCGCTCGTCGACCCGGGACAGGTCATCGGGTGCGTTGGAGAAGATCACGAAACGGCCGATGTCGTGGAGCAGACCACAGAGGTAGGCCTCACCCAAGTGGAGGTGCTCGGTCTGGGACGCCCAGGCGACGCTCTGGGCAGCGACGGCCGTCTGTATGGAGTGGATCCACAATCGCCGCGCCGACTCGGAGGTGGGGACGGCGACCGGCGTGACCTCGAGTTGTCGTTCCAGATCGGAGACCTGGTGGGTCCCGAGCCGGGTGATGGCCGTCTTGAGCTGGGTGATCGGATCGCGGGGTGCGGGCGTCCCCCCGTTGGCGGCTCTGATCAGGCGGAGAGCGAAGGTCGGATCCTCCCGCCCCAACGCGAGGACCTGTTCCCAGTAGCCGTCGGAGTCGGGATCGAGGGCGGTCAGGCGCGCGACGACGGCCGGGAGGACCGGGAGGTCCTCGAGGCAGGTCTCGATGTTCGCCGCGTACGACATACCCTCAGCTTCGGTGGGGGGCGGTCCGATTGAACACCTGCGACCGAAACCGCTGTGGCAATCTGGCACGCGGGCTCGGGTCGCGTTGTCCCGAACGACTGCCCCCGGTAGGAGTAGCGGAGTGACTGAGACCTCGACGGGTACGACTTCCGGATCGGCCAGCAACTCCGGCACCGATTTCATCCGCGAGATGATCAAGAAGGACTGCTCCGACGGTCCGTACGGGGGCCGTGTCCAGACGCGTTTCCCACCGGAACCGAACGGCTACCTCCACATCGGCCATGCGAAGGCGATCGTGTTGGACTTCGGCGTCGCCGAGGAGTTCGGTGGCACCTACAAGCTCCGATTCGACGACACCAACCCCGAGACGGCCACCGCCCGCTTCGTCGACGAGATCCTCGACGACATCCGATGGCTGGGTTACGAGCCGGACGAACCCGTCTTCGCATCCAGCTACTTCGACCAGCTGTACGAGTGGGCGGTCCAGCTGGTCCAGGCCGGGTTGGCGTACGTCGACGACCAGGACGCGGAGACGATCTCGGCCAATCGGGGCGGCTTCACCACGCCGGGTGTCGACAGCCCGTGGCGGGACCGCAGCATCGAGGAGAACCTCGACCTCTTCGCCCGTATGAAAGCGGGCGAGTTCGAGGAGGGTTCACGGGTGCTGCGGGCCAAGATCGACATGAACCACGAGAACATGCAGATGCGTGACCCGGTGATGTACCGCATCCGCCACGCGCCGCACTACCGCACGGGCGACACCTGGCACGTCTATCCCACCTACGACTGGGCTCACGGCCAGAGCGACGCCATCGAGGGCACCACCCATTCGTTGTGCACGCTCGAGTTCGACTCTCATCGTCCGCTCTACGACTGGTACCACGAGAAGATCGGGCTGGGTGCGGACCGTCCGCGCCAGACCGAGTTCGCCCGGCTCAACCTCACCCACACCGTGCTGTCGAAGCGCAAGCTCAAGCAGCTGGTGGAGGAGGGGCATGTCGACGGCTGGGACGATGCCCGCATGCCCACGCTCCGAGGACTTCGGCGGCGAGGCTACCCGTCGTCCGCAATCCGTGATTTCTGCGCCCACATCGGCATCGCCCGGGTCAACGGCGTGCACGAGATCGAGCTGCTCGAGTCGTTCGTGCGCACCCATCACAACCGTCACGCGCTCCGGCGCATGGCGGTGCTCGATCCGATCGAGGTGGTCATCACCAACTGGCCCGAGGGCGAAGTCGACCAGCGCGAGGCGATCAACAATCCCGAGGACGACTCAGCCGGTACTCGTGGAGTCCCGTTCTCCGGTCGGCTCTTCATCGAGCGTGACGACTTCATGCTCGATCCGCCGAAGAAGTTCTATCGGCTGGCGCCCGGCCGGGAGGTCCGCCTGCGGGCCGGCTACTTCATCACCTGCAACGACGTCGAGGTCGACGACGCCGGCGAGGTGGTGCGCCTGCTGTGCACCTACGACCCCGAGACCGCCGGTGGCCAGGCTCCGGACGGGCGGAAAGTGAAAGCCACCATCCACTGGGTCTCGGCGGACCACGCAGTCGATATCGCCGTGGCGCTGTACGACCGTCTGTTCACCGATGCCCACCCCGGTGCCGACGACCGCGATCCGATGGCCTCGCTCAACCCGGACTCCCGGGAGCTGCGGACGGGATGCAAGGCGGAGCCGGCAGTGCTCGACACCGCGCCTGGCGAGGTGGTCCAGTTCGAGCGGCTCGGCTACTTCGCCCGTGACCTCGACGAACGGGAGGGCGACCCGCTCTTCCACCGCACCGTCGGCCTCCGCGACGAATGGGCCAACATCCAAAAACGTCAGCAAACCTGACAGGGTTTTGGTACCTGACACCAAAACCCTGTCAGGTTCGGATCCGATCGGTCAGATACAGAACTGGTCAGATACAGAACCGGTCAGATACAGAACTCGTTGCCTTCGGGGTCGGTCATTGTGACCCAGGTGTGGGGACCCTGGCGGCCTTCGTGGAGCACCGTTGCGCCCCGCTCGATCAATGACGCTCTGAGGGCGTCGAGGTCGGCGTCGCCGGTGCGGACGTCGAGGTGGACCCGGTTCTTCACTGCCTTCGACTCCGGCACGTGCTGAAAGTAGATCCGAGGCTGGCCCGGCCCCGGCTCTTCGCCGGGATGGATCGCGGCACCCTCCTTCCAGACGAGGGCGCCCTCGTAGACCCGGGTGTCCTCCTCGGTGGCGTGGCCCTGCTCGATCATCGCCCGGATGAACGATTCGTCCTGGGCCTCGACCTCCCAGTTCAGCGTCTCCGCCCACCAGTCCGCGAGGACGTGGGGGTCGTCGCAGTCGACGGCGATCTGGACCGAGAAGGGAGCCATTCGGCGACAGTAGCCCAGGGGTATTCCGCCGTCGGCCGTGATGGTCCGGCAGTAGGGTCGCTTCGTGGCATCTCAGGGGGAGTCCGTCTGGCGGAATCGGGACTTCTCCCTGTTGCTCGGCGGCACCACGGTGAACGGCACCGGTGACTGGCTGCTCGAGTTGGCCCTACCGGTCTATGTGTTCACCGAGACCGGCTCCGGGATCAAGACCGCGCTGGTCTACCTCTTCGGTCTCGCGGTGTCGGTCGTCTTCGGCCCGTACGGAGGAAGCCTGGCCGACCGGTGGAAGCTTCGGGCCACCCTGGTGGGAACCAACGTCCTTCAGGTCTTTGCGCTCGCTCCGTTGCTGGCCGTTACTCCGGACCGCATCTGGCCGGTGTACCTGGTGATCGTGTTGCAGGGCCTCATCGGCACGGTCAACGATCCGGCGGGCTTCGCCCTGTTGCCGCGACTCGTACGGGAAGACCAGCTGGTCGCCGCGAACTCGGCGCTCTCGGCAGGGCACTCGATCGCCCGGCTGGTCGGCGCCGCTGTCGGTGGAATCGCGGTGGCCACCGGAGGCATGACGACGGTCGTCGTGCTCGACGCGGCGACATTCGTGGTGGGAGCGCTCGCAGCTGCCCTCATGGGGGCTGCGGCGAACCAGGCACCGATCGAGTCCGGATCCGAGGACGAGTCGGACGCCTCGGTCCGGGCCGGCCTCCGCGAGGTGCGATCCCGGCCGGCGGTGGCCGCACTGATCGGAGTGCGCAGTCTGGCGATGTTCGCCTTCGGAGCATTCCCCGTGCTCTTCATCGTCTTCGTCACCGAGTATCTCGACGGTGACGGCACCGAGGTGGGCATCATCCGAGCGGCGTCGGCGTTCGGCGGGATCGTCGCCGCAGCGGTCATCGGACGGCTCGCCGCAAAGCACCATCCCGCTGATCTCACTGCGGCCGCCTACCTGCTGTTCACGGTGGTGGCGTTCCTCTTCGTGAACGCCCCGTCGGTCACGATCGCGTTGGGCGTCTACATCGTGCTCTTCGCCCTCACCGGATTCCCCAACGTGGCCTCGCACGTCGGCACCATGTCCGCCGCCCAAACGTTGTGTCCGGGCGATGTCATGGGTCGGGTCGGTGGGCTGATGGGCGCCGCGGGGTCGCTGGGTATGGGGTTGGGGTCCCTGGCGGCCGGCCTGTTGCTCGAGGTCTTCACCGCGAGACAGCTGTTCAACGGCCAGGTGGTGGTGTTCTTCCTGTGCGGCGTGCTGACGGCGGTCTTCGTCGCGAGGCCGGTCCGCCGGGGCGTGGCCGGCGAGGAGCTCAGCTCGACAGGGTGACGATCGCCTCGTGTTCGACTGCGGCCACCGGCCTGCCGTCGATCGAGAATCGGATGTCGACCAGTGCTCGCTCACCTGCCCGGCTGTCGAAGCGGTCGACCAGCCATGGCTCGATGAGCAGGGCGTCGCCGGGTCGAACGGTGTCGAGATGCCAGATGCGGCTTCGGGTGTGGACCCACGGGCCGGTGACGAGGTGGACCTTGAAGACGCGGTTGGCGAGAGAGGGCCAGACGACCGGGTGGATGACGTCGTGCTCGGCGTAGAACGCGAGATCGTCACCGGCCCGCTGCCCGTAGCCGGCCCACACGTCGTCGAGGGAGACGACGAGCGGCTCCATCCGCTCACCGGAGGGGTCGTCGAGCGCGGGTGGGGAGAGGGTCGGCGCGATCCACGCACACTCTCGGCCCTCGACCGATGCCACGATCCGCGGCTGCTCCGATTCGGTGTCGGCGGCGACGGTGACGGGATCGTCCTCGATGACCGGTGCACGAAACGCCGTTTCCGCCCCACCGCCGGTGACCCAGTCGAGTCCCCAGACGCTGGTGATGGGGCGGGTCATGTAGGCATAGATCGTCGTGCCGCCGACGACCGCGCCCGGATAGCCCGCGGCGATGCCCCCCTCGTGGGTGTGCACGGCGTTGTCGGCGTGTTCGGGGAGGTTGATCGCGTTGATCGACCAGGTTTCGAACCCGGTGGTGGCGTCGGTCATGTCAGTCGTCCCAGCTGGCTCGGGTCCGACCGTCGGGGTCGGAGGTCACCACGCTCGACTCGTCGAAGATCATGGTGGGTCGGCCCTCGAGATCGTAAGTCGGCCACGACGGAATCCTGTCGTGCGACGGATCGCCCGACGTGACGTAGGCGATCCACGCGTGGTGCATCCGGTCGGCGAGGTCGTCGGGCTCCGGAGCGCCGTCGCCGATGATCCGCTCCCATGCGCTCGCGGCGCCGTGGATGTCCATCTTCCACACGAAGGGCAAGTCGAGTGCGTGCATCGACCCGAACCGCCCGTGGAACCCCTGGCTCTTCCAGGTGAACCGGTACACGTGGACCGGGATGCCGGCGGCGGTGGCGGCGTCGGCCACTCGCATGCTCGATCGGCGGAAGAGCGTGTCGGCGATCATCTCCTCGGCGACGCGGCGGTTCGTGAGCTCCGGGTAGGTCGTCTTGAAGGCCTCTACGACCCGAGCCGCCCGTTCGTCGCTGTCGACGTGGCGGTGGACCATCGCGTGCAGGGTCGAGTCGTCGATGTCGTCGGGCAGATGGAGCGCGAACAGGGAGCCTTCGTTGCCGTTGGTGCCGAGCAGGATCGGGATGCGCCGGTCCACCGCCGCGGTGACGGCGTCACGGGTGATGGTGATGCCGTCGACCGCAGGCCGCATCGCGCGGCCGGAGCCCCCAGGCATCACGGCGGCAGTGGTGGCGGCCGCCTTGGCGAGGATGGCTTGGCCGTCGATGAGCGCGTCGGCCGAAAGGGCACGCAGGTCGTCGATGGATTCACATGCAGTTGCCTCGAGCAGCGACTCGGCGACTCCACCAGCCGGCGCGCCGAATCCGGCCGGGGCACTCTGGGCAATCGCCTGGTGGAAGAGTCCCTCGGCCTCGGGCGACGCGAGGAGCGCCATGACCGATCCGGCCCCGGCCGACTCACCCGCGATGGTGACCCGGTTGGGGTCGCCACCGAAGGCGGTGATGTGGTCGCGCACCCACCGGAGGGCGGCGATCTGGTCGCGGATGCCGTTGTTGCCCGACCCGGCGAGGTCGGGGTCGAGGTGGCCGAGTTCGAGGAAGCCGAGTACGCCCAGCCGGTAGTTCACCGTCACCACCACGAGGTCGCCGTTGCGACAGAAGGGCGTGCCGTCGAACGACGCACCCCGCCCGGTCATGTAGGACCCGCCGTGGATCCAGAAGAGCACCGGTCGGCGGGCGCCGTCCGGGGCCGGCGTGTGGACGTTGAGGAAGAGGCAGCTCTCGTCGGTGTCGAAGCCGGTCGGCGGCAAGGGGCTCGACGGATCTCGGGGAATCTGAGGCGCGGATGGAGGAATCGTGACCGCGTCCCGTACACCCACCCACGGGTCCGGTGATTGCGGAGCGCGCCATCGAAGGTCACCGATCGGCGGCGTGGCGTACGGCACCCCGAGGAAGTGGTGGACGCCATCGGTGACGCGACCCCTCAGTTCCCCCAGGGCGATCCTGACCATCGAGTCAGCGTCGTCCATCGGCGGATCGTACACTTCGCCGCGATGGCCACCCCAAAGACAGCGACAGGCACGACCTACGACTACGTGATCGTCGGTGGCGGCTCCGCCGGATCCGCGCTCGCCAACCGGCTCAGCGCCGACCCGAACACGGAGGTCCTCGTCCTGGAGGCGGGGCGTCCGGACTACCGGTGGGACGTCTTCATCCACATGCCGGCGGCGCTGATGTTCGCGATCGGAAGCCGTTTCTACGACTGGAAGTACGAGAGCGAACCCGAACCCCACATGGACGGTCGACGGGTGTACCACGCCCGCGGGAAGGTGCTCGGTGGGTCGTCGAGCATCAACGGGATGATCTTCCAGCGGGGCAACCCGATGGACTACGACAAGTGGGCCCAACTCCCGGGCATGGAGTCATGGGACTACGCCCACTGTCTGCCGTACTTCAAGCGGATGGAGACGTGTCTGGGGGCGGGTCCGTCCGGCGACGAATGGCGCGGCGCCGATGGTCCTCTCGTGATGGAGCGCGGCCCCGCGGCCAGCCCGTTGTTCGAGGCCTGGCTCGACGCCGGTCCGCAGGCCGGGTACGAGCGAACCGACGACGTCAACGGCCATCGCCAGGAGGGGTTCGCCGCCTTCGACAAGAACGTGCACCGGGCCCGGCGGCTGTCGGCGGCTCGGGCCTACCTCCATCCGGTGAAGACGCGCCCGAACCTCACCGTGCTCACCCGGGCCCATGCCTCCCGGCTCGTGATGGAGGGCAAGCAGGTCGTGGGTGTCGAATACCGGCGGCGGGGACGCACCCGGGTCGCGCGGGCCCGCGAGGTGATCTCGTGTGGGGGCGCCTTCAACTCGCCCCAGCTCCTCCAACTCTCCGGCATCGGTGACGAGGAGCATCTACGTTCCGTGGGGGTCGAACCGGTTCATCATCTTCCCGGCGTCGGCGAGAACATGCAGGACCACCTCGAGGTGTACATCCAGTACGCCTGCAAGGAGCCGGTGTCGATCCAGCCGAATCTGGCCCTGTGGAAACGGCCGTTCATCGGGTTGGCCTGGCTGTTCCGCCGGGGTCCAGGCGCGAGCAACCACTTCGAAGCCGGTGCGTTCGTTCGCAGCAACGACGACGAGGCCTACCCGAACTTGATGTTCCACTTCCTGCCGATCGCGATCCGCTACGACGGATCGGCCCCGGAGGGCGGTCACGGCTACCAGGTGCACGTCGGGCCGATGTACTCCGACGCGAAGGGCTGGGTGCGGATCACGTCGCCGGACCCGAAGGCGAAGCCGGCGGTGCAGTTCAACTACCTGTCGACCGAGCAGGACCGTCGGGAGTGGATCGAGGCCGTACGGGTGGCTCGCCGGATCCTGAACCAGCCGGCGTTCGACCGCTACAACGGCGGTGAGGTCTCACCAGGACCGTCGGTGGACACCGACCAGGAGATCATGGATTGGGTGGCGAAGGACTCCGAGACCGCGCTCCACCCGTCCTGCACCTGCAAGATGGGCGATGTCTCGGATCCGATGGCGGTGATCGACCCGGAGACGATGAAGGTCCATGGGATCGAAGGTCTGCGGGTGGTGGACGCCTCGGTGATGCCGATCGTCACCAACGGCAACATCTACGCCCCGACGATGATGATCGCCGAGAAGGCCGCGGACCTCATCCTCGGCAACGAACCACTCCCGCCCGACCCCGCAGACGTGTACCGGAGAACCTGACAGGGTTTTGGTACCTGACACCAAAACCCTGCCAGGTCAGCTGAGTGGGGTGATCTCGGCGAGGATGACCGGGGCCGGCTCGCCGGGGACGGTGGCGGCGAGGGCCATGTTCGGTCGTGGGCCGGGGGCGGGCTGTCGATGGATCTGCGGCTCGAAGCCGTCGTTGCGGAGGACTGTGGTGGTGCCGTCGGTCGTGGCACGCTGGAAGCCGTCGACTGCCACCCGACCGCCGGTCCAACCGCCGCCCTCGATGCGAACGGCGGAGGGGGCGATCATCCAGCGGCCCTCGTACTCGACCATTCCGAGCGCCTCGCCCTGGCCGGTCATCGCAACGCCGGCCAGGGGTTGGGTCGGGATCCATCGCTCGATGACCTCGGCCTTGGGGGGGAGTGAGGGTGGCGACGTGGTACAGAACCATGGTCAACCCTGAACGACATCGGCGGGCGTGAGTCGGTCGGCCAGGTCGTCGAGAGTGCTGCACCCCATCTGATGCATCACGTTGACGAGGCCCTCGTGGAGGATGTCGAACGCGTGACCGGCGCCGTCCGGACCGACCGCGCCCAAGCCGTACATGAAGGCCCGGCCCGCGAACACGAACGAGGCTCCCATCGCGATCGCCCGAGCCACGTCGAGGCCGTCGCGGACACCGCTGTCGAAGAGAACGGGGACGGCATCGCCCACGCGGTCCATGACCGCGGGCATGGCATCGATCGCGGCGATCGCGCCATCCAGCTGGCGGGCGCCGTGGTTCGACACTTGCACCGCGTCGGCACCGGTGTCGACGCACTTCTGGGCGTCGTCGGGATCGAGAATGCCTTTCACGATCAGCGGGCCGTCCCAGCGTTCCCGCACCTCCGCCAGGTATTCCCAGCTGAGGGTCCCGCCGAGGGTGGCGGCCACGAATCCGGCCGCATTGGCCATCGTCTTGCGGTCCACGTACTTCTCGAGTCCCCGGAACCGGGGAGGTCCGTGGGTGACGACCTGGCGGGCCCAGGCCGGGCGGCGGAGCACCTGGGACACGAGGCGCGGTCCGATCTTGGGCGGCACCTTGATCTGGGCCTTGCGTTGACGCTCCCGGCGGCTCGGGTAGGGGACGTCGCCGGTGACGACCAACGCGGTGAAGCCCGAATCCCGTACCCGCTCGAGGAGGTCGTCCCGCATGTCGAGATCGCGGGGTGGGTACAGCTGGAACCAGCCCATACCGTCGGACGCAGGACCCGCCACTTCGGGCGCCGCGGTCCCGACGGTGCTGAGCACGTAGGGGATCCGCCGGCTGGCGGCCGCGTCGGCGAGGGCGGCGTCGGCCCCCGGCCAGATCAGGCTCGTCAACCCGACTGGCGCGATCCCGATCGGGGAGGCGTACTCGACCCCGAACAGGGTGGTCTTCGTCTCCGGCGTGAGCACACCCTTGAGAAGCTCGGGCCGGAAGGTGATCCGGCGGAAGGCATCGAGATTGCGATCGAGGCCGTCCTCGCTGCCGGTGCCGCTGTGGAGGTACTCCCAGGAGAAGAAGGGCAGGCGCCGCTTCGCCCGAGCCTCGAGGTCGGCGATGGTCGGCCAGCGATCCATTGGGTTGGTGGCCATCTCGAACTCCCATCCAGAAGGGTGTGGGGCGGACTGTAGTCAGCGGCCTCCTGTCGGTGTCAGGCCGAGTCGTGCGACAATCGGGCCATGCATCGGGCGGTGCGGCCTCTGATCATCCTCTCGGCGGTGGTTCTCGGCGCGGCGGCATGCGGTGACGACGGGTCGACTGGTACGTCTCCTTCCAGCCCGTCCTCCACCGCGCCATCGGTGGAGTCTGGGGATGCGACGACCTCGACAACGACGACGACCACCGAGGCCCTGCCGTCCACAACCACCACCGCGGCAGCGCCAGCGGGGTTCGTCGAGTTCGATCCGCCCACCGACACCGAGTTCAGCGTGGTGCAGGTCACCAACGAGCTCGGCCACGCGCTCGACTACCGCCCGGATGCGTGCATCGTCGCCCACAATCCCGACACCGGAGACAGCGCCGGCAACATCTATGGCCCCAACTTCGGACTGAACTGGATGACCGAAGACGAGCCGTTCACCCTTGGGTGGAACTACGGCGACGGTGTGGTGCAGGGGGAGGTCGACGCCGAGGTGGACGGCGACGTCGTCACCTTCGAGGGGGAGATCGACGGGCTGGCGGTACGAGGCACGGCGTACTGCTACGAGGGCATCGGCTGACGCGGTCGGATCAACCGGCGGCCCCGGGGGCGTCGAGCGCCTCGATGGCCCGGATCACCCCGGCCATGGCGTGCTGTTGGTCGTCCATGCGGGTGACGTCCTCGCGGAACCAGGCGCCCTCGACGATGTCGGGCCGGGCCCACTGCGCCGCCCGGTCGGCGTCGTACTGGCGGGCGACCAGGATCGCCGCGCCGCAGACGAGGTTGTCCCGCACCTCGCCGTTGAGGTCGGCCACGCCCGCGTCGACCTGGGTCAACCGCCAGAGCGCGGAGAGGGCTTCGACGGTGGTCCCGAACGCGGCGCCGCGTGCCTGAGGGGCGGTCTCGTCGGGATCACCGGTCCCGTCGCCTACTCGTGCGGCCTCCCTGCGGATCTCCCGTTCGAGCCGGCCGTTGTACCGGTCGATGAGCGATCGCACGTAGTCGAGGTTCTCGCCCTCGAGTTCGGCCCAATCCCGCATCTCGGCGAAGCCGTACGCCGACCATTGATCGGCGAGCGGCGGATCCTCGATCTCCTCCTCGGTGTCGCGCTTCGTGGCGATGTATCGAGCGACTGCCTGCGCGGTCTCGTCCCACTTCTCCCCGGGGAACTCGTTGTGCAGCAGGGCGAGCGCCCAGAAGGCCTCACCGGTGTAGAAGGTGGAGGTTCGGCCGACGGTCGGCTCGAAGGCCCCGTTGCGATAGCGGGCGCCGAACCACATCCCACCGTCTTCGCGAAGTGTGAGTCGCATGAAGATGCCCATCTCGCGGAGCAGCTGGTCGTAGGACGTGTCGCCGGTGGCGATCCGGCGGTGGACGAGCGCGGCGACGGCCAGTGCCGTGCCGCCGAGGTGCAGGTCCTGGGGGACACCGAACGCGGTGGCCTCGCCGTCGGAGTAGAGATGATCGAGGATGTACTCCAGCCCGGTGTCGCCCACGTTGGTGACGTCGAGGTCACTGTGGGCGGCCACCTGGAAGACCGACAGCACGACGCCGGCGTGCCGCACGTCGTGGTATCCGGGAAGGAACTCGTCGGCGGCTCGGTCGTATTCGTACCAGAACCGTCCGTTGTCCAGCTGAGCGCGATCCACCCAGGCGACGCCGGCCTCCGCCGTTGCGATCAGCTCGGCCTCGCTGCGCTCGTCGCATTTCGGCAGGGGTCCTTCGTTGGTGATCTGGACGACGACGAGTACGCCGGCGAAGAGCGCGCCGACGACGAGGCCGACGAGTGCGCCGACGGTGGTCCGGTTCAGCCGTGGTCGATCTGGCATCCGAAGATCATTGCTGATGACGTCGGTAGGCGCGGCGCTCCCGGCGACGGAACGTCGCCAGGGTGTCGACGCCGCGCCGGTCGAGCTCGGCTGCCAGCCGGTCCATGTCGCGACCCACCTGGTCGACGACGTGAGCATCGGAGGCGGTGGTCAGCGGGACGCCGGCCTCCACCAGGAGGTCGAGGAGGTCGCCCGACGGGTACGTGTCGGCGACCGGCTTCTGCAGCCCGGCGCTGGAGAGCTCCACCGCCACCCCCGCGGCGGCGACGCCGTCGACCAACCGCCGTTCGTGTTCCTCGAGCCGTTCCGGCAGGTAGCCCGCGATCTTGATCACGTCGATGTGGGCCAGTACGTCGATCATGCCGGTGTTCGCGATCTCCAGGACGGCGTCCACGTAGTCGGAGAAGACGTCGTCGGTGTCGCGGGTCTGCCATTCGGCACCGAACACCTCGATGCCGTAGGCGTCGAAGAGCCAGTCGTCGAGCCAGTGGACCGAGCCGAGGAGGATGTCGAACGGATAGTCGTCGAGCACACCCGCCATCGCCTCTGCGGTACCGGGGAGGTGGTCGACCTCCATACCGACGAGGACGGGCAGTCCACGCTGCTGGGCCTCGAGGAGTACGTCGACATAGGTGTCCAAGTCGCCACCAGCCTCGACCTCGAGAATGTGATCGCTCGCTTCCGCCAGTGGACCGGTGGTGGGACGATCCCAGTGTGGAAAGACTTCGTCGGCGATCCGGGTGAAGCGATGACAGTGCTCGGTGATCGCGATTTCGGTGATCCCGTTGGCGGCCGCGGCCTCGCAGTACCGCTCGAGCTGTGCGACGGTCGGGGGAGGGGTACCGCGCTCGTGCGGCCAGACATGGAGATGATGATCGAGCACGCCCAGAACCGTGCCACATGTGGGAGGTCTCCGTCGGGTCTACCGTGATCCGATGACGTCAGCGATCACGCTCGCCAACGGTCCGCTCGAGTTCAGTGCCCTGACGGCTGGGTTCGATTCGAGCCCAACCGGTGAGATCGTCGTCTGTCTCCACGGCTTTCCGGACGACTCGGGGACCTTTCGCCATCAGCTACCCGCTCTCGCGGCCGCCGGGTACCGGGTGATCGCCCCCACCCTGCGGGGGTACGAACCATCCTCCCAGCCGGATGACGGTGACTACTCCCTGGCCACGCTCGCGCGCGATGTGCTCGCGTGGATCGACGATCTCGGTGCCGATCGGGTCCACCTGTTCGGCCACGACTGGGGAGCGGCGATCACCTACACGGCAGGGGCGCTCGCGCCGGAGCGGTTCCAGAGTCTCACGACGATCGCGGTGCCGCATGCGGCCCGCTTGACCGCGGCATTGCGCAAGGTGCCGAGCCAGCTGCGCAAGTCCTGGTACATGAGCTTCTTCCAGATTCGGGGGTTGAGCGACCGGCGGGTCGAACGAGATGACTGGGCACTGGTGCGACGGCTCTGGAAGACGTGGTCGCCGGGTCATGATCTGAGTGACGACGAGTGGGTCGACCTTCGGGCGACCTTCGAAGCACCCGGGGTGAAGCAGGCGATGCTGGCGTACTACCGACAGAACGCCTCGCCGCTGATCCTCATGGGCATTCGCAAGCCCGAGGCGATGCGGCTCACGTCAGTGCCGGTGCGGACCCTGGCGATAACCGGTGCAGACGACGGGTGTATGGACACTCGGCTCTGGGACCTGGCCTTCCATGCGGACGACTTCCCGGCCGGCCACCGGGTCGAACGGATCGAAGGGGCGGGACACTTCACCCATCTCGAACGACCCGACGAGGTCAACCGTCTCGTCCTCGATTGGATCGCCGAGGGCTGAGACTCGGGTACTGGCGGTGGCGCCCGCTACCGTCGGCGGGCGATGGAGTGGTGGGAAGCACTGCTGTTGGTCGTCGGCGGTGCGTTCGCCGGGGTGATCAACGTGATGGCCGGGGGCGGGTCGACGCTCACGGTGCCGCTACTCGTGCTGGCGGGCGTGCCGGGGAACAGCGCAAACGGTTCGAACCGGGTCGGGATCCTGACGTCGAACGGTGCGGCCGCGACGTCGTTCCAGCGGCTCGGGGTGCGAGGGGTGGCGCATGCGGCCCCGGTGCTCGTCCCCGTGTTGTTCGGCTCGCTGGTGGGCTCATTGGCGATCAGCCGGCTCACCGACGACGCCTTCGAAACCGTGTTCGGTCTTCTGATGATCCCACTGATCCTGCTGTCGATCCGCAAGCCCCAGTTCCGCACCGAGGGGGTGCAGTGGCATCCGGTCGTGGTGGCCGTGGTTTTCTTCGGGATCGGGATCTACGGAGGTGCCGTCCAGGCCGGGGTCGGGCTCGTCCTGCTGGCTGCGCTGACCCGCGCCGGCCTGGATCTCGTCACCGCGAACAACGTGAAGGTGCTGGTGAACGTGGCGGTGACGTCGGTGGCGCTGCCGGTGTTCATCTGGCAGGGCAAGGTCGAGTGGATCCCGGCGCTGGTTCTGGCGGCCGGATTCACGGTCGGAGGCTGGCTCGGCGCACACGTGACGGTCAAGGGCGGCGAGCGCGTCATCCGAGTCGTGATGGTCCTCGCCTCCCTCGCCCTCGCCGCCAAGCTCCTCGGCCTCTTCGGATAGCACCGTCGCCGGGTTCTGACCCCCGTTGCGTCTCGTCCAGTCGTTGGCCTCAGTCGGCGGGGGCGAGTCGGCCGTCGACTCCGTGTTCGGCGATGAGAGCTGCGACAAGGCCGGTCGACAGGGCCGCGGCCACGAACTCTTCGAGGTAGGCGATGCCGGCCGGGTCGCGGTCCCGGGGTGTGCCGATGGCCTGTTGGACCGCGGCGAACCGACCCGACAGAAGGCGTGTTCCCTCGATGCGGTCGGCGTCCTCGAGCAGTCGCGGCCGGAGGCCGGCGAGCAGGTCGGCCCCGCCGGCGGCGAACACGTCAGCCGACTCGTCCATCTCGGCGGTCTCGACGAGCTCGGCATGCTCCAGGTTTCGTTCGAGCCACAGGCTGTAGGCGGCCCGGGCTTTCGTGGCGATCCGGACGCCAGGCACGTCGACCTCGTCGATCGACTGGATGGGCGAGTCCTCCCGTACGAGGTAGGTGCTCTCGATCTGGCAGTAGGGGGCGCTGAACGAGATGAATTCGGCCCGAAGCGGATCGGCGCCGATGTTGCCGATGTCCCAGCCATTCGACCGGGCGGCGTCGGCCAGCTCACCCGGATTTGCGAATGTCACCAAGTGGAGCCCCACGCCCAGCTGATCCGCGAGGGCGGCGGCGATGTCCGGCGACACCCCGACCGGGTCACCGTCGTCGGTGCGATCGGTGACGAGAAGGAAGTTGCTCAGGTTGATACCCGCATGAAGTGTGCCAGAGGGGGCGAGGGCGGCGACGGCATCGGGGGAGGGCGACGGGAGGCTGCTCATGGTCGACAGTCTGGCCCGCCGCGAACTCCGTGCGCCGATCTGGGAGCCACGATGCCCGACCCGTATGATCGGCCCGAGTCGACCGGACCAGGAGTGAGCATGACCGCGGTGAACGACGTAGTGGACCTCAGTTACGACGACGACGTTGCGATCGTCTCGGTCGACTCCCCGCCCGTGAACGCCCTCAGCGCCGCGGTGCGCCAAGGGATCTTCGACGCGTTCGAGGAAGCGAACGGCTCTGACGCGAGTGCGATCGTGCTCATCTGTCGGGGCCGTACGTTCATCGCCGGCGCTGACATCAGCGAGTTCGGCACCAACCGAGCCGGCGCCCCGCTGCTGAACGTCCAGGGTCAGGTGGAGGGCTCGCCGAAGCCGGTCGTTGCGGCGATCCACGGCACTGCCCTCGGCGGCGGCCTCGAGCTCGCGCTTTGTGCCCACTACCGAATCGGCGTGCCCAGCGCGAGGTGCGGACTGCCCGAAGTGAATCTCGGCCTGCTCCCAGGCGCGGGCGGGACCCAACGTCTGCCTCGCATCGTGGGGGTCGAGAAGGCTCTGGAACTGATTACCGGAGGGGACCATGTCCCCGCGCCCCAGTGCCTGGAGATGGGTCTGCTCGACGAGATGGCCGGCGAGGATTCCCTGGAAGCCGACGCGCTGGCGTTCGCTCGCCGGATCGTCGCCGAGGGCCGACCGCTCAAGCGCATCCGAGACAACGATGAGAACCTCGAGTCGGCCAAGGGCAAGCCGGAGATCTTCTCGGAGTTCCGGGCCAAGCACGCAAGGAAGTTCCGTGGCTTCGAGGCACCCGAGGCGATCATCCAGTGCATCGAGGCGGCGGTGGAGCTGCCTTTCGACGAGGCCATCGGCAAGGAGCGTGAGCTCTTCACCGGCCTGGTGAACGGCGCCCAGTCGGCGGCCCAGCGCTACGTGTTCTTCGCCGAGCGTCAGGTCTGGAAGATCCCCGATGTTCCGAAGGACACCGAAGTCATCCCGATCAACAAGGTCGGCGTGATCGGCGCCGGCACCATGGGCGGCGGGATCACGATGAACTTCGTGAACGCCGGAATCCCGGTCACTCTGATCGAGACCAGTCAGGAAGCGATCGATCGCGGTCTCGGTGTGGTGAAGGCGAACTACGACCGCAGCGCGAGCCGGGGTCGGTTCACCGCCGAGGAGGTCGACGAGCGGATGGCGCGCATCACGCCTTCCCTCGACATGAACGACCTCGCCGACGTGGACATGGTGGTCGAGGCCGTCTTCGAGCGGATGGACGTGAAGAAAGACATCTTCGCCAAGCTCGACGAGATCTGTAAGCCCGGTGCGGTGCTCGCCACAAACACCAGCGCCCTCGACATCGACGAGATCGCCACGGCCACGACTCGCCCCGAGTCGGTCATCGGTATGCACTTCTTCTCGCCGGCCAACGTGATGAGGCTGGTCGAAGTGGTGCGGGCCGACAAGACGTCGATCCCGGTGATCCACACGACGATGACCGTGTCCAAGCAGATCGGGAAGATCGCCGGCTTGGTCCGGGTCTGCCCGGGCTTCGTGGGCAACCGCATCCTCGCCGCTCGGCGACGGGCGTCGGAGGCGCTGGTCGAGCAGGGCGTGATGCCGTGGCAGATCGATGGCGCGATCCGCGATTTCGGATTCGCGATGGGTCCGTACCAGATGAGCGATCTCGCCGGCCTCGATCTCGGCTGGGTGGCGGAGGAGGCCACCGGAACCATCCGCGACCAGCTGAACCTGCTTGGCCGGAAGGGCCAGAAGACCGGTGCCGGCTACTACGACTACGACGAGAACCGGACGCCGACACCGTCGCCGATCACAGAGGAGATCGTCCGGGAGTTCGCGGCGGCATCGGGCAGGGAGCCTCGCGAGTTCAGCGACGACGAGATCGTGGACCACCTCACGCTGGCAATGGTGAACGAGGGGGCGAAGATTCTCGACGAGGGCATGGCGATCCGCTCATCGGACATCGACATCATCTGGATCTATGGCTACAACTGGCCGCGGTACCGGGGTGGCCCCATGCACTGGGCCGATGCCCAGGGTCTCGACGTCGTGGTGGCCAAGCTGGAAGCCCTCGTCGCCAGCGACGGCAGCCAGTGGGAGCCGGCGCCGCTGCTGCGCAAGCTCGCCTCGGAGGGCAAGAAGTTCCAGGACCACGCTTGAACGCGGACTGAGTGTTCCTCGCCCTCAAGGAGATGGCCCGCGCCAAGGCGCGGTTCGGGCTGCTGATCTCGGCGATCGGCATGCTCGTGTTCCTGATCCTGTTCCAGCAGTCGATCCAGAACGGCCTGATCACCTCGTTCGTCGGGGCGATCCGGAATCAGTCGGCACCGGTATTGGTGTACTCGGTCGACGGACAGCAGGTCATCCAGGGCAGCGTCATCACCCCCGACCTCGAAGGGCTGATCCGCGAGACCGACGGGGTGGGGTCTGCCGCGCGGGTCGGGCTCGGCACGTTCACCGTCCGAGCCGGCGGCGAGCTGTCCGATGCCACGATCCTCGGCTACGAGGAAGCGGGGCTCGGCGCCCCGTCGTCATTGGTCGGTGGCCGGTATCCGGCCGGCGCCCGCGAGGCGGTCGGAAGCGACTCCGACGCACCTGATGGCTTCGGTATCGGTGACGTCGTCGTCGTCGAGCCCGGTGGGCAGGAGATCACGATCGTCGGGCTGGCCCGAGACGTGATCGCGGTTGCTCCGGCCGAGGGCCTGAGTGCCGCGGAACTGGCGGCCCGGATCAACGAGGTGTCCGACGATCTCGACGCGCTCACCCGATCTGACGCCGCCTCCGAGACCCCGGGTGTGGCGCAGGTACAGCAGTCGTTTCGGATCGTGTTCTTCCTGTACGGACTGGTGATCCCGTGCGTGACGGGATTGTTCTTCCTGATCGTGACCTTCCAGAAGGCGGGCTCGTTCACCCTTCTCCGAGCGCTCGGGGCGCCGGCGAGCCGGCTCGTCGCCTCACTCCTCTTCCAGGCGACGCTGATCGTGGGGGTGGGATTCCTGGTTGGCGTCGCCGCGTACACACCGATCTCCCAGCGCCGGCTCGGTGGCATCCCTCTGCGGTTCGAGACGACCGCAGTCGTCGTCTGGGCGGTCCTGCTCCTCGCCCTCGGGGTGGGGAGTTCTCTGATCGCAGCTCGCCGAGTGCTGCGGATCGACCCCATCGACGCCACCACCGGTGGAGGGGTGCGATGAAGCTCGCCCTCCGCGAACTGGTCCGCCGCCCTGGCGAGTTCGTCACGGCCACCGCGATCCTCACGCTCATCGCGATGCTCCTGATGTTCCTCGGAGGCCTGCTCGACGGCCTGCTCCGGGCCTCGACCGGCGCGATCGCGGCCCAGGACGCCGACCTCATCGTCTTCTCCGACACGTCGCAGGCATCGTTCCTCCGAAGCCGGATCGATCCCTCCACCCGTTCGGCGATCGAGGCGGGTGACGGTGTGGCGGACACCGGTGGACTCGGTGTGGTCCTGCTGGGCGCGCGGGTGCCGGGCAACGACGTCCGTGACCTGGCCAACGTGGCGGTGTGGGGCTACGAACTCGCCCCGGATGGCGTTCCCGCGCCTCCTGCACCAGGGGAGGCGTGGGCGGACGAGGTCTTGAAGGCCGACGGGGTCGATCTGGGCCACGAGCTGTTGCTCGGTCCGGCTCGGACGCCGGTCTCCGTGATCGGGTGGGTGTCCGACACTTCCTACAGTGGCCAGGCCGGCCTGTGGGTGGAGCCGGGCACGTGGCGAGCAACGCTTGGGGAGAACCGGCCCGACGCCACGCTGGCTGATGAGGTCTTCCAGGCGATCGTCGTCCGAGGCGACGGCCGGACCGTCGCCGAACTCGCCGACGCGATCGAACAGGCGACAGGCGGTCGAACCGTGCCGCTCACCGTCACCGAAGCGATCGACTCGATCCCCGGGGTCACCGAGCAGCAGTCCACGTTCAACCAGATCCTCGGTGTGACCGTGGTGGTCGCGCTGGTGGTGATCGCCCTGTTCTTCGCCCTGCTGACGGTGGAGCGCACGTCGCTGTACGGCGTGCTGAAGGCGATCGGCGCCAGGTCGCGCACGATCTTCGCCGGCCTCGTGGTCCAATCGGTCACGGTGGCGATCGTGGCGGCCGCGGTCGCCGGTGCCGCGGTGGTCGGGCTCGACCTCCTGATTCCACCCGGGTCGATCCCGTTGTCGATCTCGGTCACCCGGATCCTCGTCAGTTTCGCCATGCTGCTCGCCGCGGCCGTCATCGGTTGTGGCTTCTCGCTTCGTCGGGTCCTCTCGGTCGACCCGGCGTCAGCTCTCGGGAGTGCCCAATGACCAGTCCGGCCCTTTGCCTGCGGGGTGTTCGCAAGGTGTACGAGATGCCCGATGAGCCCGTCGTCGCCCTCGACCACGCGGATCTCACCGTCGAGCGGGACGAGATCGTCGCCCTGGTCGGGCCGTCCGGATCGGGCAAGACCACGCTCTGCTCGATCGCAGGCGGCATCCTCAGTCCCACCGACGGCACGGTTCTGGTCGGGGACGAGGAGATCACCGGCTACACCGAAAAGCAGCTCACCCGCTTCCGCCAGAACCAGGTGGGGTTCGTCTTCCAGTCCGTCAATCTCGTCCCGTTCCTGACCGCCCGGGAGAACCTCCTCGTGGTGGACGAGATGGGCCGCCGAGAAGGCTCGCCGGCTCGTGCCCGAGCCGATCGGCTGCTCGACGAGCTGGGGCTCGGTGATCGGGCCCGGAACCTGCCCGGTCAGCTGTCGGGCGGGAAGAAGCAGCGGGTCGCGGTTGGGCGGGC
>CAYFLT010000015.1:42947-53681 GCA_964344055.1 uncultured Candidatus Nemicrothrix sp.
TGGAACTCGTCCGGGCCGAGATGAAGGCCCGCCAGACGGCCGCGGTCGTCGTCACCCACGACGAACGGATCACCGAGTACTGCGACCGGATGGTCCGCATCGTCGACGGCGTCCTCGACGAGTGATCATCGGCGGAGGATGACCGGGCCGGGCGGCTCGTTCCGCGCGTCCTTTGGTCACTTCTGGGCCCGGCGGTCTGGTGGGAGGGGCCGATCCCGCCGACAACTCCACTATGTCCGTCTACGACGAGCTCCCAGACAAATCGATCGTCGCTGTGGTGAACGAGATCTTCTACGAGAAGGTCTTCGATCACCCGTGGCTCGGGCGCTACTTCGACGGCGTGCCCAAGGAGCACATCCGCCAGCAGCAGACCGACTTCATCGTGTCGGCGATCGGTGGGCCGAACGCATACTTCGGCAAGCCCGCTCGGGCCGCCCACGGTCATCTGTTCATCACCAACGAACTGTTCGAGGTCCGTCAGACGCTCCTGAAGGAGGCGCTGGACGAGGCCGGCGCCCCAGAGGTGCTCAAGACCAAGTGGCTGCGTATCGACGAAGGGTTCCGCCGCGGCATGGTGAAGGACTCGGTCGACGAGTGCACCAAGCGCTACGCGACGGACTGGATCCGGGCGTTCGACCCGCCGGCGTCGGTCGGCGCGAGCCGCTGGTAGACGCGTCAGTCGGCCAGACTGGGTCATGGCCGATCTGACCGTGGAGTTCTTCGTCGCGCTCGAGACGAAGGTGTGGGAGGCGCTGGTTGCCGGTGACCCTGAGGCCGACGCTGCCCAGCTGTCCGAGGACTTTCTCGGTGTGTACACCGACGGCTTCGCGAACCGCGATCAACATGCTGCGCAGCTCTCGGACGGGCCGACCGCGGCGACGTACGCGATCGAGGACGCCCGCATTCGGGTCCTGGCCGAGGACGAGGTGCTTCTGAGCTACCAGGCCGATTGGACCCGGATGGTGGAGGGTGTCGCCGGCGAGGTCGAGACCATGTACATCACCTCGTTGTGGTCGCGGCGTGCCGGTGAGTGGATCAACACGTTCAGCCAGGACACACCGGCGGGCTGAAGCCGTGAGCCCCGACCGGGGCTCACGGAAGCCACACGAGCGCGAAATCGAGTCCCGGGGCGTCGACCAGCAGCCGGAGGCCACCACCATCGACGTCGGCGGTGAAGATGGCGTAGTCGTCCTCGGTGATCTCCCTCGAGAAGGCGATTCGGTCACCCTCCGGCGACCACACCGGGCCCACTTCGTCGGCGAGCTCCGCGGCCGGCCAGCCGACGGTGTTGCCGGCAGCATCGAGGACGACGATGTCGCGCTTCAGGAAGGCAGTGTCGTCCCACAGCGTCACGGCGATCTGAGCACCCGATGGTGACCAGGCGGCGGCTGTCGGCCGTTTCGGCTCATCTAACGTCGCCAGTGTCGACATCGACCTGTTGGTGACGTCGAGTTCAACGAGCTGACGGTCGGTGCAGACGATCAGTAGGTCATGGCCGGGACGCCAGGCGACCGCTTGTAGCGCGGGGAAGTCCTCGAACCACAGATCACTCCCGTCCGTTCCGATCACACCGACACGGTCGTAACTCTGGCCGTCATCGTCAGAGGATTCGGTGAGAAACGCGAGATGGCTGCCGTCGTCGGACCACACCGGGTTGAAGCCGAACTCGTCGGTGACCTTCACCACATTGGTTCCGTCGATGTCCATGAGGTAGGCACCGGTGCCGTCGATGTCGGAGTTGAACATCATTCGGGTCATGTCTGGCGTCCAGGCCGGTGAGTTGATGGAGGTGTCGTCGGCCGCGAACGGTGCCGGTGACGATCCGTCGACCCTCATCGTGCGGACGATGTCGTCCTCGCCGCACTCGTAGAGCACCCATCCGCCGTCGGCCGCGACGTCCCAGATCACGCTCCAATCCGTACAGGGAATCTCGGCCCGGCTCAGCTCGACAGCAGAGTCGTCGATCGCGACCAGCGAGCTGCGGCCGTCGGCCGCGATGTGTTCGTACACGAGACGTCGAGGGTGGTCGGTGTCGGATGTCGGACCCAGCTCACGAGTCAGGGACAGGTCGGCCAGGTCGCTCGAGTTCCGGTCTACGACAACGAAGGCAACCAAGAGTGTGACCACGACTGCGCCTGCCGCCAACGACGCTCGTACGAGCCGCCGGCGGCCTCTCCCCGTTGCGGGTTCGGGGGTCGTTGGCGGCGGGGAACGGTCCACCTGCCGAGCCGCGTCCTGACTGGGCCGGCTGTCCTGATCCGGAAGCCGGGCACCGCAGTAGCCGCATGCTTTCGCAGTATCGGGTAGATCCCCGCCGCAGCTCGGACAATGAACTGCCATAGCGGACTCCTTACTCACCACGAGGATCGTTCCTCGCCGTCCCAGAGGAAAGGGGACAACGTCATCAAGACCACGGGGAGTGACGTACGGCCCTTTCCCGCTGCGCCAGACCTGGGTTAGGGAGAAGTCAGGATCGGACGGATCGGACTGTCCATGAACTGCGTCACCTGCCATGAGGAGATCCCGGATACCGCGAAGGTCTGCGGGTACTGCGGGACTCGCCAACCGGCGTACGCAGCTGACGGTTTCGCGGGCGACACCGCGGACTCGGCTGCCGACGACGGCTCCACGACGGGAGCACACACGATCGTCGAGGAGCCAGAGGCGTGGACCTCGGTTGGCGGGTCGTCTCCCGGTGGCCTGGTCGCGAAGCCTGATGGGCGGCGAAGGGCACCCGATTGGCTCATCCTGAGCGGTGCAGCCTTGCTCATCCTCTCGCCGTGGTTCGTCTGGCTGAACGAGCGGTTGTCATCGGGTCTTCGCTGGCGGACGATCGGTCGAGGCGTGGGGTGCTGCGAACCCGGTCTTCGCGTCGGTTTCCTGTTCGACGGCCTCTGGCGCCCAGGAGACTTCACCATCGGGCATCTCGTCTTGCTGCTCGGACTCGCAGCGTTGGTCACGGGGGCCGTGCGGGCACCGCGGCCCGGTGCGCTCGTGGTTGGTTTGGTCGCCGCCTGTGTGGTCGGCCTGTTCATCCACCAACTCGACTTCGACTACTTCTTGGACTACGGCGGACTCGGCACCCTTCTCGCGCTCATCGGGTCGGTCCTCGTCGTGCTCGGCGGTGCGGGGCGCGTGGTGAAAGAGCGCGACTCGGCGTTCGACAGGAGGTGACCATGCCAACGAAGTGGTTCGTCAAGTCGAGGACGTTGTGGATCAACGCCGCGATCGGCGGCTTGTTCGCAACAGGGATCGCCGTGCCGGACAGCGTCGCTTCAGGTGATGCGATGCAGGTTCTCGGCGGCTTTGCCACCGTCGGCAACGGCGGGATTCGCCTGGTGACGAGCCAGGCTCTCGGAGCCGCCGGCAAACGGGTCCTGAAGTCGAGAACCGTGAAGCTGAACGTCCTGTTGCTCCTGGCTGCCGCCGTCGCGGTGGCCGCGGGCAACCTCGCCATCGCCGGCGTTCTGGGCGGCATTGCGATCGTCAACCTGCTCATGCGGAAGGCCACCACGAAGCCGGTCACCCTCTTCCCACACCCGCTGAGGGGAAGGGCGACGTATTGAGTGCAGCTCATCACGAGAGTGCACAGGGCTCCACCGACGCCGAGTCAGCGGCTCAACGACTGAACCGGGAGGTTGGGGAGACCCTCGACCGTGTGATGGCAGCAGCCGCGGAACTGGGACAGTCCGAATTGGCCGACCAGGTCCGTAGGGCGAGCAAGGAGTTCGAGCAACGCGAGGTTCGAGCGATCGTCGTCGGCGATTTCAAGGTCGGGAAGAGTTCACTCGTCAACAGCCTGGTCAACGCGGACGTATGCCCAGTCGACGACGACTCGGCCACCGCGGTGCCAACGGTCGTGTTCCATGATCCTGAGGCCTCGGCAACGTGGCTCCAGATGCGGCCCGACGGTGAGTACGACGCCGATGTGGTCGACAGAGCAGAACTCCACCGGAGGATGCTCGAGTGCTCGAGGAATTGGGATGGTCTCGGAGAGGGCCTTCCCGTGGAGGGGATCGCTCGGTTCGGGCTCGATCGGCGGGTCCTCTCCGGTGGCTTGGTCCTCATCGATACGCCCGGGGTGGGGGGCATATCCGCGTCCGCCGGCACCGCAGCCGTGGTCGCAGCACACCAGGTGGAGATGGTGCTGTTCGTCACGGATGCGTCTCAGGAACTGACCGCGGTCGAGATGGACTTCCTTCGAGAAGTGGACGCGCTCGCACCGATCACCGCGACGGTCCTGACGAAGATCGACTTCTACCCGGCATGGAGACGAATCCTTGCGCTGGACGACTCCCACAGAGAACAGAATGGTGTGAACCACCCGGTCTTCGCCGTGTCGAACCGCCTGCGGGGTCATGCGCTCAGAGACCGCAACGACCAGCTCATGGAGGAGTCCGGATTCGGTCCCCTTCTCGGGTTCCTGCTGGACATGGAAACCCGGTTCTCTCTCGAGGCGGCGGCCACCGCCGGCCACATCGCGGTCGACGTGCTCCAGCGCCTGATCGACTCGGTCGCGATCCGGAGGGAGCTGCTCGTCGACGAAGCGGCGACCGCCGAAGCCATTCGGAAGCTCGAGTCGGCGGCTGCGAAGTACGAGGAGCTGCGTGGAGCGCGCTCGCAATGGCAACAGGCCTTGATCGACGGGATGGCCGACATCAGCGCCGACATCGACTTCGACCTGCGCGAGTGCATCCGAACGGTGAGCCGCGAGTGCGAGGACGCGATCAGCGACTCCGATCCCGAGAAGATCTGGGATCAGTTCGAGCCGTGGTTGTACCGACGGATGAACTTCGAGATCAATCGGATCCGTACCGATCTGAGTGCCAGGGCAGAGGAACTCGTACGGACCGTCGAGCGCCTCTTCGCCCGCGAGGACGCCCGGCTGAAAGAACTGGTTCACATCCAGCCAACCAGCGCCTCCCTGGCTTCGACGACGGTCATCGGCGACAAGCACGAGAGTGGGATGGAGACCAGTCGGGCCCTCCTGTGGGCGAGGGGCGCACAGAGTGGAGCTCTGCTCCCGATGGCGTTGATCGGAGCCAACTCCATGGTCGGTGGCACCCTCTCCGGCGTGGGTCTCGGCCTGGTGGCATCGGCGGCCGGCCCGGTCGGTTTGGTCCTGGGTGTCGCCCTGGGGAGGCGGGCGATGCGAGAAGAGAAGCGCCGGCAGCTTCTCGGCCGGCGCCAGAAGGCGACCAACGCGGTTCGCGGGTACCTCGACGAGGTGTCGTTCAAGGTCGGCAAGGAGACGCGGGATCTGTTGAGAGCGACCCAGAGGGAGCTGCGCGATTCACTTCGCGGCCGGGCCGACGAACTGCTCGCCTCGGCCACCACCTCGTTGGAGGCCGCTCGGGAGGTCGCGGAGGCAGACCAGAGCGAGCGCGCCGATCGTCTCGCCCAAGTCGACGCAACACTCACGCGCTTGCGCCTGCTGATGCGGCAGTCCGAGGTTCTGAGCGGTCTGGCGGCGTCGTGAACCGAGCGCCAACGCTCTCGCAACAGGTGAGGCCCGTCCTGGAGCGGGCCGCTCAGTTGTACCGGGGCGGACCACAGCATCAGAAGATCGAGCAGCTCCTGGATCGCCTCGAGGAACCGATGCGGGTGGCGATCGCGGGCAGGGTGAAAGCCGGGAAGTCAACCCTCCTCAATGCCCTGGTCGGGGATGAACTCGCCGCAACCGACGCCGGCGAGTGCACGAGGATCGTCACGTGGTACCGATTCGGGACCACCTATCGCGTCACCCTTCATCCACGACACGCGCCGGTTTCCGAGGTCCGATTTCGTCGCGAGACGGGCGCTCTCGACATCGACGTCGGAGGGCACGATCCTTCGGACCTGCGCCGCATCGTGGTCGAGTGGCCGTCTCAGATCCTCGAGGACGTAACGCTGATCGACACCCCCGGTGTCGGCTCGATCACCGCGGACGTCGCCAGGCCCACCTTCGAGTTGCTCGGTTCGGGCGATGGCACCGCGTCGGAGGTCGATGCGGTGCTCTACCTGCTGCGTCATGTACACGGATCCGACGCGGGGATCCTCGAGGCATTCCACGGCCACTCGTTGTCGACCTCGCCCACGACCGCCCTTGGAATACTGTCGCGCGCCGACGAGATCGCGGCTGGCCGGCTCGACTCCATGCAGGCCGCGGAGCGTGCCGCGGCTCGACTTCGCGAGGATCGGCGCCTGCGACGGCTCGTTCAGACCGTGTTCCCGGTGGCGGGCCTTCTCGCGCAGGCCGGTGCAGGCCTCCGCCAGGCGGACTTTGCGGCGTTGAGGGCCCTGGCCACGCTCGACGACACGACTTCTCGGGCTCTGATCCTGAGTGTCGATCGGTTCGGTGCGGAAGGTGTCGTGGCCGGAGTGCCGGCCCCGGTTCGGAGGGACCTCCTCGACCGGCTGGGGATGGTCGGGGTGAGGTTGGCGATCGCCCACCTCCAGCGTGACCGACAGATGAGTGCCGACGAACTCGCCAATCGGCTCGTCGAGATCAGCGGGATTCGACGCGTTCGCGAGGCGCTGCTCGGACAGTTCGCGTCACGAGCGGATCTTCTGCGCACGTACACCGCACTGCGGGTGTTGTCCTCACTCGCTGCCGACCCGGTCGATGGCACCGAGTCGTTGCTCAGGGATGTCGAACGGTTGGCGGCCTCGATGCACGAGTTCAGCGAACTCGGCGTTCTCGACGCCATCCGGGGCGGTGAGATCGAGCTCCCAGGTGAGCTGGTCGTCGATGCCGAACAGCTGCTCGGCGTCGACGGCCCGGCGGTACATCGTCGACTGGGGTTGGCCGCGGACGTCGAATCCGGTGAGCTCCTCCATCGTGCTGGCGTGGAGCTCTCGCGCTGGAGCCGATTCGCGGAGCACCCGTTGACCCCGGTCCCGTCCGCCGAAGTGGCGCGGGTGCTGGTTCGCACTTGCGAAGGGATCGTGGTGGGGCTGACCGCCGAGTGATCGGGCTCCTTCGAAATGGCCCTTCGCCTCTTGCCTCGAGCCGGCGATTGATCGACGTTCGGGTCAAGGGCAGATCGCGGAGGTGAGTCATGTCCGAGGAAGGCAAGGAGTGGAGTAGGCGTCTACAAGAGGCACAGCGACGGGAACAGGAGCAGTCGAACGCCGGGGACGACGAGGCGGGGTTCGACCCCGACAGCGGGATCGTCATTGTGCGTAGCGATCCCAGGCCCCCGGAGCTCGGCAACATCGTGATGCCGAGCGACCTGGTCAAGCCGGGTGGCGCGGAAGCGGGCATCATCGGTCGTGACGACATCATCAATCGTGACGATCTCAGCCCGGAGCAGAAGGAAGAACTGCTCCGGATCATCAATCGTGACGACATCATCGGTCGTGACGACATCATCAATCGCGATGACATCAGCCTCGAGTACAAGCACATCCTGCTCGACATCATCGGTCGTGACGACATCATCGGTCGGGACGACATCATCAATCGCGATGACATCTCTCCCGAGCACAGAGAGGTACTGCTCGACATCCTGGGCCGGGACGACATCATCGGTCGCGACGACATCCTGAGCGCGGCCATCCCAGAGGAGATGAAGGAAGACCTCCTCGAACTCGTCGTCCGGGACAACTACGTCGACATGGACGTGTACGTCAACGAGGACGGCGTCGGTCCCGGTGCGCCGTACCTCGATTTCGGAGGGACCGATCACTTCGACGATGGGAACGTGGTCCGCAATCTCGAGCACAGTGCAGCACGTCGCGGTCCGTGGGACACCTTCGTACCGACCGAGGAAACCGGTGACGTCGACGACGAGACATCCGGAGCCGGAGCCGACGGGTCGATCTCCTCGGCACAGCAGGCGGTCGGAACTGCGCCCATCTACACGCTTCCCTACGTGTTCCCCGAAGGCATGCCCATCGAGGACCTCAGCGACGTTGTGACGGGTGAGGGATCCGGTCAGGCCGTGGAACTCGAGGCGGTGGCCGGGTGCCGCGCCGAAGCCGACCGAGCCGTCTCGGACGCCCACAACGCTTGCGACGCTGCACAGACCCAGATCGAGGAAGGCGAGCGCACGGTCGGAGAGGCTTCGCTGATCCAGACCCGGCTCGAGCAGGCTGCGGTGGCCACGGGGCACGAAGGCCTACGAGACCAGATCTTCAACACGGTAGACGGTGCGCTCGTGACGGTCACCGAATCGATCGGTGGCGCAGCGGGCCTCGGTGAGGGCGTCAGGGTGAGGGAGGACCCGCTCGACCCATCCGTCCAGATCGTGCGGGTGATCCAGGGCGACGGCACGGGTGACGTCATCACCCAACGCCGCGCCGGTGATCACACAGTGACCCAGATCGAGACCATCGAGGGCGTCTTCGCCAACGACTCCGAGCGTCCGGACCAGTACGTCATGATCGCCAGAGGGACGGAGCTGACCATCGTCGTCGACCCGGACTCGACCACCATCCAGGATCCGGACGCAGGTATCCACATCGTCGAGGCCGTCGGTGGTGAACCGATGACCGTCGTCACGCACGAAGCCGGTGATTTCACGTGTGTCCAGCACGGCGGGGATGTCCCCCGGCTCGTGCTGTATCCCGGAGACCAATCGATGGCGATCGAGAGCTTCCGAGATGGCGGCGAACTCGTGCTCCGTTTCGGTGGCGAACACGGGGGGAGCATCTGTCGTCACCCGAACGGAGCAGTCTCGATCGAGGCGGCCGGAGACGGCACCCGGGTCCATCACGACCCCGCGGCCGACTACGACACCGTGATCGAACTCGGCGACAACGGCAGCCTCGTATTCCGGTCCGGTGACTCGACGACCCTGATCACCACCGGCTCTGGAATGTCGCTGCTCGATGAATCCGGTGCGATGACACCTCTGCCTGAGGCCGAAGCGGCCAACCGGGCCGAGACGTCGGCGCAACCCATCGGGCCGCCGGACACCACAGACGAGCAGGCTGGCAACGTCCTGGAGGGCCTCTTCGAGGGCCTCGAAGGTGGCACCTTCGTCTACAGCCCGATTGTCATCGACATCAGCATCGGTGGGCTGGGGCCAGCGGCGACCGATGCCGAGCTGGCTTCCCCAGACGATGCGACATCGGTCGATGTGGATGGGCTCGAGGCGCTCACTTCGGATCAACTCGTTGCCGTCGCGGATCGCCTCCGCGACGCCGCAGCCGAGATCGACGAAATCGCTGACGGCTCCGACGCGGCTTCGGCCCAGGGGCGTGATGCCGGCACCGACACTGCAGGCACGATCGACGCGCCGGTGTTCGACGACACCGAGGACGAGCCTGTCGTGATGCCTGTCGTGACGACCGAACCGGCCGCGTCGGACGACCCCTCCGTGGACGAGGAAGAAGACAGCATCCTCGAACAAGTAGGCGACGCAATCGAGGACTTCATCGAGGACGTCAAGGATGGACTCGAGGACCTCTTCGACTGATTGGTAGGCAGATGGCGTACGGCCTGGGCATAGATCTCGGGACCAGCTTCACGGCCGCGGCCATCTGTCGTGACGGGATGGCTCAGGTCGTCGAGCTGGGGAGCCACTCGGCCGCAGTCCCCACCGTCCTGCTCCTGCGACCCGACGAGGACGATCTCGTCGGCGAAGGGGCCGAGTGGAGATCGACCGCCGAGCCCGGACGGGTCGCGCGCCTGTTCAAGCGTCGAATGGGCGACCCCGTCCCGATGCTGATCGATGGCACGCCGTACTCGGCCGATCGGCTCATGGCCCGGTTCCTGAGGTGGGTCGTGGCCACGGTCAGCGAGCGGGAGGGTGAGGCACCGTCGAGGATCGCCGTGACACACCCCGCGAACTGGGGCCCGTACAAGCTCGAGCAGTTCAGCAGCGCCACCGAGGCCGCGGACATCGCGGACCCGAAATTTCTCACCGAGCCGGAGGCCGCCGCGATCTACTACGCCTCGCGGGAGAGCGTGGCACGCGGTGCCGTGGTTGCCGTCTACGACCTCGGCGGTGGGACATTCGATGTCGCGCTGCTGAGAAGGGGAGCCGACGGAGGGTTCGACGTCCTCGGCGACCCGGTCGGCATCGAGCGGATGGGAGGTGTCGATTTCGATCAGGCGGTCTTCGGCCACGTCATGGACGAGATCAAGACTGCGGTTGCCGAACTCGACGAGGACGACAGCGTGGTGATGAGGGCCCTGGTCCAGCTCCGCCGGGACTGCGTCCTGGCGAAGGAGCTGCTCTCGATCGACAGCTCTGCCGCCGTGCCGGTCATGCTCCCGAATCTTCAGACAGAAGTCCGCATCACGCGTGCCGAATTCGAGGAGATGATCAGACCGAACCTGCTCGAGACGATCGAAGCGCTCCGGCGAGCACTTCGCCGTGCCGCGCTGGAACCGTCTGATCTCGAGGCTGTTCTGTTGGTCGGTGGGAGTTCGCGCATCCCCCTCGCCGGCGAACTTGTCTCCGCCGAGCTCGGACGACCGGTTGCCATCGACACTCACCCCAAGTTCGCGGTAGCGCTCGGGGCTTCGATCGTGGCCATGGACGGCGCCCCACCGGCGCCGACCCAGGTGCCTGATTTGTCCGTCAGCGACGAAACAGCCGAGATCGCCGATGATCCGCCGAGCCTCGATCTGAGCTGTGGGGAGTGTGGGTTCGAGAATCGTGAGGGGGTGCGGTTCTGTGAGGAGTGTGGCGAGCGGCTGACCGGATCCGAGGTTGCCGATGCGCCGGATGTGCCGGAGGCGGGGTTGAGCTGTGGGGAGTGTGGGTTCGAGAATCGTGAGGGGGTGCGGTTCTGTGAGGA
>CAYFLT010000015.1:53781-68787 GCA_964344055.1 uncultured Candidatus Nemicrothrix sp.
GTGTGGCTCGGCCGCGTCCCATGGGGCTGGGATCGACTGACCCGTGAAGTGGTCAGAAGAGCGCGGCGGGATCGATGCCGTCGATGACGAGCCTCCCGACCAGCCAGGCCCACCGGTCACGCTCATCTCGCTCGGCAACCCGGGTGGGGAGTGATCGATCGGCGGGCCGGTGTCGTGCGATCCACCAACGCTGCAGGAGGGAGCTGTCTCGGGTGACGTAGTCGGCGGGAACATCGGCCAGCCGATAGCCGAGTCCGAGGTCGAGGCGATGCACCTCCACCTCGCGGCGACGGGCCAGGGGGAGAAGGCCGGCCGGTTGCGCTCCGCTGAGGAGTCGGACTTCCCGGTCCCAGTCGGAGACCGATCGGAATCGGTCGTCGAGCGCTTCACTCGAGCCCGCGAGGTCGTCGACGATCGCCGGCCAAGGGCGGGTGGACCCGGCGGCGATTGCCTGGTTCCGGCCTTCCCAGCCATCTTCGTACTGGGGTCGCCCGTCGAGGACCGCGATCTGGCTCCGTGCGTTCCCGGCGAGGTGGGTGAGCACTGCGCCGACCGGCCATCCGGGGAGGCGGGTTGGTTGGTCGACGGCGACCGGCCCGGCGGATTCCAGATCGGCGAGCAGACCGCGATGGCTCACCGCCACGCCGTGTGCCTCGGCGACCGGATCGGTGAAGTCGGAGTAGCTGATGGCGGTCAACGCTAGGAGCCGGATGGGCTTCGTGCCGTGGGATCCGATCAGACGCGTCCGCGGACGCGTCAGCCCCGGCGTCAGTCAGCGCCCGGCTGCCGCGAAGTGAGGCAGTAGGGCATGCCTGCGGGATCGACCAGGCTTGTCCAGTGGGTCGTCGTCTTGACGATTTGCGCGCCCGCCCGTTGGTGCCGTTCGGTCAGCACCGACACGTGCTCGCCGCACGAGAGATCCAGGTGCGCCCTCCCGCCGCCGCGATCCTCTGGCCCGAGTCGCTGGATCAGGACTCGAAGAGGAAGCCCCAGAGGTTGTGCGAACGAGCGGTATTCGGCGAGTTCGGTCGGGTTGACCGCCCATCCGGTGAGCTGTGACCAGAACTGCACATCGGCATCGAATTGGTCGTGAGGAACGTCGAGGCAGATCTGGTCGGCCGCGTGTGGGAGCACAGGATCGATTGCCGGGGCGCGTTCCGCCTCGTTGCTGTGGGGAACGATGCAGAACGGCACGCCACCCGGCGTCTGCAGCACGGCGTGCCCAGGGCGGGCAATGAGGGTTGCGCCCAAGTCGGTCGCCCGCTCGGTCATGGCCGGGATGTCCTCGACGGCAAGGTCGAGGTGCACGCGGGCCGGGCCGGCGTCGATGCGCTGCAGTTCGAGGTGAATGTCGCCCGCCTCGGGGATCAACGGGACGAACTCGTCGTGCTCGGGGTGGATTTCCCCCCGCCGCGTGCTCGTGAGCTCCACCCAGAAGTCGCCCGCCACGTCGAAGAGGGCCGCAGGGATGTCGATCACGGCGTTGAACCACTTGATCAGCTGACGCTGTCCGGTGCGGGGAACTTCGATCCTTTGCGCCGCGGGTGACGGTTCCACAGTTGCGACCCTACTGGGGTGGAAAGTGGCAGGACGGAGCAGCGGCCGCCAACTCGCGAGATGATTCACTCCACATCGACCCAACGGTCCCACCGCGTAGTGCCACAGCCGCGTCGAGCAGACCGTGTGGATGGTGGAGAGGCCAGACAGTCGGTCGGGGGTTCCGTTCCCTTCTCCTGGTCAGCTTGCCCAGCCGCTCATTGATGGCTTGTTGGCCTGTCTCACGTCGGCACAAGGGCCTGTGATCGTGGCAATCGATGGCCGAAGCGGCGCCGGGAAGTCGACACTCGCCGTTGCTGTCGCGGAAGGATGCGAGGCTCGAGGCGTCGCGGTGACGGTGATCGAGGGCGACCAGTTCTACACCGGAGGGACCGCCCGAAGCTGGGATCGGCGGTCACCGGCGGAGAACGCGGACCAGGTATTCGATTGGCGGCGCCAGCGCCGAGTTCTCGACGACCTCCGAAACCAGGGGATCGCGACCTGGTATCCCTTCGACTGGGAGTCACCCAGCACGCCGGAGAGATTCGAACTCCCGACCTTCTGATCCGTAGTCCGCGCAGGGGGGTTTGAGGGGGTCCAGGCCGTATTGGCTGGTGGGCCGATCCGGCGTTTGCCCAGGTCAGAGGCGGTTTTCTGTCCGAGGCGTTTCGACGGGCTCTGGCGGGTCAGGGGTTCTTTGTGATCACCGTCTGGCCACGGCGGAGCCGTCAGGCCGGCGACCGTGTGGTCCGCTGGTTGCTCCATTCCGGGTGAGCCGGCTTCCCCAGGACGGGTGTGGATATGGGCGGGTCCGACAGCCTCGGAGGCGCTCTAGTTCGCCGGGAGTGCAGCGCGAGCGTTGGCCTTGGTCGCCGGTATTCCCGGGCGGCTACCCGGGGGCTTGAGACCGCCGAGGCAACGCCGAGTTGGTGACCTGTTCGGTGGTGTCAGTGGTCTGGATCGGCCGGTTCGTGCAGCCAGATCGACAACGTGATCGGGATCACCACGGTCGGGTCCTGGTCGTCGACCTTCGCGATTAGGTCGAAACTCTCGACGGTGCGGGCGTTGTCGATACGGAGCCGGCGACGACCGGGAGCGATGATCTCGAGCACGTCGAAGGCCTCGGCGAGATAGTCCAAAATGTCGTCGGTGAGGTCATAGCGGATGAAGTCGTCGGCGCAGTAGCGGCCCTGTTCGAGGTCACGGGTCGCGGGGAGCTGCAGACGAGCTTCGGCTTCGAGCCATGCCCGCGCGTGCGGGTCGATCTGCACCCTGGAGACCTACTGCTGATTCGGAATCAACTGCTCACGCCGGGTCTCAGCATCACCGAGACGCTCCAACAGAACGGCTCGCTGCTGAGGTGTCTCCGCAGGGTTGCGAGTGACGTAGCGATGCCCCGAGTCAGCTGCCGCGAGCTCCTCGTCGCTCAGCCCATCGAGATATGCCATCTCCGCCAGGCGCCCCTCAACCGTTGAACGGTCGAACTGAGGCGTCTCGTGGCTCAGATCCATGAGACAACCCTAGCCGCGGGCACCAATGCGCCACAGAACGGCACTGATGCGGTGCCCTTCAGCGAGGGTCGATGGAGTGGTCAACGAGCTAGCTTCGTGAGCGTGGCGGAGCATCTGGTCCTGAGGTTGGCGAGGCGATGCGTCGACTTCATTGCCGGGATGGTCCTGTTCGCTCCGATTGTCGTCGTGCCGCCCCTGTTGTCGGCTCGGTTGTCCTGATGGCCACGTGCACACCCGTACCCCGCCCATCTCACGCGCTGACAAACCGGCATTCGCAATCGCCCTGGGGCGAGGATGTCATCGCCGGAGGCGCTTGCTATCGCCCACTCAGAATCTCCTTGATCCAAGCCGCGCGGCCACCCAGGTTCGGCCTATCAGTGGCGCTCGATAGTCGCGGCTGATCGTGCCGCCCGGGTGCGGCGGAACGTCGCTCCGTTGACGCTGCTGGGTCACTGATCGGGGACTGTCGGATGCCTATGTATCGGCGCCGATCTGAGGGCGCACAGACCCTGGAGGCGAAGCCGTCAACCACCCGAGGGGTCCGCGTCTCGACCGTGACCACGGGCCGCCTCGGCCGATTTCGATGCCGCCGAGCCGAGCCCCAAAACCGCCGAATCCCCTGCGTCTGCAGGGGATTCGCTCAGCGCGCCCGGAGAGATTCGAACTCCCGACCTTCTGATCCGTAGGTGGAGCCGAGTGGTTGGCCGCTGTTTGCCAGTGTTGGCCGATGGTGTCGTTTATGGCCCTTGAGCCGGGCCTTTGCTGTGTTCGCCTTGACCGCTGGATACCCCTGCTGACCGCCTTGATCTCCGGGATCTTCTCACGGATCTTCTCAGAGGCCGTCGCTCGACATCGGGGTGCGTGAGTACGGGCGACGGCGTCGTGTGGCCGCCGCTGAACGCGACGGCAGCGGTGGCCATCGTCTCGACCACCAGAGAGGTCCGCTACGTCGTCTCGGCCAGCTCCCTCGCGAGCTCCTTGAAGTGGGCGTAGGCGGCGTCGAAATCGTCGACATCCCATTGCTCCTGGCGGGCGAACTTGCCGTCCTGCTCCAGGGCAACCATAAGCAACGTCATAGCCAGCGGGTCGTTGCCCGCACCACCTCGCCAGATCTCCAATCGTGAGAAGACCACATGGTCCGCGAGGGCGTGCACCTTGCGGAACACCACGTTCCCGTAGTCGTCGCCCGCGGCGGTCATGTGGTCGACCTTGACGCTGCCATCGCCCGCGTCGATGGCTCCGAGGAAGTTGTGCGCCACGACCTCAAAATCATCAGCGAGCACGACCGCCAACCGCTCAGGATCAGGAGGATGATGGGCAGCAGCCGCTTCGGCCAGGACGTCAGCCCCGATTGGGCACCGGTCACCGAGTAGCCGGATCCACGCCCGATCGAGATCGGCCAGCGCCGGCCCGAGCTGGTCAGCCTCGTACTCGGCAGTGGACCACCCGCCGGGTTCCGCGGTCACGAGAACGAGCTGCGGCTCACGACCATCGGAGGGTTGGGCCACCAGCGCGGCCAGATCCAATCGAACGGCGACGACCTCTCGCTCGTCTGCGGGACGTTCCGCGTCGAGCCAGCGGGTGGCTGCGTTGACGAGCTCGGGCGTGAGTAGGTCGTCGGCAGCGCGAAGCTCGGCCTCGAGCTCGTCGTAGCGGGCATTGGCGGCCTCGATGTCGTCGATGTCCCAGGTTTCGGTGAGATCGATCAGTCCGCCGACTTCTCGACCGAGCCCCACATACTCCGACTTCCAGCGGTCGCCTCCGCTTCGCAGGGTCATGCTGCTGACGATGAACTGGATCAGATGATCGGTGACCCGGAGCACCTTGGCGATCACCGTGTGGTGACCCTCGTTGATCGACGTCTGGATGTCGACGGCCTCATCCACTCCGGACGACGACGCCATGGCAAACAACTCCGAGTGGATCTCCATCACGTAGTCAGGCGCCATCAGCGCCGCCATGGCCTCGGCGTAACGGCGATCGAGTGCCCGTAGCGCCGTCGGCAGCTCCTCTACCGCGAACCGGTGGTCGGCAACGAGATCACCGGAGCCCGAGACGGTCACTAGCGCCAGCTCCGTACCATCGTCGGCCTCGACCTCAACGAGCGCGTGCTGATCAGCCCTGACCGCGATGACGTCGTCGACCACATCGAAGTCTCGTTCCATGATCGTCGTGGCACGATTCACGAGCTCGATCGACACCGCTGGCTCGCCGCCGAGCTGGTCGGATGTCAGCTCAGCGAATCTCGCCAAGGCCTCCTCGAGCCGATCCTCGTCGAAGATCTCGCCCCGGGTCAGCTTGCCGTTCCTCACCGTGCAGAGAGAGGTCGAGAGGTTCGACTCCAGATAGTCGTCCCCAGGGTGGCCCCGCAGGGTGGCGAACGAGGCCACGAAGCCGTGGTCGTCGAACGCATGGACGACCTGGGCGAGGAAGACCCCGAGCTCGTCCCCGAGGCCACCGAATGCGAGCCATCCGGCCCGGCCGCCGGAATGGGTGCTCAGCCAGCGATGATCGACAGACTCGAAGTCGTCGGCGGTGAGGGCCGCGAGCGCTTCCGTGTCGCCGGCGCGGATGGCCTTCACCGCTTCGACAATCGCCTCGCCGTTCTGTGGAGCCATGGAGGGATCGAGCTCGAGCCACCGAGAGTCGAGGTGATCCATCGCCGAGGTGAGCTGGTCGTCGCCGAACTGGCGGACACGGACTAGCTGTCCGATCTCGTCGATCTCTTCGAGGCTGTACAGCCAGGTGCCATCGGAGAGGCGCATGTCGATGAGGGCAAGGCGTTCACCCCGAACCGCCACCACATGGCGGGCGGGACCGCCGAACCCTGCGGTCCGCAGATCGTCCTGCGAAACAACGCTGGTGGTGGTCCCGTCGGCGTGCTCGACGAGACAATGCGGCGACACGATGCCGGCGAGGGCCAGGGTGCGGCGGGACCGGGCGAGCATGTTGACTGCACCCCCGATGACCACCGCGCGGCACGTGTCGAGCGGCGTCAGCCGGGCTTTCAATTCGTCGTCTCGGGCCAGCGCCCCAGCCAGGTCGGACTCGTCGAACTGCTCGATACGCGTCGCGTGGCCGGAGGCCGGATTCATGCAGCTAACGATGATGTGACCCTGCGTCGGAGTGGCGCCCTCGGTCGTCCTCGTCCGGTGGCGCTGCGAGAACACCCCGCCATTGGGCGAGACTCGGTAGTAGCGCTCGTTCACCGCCACCGATGATTCGACTGACTCGTCCAATGAGCGAAGACGGTCGGCCCATTCATCGAGTCCATGATTGGGCCAGCCGAGCGGGCGATGATCGACGACCTCGACGTTCGGGTCGAGCTTGTCGACGATGCCCTCGAGCTCCCTCTCACCCACGGCCCGGTTCAGGTCGGCGTATTCACCGAGCGAGAGGGCTTCGACCGGATCGCGGTCGGCCTGGTGGCTTCGTTCCAGCTCGGCCACCGCCGCCGCCAGGTCGTCGGCTTCGAAAACCACCCGCCGCTGCAACAGGCCGTCATCGTTCCATTCGTTCAGCACCAGCCACGCCAAGGTCAGTTCGTCGTCACCGGCGACGAGCTCGACCGCGGTGAGCGAGAGGTGCTCGCCCCGCACTGCGATGGGATCGGTTCGGCCGACCCATTCGAGGTGATCAAGACCGACACCAGTGGGCGACGAGAGTGCAGCCAGGACGTCGTCCTTGCCCCGGTAGGTCCCGCCGACCACCCCACGGTGATCCTCCATGATCACATCGTCGGCCATGAGGTGGGAAAGACCGGTGCCATCGGCCCACCTCGGGATCAGTTCGCTCGAGAGCCGGTGCGCCTCGTTCCAGTGCTCGGGCTCGGGCTGACCGACTGCCGCTTCGTACACGGCGAGAGCCCGATCGACATCGCCGAGCGGGAAGCCCTCCGAGCGAATGAACTGGCCGTCCTCTATCAACATCACGCCGGTTGAAGCGGAGGATTCGACGGCGTCGATCCCATCGTGCCCTCTGAGGCGCATCGCGGAAACCACGAAGCCGCGGTCGCTGATCGCGTGGACCTCGCGGCCGACCTGAATCCCCTCATCCAGTGAGGAACCTGCCCTGATGAACTCGAGATATCCGGCGCGATCCAGGCTCCCAAGAGAGACTGGCCGGTGATCGACGATAGTGAAATCCGCGTGCAGGAATGGGGCGAAGGTCTCGGCGTCGACCGCTCGCAGGGCACTCATTGCCTCGAGGATCATCGGTCCGTTCTCGGGCGCAATCGACGGATCGAGTTCGAACCAGCGCTCCTCGAGCGCGTTCACGGCAGCGAGGAACTGGTCCTCGCCGAACTGCCGCACCGAAACCAGCCGATCGACCTCGTCGATCTCCTCGAGGCTGTAGATCCACGTGCCATCGGCGAGACGCACGTCGATGAGGGCGAGGTGACCGCCACGGATGGCGACGACCTTCCGATCAACACTGCCGAACCCGAGGGCTTCGAGCCGAGCAGTGGCGTCGGCGGCTGCCGCGACGATTGGCTCCTCTGAGGCGACATCGACTTCCGGGGCCAGGAGCCGCGTTTCGGCGAGGTCGAGCCGACCGACGGCGAATCCGACGGCTCCCCCCACCCGGACGGCCCGGTTGGCCAGGTCGCCCGACTGCATCACGTCGATCTCGTGGCAGCGCTCGAGGGCGGAATCGAGATCGTCTGGACCGTACTCGTCGATCCAGCGCAGAAGACCGGTCGGCGCGTCGAACCCGTAGACCTGCAGCGACCGTGAGCTTCCGGGCGCATCCTCGCCGATGCCGGCACGCACGACGTGGGTGCTGCAGATGACCCCGGGTGACACCACATGGTCGCGTTCCATCCACAACTGCGGCGTTCCGTGGCCATGAAGCGAGCCGAAGCGACGGTTCGTATCCTCCGCGGTGAGCACACCCCAACCGACGGGCCGATGGTCGACGAGAACCATCTCCGGATGGAAGCCGTGCTGCATCTCGTGGTACTGGTCGTTTGACACCAGCCGCATACCCCGACTGCGGACGACGATGTGTGCGGCGGCCACCGGGTCCAAGGTCTCGGCGTACAAACGATCGAGTTCCTCGACCGCGGCCATGACATCGTCGGCATCGAACACCACCGCTCGGATCAACTTGTCCCCACTGCGCTGGGCCAGGCCGAGGAACCTCGACTCCGCTCCAGTCGACTCGTAGGTGAGCGCTGCCTCCACGACTACGAGGTCGTCCCCACGCGCCGCGATCGGCGCGCCCACTACGAGTCGAGGGGATCCGACCTGTGAGCTGACCTCCAGCTCCCGCATTCTCTGGGCGATGTCACCCCCGGGCGTGCCCACGATCTTCTGGCGGTCCTCGAAGACGTAGTCGGCGCCGAGGTTGGTGGCCCACCCGTCGAAGTCGGACTCGTTCAACAGGGCGAGCTGGCGGCTGACGAGCCGATGGGCCCCATTCCAGAACTCGGGTTCCGATGACCGGATGGCCAGTTCCTCGAACCGGGCCATGGCTCCATCGAGGTCGTCGTGGGCCAACAGTTCGACGCTCGCGACCTGACCGTCGCGTACCTCCGCGAGGGTGAGACTCACCTGACCCTCGAAGAGCGATCCGGCCTCGCCGTCGTAGAGCGCGCTTCGCGCGAGGACTGCGTTGTCGGCACTTGCCACGACCTCGACCGGGATCAACTCCGCCTGCGTCGTGGCGTTCTCGAGGATGCTGAGATTGGCCGCTTTGGTCAGCTCCCCCCACCCAAGTTCGCGATCATCGACCGCCACGTAGTCGTCGGTGGTGATCGCGGCGAAGCGATCGACGTCTTTCGCACGGTTTGCCCCGGCGAACTCGTCCGCCACCCGCAGTGAGTCATGAGGTACCGGGCGCGCCAGCGTCCGGGCCGAGAAGTGGTCGACGGCTTGGCGCAGGCGGTCCGCACCGAACACCTGCCAATCAGCCAGCAGCCCGTCGCCATCGAGCTCTTCCACCGAGAAGCCCCACGTCCCGTCGGCGAGCTGCACCTCCAGCAACGACAACCAATCCTGATGAACCGCCAGCAGGCGCCGCTCGGTGATGCCGAACGGTGAGCGTGGATCGGCCAGCAGCCGCTCGGGGTCGGCTACGACGGCTGTGATTTCGCCGACGCCTCCCCGAACGATCACGTTGACCAGCCCACCGACCACCACCGCCTCGTTGGGTCGCGGCCACCCGACCACGCGCTCCGCCCGGCATTCATCGAGACTCGCCGACGCGGCATCGACCTGGTCCGCGTCGAAGAACTCACTGCGGACGGTGAGTCCCGTGACCGGGTCGCCCACGCCGACCACGAGAAGCCTGCTGGTCTGCTCGGAGCCGTCGTCTCCGATGAACCGGAAGACCTCGGTCAGGATCATGATGCCTTCGTCGGGGACGATCGAGTGGAACGCCTCCACCACCACAACGAGCGAATCCGATGCGTCGAAGAGTGAGCGAAACCTCTCCCTCATGTCATCCAGCCCCTGGGTGGGCCAGCCGATCTGGCGGTGGTCGATGGCTTCGATACTCGGCGCGAGACCAGCGAGGAGCCGGTCCAGGTCTTTGCGGCCGTACGCCTGGGTGAGACTCGAGAACGCCCTGACGTAGAGCCGCTCGATCGGGTCGAGCTCCAGGGCATAGATGTCGTCGAGCGCTTCGAGAGCGGCGACGAGGTCCTTCCGGTCGAAGAGGACGACCAGGTCGACCTGGCGCCCCGACACGCGGGACAAGGCGAGGAACTCGACCTGAGCGTCGATGCTGTGATCAGCGGGTGTCATCTCGACGCCCAGTAAGGCGAGGTCCGACCCGCGTATCGCAATCACTTCTGACCGCGCTGTGTACCGATCCGTACCCAATACGGGCTGCCGTAAGCCATCGACGACCGTCTCGCGGCCTTCGTATCGAGCATCCTGGCCGGACCGGCGATCGTCGAGCACAAGCTCGGGCGTGGTGCACGCCGTGAACCTGTCGTGATCACCGCCGGCGATCGACCGTGCGAGCTCGACTGCGGCGCGCGCCGAGGCGTTCCAGCGCTCGTCACCGGTGGGAGAACTCGCAGGCTCCGATGACGTCCCCGCCAGCGCCTCGAACCGGACCATGGCTCCATCGAGGTCGTCCTCGGCCAACAGCTCGATCCTGGCGACCTGACCGTTGCAGACCTCCAAGAGGCCGAGATTGACCTGACCCTCGAAGAGCGCACCGGCCTCGCCGTCGTAGATCGCGTTCCGCGCGAGGACTGCGTTGTCGGCGCTTGCCACGATCTCGACAGAGATCAGCACCCCCGGTGCCTTGGCGTTTTCGAGGTTTTCGAGGATGGCGAGGTTGTCGGTCTTGGCCAGCTCCCCGTACCCGAGCTCCCGATCATCGACCAACACGTAGTCGTCGGTGGTGATCGCAGCGAAGCGATCAACGTCCCTCGCACGGGTTGCCCCGGCGAACTCGAGGGTGACCCGCAGCGACTCGTGAGGAATCGGGCGCACCATCGCCCGGGCCGAGAGATGGTCGGCGGCTTCGAGCAGACGGTCGGCGCCGAACACCTGCCAATCTTCGAGGAGCCCGTCGTCGTCGAGCTCTTCCACCGAGAAACCCCACGTGCCGTCGGCGAGCTGCACCTCCAGCAACGACAGCCAATCCTGGTGAACCGCCAGCACCCGCCGCTCGGTGACCCCGAACGGCGAGCGTGGATCGGCCAGTAGCCGGTCGGGGTCGGCGGCCACCTCGGCTATTCCGGCCTCGCCCGTCCGCGCGATGGCGTTGACGATGCCGCCGACGACCACGGCCGTGTTCGGCCGTGGTGACGACGCCTCGCGTTCGCGTTGGATCTCCTCATGACGGGCCAGCGCTCGATCGACTTCGAGCTCGTCGAAGAACTCGTGCCTGACGGCGAGCCCGGTCGCCAGGTCGTTGACGTAGAGGTTCACGAAGCGGCTGACCTGCTCGGAACCGTCCTCCCCTCCGAAGCGCCAGACCTGCATGTACACGCCAACACCATGAGGCGTCGCAGCGAAGATGCTCTCGGCAAAGCCGACGACGGTGTCGGAGACGTCCAGGAGCGAACGGATTCGCTCCGTCCACTCGCCGTACCCCTGCACCGGCCAGGCCGCCGGGCGATGATCGACCACCTCGAGATGCGGCGAGAAGGTGGCGAGGATCTGGTCGGCGTCCTTGCGATGGACCGCCTGCATGAAACCCGAGAGCCGCTGGTGATCGAGCCTCCGGGGGAAGTCGAGCGTCTTGGCGTGGAGGCCGTGGAGCTCGGTGAGTGCGTCGGTGAGATCGTCGGGAGCGAAGACGATCAGCCGCCCGATCCGCCCCGTCGGCCCTTCCTCGACGATGACGAGCGAGGTGTTGACCTCCCCGCCCGGGTAGGTGGTGGTGGCGGTGCCGAGATAGCCGTGGTCGCGAACCGCGATCAGTGGACCGCGGTGGATCGTGGGGGCCTGCAAGCTTCCGAGGGCGAGGGCAGTTGAGCGGAAGCCGTCGAGATCGACCGCCGGGAAGGACACCGACGAGCGTCGGTCCTGGCGCTCGAAGTCCGGCTCGAAGAGCTCGTCTCGGATGGTGTCGAAGTCGTCGTCGAAGAGGCGCTCGACGAAGACGTCCGTGAGCCGCTCCAGCGGATGCTGCAGTGTCGTCGGGGTCTCGATGGTCTGGGCCGGCGGTGATGGTGGGCGTTCGCGGCCCTCTTGTTGTGCGACGTCGACGGCAACAACCGTTGCGCCCTTCTGCTCGTACAACGCCGCCGCCTCGGCTGTTGCGGCCGTAGCACTGCCCACGTTCCCGGCGGTACCCAGGACCCGAGCCAGGCTGGCGACCGCGTTGGCATGGTCGACCAGGATGTCGGTGCCTGCGGCGAGACGGACGGCCTCCTCGGCCAGTGTGATCGCCTCGTCGTGGTCGCCGCGGGCGGCGAGCACTTCGGCCTGGACGGAACGGCTGACGATCGCGGTCTGGGGGTTCTGCCCGGCCAGGGCGTCGCTCTCGGCCGCCAGCGCTTCGGCCTCGTCGAGGCGACCCTGCAGCAGCAGGGCCCGGGCGAGATGGGCCGCGGCCTGGCCGGTATCGGCGCCGATGCCCATCCGGCCGAGCCCCGAATGGGCCCGGCGCAGGTGCGGCTCGGCGGCAACCGGGTCGTCGGCCAACAGCTCGACTAGGCCGGCGTACATCTCGGTCTCCAACAGCCCGTGGCCGAGGCCGAGCTCTTCGAGCGAGGTCCGCGCCGAGTCGAGCATCGTACGGGCGGTGTCGTGGCGACCCCGCAGGGCCTCGAGCACGGCCTGGCATCGCATCGACGTCGCCTCCACCGCCGGCGACCCGCTGGTGATACGTAGCAGCCGCACCACGTCGAGACAACGACCCCCGGCCCGCGGCACCGGACTGGGGCCCCACAAGGCGGCGATCGGAGCGGCCCCCAGCACCGCGGTGACCCGCCGGCGATCGTCGACCGCTCTCGCCGCCGACAGGGCCAGATCGAGCTCACCCTCGCAGTCGCCGATGCGACCGAGCCGGGCCAGCGCGGCCGCTCGCTGGAGCCGGGCCTTGGCCACCCCGGCCTGATCGCCGAGCTCATCGAGCTGCCGGGCCGCGGCGTCGGCGCGGTGCTCGGCACCCTGCAAGCCCTCCGGATCGGTGTAGATGGTCAGCTCGGCCCGGAAACACTCGACCCACGCCTCCAGACGGGCATTGCCGGCGGCGACCTCGCCGAGGCGGTCGACCAGCGGCGCTCCGGCCGCCACATTCCGGGTCCCCAGCAGCGCCTCACAGGCCACCAGCAGGAGCTCGGCCACGCCCGGGCTGTCGTCGCCGACGCAGTCGAGGGCCCGGGCCGCCAGCGCACCTGCTGCGGCCAGGTCTTCGCGTTCCAGCGCCCGCTCGGCCGCAGTGGAGAGTAGGGCGGCGGCCCGTTCGCCGAGCGCACGGTTGGCGTCGTCGTGGAGATCGAGCTGGTGGCGGTAGTGGAACGCCTGCTCGAAGTGGTTCGCGATGGTGACCTCGTGCTCGCCGATCAACGACTCGGCCGACCGTTCGGTCCACTCGCCAACGGTGATGTGGAGGTCGGCGCGGACTCCCTTCAGCAGGCGCCGGTAGGCGGCATCGCGAATGAGGACGTGATGGAACCGGTACACCGGTTCGTCGCCCCAGTAGGTGCCGGTGGGCTCGATCAGCTCCTTGCGCCGGAGACGTTCCAGGGTGGCCGCGAGCCGAGGCCGGTCGTCGTCGCCACCCGCGGCTTGGACTGCGCCGATAGGGAACTCCGATCCCACCACCGAGGCGAGCTCGAGCACCCGGCGCTCCTCGGGAGCCATGCGTTCCACGCGACTGGCGAGCAGGGAGTTGATGGTCGGCACTTCGACGGCGTCGATGTCGATCACCATCTGCCAGTCGCCGCCGCGGTTGGAGATCACGCCGTCGTCGACGAGCATTCGCATCAGCTCGCGTACGAACAGCGGGTTGCCCTCGGTCGATTCGGGGATCTTGGCCAGCAGGTCGCGCGGCAGGGAGTCGGCGCCGAGGAGCTTTGCGGCCAGCTCGGAGGTGGCCCCGTGTGAGAGGCCTTCGAGGTTGACCACCTCGGCCACTCTGCGGCCGGGCTCGGTGATGACCGGCCGGACCTCGCGGATCTCGGGGCGGGCCAGGCCGACGACGAGCAACGGCACGGTCTGGACCCACTCGGCGAGATGTTCCAGGAGGTCGAGGAAGAGAGGCTCGGCCCATTGGATGTCGTCGACCACCAACACGACGGGTTGACTGCTGCCGAGCTGTTCGAACAGTCGGCGGACGGCGAAGAACATCTCCTCGGTCGACCGGGTGGGTGCCGCTCCGACGAACCCGGCCAGCAACTCACCCACCCTCTCCGCGTCGTGCAGCTCGGCGACCGTGGCCTGCACCAGTCGCGACACCTCATCGCCCGAATGGGCGTCGGTGATACCGGCCACACTGCGCAGCAGTTCGGCGATCGGTGCGAACGTGGCCGTGCCGGAGCGCTCGCAGCGAAGCTCGAAGGCCGAGGTGCCCCCCTCGGCCGCGGCCTGCATCTCGCGGGCCAGCCGCGTCTTGCCCACGCCCGGCGAGCCGATCACGGTGACCATCCGGGCTCGACGCTCGAGGATGGTGTCCTCCAACACCACCCGGAGCCGGCGAAGCTCGTCCTCGCGACCCACGAACGGAGCCACGACCTCGGCGGACACCTGCTGGGTGGGCACCACCTCGTAGGAGCCGACCGGGTCCTCCTTGCCCTTGGCCTTGATCTCGCGGCGTTCGCCGTAGTCGACGGTGGTTCGGGTGAGTCGCCAGGTCGGTTCACCGACCAGCACGAATCCCGGCGTGCATGCAGCTTCGAGACGGGCCGCGGTGTTGAGCGAGTCGCCCACGATGTCCTCGTCGTCGTCGGCGATCACCACCTCGCCGGTGTTGACACCGACCCGCAGTCCCACCTCCACCCCGTGCCGGGTGGAGATGTGGCGGCGGATCTCGTCGAACTCCTCCTGCAGCGACAGTCCGCATCGAACGGCCCGTTCGGCGTCGTCTTCGGCCATCTCGGGCACGCCGAACAGGGCCATCAAACCATCACCGATGAACTTGTAGACCGTGCCGCCATGGCCCTCGATCACCCGCCGAGCCATCTCCCGGTAGCGGCCCATCGCGTCGCGCGACGATTCGGCGTCGACCTGCTCACCGAACGCCGTCGAGCCGACCAGATCGCAGAACAACGCCGTGACCGTCTTACGGACTGCATTGTCGGTTGGTTCGGTGGGGCTCGGAGACGCGGCGCCGTCGACCGGCGAGCCGCACCCGTCGCAGAAGCTGAGGTCGGCCGCGAGCTGACGACCACACGCTGAGCACGGGCGGCTCAGGGGTGACCCGCAACCACCGCAGAAGCGGGAGTCGGCCTGATTCTCGCGTCCGCACGCCCCGCAGTTCATCCTCGCCCCCCTGACCACGCTCACGGAGATCTCCCCAGACCTGCTCACTGAAATTCCCCACCTTT
>CAYFLT010000016.1:0-3016 GCA_964344055.1 uncultured Candidatus Nemicrothrix sp.
TGGCCCGAGAGCTGGGGCTCGACCTGCAGGAGCGGGTCGTCACCCTCGGCGAGGCGATGGGGGCCGACGAGGCGTTCCTGACCGCCTCGTCGAGCTACGTGCAGGCAGTCGGGGCGATCAACGGGACGCCGCTCGCCGCGCCGGGGCCGGTCACCGTGCGCCTGCGGGAGGTCTACCTCCAGCACGCCCGGGCGAGCTTCTTCGTTCCACCGTCGACCTGACGGCGCCGGTCGGGCCGCCATACGATTCGCCGGTGCCCCGCCGCCCACTGACCGGACTCCGAGTCGTCGACCTCACCATCGAGCGAGGCGAGCTGTGCGGCCGCGTGCTGAGCGATCTCGGCGCCGAGGTGATCCGGGTGGAACCGCCAGGAGGATCACCCTCACGGTCCCTGCCGCCCCTGCATGGCGACCACTCGCTGTTCTTCACCTTCCGCAACGCGGGGAAGCTCGGGGTTCAACTGGATCTGTCCACCGCCGCCGATCGAGACCGGCTCCATCTGCTGTGTGCGCACAGTGATGTGCTGATCGATTCGGCCGAGCCGGGCGCTTGGGCCGGCTCGGGACTGGATGCCGCCGATCTCGCCGCTCGCCATCCCCATCTCGTGGTCTGTTCGATCACCGCCTACGGCCGCACTGGTCCCTACGCCGGGCGCGATGTCCCGAACGCGGTGCTCGACGCCACCGCGGGCATGGCCTTCAAGGCCGGTGTTCCCGATCGGGAGCCACTGTTGCCGCCGGGCAACATCGCCGACGACACCGCCTCGATGACCGCCGCGTTCGCGGTGCTCTGTGCGATCTGGCAGCGTGACCACAACGGGGGTGGCGGGCAGGTGATCGACCTCTCGGTGAACGAGGCCTGCGCCCAGATCGCCGACTGGTCGCTGTCGAACTGGACCCGCTCGCTCGACGCGGGCTCGCCCAGTCTCGACAGCCGGATCGGCCCCGGACCCGTGTACACCATCCTTCCCTGCGAGGACGGGTATGTCCGCCTGGTGATCATCGCCCCCGACCACTGGCGGGCCATGCGGGCGTGGCTGGGCGAGCCCGACTACCTCCAGGACCCCGAGCTGGAGACCTTCCTGGGCCGGTTCGGGATCGCCGACAGTGTGCTCAACCCGCTCTACGCCGAGCTGTTCAGCACCATGACGATGCTGGAGGTGGCCGAGGAGTGCCAGCGTCGCGGCATCGTCTGCACCCCGATCCTGCGCCCGGGTGAGGTCCTCGAGAACCCCCACTTCGAGGCCCGGCGGTCGTTCGATCACGTCGAGTTGCCCGACGGCAGCGGCACCATGATCCTGGCGTCCGGGTTCCTCGAGATCGACGGGGAGCGGGTCGGGCCCACCGGCCCGCCACCGCTCGTGCCCGGCGGTCACACTGACCAGGTCTTCGCCGCCCTGGGCGAGCCCCGTCCGGCACCGGACCGAGCGCTCGAACCGGCCCCTCCGTTGACCGGGCTGTCGGTCATGGACTTCGGCCACGGGGGCGTTGGTGTGGAGGCCGGCCGGATGCTCGCCGAATACGGCGCCGATGTCGTCAAGATCGAGAACCGCGAGCACCCGGACTTCATCCGGGTGGTGCTGGGTGGCGAGATGTCGCCCTCGTTCGCCTCGTCCAACCGGTCGAAACGGAGTCTGGGGGTCGATGCCAAGAGCGAGGCGGGGGTCGAGCTCCTGCGGCGGATGGCCGGGCAGGCCGACATCGCCATCGAGAACAACTCGACGGGGGTGATGGACCGGCTCGGCGTCGGCTACCGGGACCTCGCGGCCGAGAATCCACAGTTGGTGATGATGTCGAGCCAGCTGATGGGTTCGCGTGGCCCGTGGGCGGACTGGTCGGGATACGGGCCCAACACCCAGGTCACCGGCGGCATGACCCACCTGTGGAACTACGAAAACGAGGACGAGCCCGCCGGAAGCATGTCGATCTTCCCCGATCACTTTGCAGGCCGTACCGGAGCAGTCGCGGCGCTCGCCGGCGTGCTAGGGGCCCGGCGGAACGGGGATGGGGGCCTGCACGCCGAGGTGTGCCAGGTCGAGCAGGTGGTGAACGTGATGGCCGACCTGCTCGCGCTGGAGTCGCTGGCTCCGGGATCGGTGCGGCCCCGCGGCAACCGCAGCGAGCGCGGTGTTCCGTGGGGGCTCTACCCGTGCGGGGGTCACGACCGCTGGGTTGCCATCTGCACCCGCTCGGACGGCGAGTGGGAGCGCCTCGCCGACTTGATCGGTGCCCCGGACTGGGCCCGCGCCGACGAGTTGGCAACCCTCGCCGGTCGTCGCGAGCGGGCGGCAGCACTCGACGAGCTCGTCGGCCGATGGACCGTCGAACGGACCGTCGACGCGGTGGTCGAGGCGTGCCTGGCCGCGGGCGTGGCGGCAGGGCCGATGCACAACAGCGAGGGCCAATACAACGATCCGCACTTCCGCGACCGCGGCTTCATCGTCGAACTCGATCAGCCGCCGATCGGGGGCATGACCTTCGAGGGAGCGGCCTTCCATGCGGGGGCGATGATCGGTCCCGACATCCGCCCTGCCCCACCGCTGGGCGCCCACACCCGCGACGTCGCCGCCGAACTCGGCTACTCAGCCGAGGGGTTCGACGACCTCATCGCGCGGGGCGTTCTCGAGACCGACCGGTGAGTCCCGTGCCCGAGCCGGTCGAGATCCCGTACGGCGACGCCCCCCAGCAGTTCGCGGTGCTCACCCTGCCCGAGGGCGACGGACCCTTCCCGGTCATCGCCTTCATCCATGGTGGCTTCTGGCGCAACCCCTACGACCTCTCCTATGCGGAGGCCCAGGCGGCCGATGCTGCCGCGAACGGATTCGCGGCGTGGAACATCGAATACCGCCGGGTCGGCGACGACGGCGGCGGATACCCGGGCACGTGCGAGGACGTCGTTGCCGCCATCGACGCACTGGCCCAGGTGGACGCACCGCTCGATCTGTCCTGCGTGGCGGTCGTCGGTCACTCGGCCGGCGGCCATCTCGCCCTGTGGCTGGGACAACAGGAAGGCCTCG
>CAYFLT010000016.1:3026-6295 GCA_964344055.1 uncultured Candidatus Nemicrothrix sp.
ACCGATGCTCGTGGTCGGGCAGGCCCCGGTGGTCGACTTCACGGCCTCGGCCGAACTCAGTGACGGCGCGGTGGCCGAGTTCCTCGGCGGCTCGCCCGACCAGGTTTCCGAACGATACGCCGCCACCGACCCGACCCGCCTCGGTCCGGCGCGAACCCCCCAGCTGATCGTGCACGGCGGCGCCGACGACATCGTCCCGGTTGCCCATGCCGCCCGGTATCTCGACCTCGCCGGGGATCGGGTGGTCTTCTGTGAGTTTCCCGGCGTCGATCACTTCGACGTGATCGACGCGGGAAGCGAGACGTGGCAGTTTGTGCTCGACGTGATCAGGGAGCGACAGCAGTGACAGACCTGGCTGACTACACACTGGCCGATCAATTCGGATCCGAGGAGGGCCGGGCCACGTTGTCCGGTGTCCAGGCCATGGTCCGGATGGTCGTCGACCAGGTGCGTGCCGACGGCCGGGTCGGCCAACAGACCGGTGCGCTCATCGCCGGCTACCGCGGGTCGCCGGTCGGTGGAGTCGACGCCGCCTACGAGCGCAACTCCTCCCAGTTCGACAAGAACCAGATCCGGTTCATCAACGGCGTCAACGAGGAGCTCGGCGCGACGATGATCTGGGGTTCCCAGCTCGCGTCCAAGCACGAGTCGCCCCGCTACGGCGGGGTGGTCGGGCTCTGGTACGGCAAGGGACCGGGCCTGGACCGGGCCGGCGACGCCATCCGCCACGGCAACGTCTGTGGCTCGGGCCGCACCGACGGGGTGATCGCGGCCGTTGGCGACGACCCGGCCTGCAAGTCGTCAACACTCCCGTCGGCGTCGGAAGCGGCGCTGGCCGATCTCGCCCTGCCCACCCTCTACCCGGGGTCGGTGCAGGAGATACTCGACTATGGCCGCTACGGCTACGAACTCTCGAGGGCCTGCGGTGCGTGGGTCGGGATGAAGATCCACACCGACGTGGCCGACGGCTCGGCCACCGTCGACTTCGATCCCGACCGGATCCAGATCGCCCGGGTGCCCTTCCTGGTCGACGACGAGCCGTGGATGCAGACGGTGAACGACGCCCTCATCGGCGCCTACTCCCTCGGCCAGGAGCACGAGGCCTTCACGGTCCGGCTCGAGGCGGCCCGCCACTTCGTGGCGACCAACCAGCTCGACCGCACCGTCGGCGCCGACGACGCGTGGCTCGGGATCGTGGCGGCCGGGAAGTCGTACCTCGACGTGCGCACCGCGCTCAGCCAGCTCGGCATCGACACCGACGATGAGGTCGCGGCGGTCGGGATTCGGATCCACAAGCCGGCGATGATCTGGCCGCTCGAACCGGACGGCATCCGGCGATTCGCCACCGGCGTGGAGTCGATCATGGTGGTCGAGGAGAAGCGGGCGTTCGTCGAGGATCAGGTCCGCAACATCCTCTACGGCTCGGCCGACCAGCCCCGGGTGTTCGGCAAGCGCGACACCGAGGGCTCGCCGCTGGTGCCGACGGCCGGCGCCATCGAGCCCGACCAGCTCGTCGAACCGTTGCGTCGGGTCCTGGACCCGAGACTGGGTGACCGGATCGCGCCCAAGCGGGAGCGCATCCCCGTCACGATCGGCAAGGGTGAGCTCCCCAGCCGCACCCCCTACTTCTGCTCCGGGTGCCCTCACAACCGCTCCACCGTCGTGCCCGACGGATCGCTGGCCGGCGGCGGCATCGGCTGTCACGGGATGGCCATCACCATCGGTGGCCGGGCCACCGGCATCACCCAGATGGGGGGTGAGGGCGCCCAGTGGGTCGGCCTGTCCTGCTTCGTCGAGGAGCCCCACCGATTCCAGAACCTGGGCGACGGCACGCTGGCCCACTCCGGCATCCTCGCCATTCGCCAGGCCATCTCGGCCGGCACCAACATCACCTACAAGATCCTCTACAACGGCACCGTCGCCATGACCGGCGGTCAGGACGCGGCCGGCGAGCTCCCGGTTCCGGCCCTCACCCGAGAACTGGAGGCCGAGGGGGCGAAGCGGATCGTGGTGGTCACCGACGATCCCCACAAATACGGCGACGACGCATGGTTCGCACCCGACACCAAGGTGCTCCACCGCGACAAGCTCGACGAGGTCCAGCGAGAGCTCCGCGAGATCGAGGGCACCACCATCCTCATCTACGACCAGGGCTGTGCCGCCGAACTGCGACGGGACCGCAAGCGTGGAAAGGTCGAACGGCCGACCACCCGCGTCTTCATCAACGAGGCGGTCTGCGACGGTTGTGGCCACTGCGGCGTCGTCTCGAACTGCATGAGCGTCCACCCGGTCGACACCCCGTTCGGTCGCAAGACCCGCATCCATCAGGAGTCCTGCAACTTCGACCTGTCCTGCCTCGGCGGCGACTGCCCGGCGTTCATCACGGTCACCATCGACGAGTCCGAGACGGTGGGCGGCGCCGACGGTCCGACCCTCACCGCCACCGTGGCGGCTTGGCCGATGCCGGAAGATCCGGTGGTCCCGGAATCGGGCAGTGTGCTCACCGTCGGTATCGGCGGCACCGGGGTGGTGACGGTCAACCAGCTCCTGAACACCGCCGCCCTTCTCGAGGGCAAGGCGGCGTCGAGTCTGGACCAGACCGGCCTCGCCCAGAAGGGTGGCCCGGTGGTCTCGCATCTCCAGATCGGATCCGATGCCGAGGCTGGGTCCAGCCGTCTCGCCGAGGGAGGTGCCGACGCATACCTGGTCTTCGACCTTGTGGCCGGTGTGGCCCCTGCCAACCTGGCCCGGACCGACGAGCTGCGCACCACCGCGGTGGTGTCCACCTCCCGAATGCCGACCGGTCACATGGTCACCCGCAAGGCGCTCGAACAGTTCCCCGAACTCGACGCGTTCCGCGAGCAGATCGACGCGACCACCCGGGCCGACGACAACACCTGGCTCGACGCGGAGAGCATCGCCAAGACCGTCTTCCGATCCCAACCCGCGGCCAATCTGATCGTGTTGGGTGCCGCCTATCAGGGTGGCCTGCTGCCGATGTCGAGCACCGCCATCGAACGGGCCATCGAGCTCAACGGGGTGGCCGTGGAGATGAACACCGAGGCCTTCCGCCTCGGGCGGCGCCTCGCCGCCGACCCGAGCCGACTCGCCGAGATCGATGTGGAAGCCCGCGCGGTGGATGGTCCGCCCGCCCTGAGCGGCGCGGCTGCGGGGCTGGTGGGGGCGGTCGACACCGACGACGTGCTCGCCGACACGCTGGCATGGCGGCTGCCGGAGCTGATCGCATACGAGAACAAGGCGTGGGCGAA
>CAYFLT010000016.1:6305-16800 GCA_964344055.1 uncultured Candidatus Nemicrothrix sp.
GCAGTGCGCACCGCCGAGCTCGCCACCGGTGTCGAGCGATCCGACCTGTCCGACACCGTGGCCCGTCAGCTGTTCAAGCTGATGACCTACAAGGACGAGTACGAGGTGGCCCGGCTGCATCAGCGGCCCGAGGTCCGCGAAGCCATCGAACGCCGCTTCGGCAAGAACGCTACCTACCGGTACCAGCTGAAGCCCCCATCGCTGGTGAAGCTCGGCGTGGACCGCAAGATCGGTTTCGGGCGGATCTCGGGTGGCGTCGCCTTCGGATCCCTCCGCAGGATGAAGGGGCTGCGCGGGGGCAAGCTCGATGTCTTCGGGCGCACCGAGGAGCGCCGCATGGAGCGTGAGCTGATCGAGGAGTACGAACAGCTCGCCGCCGAACTCGCCGCATCGCTCACCGCCGACCGCTACGACGACGCGGTCCGGATCGCGTCCCTGGCCGACCAGGTGAGAGGGTTCGCCGACGTCAAGGCCGCCAACGTCGAGCGCTACCGCGTCGAACTCGACGACGCAATCACGCTCTGGCGCGACCAGTGATCATCTGGGCCGATCGAGCGCGAGAAGGAGCAGGGGTCAGCCGGCTTCGCTGTGGGTGACGGGCTGTTCGCCCATCCACTCGCGGAGCGTGTTCTTGAGCTTCGTCTGCTGGATGAAGAGATCCTGCTCGGCAGGCGCGTCGCCGGCCGACTGGGGGGCCTTCAGGTAGAAGCTCAGCCACTCCTGGACGCCGGATTCACCGGCCCGCATGGCGAGGTCCATGAAGAGGGCGAGGTCGAGCACGATCGGGGCGGCGAGGATGGAGTCGCGGCAGAGGAAGTCGATCTTGATCTGCATCGGGTAGCCCATCCATCCGAAGATGTCGACGGCGTCCCAGCCTTCCTTGTTGTCGCCCCGGGGCGGGTAGTAGTTGATCCGCACCACGTGGTCGACGTTGCCGTACAGCTCCGGGTACACCTCGGGCTCGAGGATCTTGTGGAGCACGCCGAGCTTCGACTCCTCCTTCGTCTTGAAGTTCTCCGGTGCGTCGAGCACCTCACCATCGCGGTTGCCCAGAATGTTGGTCGAGTACCAGCCCCGGAGGCCGAGCATGCGGGCCTTGAGTCCCGGTGCCAGCAGGGTCTTCATGAGGGTCTGGCCGGTCTTGAAGTCCTTGCCGGCGATCGGCACGCCGCGGGTCTCCGACAGCTCGATCATGCACGGCAGGTCGGTCGAGAGGTTCGGGGCGCCGTTGGCGAAGGGCACATCGCTCTGGAGGGCGGCGTAGACGTAGATCTGCGAGGGCGAGATGTTGTCGTCGTTGTCCTTGAGGCCCTGCTCGAAGGCGGCCACCGACTGATGGACGGCCGACGGCTCCTGGAAGGCCTCGGTCGAGCCGCACCAGACCATGACGAGGCGGTCGCAGTCGTTCTCGACCCGGAAGTTCTCGATGTCGGCCATGAGCGCCATGGCCTGGTCCCACTTGTTGGTCTCGCTCTTCACCCGCGTACCGTCGAGGCGGCTCACCCAGCGCTGATCGAAGACGGCGTCCATGGCGACGACGCCCTCGAGTTCCTGGGCGATCGGGGAGAGATCCTTCTCCTCGAGCACGCCACAGGTGCGTGCAGCCTCGAGAGCGTTGGCCGAGATCGGGTCCCAGCCGCCGAAGACGATGTCGTCGAGCGAGGCCAGGGGGGCGAAGTCCTTGATGAGGGGGTTGCGGCCGTCCTCACGGGTGCCCAGGCGGATGTGAGCCATCTGGGAGACCGAGCCGAGCGGTGCGGTGCCGTTCTGGCGGGCGGCGAGCACGCCGGCGATGAAGGTGGAGGCCACGGCGCCGAGTCCGGGGGTGAGAACGCCGAGCTTGCCGGTGGCGGGAGCGATGCTTCGAGCAGACATGGTGATAATCATAAGGACATCTGGAGAAGATCGACAGCTTATGAAGGAAGTCTGAACTATTGTGCACGGGGTGGACCGTGTCCTCCCCGACCTCTCGATCCGTCAGCTGGAGTATCTCGTCGCAGTGAGCGAGGCCCCGAACTGGGCCACGGCGGCGGCCGGGGTCGGGGTGTCGGCGTCCGCCCTGTCGCAGGGCCTGGCCGAGCTCGAACGTCGGATCGGCGTCCCGCTCTTCGACCGGAAGGGGCGACGGCGGGTGCTCCGACCCGCGGCGCGCGAGGTGCTCGCTCACGCCCGACAGGTGGTCGCCTTGACCGGCGACCTGGCGGCCTGGGCCGATCGCACCCGCACTGGCCGCGGTGGCACCCTCCGTGTGGGCATGATCGACGCGGCGGCGGTCGGTCACTACCCGGAGCTGCTGAGGCGGTTCCGAACCGATCACCCCGAACTCGAGTTCCGACTGCGGGTCGCCCCCAGCGCCCAGCTCCTCGACGAGTTGGAGTCCGGTGTGCTCGACCTCATCGTCTGTGTGGAACCCGCAGAGGCGAGGAGGGGAGTCATCAGCGAGCATCTCCTGAGTGAGGAACTCGCCGTCTTCACCCCGGACGGTCGCCCTCCCCGGTCTCCCTCCCGGTGGGGCTCGTGGGTGCTGTTCGCCGTCGGGTCCCACACCAGGGCGGTCATCGACGAGGCACTTCGTGAGCTGGGTGCACCCCTCGATGTCGTCGCCGAGTCGAATCAGCCGGAGGTGTTGCGAGCGATGGTCGGGCTCGGCGTCGGCTGGACGGTTCTCCCCGTTGTGCAGGCCGCTCCCGAACTGGCCGGTGGTCGCGTGATCGCCGAGCGCCGGCTCGTCGTCGCCCGGCGCGAGGGGGCCGCCATCGACCCGGCCGCCGAAATGCTCGCCGATCGTCTCCGCGCCTAGTCTCCGCACTGGCGCCCAACATCCACCACGACGGGAGACGACGATGAGCAATGCAGCCGCCGCGTACGAGATTCTCAAGGCAACCGAGGGGCAGGATCAGGGCACGGGCGAATGGCACGAGATCAGCCAGGACCAGATCAACGCCTTCGCCGACTGCACCCTCGACCATCAGTTCATCCACATCGACAAGGAGCGGGCGACGCCGATCTTCGGCGACACGATCGCCCACGGCTTCCTCACCCTCTCGATGCTGGTCCACCTCAGCACGACGATTCCCAACGACACGCCACCGCTCGAGGGCATCGTGATGGGCATCAACTACGGCATGGAGAAGGTCCGGTTCCTGAACCCGGTGCTGTCGGGCAAGCGGGTCCGCGCCCAGTCGTCGGTGAAGTCGGTCGTGCTGAAAGGCACCGCCATCGACGTCACCCGCACGTTCACCGTGGAGATCGAGGGCGAGGAGAAGCCTGCGTTGGTGGCCGACTGGATCGGCCGCTCGGTTTTCGACTCCTGAACGCCGACTGGCATCGACCGTGAACACCTACCCTCTTCACCTCGGCAGCTCGCTGTTCACCCTCGTCGACCCCGAGCCGGGTCACGAGGTGGCCTACAACCGCTGGTACGAGCGAGATCACTTCTACGCCGGGTGCATGATCGGACCGTGGCTGTTCGCCGGGCGTCGCTGGGTGGCCACCCGGGAACTGAAGGATCTGCGCTTCCCCGCGGACGGTGACGCCGTCGCCTCACCGGTCGACCGTGGCTCCTACCTGGCCACCTACTGGGTGCTGGAGGGCAAGCACGACGACCACTTCGCCTGGGGCGGGCCCCAGGCGGTGGATCTCTACAAGCAGAACCGGGGGTTTCATCAGCGGGTCCATGCGCACACGGTGCTGCTCGATCAGCCCACGTTCGCCTACCGCGACGACGATCCGATTCCGGTCGAGCTCGCCCTGGATCACCCCTACTCCGGCCTCGCGGTCGTGGCAGTCGATCCCGCCGATGGCGTCGCCGACGAGGAACTCGGCGTCCACCTCGAACGGGTCGCGCTGCCCGCGCTCATGAACGGCTCCGGAGTGGCCAGCATGGTGTCGTGGCGCTACATCCAGATGGGCAAGGGCACCGAGCGCGCACCGATGGATCTCGGGATGCCACCAGGCCCGCCCGAACGCCGTCTGCAGATGTTCTTCCTCGATCGGGACCCGCGGGACGAGTGGGCCCGCTTCCACGACTACGCGGACGCGCTCGCCACCGCGGGCCAGGGGAGGGTGGCATTCGCCGCACCCTTCATCCCCACCATCGTCGGAACGGACACGTACACCGACCAGCTCTGGTGAGACGCCGCCTGGTCGCCACGCTCGCCGTGGCCGGCTTGGCCGCGGCCGGATGCTCGAACGGCGACGACGACGTCGCCGCCCCCCTGCTCGTCACCACGTCGACCTCGGCAGCCGCCGACGAGAGCCCGACGTCTGACGAGAACGGCCCGACCTTCGGTGTGATGGAGGTCGTCCCCACCGAGATCGGGCAGGTGGCGTGCCCCGACTCGATCGCATCCGACCTCGTCGCGTGCGGCGTGGCCACCGTGGCCCTCGATCGCACTGGCAGGGTCCTCGACACCACCGAGATCACCGTCGCCACGATGGAGGGCTACGACAGTGGCTTCGTCACCCCATTGGTCGTCTTGCAGGGCGGTCCCGGCGGGGCCAGTTCGGATCTCGCCGGGTGGTTCCCCCAGCAACCCTTCACCCAGGTCTTCATCGACCAGCGGGGAACCGGATTCCGTGGTGCCGAATTCGACTGCACGGAGTACGACGAGGCCCTCGACGAGATCTTCGCGGCCCCGGGCGCCGAGGCCGGACGCCTGACCGCCGAGGCGCTGGACGCCTGCGCACGTCGTCTCCGTGACGACCCCCTGTTCGAGCACACGACCACCCAGAGCCATGCCCAAGACGTGATCTCGGTGATGAATGCCCTCGGCTACCAGCGCTACGTGGTGTACGGGGTGTCGTACGGGTCGACCATCGGCTTCGAACTGCTGCGGATGGAACTTCCGACGGTCGCGGGCGTTGTGCTCGATGGCGTGTATCCGCCCGACATCGACATCGATGAAGCGCTCGTCCGATCCGCCTCCCGAGCCATCGCGACCGTTGGCGACGCGTGCTCGCTGAGCGCGGTGTGCACTGACTACACCGATGACTTCGGCGCGCTGGTCGAGCGCCTGATCGAACAGCTCGACGCGGACCCGATGGTGGTCACCCTCAGCGGCAACGAGTCCGGCTTCGACGAGCGAGTCGACGTCGTGCTCGACGGGACCCGTCTGGCGGAACTCACGTTCCTGTTGCTGTACAGCGAGGCTCGCGTCCGTCACCTGCCTTCGGTTCTCGCAGCCATCGAAGCCGGCGATGAGTCCGCGGCCCGCTGGCTCACGAGCGTGGGCGTCCGCACGATGGTGGCGGCCTACGGCGCCAACGACGAAGCGACGTTCTTCGCAGTGCAGTGCAGCGACCGGTTCCCCTTCACCGACGGGCCGGGTGCGGAACTCGACCCGTTTTCGGGCGTGATCGCGTCGGCGCCGATATCCGAGTCGTGCGAGTCGTGGAACCAGAGCGAGGCCCACGAGATCGTCGCCGCGCCAGTGGAATCCGACACACCGACCCTCCTGCTGTCCGGCCAGTTCGACCCGATCACCCCGCCCGAGTTCGCCGACGCCGCTGCCGACCGCTTGTCCAACGCCACGGTGGTCACTCAGGACGGACGGGGCCACGGCATCTGGTACGGCAACGAATGCATCGCATCGATCGTGCGGGACTTCGTCGCCGATCCGGATCGCAGACTCGACGTGTCCTGCGCCGCGGACGGGGTGCCCGTTGATTGGGCCCGCCCCTAGCCGCGTGGAAGGATCGGCTGATGGTGCTGGACGGGAAGACGGTGATGATCTCCGGTGTCGGACCGGGTCTCGGCGGGGCATGTGCCGACGCCGCGTTCCGCGACGGCGCCAATGTCGTGTTGGTCGCACGAAACCAGGAACGGCTCGACGGCAAGGCCCGGGAGCTCGACCCCACGGGGGATCGGGTGCTCGCGGTCGCCGCCGACATCTCCGAGCGGGTGAGCCTGGACGCCGCCGTGGACGCCGCCGTGGCGAAGTTCGGACGGCTCGATGGGGTGGTGAGCGTCGCAGCCTTCGACAACCTCCTCGGTCGGGTGCTCGACACCGACCCTGGTGACTTCGAGGCGGTGCTTCGCCTCAACGTCATCGCCCCGGTCGCGTTGGTCGACTCGGTGACCCCGGCACTCGAGGGTTCAGGAGGCGGATCGATCGTGTTGATCGGCAGCCAGGCCTCGCTCAACCAGAGCGATCGGATTCCCCAGGGTGCATACGGGGCGTCGAAGTCGGCGCTGTTGGCGGTCGCGCGAAGCCTCGCAGTGGATCTCGGACCCCGAAAGATCAGGGTCAACACCGTCGTTCCCACCTGGATGTGGGGCCCCAATGTCGAGCTCTACTGCCAGTGGCAGGCCGGCGAGCGTGGGACCACGACGGAGGCAATCCGCGACGAGATCGTGGCCACGATGCCGCTCGGAGAGATGCCGACCGACGGCGACGTGGCCGAAGCGGTCATCTTCTTCCTCTCGGATCGGTCCCGAATGGTGACCGGCCAACGCATCCTGGTCAACGCCGGGGAGTTCTTCGACACGTGAGTGGCCGGTGAACGACCGACCGGCGGTCGAACCGCGTGACGCGGCGTCGATGGTGATCATCGACGATCGTCCCGATCTTCATGTCCTGGTCGGTTTGCGGCGCCCGGGCGCATGGGTCGGCGGCATGATCGTCTATCCAGGTGGCGCGGTCGACCCCGAGGACCGATCGGCCGAGGCGGTCGCGTCGGTCCGGCGACTCGAGGTCGAAGGCCTCGAACCCGAGGTTGCCGCCGCGAGCCTGGTCGCCGCGGTGCGCGAAACCGAGGAAGAGGTGGGCATCGTCCTGTCCGAACGGGATGGCACGATCGACGGGTCCCGGTTTGCCCATGTGGGGCATTGGCTCACGCCGCCGGGCTCCCCCCGGCGCTACAACGTCCACTTCTTCCTGGCCCGTCACTCCGGGCGGGAGGTCGAACCTGTCGACGACGAGTTCGACGAGGTGTGGTGGCTCAGGCCCGCCGACGTCCTCTCCCGCCTCGACGCAGGTGACCTCATCGCGATGGAGCCGACGGTCTCGTTCCTCGAAGCATTGTCGCGTTACCGCAATGTGGATGAGGCCTTTACCGCTACTCATGACGGCATTCGTCGCCACTTTCCGTTGGGGCTCACCAAGTTCTGAACAGTATTTACGGTGTCAGTTTGCTGTTCGTTTGCGATTTCTTTACTTCCTGACGGGAAATCCCTGGGACTTTGGACTAAGGTCGCTCTTGGGTTCGGTGTTGCACGGGTGCAGGGCTGTGTGACACCCAGCTCGGGGGCTCCAATGCCCCCGATCCCCCTCCAGGGAAACTGGGGCCCGGTCGACGAATCGCCGACCGGGCCCAAGCCCTTTTCGGGAGGGGTGCCGTCGCGCGGCGGGTAGTCGACAGGCGACACTGCGCCCTGCTAACCCTTGCGCCGTGCAACGACGCCTCCTCGCAGAATTCATCGGCACCGCCTTCCTCCTGATTGGTGTGATCGGATCCGGAATCATGGCGGTGAACCTCACCGACGACGTCGGTCTCCAGCTCCTCGCCAACGCGGGAGCCACGGTGGGAGTGCTCTACACGATCATCCTGATGTTCGGCCCTGTCTCCGGTGCGCACTTCAATCCGGCGGTCACCCTCGCCGATGCCTCGCTCGGCGGTCGGCCGTGGGGCGAGGTCGGCCCCTACATCGGTGCCCAGATCGTCGGCGGGGCGGTGGGGGTCGTTCTGGCGAACCTGATGTTCGAACTCGATGCGGTCACGCTCAGCGAGAAGACCCGCGATGGGGCCGGCCAGTATCTCGGCGAGGTCATCGCCACGTTCGGACTGGTGTTCCTGATCTTTTCCCTCGTCCGCTCCGACCGCGCCCAGCTGGCGGCTGCCGCGGTCGCTGCCTACATCGGTGGGGCCTACTGGTTCACCTCGTCCACGTCATTCGCTAATCCGGCCGTGTCGGTCACCCGAACCCTGAGCGACACCTTTGCCGGGATCGCGCCGGAGTCGGCACCGATGTTCATCGTCATGGAGCTGATCGGTGCCGCGATCGCGGTGGTGGCGATCCGGGTGATCTATCCCTCGGATCAGGCCGTGCGTAGCTGACGGATCGCGGCCAGCGCAGTGCCGACGTGCACGGCCACGCCGTTGGCCATCGCAGGCTCGTGGATCCGCATGAGGTTGGAGTGGCAGGCCGGTGCCTTGGCGGGGCTCTCGATGTCGGCCGGGCAAACGCCGAGCATGCTCATCGCACCCGGGACCTGCTCGAGCACATAGGAGAAGTCCTCCGCACCCATTCGCGGGTGGGGAACCTCGACGAAGGCATCGTCGCCGAGCAGTGAGCGGGTGACGTCGGCGACCACCTCGACGGCCCCGGCGTCGTTGACGGTGACGGGGTACCCCAGCTCGATCACGACTTCGGCGCTCGCGTCGTGGGTGAGTGCCACGGAACGAGCGACACGGTCGAGTGTCGCGTGGACCTGGCTGCGGGTACGGGCGCTGACGCAGCGGATCGTGCCGACCAGCTCGGCCTGAGCCGGGATGACGTTGCTGGTGGTACCGGCGGTGACCTTGGTGACCGAGACGATGGCCGGCTCGAATGCGTGGATCTCGCGGGTCACCATGGTCTGTAGCGCTGTGATGATGTGTGCCGCGATCGGCACGGGATCGGTGGTGAGGTGAGGTGTGGACGCGTGGCCGCCCCTGCCCGCAACCGTGATGGTGAACGTGTCGGCGGACGCGAGCATTGGGCCGCTGCGGGACTGAACCGTGCCCACTTTCGCGTTCGGCGTGACGTGGAGGGCGTAGGCCGCATCGACCCCATCGAGCACGCCCTCCTCGATCATGAGCTTCGCGCCGGCATATCCCTCTTCGCCGGGCTGGAACATGAAGCGGATGGTGCCCTGGATCTCGTCGCGTCGAGCGCAGAGGATCCGGGCCGCACCGACCAGCATCGCGACGTGTGAGTCGTGCCCGCACATGTGGGCGCGGCCGGGGATCGTCGACGCGAACTCATGGTCGTTGTCCTCGGTCATCGGGAGGGCGTCGGTGTCGGCTCGCAGCAGAACGGTCGGGCCGTCTCCGCCCTTCAGGTCCGCGACGAGGGAGGTGATCTCGCCCTCGCCCCGCCGGATCTCCAGCGGCAACCCGTCGAGCGCTTCGGCGATCCGGTTCTGGGTGTTGGGATTGTCGATTCCCAGCTCGGGCTCGCGATGGATCGAGCGCCGGAGTTCGATGACCGAGTCGAGGCCGGCCGCGGCCTCCTCGGTCAGGGCAGTGGCAGATGGGGTGTCGAGGAGCGTCATGGCGTCACGCTACGACGACTCGGCTGCCAGAGCGAGATCCACGCCTGGTCGGGATACGGGGCCCCGCCATGGAGATCGGGCTCGTCCGCCATGGCAGTCCACTCATTCACCGTGGCACCACCGGAATCGCGAACCCTTCGCTGGACGACTACGGGCGCTGGCAGGCCGAGCGGGTGTCTGCCTGGCTCGCCCACGAGCCGATCGATGCGGTGATCACGAGCCCCAAGGCCCGGGCGATGGAGACCATCGAACCCCTGGTGGAACGGCTCGGGATCGAGCCGGAGATCATCGCCGATCTCGACGAGATGGATCGGAGATCCGCCACTTACATTCCGACCGACCTGTTGCCCACCGAAGGGGGTGAGCTGTGGGAGAAGCTGGTCGCCGGCAAGTTCGAGGAGGTCGGCTACGACCCTCCCGACGTCTTCAACGCCCGGGTGAAGGTCGCGTTCGAGGATCTCATCGAGAATCCACGCGGCGAGCATGTGCTGGTCGCCTGCCATGCCGGCGTGATCCGGGCGATCATGGCGGCCGTGGTCGGTGAGGGCGCTTCCCGGTTCCACATCTCCGCCGAGTTCGCCTCGATCAGCCGGGTCACCCACGGCGAACGGGGCACCCGGATCCTCAGCATCAACGAGACCGGTCACTTCGACGCCGACCGAATCGCCCGTCGTGGCGCGATGAACACCCACTCCTCGCTGTCGTGAACGCCACCACGCCCCGGATCCTGCTGTCGTGTTGGCGCCAGGAACTGGCCACCTCGGTCCACGAAGACGAGGACCTGGTCACCCTCGCCATGGAGTACGTCGACGCGGTCCGGCGAGCCGGCGGATTGCCGATCGTGGCCCCCCACCCGGTCGACGACGCCGAAGCCGCCGCGATGGTCGATCTCGTCGACGGTGTGGTTCTCGTGGGTGGTCAGGACATGGATCCGGCCTGCTACGGCGCGGTGAACGAGGCGAGCGTGGCCGTCCAGCCGACCGCCGACGCTGCCGACTTCCGACTTCTCGCCGCGGCGCTCGCGGCGTCCAAACCGGTCCTCGGGGTCTGCCGTGGCCTCCAGGTGGTGAACGTCGCGTTCGGTGGTGACCTCGCCCAGGAGATGAGGGGCGACGACGACCATCCGATGGTCGATCCCATCGACAACCACGCCCATCGCCACACGATCGAGATCGAGGCAGGCTCCCGACTCGCGAAGATCTACGGCGCCGGACCCTACGAGGTCGGTTCCCTGCACC
>CAYFLT010000016.1:16810-19475 GCA_964344055.1 uncultured Candidatus Nemicrothrix sp.
ATCAGGCCGTCGGGCGGCTCGGCGACGGGCTCCTGGTCACGGCTTCGACGGTGGCCGGCGTGGTCGAGGCCGTCGAGGCCGAGGAGCACGATCTGCTCGCGGTGCAGTGGCATCCGGAGATGGTCGACGATGGCCTCCCGCTCTTCGTCGATCTCGTCGAGCGTGCTCGATAGGGTCGCCCGATGCTCCCCGCTGACCTCGACACCGTTCGTCTCACGCTTCACCTGCTCGGGGTGATCGTCTGGATCGGCGGTCAGTTCCTGATGGCCGCGCTCGTTCCGGTCCTCCGTGGCCTGTCGCCGGAGGCACCCAGGCTGGCCGCCCAACGGTTCGGTCAGGTGGCCTGGAGTGCGTTCGGACTCGCCATGGTCACCGGCATCTGGAACATCCTCGCCCTCGAGGGCACCCAATCTTCGGAGTACAACGCGACGCTCGGCGTGAAGCTCCTGGCCGTGATGGTGTCCGGCTTCGCGGCCTTCATCCACACTCGGACCCCGTCACCTGCCGTCCGTGGGGCCACCGGAGGCCTCGCACTGCTTGCCGCGATCGTGGCCCTCTTCCTCGGTGTGATGCTGTGACGGAATGGCTCCAGACCGGCGACGACGGTGTCGCCCGGTGCTGGTGGTCCGGCACCAACGAGGACTATGTCGAGTACCACGACCACGAGTGGGGCCGGCCTGTCGTCGACGACGTCCGACTGTTCGAGAAGATCTGTCTCGAGGGCTTCCAGTCTGGTCTCGCGTGGATCACCATCCTGCGCAAGCGCGAGAACTTCCGGGCCGCCTTCGCCGGCTTCGACTTCGAGTCGGTGGCCCGATTCGGCGAGGCCGATGTGGAGCGACTGCTCGGTGACGCCGGGATCGTGCGTCATCAGGGCAAGATCCGCTCGACGATCAACAACGCCGCCCGGGCGATCGATCTGGTCGAAGAGGCCGGCTCGCTGGCTGCATGGTTCTGGTCATTCGAGCCACAGGAGATCGAGGGTGACCGCAGCGGCGAATGGCCGGTGCCGGCCACCACCCCCACCTCGACGACGATCGCCAAGGAACTGAAGAAGCGGGGGTGGACCTTCGTGGGCCCCACCACCGTCTACGCCTTCATGCAGGCGATGGGGATGGTCAACGACCACCTGCCCGGTTGTGCTTCGCGCGTCCAGTGCGACGAGCTGCGCGGAGCTCTCGTCCGGCCGAACTGATGCATGCCGGCGGAGCATGCGTCAACGACCACCGCCCCGGACCCGCAACGGGCGAGGAGTGCGACCGGGAACGGTCCGCTTCGACACGCCCGAGCTGAACCCGACGGCGAGTCCGACGATCCCCACCACTGCGATGATCGCCGCGAAGGTGGCGAACGTGATCTCCGGCCCCTGGGCGTCGTAGAGCGGGGCGGCCAGAAGGGCGCTGAATCCCGCTCCGATCTGGCCGGCCGCGGCCGCGAATCCGAGCCCGGTGGCGCGCTCGCTCTCGCTGGTGGCGCTCGCCATGAGCGCCTGAGAGGCGGGCATGCCGGCGCCGTTGGCCACCGCTTCGATCATTGCCAGGCCCGCGAGGAGGCCGGGCCGATCCACAAGTCCGTAGACGACGGTCAACGGCACGATCATCACGAGTGAGACCGGCGCCAGGCGGAGGGGGCCCAGCCGGTCGGCGAGGCGCCCACCCATCGGTGCTGCGAGGACGAATGGGACGCCGTACAGGGTGAGGGTCACCCCGATGAAGAGGGTCGAAGCGCCGACGTCTTCGTTGTAGCGGGCCCAGATCGCCTCGTACATCCCGGCGGGGAGGACGAGGGCGGCCGTGAGGATGACGGCGGCGATGGCGTCTCGGCGTCGGAGGATGGCGGCAATCGGAGCGCGCTCGCTGTCCCGCGCCACCTCGCTCACCTGCATGGTGGCCAGCCGCGGGACCACGAGCGTCAGGAGTACGAGGACGGCGATGAACGGGGCGTCGGTGCTGTCGGTGACGTCGAAGATCGCCACACCGATTCCCGGGCCGATGATGAACCCTGCCGTCTGGATCCCGGCGAGAGCGCCGAGATGTTGGCCCGCCCGTGGCGGGTCGGCGGCACTGACAACGGCTTGGGCGGCGGGGGAGTAGGCCCCGAACGCCAGGCCGGCGACCGCTCGAGCCGCGACGAATTGCCATGTGGTCGTGGCGAGGACGAAGCCGAGGGCGGAGACCCCGGCCAGGACGGTGGCGACGACCATCACGGTGCGAGCATGCCCGCGGTCGGCGAATGGGGCGATGCCGACCTGTCCGAGCACCGCCGCGAAGAAGCTGACCGACGCGATCACACCGAGGGATGCGGTGGAGAGCCCGTGCTCGTCCTGCAGTTCGGCGAGCAGGGCGAAGACCATGCCGACCGATGCCGACACGCTGAACAAACCCACGTGGACGAATCGGCTGATGGGCATCAGGAAGGGCACGCTAGCGTGCCGCCGGTGACTCACACCGCCGATTCCGTACGTGCCGAGGACGCCCATTTCACCCCGCTGGACTGGGCGCTCATCCTCGGACTGTCCGGGATCTGGGGGGTCTCGTTCCTGCTCATGGCGATCGGACTCGATGCGTTCGAGCCCGGATTGGTCTCGCTGCTTCGGGTCGGTTTCGGCGCAGTCGCGATCGCAGTGATTCCGGCGGCCCGACGGCCGGTTGCCCGGGCTGATCTC
>CAYFLT010000016.1:19485-27034 GCA_964344055.1 uncultured Candidatus Nemicrothrix sp.
GCCTTGCTCGGGTTCACGTGGATGGCACTCCCGCTCTCGTTGTTCCCGATCGCCCAGCAATGGATCGACTCGTCGGTGGCCGGGATGTTGAACAGCGGGATGCCGCTCATGACCGTGCTCATCGGCTGGCTCCTGTTCGCCACACCCACCGGTCCGCGTCGTCTGATCGGTGTCGGAGTCGGCATCATCGGAATCCTGTTCATCGGCATCCCGGAAGCCTCCATCGCCGGCACCAACGCCGTCGGGGTTCTTCTCGTCGTGGGCGCCGTCACGTGTTACGGCATCGCGGCCAACCTCGCCGGCCCGCTCTCCCGCCTCTACGGACCGATCCCGGTGGCGGCCCGAGCGCTCGCCTTCGCGGCGGTGTTCAGCATCCCCGGAGGACTGATCGCGCTGCCGGACTCGACCTTTGCGTGGGGGCCGCTGATCGCATGCATTGCGGTTGGTGTCGGCGGGACGGGTATCGCCTATGCGATGGCGGCCACGATCACCGGCCGGGTGGGTGCGGTCCGGTTCTCGATCGTCACCTACATCATCCCGGCGGTGTCGATCGTGGCCGGAGTGGTGTTCCGTGACGAGATGGTCAGCCCCTGGGCGGTCGCAGGCACCGTCGTGGTGCTGAGCGGCGCCTACCTCACCTCCCGCGTCGACTGACCTGGCAGGGTTTTGGTGTCAGGTACCAAAACCCTGCCAGGTTGTCAGATGCGGGTGTCGGGGCGCTGGTACGAGGTACCGGGGCCTGCGTAGCTGAGGCCGTAGCCGGGCGGAAAGGTCCAATCGAGCATGGGAGGCTCGGCGATGGCCGATCTCCACCAGGCGATCAGACGATCCTCGTTCGGGTAGTCGAACGGGTCTTCGAGGATCCGTTCGGTCTCCCCTCCGGGCGGCGGCGGGTTCTCGGCCCACCAGCGGGCAGTCCGGGCGATGGCCTCCCGGGCGGGAACCACGTCGCGATAGCCGAGCAGATGACGGAGGCGGGAGGTGTCGAAGACCCGATGGTGCGAGGTCGGGCCCGCGAGCATCGGCCACGCCGGTCGGGCCATCTCGGCGGGCATCGAGACGAGGTCCCACTCGTGGTCGAGCGCGGTGGCGCAGATCTCCACGACCTGGCGGAGGGTCAGGATCTCCTCATCCGCCGCGTTGAAGAGTTGCCCCTTCGCCCGCTCCGGCTGGTCGACGGCGAGCAGGATCATGTGCGCCAGGTTGTCGACATAGCCGAACGAGTTGAGCATCGCCCCGTCGTCGGGGATGACGATGTGCGGCCGGCCATCCAGGATCCGGCGCACGACAGACCACTCTCTCGGCGCGAGCTGACGGGGCCCGTACACGAACGGATACCGGAAGTGGGTGGCGTCGGGTTGGAGGTCGAAGACCAGCGCTTCGGTGCGGGCGATCCGGTACGACTTGCCGTCGTCGTCCTCGTCGGCGGTTGCCAGCTCCTCCTGGGCTGGCACCGGCAGACCGGCAGGCTCGAGTCGCCACGGGTCGAAGTACCCGCGATAGGCCGGCCCGCCGCCGATCGACACGAAGTGACCGACTCGGTCTACCAGCACCTCCGCGATGGTCCGGAGGCGCCCATACGTCACTACCGCCACGTCCCACTCCTCCGCGCCGATCGTGGCCTGCAGCGCGGCCTCGTCACGCACGTCGGTGTGGATGTGGCGAAGGTGCATCACTTCGTCGACCTCGTGGCCGCCGGTGTGGCAGATGGTCACCTCGTGGCCGCGGGCCTCCAGACCCGCGACGATGGCGGGCCCGGTCGGGCCCGTACCGCCGACGACGAGGGTCTTCACCGGCGGATCACTCGGCGGTGACGCCCTCGAACTGGTCGCGGAGGATCCGCTTCAACACCTTGCCGGTCGGGTTGCGGGGGATCGTCTCGACGAACTCGACCGCCTTCGGCTGCTTGAACCGCGCCAGCTTGCCGTCGCAGTGCTCGAGGACGGCCGCGGCGGTGACGGACTCGTCGGCCGGGACCACGATCGCAAGCGGGGATTCCCCCCATTTGTCCGATGGGATGCCGATCACCGCCACCTCGTTCACGCCCTCCATCGACAGGATGACGTTCTCGATCTCGGCCGGGTACACGTTCTCGCCACCCGAGATGATCATGTCCTTCACCCGGTCCTGGATGTAGACGAACCCGTCCTCGTCGGCGATCGCGATGTCGCCGGTCTTGAGCCAGCCGTCGACGATCGTCTCCGCAGTGGCCTCCGGCCGGTTCCAGTAGCCCAACATGATGTGGGGCCCGGCCACGAGCACCTCACCGGGCTCGTGGGGCTCGCAGTCGTCGCCGGCCTCGTTGACCACCCGAACCTCGGTGAAGAAGAACTCCTTGCCGGTCGAGCCGGCGTGGGAGAGGGCGTCGTTCGGCGAGATGAGGCAGGCAGGGCCGCCGGATTCGGTGAGGCCATACACCTGGTGGATCTCGATCCCCATGCCCTCATAGGTCTTGATCAGCGTCTCCGGCACCGGGGCCGCGCCGCTCATCACCCAGCGGAGGGTGGAAGTGTCGTGCTCGTCGGCGTTGTAGGTGAGGAGCATGAACTGGAGCATCGCCGGCACCGCCAGCGTAACGCTGATCCGCTCCTCGCCGTAGACCTCCCAGATCTTCACGGGATCGAACTCGCTCATGATCGCCGCGGTGCCGCCCAGGTAGAGCGTGTCGACGAGCGGATTGAGGGCGCCGACGTGGAAGAGCGGGAGGCAGATCAGGAAGCGGTCGTCCCAGCGGATGTCGGCGGTGGCCCCGACCGTGAGGATGGCCCACTGGGTGGTGTTGTGGGTGTGCATCACCCCCTTGGGCAGGCCGGTGGTGCCCGAGGTGTACATGATGAAGAGGAGGTCGTCGTCGCCGGCGGTGACCTCGGGCTCGTGGCTGGAGGCCCCCGCCAGCGCATCCTCGTAGCCTTCGGCGAACGACGGCCGGTCGGCCGCGTCGCCGACGTGGATCCATTGGCTGATCTGGGTGCCGTCCGAACCACGCTCGTGGAGCTCGCTCACGACCTCGTTGAAGGCACTGCCGAAGACGAGGGTGGAGGCGCCCGAGTCGGTGAGGATGAACGACAGCTCGTCGGCTACGAGTCGCCAGTTCAGCGCCACGGTGACACCGCCGACCTTCGCCGCGCCGTAGAACGTCTCGACGAACTCGGGACCGTTCATCAGGAGGGTGGCGACCCGGTCACCCGGCTGGAGACCACCGTCGGTGAGCGCATGCGCCACCTTGTTCACCCGGGCGTTGAGCTGCGGGTAGGTGAGCCGCTTGCCGCTGGTGATGTCGACGATCGCCTCGGCTCCCGGGTTGAGCTTGGCGCGCTTGGTGATGTGTTGGCCGATGTTGGTCCGCATGATCGGATGGTAGACCTTCGGCCATGGATGACGTACTCCACGTGGAGGTCGACGACCCGATCGCCACCGTCGTGCTGAACCGGCCCGAGGTGCGCAATGCCTTGAACGCTCTGTTGATCGGCGGGCTCCGCGAGACGATGGCATCGCTCGAGGCTCGCGACGACGTTCGCGTGATCATCCTGACCGGCGCCGACCCGGCCTTCTGCGCGGGGCTCGATCTCAAGGATGTCGCGGGTGGCGGGCTCGTCAACGTGGGCGGTGCCGGCAGCGGTGGTCATCCGATTCCCGCGGACATGGCGACCCCGGTCATCGGGGCGATCAACGGGGCGACGGTGACGGGAGGGCTCGAGCTGGCGCTCGGTTGCGACTTTCTGATCGCCTCCGAGCGAGCGCGGTTCGCCGACACTCATGCTCGGGTCGGCGTGCTGCCCGGCTGGGGGCTGTCGGTGGAGCTGCCCCGCTCGGTCGGGGTCCGGCGGGCCCGCCAGATGAGCCTCACCGGCAACTATGTCGACGCCGAGCAGGCGTTGGCCTGGGGCCTGGTCAACGAAGTGGTGCCCCACGACGAGCTCGTGTCGCGGGCGCAACAGTTGGGCCGTGACGTGGCCGAACTCGCCCCGCCGGCTGCCGCGGCGATGAAGCGCCTGTACTGGGCAGCCACCTCGGTGGCCCCCAGCGACGGATTGACGGTCGAACGTGAAGTCGGCCAGGCCTGGTTGGCGGGCGGCGGGTTCGACCGTGAGGCATTCGCCGCCAACCGTGATGCCATCCAGGCGAGAGGAAGCCGGCAAGTCTGAAGGTCAAACGGGGGACAGGCACCCGTTTGACCTCGTCGCCCGGCGGGCGGGCTCACCAGCTGGCCCGCCGCCCCCAGGCCGGACAGAATCGGCAGATGGAAATCGTCTTGTTGGGCACGGGGTCGCCCTTGCCCGACCCCAACCGGGCCGGGCCGGCCACCCTGTTGAAGATTCCCGAACTCGAGCACGTGCTCATCGACGCAGGCAGGGGATGCGTGATGCGGCTCGCCGCCGCCGGTTCCGTGCCGTCGCTGCTCGCCGGTGTCCTGATCACCCATCTCCACAGCGACCACCTCACCGACCTCAACGACGTCATCACCACCCACTGGATCATGGCGCCGGAAGGCACGCCGCTGCGGATCTGGGGTCCGGTCGGGACTGCCGAGATCGTGGAGCACACCCTCGCCGCTCTACGCCTCGATGTGGCCTACCGACTCGCCCACCACGACGACCTCACGTGGGAGCCCAACGTCGAGGTCACCGAGGTCGCAGCCGGCGACCGGTTCACGGTCGGCACGTCCACGGTCACCGTTCACGAAACGAACCACGCACCCGTGGAGCCCACGATCGGCTACCGGCTCGAACACGGTCACTACGTGGTCGCGCTCGCTGGTGACACGATTCCCTGTGCCGGCCTCGATGAGCTGTGCGCCGACGCCGATGCCTACGTGCAGACCGTCATCCGTGACGACCTGGTGAAGACGGTCCCGAACCAACGGATGCAGGACATCCTCGACTACCACTCCACCGTCGAGCAGGCCGCCCAGACCGCAGCCCGCAACAGCGTCGGCCGACTGGTGATGACCCACATGGTGCCGCCACCCCAGCCCGAGCAGTACGACGAGTGGAGCGCCATCGCGGAGGAGCACTTCGACGGCGTGATCGTCATCGGTGACGATCTCACCACCGTCGACCTAGTCGAGCGCGACTAGCGTCGATCACCCATGAGCAACGCCAGCCCCGAGCCCATCGAGCCTGCCGAGCCTGCCGAGCCTGCCGAGCCCCAGACGACGTTTCGCATCGCCGAGACAGCGACCGGCACCTGGACCTGATGGCCAAGGTCATGCTCGCCACGGGCCTGATCGTGCCTCGTCCGATCGGCTGGATCGGCACGGTGTCGGCAGCGGGTGTTCCGAACCTCGCCCCCTATTCCTTCTTCAACCTCATCGGGAGCGATCCCATCCATGCCGCCTACTCGCCCGGAGGTGGTGCGCGAAAGGACAGCCTGGACAACGTCCGGGACATCCCCGAGTTCACGATCAACGTGGTGACCGACGAGACCGTCGAAGCGATGAACGACACCGCGGCCACACTCGACGCCGAGGCCGACGAGTTCGAACACGCCGGTCTCACCAAGCTCGCTTCCACCGAGATCCGGCCACCGCGGGTTGCCGAAGCGACGGCGACGATGGAGTGTCGGGTGACCGACATCGTGCACGTCGGACGGGAGGGCGGCGGCAACCATCTGGTGATCGGGGAGATTCTCGTGATCCACGCGTCCGATCGTGTCCTCGACGGAACCAGGGTGATCCAGGAGGAGCTGCGGGCAGTCGGTCGGCACGCCGGGAGCTGGTACAGCCACGCCACTGATCTGTTCGCCATCGACCGCCCCGACTGACGTGCCGGCTCACCTGCCGGTCCTGGTCGGCGCGGCTGCGGTCGACCAGCGGCCGGAGCGGCCAGGCGAGGGCGTCAGCTGCGTGGACCTCATGGCGAGAGCCGCCGCGGAGGCCATCGACGACGCAGGTGGTCGAGATCTCGCGGCGACGATCGACGAGGTGCTCGTCACCCGCGGCCTGTCCCGATATGTCGATGCCGCGGGTCGTGTCGCCGCAGCCGTCGGGGCTCCCGCGGCCCGGACGAAGTCGTACGAGGTCGGCATTCCGCAGCAGACACTGATCAACCGGGCCGTCGCAGCGATTCGAACGGGCTCGGCGCGATCGGTACTCGTCGTGGGCGGCGAGACCAAGCGGCGTGACGATCTCGCTCGTCGAGCCGGCGTCGAGCTGGACGGCCCGCCCGAGTTCGCGGGCAGAGAGGATGAACTCGTCGTCGCAGAAGGTGAGATCGTCGCTCGGCCCGAGGTCGAGCTCGGCGTGGTGGCCCCGGTCCATCAATACGCCATGATCGACAGCTCCCGGCGGCCGGTTCATGGCTGGACCATCGACGAGCATCGGGCCGACATCGCCTCGCTGTGGGCGTCGTTCAACGAGGTGGCCCGCGGCAATCCGAAGGCGGCGTTCGGCGAGCCCATGTCGATGGCGGAGATCCGCGATCCGTCCGAGTCCAACAGGGAGATCGCATTCCCCTACAACAAGTGGCACAACAGCCAGTGGTCCGTCGATCAGGCGGCTGCGCTGCTGTTCATCTCGGCTGACTCGGCCGCGGCCTGCGGCGTCGACCCTCAGCGGTTCGTGTTCCCTCAGGTCGCGCTCGAGTCCTCGCAGTCGGTGTCACTCTCCCGTCGAGCGGAGATGCATCGGTGGCCCGCCATGGGAGTGCTCGGGGAGGCCGCCGCGGCGCACCTCGATCGACCCATCCACTCGTTCGAGCATGTCGAGCTCTACTCGTGCTTCCCCGCGGCGGTGCGGGTCCAACAGGCCGAGCTGGGTCTCGACCCGAGCGCGCCTGCCACCCTCACTGGTGGGATGTCCTTTGCCGGTGGTCCCTTCAACAACTTCGTCTTCCAGGCGACGGTGGCCATGGTCGACCGGTTGCGAGAGAGCGCTGACGACGTCGGCTTGGTCACCGTCGTGAGCGGGCTACTGACCAAGCCAGGCCTGACCGTCTGGAGCCGTGAGGAGCACCCGGCAGGACCGCTGGTCGGCGACCTCGTCGACCGTGCCAGGGAGGTGACCGAGACGGAGCCGCTCGATGAGGATCCCGACGATGCCGGTTCGGTCGCCACGTACACCGTTGTCGGCGATCGGGTGGTGGCCATCATCGATCTCGACTCAGGAGCCCGGGCGGTGGCCGCGCGGGAGGATCCGCGCGCGGCTGCGGCCGCGCGGGCTGAAGACCTGATCGGCACACCGGTCGCGGTCCGGGGTCGGACCTTCGAGATCTGACCTTCAGACGCTGACGAAGCGGATCCGCCTGGTCGCGTCGAAGGTCAAACGGGTGCCTGTCCCCCCGTTTGACCTAGTCGCGTCGAAGGTCAAACGGGTGCCTGTCCCCCCGTTTGACCTAGTCGATGCCGAGTTCGTTGATGCGGTCGAGGACCCGTTCGCGTTCGTCGTCGATGACGGTGGAGTCGCCGTGTCCGGTGTGGACGATGGTGTCGCCTGGGAGGGTGAGCAGATGGTCACGGATCGAGCGCAGGATGGTGGGCTCGTCGCTGTAGCTGCGCCCGGTTGCGCCCGGCCCTCCGCAGAAGAGGGTGTCGCCGCTCACCACCCGACCGG
>CAYFLT010000016.1:27044-46908 GCA_964344055.1 uncultured Candidatus Nemicrothrix sp.
TGGCCGCCGGCGGACAGCGTCGTACCCGGCACCACCTCACCGTCGGGAGAAGACGACGGATAGACGGCGTCCCACAGCATCCGGTCGTCGGGGTGGAGCAGGATCGGTGCGTCGACCGCGTCCCGAAGTGCCTCGGCCGCGTTGATGTGGTCGTTGTGTCCGTGGGTCAACACGATGGCGGTGACCCGACGCCCGTTCACGGCATCCACGATCGGCTGGTGATCGTGGGCCGCGTCGAACACCATGACCTCACGGTCGTCACCGACCAGCCAGATGTTGTTGGTGACGTCCCACTCGCCACCGTCGAGCGCGAAGACCCCGTCGGTCGTGACCAGTTCGATCGCCATGTGTCAGACCCGGCTCAGTCCAGGACCACGACCGACCGGAGCACCTCGCCCCGCTCCATCTTGTGGAACGCCTCCTCCACGCCGTCGAGCGGGATCGTTTCCGAGACGAAGCCGTCGAGGTCGAGGCGGCCCTGCTGGTAGAGGTCGATCAGCATCGGGAAGTCGCGCGATGGCAGGCAATCGCCGTACCAGCTGGACTTCAGGGCACCGCCCCGGCCGAACACCTCCTGGAACGGAAGCGTGACCTCCATCTCGGGGGTCGGCACACCGACGAGCACGACGGTGCCGGCAAGATCGCGGGCCTCGAAGCACTGCTTGTACACGTGGGGCAGGCCGATGGCCTCGATGCACACGTCGGCGCCGAAGCCGTTGGTGTACTCCTGGATCTTCTCGACCGCGTCCTCGTTCGAGGAATTGACCGTGTGGGTGGCGCCGAATCCCTTGGCCCACTCGAGCTTCTGGTCGTCGATGTCGACCGCGACGATGACCGAAGCGCCGGCCAGCCTGGCGCCCGCGATCGCCGCATCCCCCACTCCGCCGCAGCCGAAGACGGCAACCGTGTCGCCCCGGCTCACGCCGCCGGTGTTGATGGCGGCGCCGATGCCGGCCATGACGCCACAGCCGAGGAGGCCGGCGGCGGCAGGCGACGCGCTGGGGTCGACCTTGGTGCACTGGCCGGCGGCCACGAGGGTCTTCTCGGCGAAGGCGCCGATGCCGAGGGCGGGCGACAGCTCGGTGCCGTCCTCGAGGGTCATCTTCTGCTCGGCGTTGAAGGTGGAGAAACAGATCTGGGGCTTGCCCTTGAGGCAGCTGCGGCACTGGCCGCAGACGGCCCGCCAGTTGAGGATGACGAAGTCGCCCGGAGCCACCTCGGTGACGCCCTCGCCGACCGATTCCACGATGCCGCTGGCCTCATGGCCGAGCAGGAACGGGAACTCGTCGTTGATGCCACCCTCCCGGTAGTGCAGGTCGGTGTGGCACACGCCGCACGCCTTGATCTCCACCACGGCCTCGCCGGGGCCGGGATCCGGGATCACGATGTTCTCGATCGTGACCTCGGCGTCCTGCGCCATGGCGACCACGCCCTTCACCGTCTGCGGCATCTGTGTTTCCTTTTCGTGAGCTGGCTCGCTCAGAGCCCGGATCGAACGGCCCGAACCCTAGACGCGCCGACCACCCTGCGTCAGCGTTCGATGAGCTGACGAGCGACGGTCCAGTCCCCAGGCACAAGACCGAGTAGATCGGGGCGATCGGCGGCTTCGAGGTCGGCCCAGGTGAGCCGATCGACGTCGGCGACGATTTCGTCGTAGCGATCGAGCAGCGTCCGGTTGGTGGGGTCCAGCCCCGTGATGATCGCCAGCCCGGTCGGCTCGACATCGATCGTGTGGACCGCCAGGTCCGGTCGGTATCGACGGAGAGCAACGACGGACTTCCACACGTCACCGGACCACACCGCCGTCGTGCGCTCGCGGGCCGCGGTGATCTCGTCGATCGGGTTGCAGTCGTGGACCAGGATCACACCATCGGGTGCACTCACCTGCTCGGAGTTGGCCACGTCGAGGAGCGCCTGTTCCCAGAGGTGGAGCCCGTCGACGAAGACGAGATCGACGAGCCGGCCGCCGAGCGACACCGGGTCGGCAAAGAAGGTGTCGCTGGTCTCGGCCACGATGGTGCAGTCGACCGGAGGTTCGGCGACGTTCGGATCCGGGTCGACACCGACGATCCGGGTGCCGGGCTGGACGAACGCGAGCGAGTGCCCCTCGTGGACCCCGATCTCCAGGTAGAGCGACGGCAGCAGCAGCTCGTGGACCCGACGGAGACGGCCGTAGTACGTGGAGATCGGCTCGCCGCCGGCGATACCGGTCACGCGGTGCGCCTCCAGTGGATCCCGGTCCAGTCGACCTTCACGATGTCGTCGGCGATGCCGTGATCGGCGCGATAGTCATCGACCGCCTTTCGACATGGCTCCCATGCGCCGTAGTCGTCGACGATCACGAACCCGCCCACGGAGACCTTCGGGTAGAGCGCGACGAGGGCGTCCATGGTCGACTCGTAGAGGTCGCCGTCGAGCCGCAGCACGGCGATCTCGTCGATCGGGGCGACCGGCAGGGTGTCTCGGAACCACCCCTCGAGGAACCAGACCTGGGAGGCGTCCAGGCCGTAGCGCTCGAAGTTCGCTCGGACCTGTTCGGCCGAGACCGCAAGTGTGGACACGCCCGAGAGGTCGTGCCCGGCATCGTCGGGATACCGCTCGGCATCGGGCGGGGGCAATCCTTCGAAGCTGTCGGCGACGAAGACCCGGCGATCACGATCACCCCAGGCTTCGAGGATTCCGCGCATCAGGATGGTGACACCACCCCGCCAGACACCGGTCTCCACGAGATCACCCGGGACGCCCTCGGCAAGGACCTGTTCCACACAGTTGCGCACGTCGGCGAGCCGCAGTCGCCCGACCATCGTCTCGGCGGAGGGCGGCCAGTCGTTGCCGTCGGCGCGGAGGTCGGGATCGCCACCCTGGCGGGTCAGGCGCCAGCCGTTCGTTCGGAGCGACTCGCGGAGCTCATCGACCGAGCCGGGCCCGGGCCAGACCTCGAGGTCCACGTCGTGGGTTTCCTCCGCGAGGAACAACTCGCGGGTGAGGCAACCCATGAGGAGGTCGACGTAACGCTCGCGGGCGGTGGGCATCGGGCGAGCCTACGGGCGGGGGAGGACCCACACGCCGTGGGGTCCGTCGGGGAAGAAGCTCAGGACCTTCTCCTCGCGCAACGTGTAGCCCAGTCGCCGGGCCACAGCCTGTGACGCCGTGTTGGCCGGCAGGATGCAGCTGACCAACTCGCCGACATCGTGATTGGCGAAGGCCCAGTCGATGGATGCCCGGCCGGCCTCGGTGGCGTATCCGTGGCCCCAGTGGGCCGGGTCGAGAGTCCATCCGATCTCGAGACCGGGCCAATCTGGGAGTTCGGGGCGGTGCGGACCGGCCCGGCCGATGAACTCACCTGTCTCCTTGAGCTCGAGGGCCCAGTTGCCGGAGTTGCGCAGCGCCCACTGGCCCCGCCACATGGCGATGCTGCGCCAGGCGTGGGATCGATCGAACTCCGGGATGATGTGCAGGGACGCCCGCACCTCCGGTGTGGTGTGGATCTCGAGGTAACGATCGAGGTCGCGTTCGGCAAAGGGCCGCAGGATCAGCCGTTCGGTCTCGATGGTGGGGCACACGTACATTCGCCCTCTCTACCGCATCCACGCCGAGCAGAGCCGGAATCGGGCCGACTAGACATGGCGCATGCCACGACTCGACGCGATCGGACTCATCGCCACCGACCTGCCGGCCACCCTCGCCTTCTACCGACTGCTCGGCGTCGCCTTCCCCGAAGAGGGCGAAGGACACGTCGAGGCCGACCTCGGTGGCGGCTTCCGGCTCATGACCGATTCGGTCGAGGTCATCGAGTCCTTCTCGGAGTACGAGCCGGCGGCTGGTGGGCGCAACGTCGGCCTGGCCTTTCGCTGTGAGTCGCCGGCTGAAGTCGACGAGGTACACGCTCAGGTCGTGGCCGCCGGCTACCGCTCGAAGGAAGCACCATTCGACGCCCCGTGGGGTCAGCGCTACGCCACCCTGCTCGATCCCGACGACAATCCGGTCGATCTCTACGCGGGCCTCTGACCGACATCAGCCCGACGAGGACTCCTCGGCGGCCTGACGGGCGCGGGCCTCGGCGAGCCGGGCCTGGATCGTCGCGGTGTCGCCGGGAGCCTCGAGGGCCGACCGTTCCGCGAGATGCCGACGGCGTCGCTCCATCAGGGCCCGGGTGATCTTCGGATCCCAGGCCAGTTCTCCCAACGCTCCGGTCGCTTGGTCCACCCGCGCACCTAGGTCGTTGTGCCTACTCATACTGGGTCATTCGACCCATGAGGCCCGAACCTTTACCGCTCTCTGCAAATCGACCCGGGCGGACGCGGTCGATGGCTCAGTCCTCGGGATCGGAAGGCTTGAGTCGGCCGGCGTCGAGGACGGCCCGGCGGAGCAGGAACTCGATCTGGCCGTTCACCGACCGCAGCTCGTCGGCCGCCCATCGCTCGAGCGCGGCATGGACGTCCGGGTCGATGCGGAGCGGGAAGCTCTTGCGTTTGCGGGCCATTCCCCCGGCCTGCCTCGGTCCTCGACTGCCCGGCCGCGTCTAGTAGAGCGTTCCCGCGTTGACGATCGGGGTCGTCTGCTGCTCGCTGGTGAGCACCACGAGGAGGTTGGACACCATCGTGGCCTTTCGCTCCTCGTCGAGCTCGACGATCTCGTGTTCGCTCAACAGCTCGAGCGCGTCCTCGACCATGCCGACGGCACCCTCGACGATCTTGCGCCGGGCCGCCACGACCGCGGCGGCCTGCTGACGGCGCAGCATGGCCTCGGCGATCTCGGTGGCATACGCGAGATGGGTGAGGCGGGTCTCGACCACGTCCACCCCCGCCGCGCTGAGACGATGCTGGAGCTCGGTGTGGAGCGTCTGGGCGACGGTGTCGGGGTCGGCTCGCAGAGAGACGCGGTCACCGTCGAAGTCGTCGTAGGGGTACTGGGTGCCGAGGTGGCGAATGGCTGTCTCGCTCTGCACCACGACGTAGTCGTCGTAGTCGTCCACGTCGAAAACCGCTCGGGCCGTGTCCACGACCCGCCAGACGACGACGGCGGCGATCTCGATGGGATTGCCCTCGGCGTCGTTCACCTTCGACACCGGTGTGGTGAAGTTGTGGACCCGCTGGCTGATCTTGCGGGACTCCAGCTTCGTGAAGGGATTGGCCGTCCAGTACCAGCCGGGTTCGGTGATGGTGCCCTTGTAGCGGCCGAAGAGGATGAGCACGAGCGCCTCGTTCGGCTGGACCAGGTAGTGAGCGGGTAGCCAGGCCACGAACAGGATCGACGCCGCGACGATGATGATCGCCGAGAGGCCGTTCTCGGTGGTTGCGGCCACCACGACACCGACGATGAAGAGCGCGATCGCCACGGTGATGGCCAGAAGGCCGATGACACCGGGTCGTGCCGATCCAGCCCGTTCCTGGACCGAGGGGGAGGTCACCCCGGCCTCGGCCACCGGAGCCGGGGGAGGGGTAGGGAGTGATGAGTTGATCTCGTTCATAGATCAGAATGATATCACTCTGGCAAGGGCCGATTCAACGCGGGCCCCGTGGAAAGGGCAGGATCAGCCGATGAAGTTCGGAATCGCATTCGCCAACACCCTCCAGTTCGTCACCGGCCCAGGTGCCGCCCAACTCGGCCGTGCGGCCGAAGCGGCAGGAGTCGAGTCGGTGTGGACCGTCGAGCACATCGTCTACCCGGAGGGATACGAGTCGACCTATCCGTACGCCCCGACCGGCAAAATGCCCGGCGGCGGCGATACCCCCATCCCCGATCCGCTCATCTGGCTCGCATACGTGGCGGCGAACACCACCGAGTTGAAGCTCGCCACCGGAATCTCGCTGCTCCCGGAACGGCATCCCGTGACCTATGCCAAGGAAGTCGCCACCGTGGACGCCATGTCGGGCGGACGGGTGATTCTCGGCGTGGGCATCGGGTGGCTGAAGGAGGAGTTCGCGGCCCTCGACATCCCGTGGGAGGGACGTACGCGCCGGACCGAGGAGTGCGCCGAGGTGATGCGGGCGCTGTGGGCGTCCGACGACGTCTCGCACGACGGCGAGTTCTTCGCCTTCGAGCATCTCTCTACGAATCCGAAGCCGGCCAACGGCTCGGTCCCGATCCACATCGGTGGTCACAGCCGCGCCGCGGCCGAACGAGCCGGGCGCATGGGTGACGGCTTCTTCCCCAGCAAGGGCGACATGGCAGAGCTCTTTGACATTGCGCGCCAGACCGCGGCGGACACCGGCCGTGATCCCGAATCGATCGAGATGACGGGATCGCACCCGGGCCTGTTCGGTGATGATCCGGGCGCGGCGGTCGAGGAGGCCGCCTCATGGGGAATGCACCGGATGGTCGTGCCCGCCTTCATCTTCCGGAAGGACCCCGACACCCAGATCGGCACCTTCGGCGAGACCGTCGTGGCCCGTTTCGGGACCTGAGAGGGACACCGGGACCGCCAGGGGGCCGTTCGGCCCGTTTTCACAACTCTTGGACAACTGGGTCGTATGAACCTGTTGGGCCGGATCTGTGATAACTACGGTGATCGAAGAAGCGGGAGGTATCGAATGTCAACTGGTCGTCGCGGGCGCAGCCCCATCGAGTTCATGGTGATGGTCGTCGCCCTGTGGGTGGTCCTGGTCGGCCTCGTGGTCGTCCCGGCCTACGTCGACTACGAGACCGTTCCCGAGGTCCTGGCCAGCAAGACGATCACGCTCGACATGACCGACTTCGACTTCAGCGAGGACGAGATCGTCGTGGCACCCGGCACGGATCTCACGTTCCAGCTGGTGAACGCGGGCGATGCTCAGCACAACTTCGGTCTCAACGACGACGATGTCACCCCGCGGATCGAGCCCGGCCAATCCGGGACCTATCACGCCGGTGTACTCAAGGCCGACACCGAGTTCTTCTGCCTCATTTCCGGCCACGCCGAGCAGGGCATGGTGGTCACTGTCCGCGTCAGCGAGGGATGACATCTGGTGGAGGGTGGAGTACGCTCTCCAATGTCAACAGCAACCCAACTGAAGCGGGCAAAATGAACGACAAGCATGTACTCCGGCTTGCCGGCGCCTTTTTGGCGTCCGGCCTTCTCCTCGGGGCTTGCGGCGGCGATGACGACAACTCGCTGACCGTCGAGCTGAGCGAGTGGGCAGTCACCGTCGACGGCTCTGCCGACGCAGGAGAGATCTCCATCACGGCCGACAACGTCGGCGGCGAGCCCCATGAGCTGGTCATCATCAAGGGCCTCAACCCCGACGACCTCGCCGAGTATCTCGACGAGACCGGATTCGTGGTCGAGGATCGCCTCCCCGAGGGCGCCTTCATCGGTGAGATCGAGGAATTCGCCGCTGGGACCGAAGAGACCCAGACGTTCGACCTCGAGGCCGGCGACTACACCTTCTTCTGCAACATCGTGGAGCAGGAAGAGGACGGCGAGTGGGAGAGCCACTACCTCGAGGGCATGGCTGTCGCAGTCACCATCGGCTGAGATCGCTGATCCCAGCACAGAACGGCGTCGGTGCCGGTCCTTCGGGGCCGGCACCGGCCGTTTTGGGATGACTCGGAACCGGTCCGAGCGGACTTCATCTCCCGGAGTCGCGGCGAAGCGGATGGGAGTGGTCCCAGTCCGCCAGCAGTGACCGGAGTGCCGTGATCAAGATGAGTGGGACGTCGAGCATCGGATGGTGGCCGGCGGTCGGGAGCTCGATCACGGGCGCGACCCTGCCGAGCTGGTCGTACATGTAGTCGCCGATGTCAGGGGTGACGAGTCCGTGCTCGCAACGAAGCAAGGCGACCCGGCAACGGATCTGGGGGAGCAGCTCGCCGGCATGGCGACGGCCGGGAATGAAGATCGTGGGATCGAACTTCCACGTCCACTGGCCGTCGGGCAGCTGTACGAGTGACCGTCGAGCGACGTGCTCCTTCACATAGGGGAGGTAGTGGTCCTGGGCCGGGATGGTCCGGAACCGGGCCACCGGCACTTCCGGATCGTCGTAGGTCCGCGCCTTGGCGAAGTCGTCGGTGGCACGCGCGTGCTCCACCTCCGGGTCGACGGCGACCACCGGTGAGTCGATGATGACCGCGCCACCCAACAGGTCGCGGTGGCGAGCCGCGGTGGCGATGGTGACGAAACCACCCATCGAATGGCCGATCAGAACCGGCGGCGAGGGGAAGGCCATCGCGTCGATCACCGAGGCGACCTCGTCGCACCACGCATCGAGGCTGTAGCCGTCGCGGCGATCGCTGTCGCCGTGCCCGGTGAGGTCGAGGGCGACCGCCTGGTAGTCGGGGAGGAAGGTGGGGGCGACGTGGCTCCACCAATGCGCGTGGGCGGCGCCGCCGTGGACGAACACCAGGCCAGGCCTTCCCGCCTCGCCCCATGCGAGTGCGTTGATCCGGGCCCCGTCCGACTCGACCTCGAGCTGTCTCGGAGGGGTGGCCACCGCCTCGCGGAACCAGTCGGGGACGTCGGACCCGGGGGACAATCTGTGTCCGTCGGATTCAGGCATCGAGGGGCCTTTCGGATGAGCGCAGGAGTCTCATGCCTGCGTCGGTCGGGGGCTCGGCGGTGGCGGTGCCGGCTGGTCTGAGTTCACCACGGTTCGTCGGTTTCGGCGGGGCTCAGCGTCCACGGGTCCAGTGAGAGGGTGGCGGGGTCGAAGCGGTCGATCAGATCTTCGGCGGAGATCTCGGCTTCGGGCACTTCGAGTCCAAGGCTACGGGCGAGGGTGGCCAGGACCCGCCTCGGCGGATCGCCCAATGCGAGCCGCTCGGCCAGGGTGACCGACCCGTGCCGCTTCGCCAGCCGGTCACCGTCGGTGGCGAGAACCAGGGGGACATGTGCCCACTGGGGACGCGGGAGGCCGAGGAGGTCCTGGAGGTGCGCGTGGCGGGGGGTGGAGCTCAACAGATCGTCGGCGCGCACCACCTCCTCGACTCCCTGAGCCGCATCGTCCACCACGACCACCAGGTTGTATGCCGGTGTCCCGTCCCCACGGCGCAGCACCAGATCGTCGACCGCGCTCGAATGCCGCCCATGGAGCCGGTCCACGATCTCCACCGGATCGTCGCCTCGCTCGGTTCGGAGCCGAAGCGCCGGCGGACGGTCCGACCGCTCGCGTTCGGCGATCTCGGCGGAGGTCAGCTCCCGACACGTTCCGGGGTAGTGCCCAGGCGGGTGATGGGGTGCGGATGCGGCTTCGCGGATCTCCCGCCTCGAACACCAGCATCGATACACGAGGCCCTCCGACCCCAGCTCGGCCAGAACGGTGGCGTAGTGCTCCCGCCGTTCACTCTGCCGTACCGCCTCCCGGTCCCACGTGAGCCCGAGGATCTCGAGGTCGCGGAGCTGCCCGGACTCGTGTTCGTGTCGGGCGGTGGTGTCGAGATCCTCGAACCGCAGCAGGAACTCACTGCCGGCCGAGCGGGCGAAGAGCCAGGCGGCCAGCGCGGTACGGAGGTTCCCGATGTGCAACGAGCCCGTGGGGCTGGGGGCGAACCGTCCGACGCTCACCACGAGATCCTGGCACCCCGCGGAAACGAGTTGGTGCCTGCCGCCCGGGTATTCCCCTCCAGGGCCCGGTCCCCGGGCGGCAGGCGGATCAGCCGGCTGCGGTCACCAGAGGCGGGCCGACTGATCGGTCAGGTCGGCGAGCTCCTCGGTCTGCTCGGAGCGCCGTTCGTCGTACAGGTTCTCGGCCTCTTCGGCCACGGTGTCGATGTCGACGTCGTCGGCATGGTGGCTGCCGCGCAGGATCTCGGCCCAGACCGCCACGGTGGTGGCGAGCCGGAAGTCGAAGTCGGCGTCGCCCCACTGCTCGGCCACATCGCGCATCTCGATGTCGGCGTCGTCCTCTTCCCAACCGCCGTCGTCGGGGTCGATCCAGGCCACGGTGACGACTCCGAGTTCGTCGCGGTCGCGGACGTCGCGGTCCAGGTCCAGTTCGTAGAGGGCCGTGACGGTATGCCCGGATGACAGCTCGCCGGCGTCGATGTCTTCGTTGCGGAAGTCACTGTCCAGGACACCGCGGTTCTCGAATCCGATGAGGCGGTAGGAGTCGACGAGATCCTCGTCGAATTCGACCTGGATGCGGGCGTCGATCGCCACTGGGGTGAGCGTCGCCACCAGCTCTTCCTGGAAGAGGCGCTCCGCCTCGTCACGATCGTCCACGTAGGCGTAGAACCCGTCGCCCTGATCGGCGAGCTGTTCCATCGTCACGTCGTTGAAGTTCCCCATGCCGAATCCCACCGTGACGAGCTGGATGCCGTTGATCGCCCGATCGCTGATCGTGCGGGTGAGGGAGTCCGGATCCGTCATCCCGACGTTGGCCACGCCGTCTGACGCGAGGATCACCCGGTTGATGCCGCCCTCCACGAACGCCTCTTCGGCGAGGTCGTATCCGGTCTGGAGCCCGGCCTCCATGTTGGTCGAGCCTCCCGGGCGAAGGTCGTCGATCGCCTCGATGATGTCGTCGTCGTGCAGAACGCGGGTCGGCTCGAGCACGATGGCCGAGTCGTTGCCGTAGGTGACGATGGCAACGGTGTCCTCGGGGTCGAGTTCCCGGACGAGGTCGACGAGCGCTTCCTTCACGAGGCCCAGCCGATCGTCCCGGTCCATCGACCCGGAGGTGTCGACCACGAAGGTCAGTGCCGCGTCGGGACGGTCCCGATCGTCGATCACCGCCGCCTGGACGCCGACGCGCACCAGGATGTTGTCCTCGTCGTAGGGCGAGGGGCCACCATCGACGTGAACTCGCAGGCCGCTGCGGGGATCGCTGTAGTCGTAGTCGAAGGCGTTCACGAACTCCTCGACCCGAACCGAGTCGGGCTCCGGGAGGACTCCCTCGTCGAGCCATCGGCGGGCGATCGTGTAGGAGCCGGTGTCGACGTCGAGCGCGAATGTGGACAGGTTGTCGTCGCGGGTGTCGACGAACGGGCGAACGCCGTAGTCCTCGAAGGTGTTGTCGTCCAGGCGGTCGGGGTCCGGCTCGGACGAGCCGAAGAAGCCGTCGTCGGAGTCGCCCTCCGCCATGTCCTCGGCGGCTTCGTTGGAGGTCGCGGAACGGCGCCCGCCGTCGTCGCCGCTGTCATCGCCGCCGTCTCCGGCGAAGACCTCTTCGCGGTCGCCCGAGTCGCTGTCGTCTCCGTCGTCGCCCGCGTCGTCACCCGCGTCGTCGCCCACGAGGTCGGCGGCTCCGGAGTCTCCTCCGGCGTCGGAGTCGCTGTCGTCGCCGCATGCCGCGGCGAACAGCACGAGGGACAGGAACACGGCGATCATGGTGCGCCACGCGCCGGATCGGTTGGAGATTGGGTCTCTGGTGATGGTCATGGCGGGTCCGACGCTGCCGATTCGTCTCCGGATCCCGCTGTCACCGATCTGTCATGTCCCTGTCACTCGAATGCCGCCGACGTCACGAGACCGCCGCGGCCGCAACCTCTTCGTCGGCTCGGCGTCGAGTCTTGCGCCCGACCCCTCGGGTCGGCCGCCGATGCTGGCAGAATGCTCTCCGTGGCCCGATATCACGATACTTCCGACGATCACTCCGACCCCGAGAGTGCCGACGAGGACTGGCATCCCCACCGCCACATGGTGCACTCCCATCGTGACGTCCAGGGGGGTGCTGCTCGAGCGGCCGTCTTCGGTGTCTCCGACGGCCTCGTCTCCAACGTCGCATTGATCCTCGGGATCGCGGGAGCCTCAACCGACGGTTCGATCGTCCGCCTTGCCGGCATCAGCGGCTTGCTCGCGGGAGCCATCTCGATGGCCGCCGGTGAGTGGGTGAGCGTCCGGGCTCAGAACGAGCTGATCGAGCGGGAACTGGAGATCGAGCGCAAGAGCCTCGAGGAGAACCCCGAGCTGGAGCAGCGGGAGCTGGCCGCCATCTACCGCGGGCGGGGGTTGGATCCCGAGCACGCGGATCAGGTGGCCGAAGGGATCATGTCGGATCCCGAAGTGGCGCTCGACGTGCATGCCCGCGAGGAGCTCGGAGTGGACCCGGACGGCATCGGCTCCCCGGGGAAGGTTGCCGTGGCGTCCTTCTTCGCGTTCGCCATCGGTGCGGTGATTCCGCTCCTGCCGTGGCTGTTCACCGACGGGTCGGACGCCACCATCGCCTCGGTCGTGCTCGGGACCGTCGCGGCGGCGGTCGTCGGGGTGCTCGTCGCGGTCTTCACCGAACGAAGCCGCGTCCGAACGGCGATGCGTCAGGTGATGGTCGCGGCCCTCGCCTGTGCCGCGACCTATATCATCGGCAGTGCGCTGGGCGTCTCAGTGGCCTGATCGGCCTGGGACGAAGTTCCCATAAAGCCTCACCTCCACTGGGTCGATAGCACCACTGTGGCTCTTCGAGCCGCGGGGCTGCGGGCGGAGAGAGGGTCAGATGCCAGCGACGGACACGGTCTCCAGAGCGGATGCCGCGCATTTCCTGCGGCGGACGGGGTACGGAGGGTCTGAGGCCGAGATCACCGCACTGACGGGGCAGACCCGTCGCGCCTGTGTCGATGCGGCGATGGGGTTCCGATCGAGTGACCCCACCCCCAACGGTCCCGATGTCGGACAGCCCTCGTTCGTGAACAACGGCTCCCAATGGGAGGCGCACAGCGACGCCATCTCGTGGTGGGTCGAACGCATGGCCACCCTGGCCAACCCGACCACGACACCCTCACCCGCGCCGGCGACCGCCGGTGCGCTTCCGATCTACGAACGGTTGACCTTCTTCTGGCACGACCACTTCGCGTGTGCCCAGGACAAGGTGAGCGACCTGCCCGCGATGTGGGATCAGCTACGGATGTTCCGGCGGATGGCGATGGGCAGCTTCGATGCCCTCGTCCGAGCCGTGTCGGTCCATCCGGCGATGCTCGTCCACCTCGACAACCAGCACAACACCGTCTGGGAACCACAGGAGAACTTCGGCCGCGAGTTGATGGAGCTCTACACCTGCGGCGTCGGCAACTTCACCGAGGCCGACGTCGTGGCGATGACGCGGGCCTGGACCGGACACAACACCGTCGGATGGGACAACGTCAATCAGTTCTGGGACAGCACCTACGTCTACGACGCGGGTGCTCACGACTTCGGGACCAAGACCCTGTTCGGCATCGCGGCCAACTGGAACGGGATCGCCCAGAACGGGAGCGAGCGTGACACCATCACCGAACTCGTGCACGGTGTCCGCCGCGACGCGACGGCCCGACGGATGGCACGGAAGCTCTTCGCATGGTTCGCGCACGGCGATCCGTCAGAGGCGACCGTGCAGCAGTTGGCCGACGTCTTCACCGCCAACAACATGACGATCGCCCCGCTGCTGCGGGCCATCCTCGAACACGACGACTTCTGGGGTGCCACCAGCCGCTGGGCGAAACTGAAGAGTCCCACGGACTTCATCGTCAGCATGGTCCGCCGGACCGGCGCCGATGCGTGGGACATGGGGTTGCACTGGCGGATGTACAACATGGGGCAGGTGCCGCTCGATCCTCCGAGCGTGGCCGGTTGGGGCGACGACAGCGTCTGGCTGTCGACCGCCTCGGCCTGGGGGCGTGGCCGCTTTGCCAGCAGCATGCGCTGGAACGCCACCAACACGTCGACCGGTCTCGGTCTTCTCGACAATCTCGAAGACGACGGCGCCACCGCCGGGGTGCAGCGGATTCTCGACCTCTTCGGCATCGAGTGGGTGTCCGCCGAGACTCGGAATCGGCTCGAGACGTGGTTCGACGAGGCTCACGCGGCGGCGCGATGGTCCATCCCTCCTCAGGGCTTCATGCTCGGCGCCCTGACCCCCGAGTTCCAGGTCTACTGAGGTGCCGATCATGCGAAACGTTCTTCTCTCCGGTCACGGCTCTGGTCGTAGGCGCCTCCACCCGCCGTCAGAGGCCGACATCGCCCTGGCCCGCCTCTCCCGCACCGACGCCGGCCCCGACGGTGTCGCTCGGCGACGCTTCTTGCAGGGCTCGCTGGCGCTGTTGGGTGGATCCGGCCTGCATCTGATGCCCGGCATGTTCGATCATCTCGCGGCTGCGGCGACCCCGCTGGCTCCGACCGACCGGATTCTGGTCACGGTGTTCCTCTCGGGGGGCAATGATCACCTCAACACTCTGGTTCCCGCGGAGGACGGCGCCTACCACGCGGCCCGCGGGTCCCTCGCGGTGAGCGTGAACGGCGCCACGGCGGTCGGCGATCGCCTCCATCTCCATCCGAATCTCGCGCGACTGAAGAATCGCTTCGATGCCGGCCAGGTCGCATTCGTCCGTGGGGTCGGCGAGTCATCCGACGACCACAGCCACTTCACCTCCATGGCCACCTGGTTCTCCGGCATCCAGAACATGGTCCCGGCCACCGGGTGGCTCGGGCGCTATCAGGACGGCGCCGGGTTGGGTGCCCTCGGGTCGGTGTCGATCGGCTGGAGTGGCGTTCCGATGATGCTCCAGGGTTCGCACAGCTCGGCTGTGGCTCTTCCGCCGAACGGCTCACTGTTCGGCGCGGATCGCGAGGAGGCCTGGGAGCGACTGGCCTTCGAAGCCATCAGCGATCTCGGCTCCAGTGGTGGCGGCATGGGTCCGCATGGATCGACGGTGGCCGGGGCCTACGGAGACGCCGTCGACACCGCCGAGTCCATCGCTCCGGCGTTCGTCTCGTCGCTCGCCGAGGACGGGCTGGCCCGTGAGCTCGGTCTGGCTGCCCAGGTGATCAACCTGGATCTCGGCACCCAGGTCGTCAACGTCGATCTCGGCGGCTTCGATCACCATGACGCTCAGCGGCCGGACCACGACGATCTCCTCGCCCAGCTCGACGCGGGGATCGACGCGTTCTGGGCCAACCTCGCGCCCGCGTTTGCGGCCCGTACGACGATGCTGATCATGTCGGAGTTCGGGCGCCGGGTCGCCGCGAACAGCACGGGCACCGACCACGGCACCGCCGGCCTCATGATGCTGGTGGGGCCGAGGGTGAACGGAGGCCTTCACGGCCAGCAGCCGTCGCTGTCCGATCTGGACAATCGGGGCGACATGCACCATCACCTCGACTTCAGATCGGTGTACGCGTCCGTGCTCGGCCAGTGGTTCGGTGCCGACGACCAGGAGATCCTCGGAGCGACCTACCCACAGCTCGACCTGCTGGGAGAGGGCAACTTCAACCTGTTCCTCGACGTCGACTCGCGTAGCTACTACGCCCCGGCGATCAGCTGGCTGGCCTCGACGGGCATCACCACCGGGACCGGACCAGGCCAGTTCTCCCCCGACGGCACGGTGACGCGGGGTCAGATGGCCACATTCCTGTGGCGGTACCGCGGGCGACCTGCCGGTGCCCCACCGGCGGGGTTCATCGACGTCCCGAGTGGCCAGTACTACAGCGAGGCGATCGACTGGCTGGCCTCGACCGGGATCACGACCGGAACGGGATTCGGTCGGTTCTCGCCCGAGGATCCCGTGACCCGGGGTCAGATGGCCGCGTTCCTCTGGCGACTGGAGGGGTCGCCGGGTGGTTCCGCGCCGGCAGGCTTCGTCGACGTCCCACCGGGCCGCTTCTACTCCGACGCGGTCGACTGGCTGCTGGCCCGAGGTATCACCACCGGCACCCAGCCGGGCTACTTCTCGCCCGACGAGGTCGTCACCCGAGGACAGATGGCGACCTTCTTGTGGAGGTTGGCCGGCAGTCCGGCCTGACCGGGACGGATCCGACCTGCGGCTGATCGTCCGGTCGACGAGACAGCGCCAACTACAGTGACCTCCAACGCTTCGGGGGTGCCAGGATGTGCGGGTCATGACGATGCGAGTCGACCTCGACCGGGTGGTCGAGGCCTCCGAACTCATTCCGCGGCAGTTCATCCGTACCGCCCAGTACCGAAGCGACAGTCTCAGCCGACTCCTCGGAGTCGAAGTCTGGTTGAAGGTGGAAACCATCAACGCGGTCGGTTCGGTGATGGGGCGGGCCGCCGAATGGTGGTTCGCCCACCATCAGCACCTGCACCGGGTGGTCTGCGCCTCCGCGAGCGACTTCGGCGTGGCGATGGCCTACGCCGGGCGGCACCGGGGTGTCGAGGTCGAGTTGTTCGGACCGATCACGGCCGACCCGGCCAAGGTCGAGGCGATGCGCCACTCCGGCACCACGGTTCGACTCGACTCCGAGGACCCGGAGGACATCCGCGAGGAGGCCCGCCGCTACGCGGCGATCGTCGACGGGACCCTCGTATTCGATGGCGAACACGTGGAGTTGGTGGAGGGGGCCGCGACCATGGCCGCGGAGCTCGAACACCTTCCCGAACCGCCCGATGCGGTGTTCGTGCCCCTGGGATCGGGCACTCTCGCCCTCGGTACCGCGAGCTGGTGCCACGCCCGAATGCCGCGTACGCGAGTCGTGGGAGTGGCGGCGGAGGGGGCGCCCGCGATGGCGCGCTCGGTTCGCGAGCGCCGGGTGGTCACCACACCGTCGATCGCCACCGCGGCGGCCGAACTCGCGGTCCGGGTGCCCTCCGAATCGATCGTGGCGCCGCTGGGGTTCGCCCTCGACGATGCGGTGTTGGTTTCCGAGCGTCACATGCAGCAGGCTGCCGCGGCCCTGGCCGCCCATGAGGGACTGCGGGTGTCCCTCGATGGTGCGGCTGCACTCGCGGCGGTGGCAGTGGCCGCGCCGTCCATGCGGGGCTCCCGAGTGGTGGCCGCAGTCACCTCCCGAGCGCTCGGCTGATCACCTCCGGCGCTTGGCCCGGGCCGTCGGCGCGGCGGTGGTCGGGTCCTCGGGCCAGTGGTGCTTCGGATATCGGCCGCGGAGTTCGCGACGCACGTCGGCGTATCCGGTTTCCCAGAACGACGCCAGGTCCGAGGTCACCTGGACGGGGCGGTGGGCAGGGGACAGGAGGTGCATCACGACCGCCGTCGAGCCACCGACCGTCGGTGACTCGGTCAGGCCGAACACTTCCTGGAGACGTACCGCCAGGACGGGCCCACCTTCGGCGGAGTAGTCGACCGGAATGCGAGATCCGGACGGGACTTCGATGTGGGTGGGCGCGAGCTGGTCCAGATCCCGGCTCTGGCGCCAGTCGATGAGCGTGGCGAGGGCTTCTCTGGGCCGGACCCGGCCGAGTTCGGATCGCCGGGTGACCCCACCCAGGCTCGGGGAAAGCCAGTCCTCCAACGTGGCCAGGAGGTGTTCGTCGTCGACCGCCGGCCAGTTGTCCGGATCGTGCTCGTGCAGGAACGCAAGGCGTTCGCGGTAGCGGTGATCGGGTGCCTCCCAGGTGAGCATGCCGAGCCCCTCCCGACGAATACCGGCCAACAGCGCCTCGACGACCGCAGGTCGGTCCGGATCGTTCATCGGGCTGCGGCTGATGACGATCGAGCCGAGCGTCCTCCTCGTCTCGAACACGACGTCGCGCCGCCGTCGATCCCATCCTCCGTGGGGGACCTCGGTGATCCGGTCGCCGTGGTACGTCTCGACCTCGGTCTCATCGAGTGGGGCCGCGGTGAGGACCCGGACATCGCCACCCGACCCCTCGGTCTCGGCCACCGCCAGCCAGGGCTCGCGGGCGAGCGCGTCGTCGGTTGGGACCGAGACCCCGGCTCCTGACGCGAGCAGGAAGCTCCCTGGCTCGTCCCGGGCCCGGGCGATGCGGTTGGGAAACGCCACCGAGACGAGCACGCCGATGAGGTCTGGCTCGACCCGTGCGTCGCCTGGCACCGCGAGGGTGCGGCGCCAGCGGCCCGCCATCGAACGAGCCTGCTCCACGGCGCCTCGGGTCCGTGAGCCGGAGCGATCCCGACCCTCGAGCAGTTCGACGCGGAGACGGAGATCGACCGGCCGGTTCCGACCGTTGAAGAGGTCGCGATCGGCGAGGACCGCGGCGACCGCACAGCTCGTCGCGGCGGCGCCCCCGAGCCCGTCGCGTTCGAGTTCTCGACCTCGCAGGAGCAGATGCGCGAGGCGCGGTTCGGCCCCCAGGTCGCTCATTTCGCGGCCGTGATCGGTCAGGCGGCCTTCCGTATCGAGCGCGCCGAGGCCGCGTAGCACCGAGCGGGCCGAGTCGAAGGCGACTGGAGGGGGAGGGTCGAGCCAGGGCAGCTCGGTTGGTTCGACGGCACCCCAGGCCGCGACGTCGAGGGCCAGCGCGGTCAGATCGCTGGTGAGGATCTCGGCCGGCTCTTCGGCCTCCCGTAGCGACTGTTCGGTTTCGGTCCAGAGGCGGATGCAGTGGCCCGGTGCCTGCCGGCCGGCCCGCCCCCGGCGTTGATCGGTGGCGGCCTTGCTCGCCGCAACCGTTCGCAGTGCGCTCATTCCGCGCCCGTGATCGATCTCGGGACGACGCCGTCGACCCGTGTCGATCACGACCCGTACCCCGTCGATCGTCACGCTCGTCTCGGCGATCGGTGTACTGAGCACGATCTTGCGGCGTCCGTCGGGGTCCGGCCCGAGGGCCCGATCCTGCTCTGCCGGCGGGAGCGAACCATGCAAGGGGGTGATCACCACACCCACCCCGGGACCACCGTCCAACCGGCGACCGAGCCGCCGTCGCAGTTCCTGGGCCGCCCGGTTGATCGCTCCGGCGCCGGCCATGAAGACGAGCACGTCACCCTCGAGATCCGGGTCCGCGAGGACATCGAGCACGGCGTCCGGGACTTCGTCCTCGACACTGTGCCCGGGCGCGGGGGGCCGGTAGACGGTCGTGATCGGGTGGATCTCGGCGTCGGCCCGGATGATGGCATCGGTTCGAAGCCGGGCGGCCAGTGAGTCGCTGTCGAAGGTGGCCGACATCACCACGAGGCGAAGATCCTCGCGAAGGGCTGCCGAGGTCTCGCGCACGAACGCGAGGGCGGTGTCGGCGTGGATGCTCCGCTCGTGGAACTCGTCGAAGACGATCACACCGATGCCCTCGAGACCGGGATCGGCCAGCAGCATCCTGGTCAGGACCCCCTCCGTCACCACCTCGACCCGGGTGCGGTCGCCGACTCGCGTGTCGAAGCGGGTTCGTAGACCGATCGTCTCGCCGATCTCCTCGCCCCGCTCGGCCGCCATTCGGGCCGCGGCGGCGCGTGCGGCGACCCGGCGGGGTTCGAGAACCAGCACCCGGCCCTGACCGAGCCAGGGCTGGCCGATCAGCGAAGGCGGCACGCGGGTGGTCTTGCCGGTGCCCGGTGGGGCTTGGAGCACCACCATCCGCTGGCGTTTCAGCGCGTCGTGAAGACCAGGCAGCGCCGCCTCGACCGGCAGGCCCCGCCGGACCCCGTCCGCCGGAGGGAGGTTCACTCCACCTCGAGCTCGGAGAGGACGTGGTCGACCCCCTCGGCCACGGCCTCCGGGTGGCTCCGCATCACGAAGTGGCGGCCACCCTCGACCGTGATGCGGCGGGCGTGCGGAAGCTTGCGTTCGAGATAGTCGTTGGCGCCGAGGAAGCCCTTGTCGCCGTCACCGATCACGAGGGCAACCGGGACGGTGAGGTCCCCGAGCCCGTCCATCACCAGAGAGTCCGAGTGGAAGGCGATCGTGGCGGCCAACTCGCTCACCGAGTACTTCGTGGCGTTGGCGCTGACCCTCTCGTTCCAGCTCGCCATCGAGTCCGGGTCCCGGAAGCCGGGTCCGGTGGCGACCAGAACCAGCCCGTCGAGTCGGGCCGGATCCTCGTTGCGGGTGAGGACGTGAGCCAGGCCGAGGTACCCACCCAGGCTGTGACCCACCAGGACGACATGTCGGTCCGGCTGCTCGGACCGGATCTCGTTGATCACGGCGTCGAGATCGTCGAGGACAGCGGTCCGCTCATACGCCCCGGCATCGTCCGGTTCCGGGGACTCACCATGGCCGGGCAGGTCCACGCCGACGCAGAGGTGGTGGTCCGACACCAGCTCGACCGCGGGATCCCAGACATGCGCGTCGGAGTCGACCCCGTGCACCCACAGCACGGCGGTGGCGGACTCC
>CAYFLT010000016.1:46958-57856 GCA_964344055.1 uncultured Candidatus Nemicrothrix sp.
GATGGTGTGGAGTGGTGTCGACACGTTCTTCTCCTGGATCAGTGTCCCCGGAAGTGAGGGCGCCGCTTCTCCATGAAGGCTCGCACCCCCTCCTTGAAATCCTCGCTTTGGTAGCAGGCTCGGACGGCGTCGGCTGCATCGGCTCGACCGTGCGTGACGATCGTGTCGACGGTCTGCTTGGCGGCACGAATGGACAGCGGTGCCAAGCGGACGATGCGGCGGGCGAGACCGGCGACATGGTCATCGAGATCCTCAGGCGTCAGCACCTCCTGAACGAGGCCGATTCTCAGTGCTCGATCCGCGTCCAGAACCTCGGCAGTGAACAGCAACTGCTTCGCCATCGCCGGTCCCACCAGGCTGACCAGCCGTTCGGTGGCCTCCACCGGGTACGCGATCCCGAGGCTGGCCGGCGGCACTGCGAAGGTGGCATCCGACGCCGCGATCCGGAGATCGGAGTGCAGGGCCATCGCGATCCCTCCTCCCCGGCAGGGTCCGTGGATGGCGGCGATCACGGGGACGGCGATGCTCGCGATCGCCTCCCACGCACCGTGCTCGGCGTTGTCGTAGCCGGCCGCTCGGCCACCCATGCGCCGGTTCGGGAACTCCGAGATGTCGCTCCCGGCGCTGAAGGCCCCGTCCCCGGCCCCCCGGAGGATCACACAGCGCAGATCGGTGTGGGCGGTGAGTCCGGCGACGGCCGCAGGCACGGCCTGGTACATCGCCGCATTCATCGCGTTGCGCCGCTCGGGGTTGTCGATGACGATCGTGCCGATCGCGCCGTGCTCGACGCCGTCGTCGTCGACCGTTTCGATGCTCGTCGTGATCCCTGCCACGAGGGGCAGTATGGCCGGTGAGGCGGTGTCAGGCGCTCCACCTTCCGAGCGGGGGTGTCACTCTCGTCGCCCCGGCAGCTGATTACCGTCATCAGGTGCCCCTTCGTGCCGGGTTCGTGCTCCTCGTGCGCAACATCACCGCCCACCACACCATGCTGGTGGCGAGCGGTGTCGCCTTCTCCTGTGTCTTCGGCCTGATTCCGGCCATGATCGCGGTCGTCGCGGTCTACGGCCTGGTGGCCGAGCCCGCTGACGTGGAGTCGAACATCGAACCACTGGTGGACGCGCTGCCCACCGCGGCCGGAGATCTCCTGACCGACCAGTTGCGCAACCTCACCGAGCTCGGCACCACCCAGGTCACGATCGGCCTCGTCCTCGGTGTGGTCGGTGTGGCGTGGGCGGTGTCGAGCGCATTGAACGCGATGGTGATGGCGGTGCGGATCGCCCACGAGATGCCCAGTCCCCACAACTGGATCCAGGGCCGGGTCTTCGCCCTGAAGCTGAGCGTCGTGGGGGTCGTGTCCGCAGCGGCGATGCTCTGGCTGATCGTGGTGCTTCCGCCGGTCCTCGATCGCACCGACTTCGCCAGCGCCTTCCACTGGGCACTCGAAATCGGTCGGTGGCCGCTCGTGGTGGTCGTGTCGATGACGTCGCTGGCCCTCTTCTACCGAGTGGTGGTCGGTACGAGGAGCGGGCGCTACCACGCCATCAGTGTGGGATCGGTCACCGGCACCGGAATCTGGGTGCTGAGCACCTACCTCCTCGGCCTGGCCTACACGTCGGTCGACCGCGTGGAGTCGACGTTCGGCTCGCTCGGGGCGGTCGCCGCCCTGATGGCGTGGATGTACTTCTCGGCGTTGGCGGCGTTGATCGGCGCCGAGATCGATGCCCTGCGTTTCGATCACGGTCGACACGCTGAGGACGCGTGGCGTTCGCCCGCACACCCTGCGTAGCGGATTGGGGCCCGTCGCAACTTGCGCCACGATGTTGCGACCGATCGAGCGGCCGCCGTAGTGTCGCCTACATGACAGGTGGGCAGGGCAGTGAACCGACCGAGGAGGCCGTCGACGGGCCGCCGAAGAAGCGCCGGAAACGGGCCGAACTCAAGCAGCTCGTCCTCGAAGCCGGCCTGGAAGTCCTCATCGAGGAAGGCCTCGACATCGGGGTCGGGCACATCACCTACTCGAAGGTCTTCGACCACCTGGAGGCGACGAAGGGGGTGCGGGTCACCCGCGGGTCCGTGCACGAGCGCATCTGGGACTCACAGCGCGATTTCCAGTTGGATGTCGTTCGCAACGTGGCGAAGTGGGATCCGGTCGCCAGCACTGGCGCCACCCTCTCGGTGGGCGAGGAGGTGTTGGCCGCGGCCGACACGAGTACCCACCACGGGCGCGCACAAGCGCTGAAGGAGATCGCCCGGCGCTGCGGCCGCACGAACATCGAACACGGCGAACGAGACGACCTCTGGAGTCTCTGGCAGGGGATCATCGGAGCGTTCTCGGTGATGAAGAACAACCCGCCCGAGGCCGAGGCAGCCAGCGTCGCCATGCAGGCGGGGTATCGGGAAGTGCTGGAGGCGTTCTCGAATTGGTACGCCTACATCGTCGAACGCGTCGGGCTGCGGGTGGTGCCCGGGCCGTTCCCCGACGACACGACGGCAATCAAGGAATTCGCGATCACCGCGACGGCACTCGCGGACGGGTTCACCCTCCGACGCACCTATCTGGCCGAGCAACTGAAGTACTTCCCCACCGGCCCGAATGGCGAAACCGAGGAGTGGGACTCGTTCAGTTTCGCGCTGTGGCAACTCGCCCAGAGCTATTTCGACAACCCCACCGACGACGAGATCTGACGTCGGGGCTACCGCACCGCCGTCAGTCGGTCAGACTTCCCGAAGCAGCCGCTGGTCCGGGACATGATCGGGTCGGCCCAGCTCCGCCTCGACCGCGTCGAGTGCGTCGAGAAGCTGTTCCACCTCGTCATCGGTGTTGTTCGCGGTGATGCTCACGCGGAATCCGCCGCGATCGAGCGGTGCCGCGGGGAAGACCGACGGTGTGTAGAGGATCCCGCGATCCCACAGGATCTGGGAGGCGCGGACGACCCGAGGGACGTCGCCAATGACGAGGTTGACGATCGGGAACGTCAGCTCGTTGTCGAAGACGTAGCCTCGCTCCCGAGCTCCGCCGATCAGCAGGTCGGAGAGTCGATAGAGGATCCGGCGACGGGCATCGCCCTCCCGCTCGTTGACCTGAAGGCCGGCAAGGGCCGACGCCATACTGGCCACCGGGATCGGCCCGGAGAAGATCGACGTCGATGCAGACTCGAAGAGCTGCCGCTCCTCTGCGCTGCGGCACGTCACGAAGGCGGCCATCGATGAGAACGCCTTGGACAGCCCGGCGACATAGACGAGATTGTCGAACGAGAGGTTCTGGTGACGGACCACTCCGCCTCCGCCGTGTCCGTACGGATTGGCGAGGTCGGGGTTCGCCCCCAGGATTCCGAAGCCGTGGGCATCGTCGACGTACACGAGCGCACCGTGTTCCGACGCCAGCTTCTGGATCGCGGCGAGGTCGGGCATGGCTCCGGTCATGGAGTAGACGCCGTTGAGGGCGATGACCGGCCGGCCCGGGGCATCGCGCAGCGCCTCTTCGAGCGTCTCGAGGTGACGGTGATCGAAGGCCCGCAGCGCGGCCCCTCGGGCTGCGGTCAGTTCCGCGGCCTCGTGAATGGAGTTGTGGGCGCCGTGGTCCACGATCAACGTGTCGGCCGCGGTCGCCAGTTTGGGAAGGACGCCGAAGTGCAACAGGGTGATTGTGGAGAACACCATGACGTCGGGCGCGCCGACGAGCGCGGCCAGGCGTTCCTCCAAGTCGAAGTAGGGCGACGGCGAGGCCACCGCTCTCGTCCAACTCGGATGAACTCCCCACTCCTTCACCGCTGGGGCGACCGAGTTGATGACGTCGGGATGGAGGTCGAGGCCGAGGTAGTTGAGGCTGCCGAAGTCGGTGATCCAGCGTCCGTCGATTCGGAGCTGTCGGCCGGTCTGAAGGTCGACGCGGCGGTAGATCTGGGGGATCTCGTCGATGAGCTTCTGCAGTGTCGCGGTCAGGAGGCAGCCGGCGGACGAGTCATCCGAGGCGATCCGGAGGATGTCGCTGACGGTGTTCAGTTCGTTGAGTCGCTCCTCCGGGACGCCGTGTCCGAACTCTCGCTCGATGTCGAGTGTGAGCTCGATGAGGGCCAGCGAATCGAACCCGAGGTCGGTCGCGAGGTGGTGATCCTCCTCGATCCTGGTGCCCACCCAGCCGCGTCGCCGAGCATGACTCTCGACCAGGCGGAGGACCCGGGCCCGCTCGTCGACCCGGTCGAGATCGATGACTCCCACCTCATCGGGACCGATCATGGCCAGTGTGGAGGTGCGGCTGGCGATCTTGAGGTCGCCGCTGCGGAGCTGGGCCCGGAGGCACGCATGCTGCTTCTTCCCACTCGTCGTACGTGGAATGCCGTTGCGGTCGAGCACGACGATCTCGTCGATCGGCAGCTCGAGATCCCGGACCGCTCTGAGTACCGCTGACGTCACCTCCGACGGGTCGGTCTTGCGAGGTGGCTCGACCACTGCGGCGATCCCGCTCCCCATGTCGGTGATCGAGGTCTCGATCACCGCGAAGTTGTCGAGCGGCATCTCACAGAGCTCGGCGAGCGCCCGCTCGATGGCGGCGGCAGAGAGGTTCTGACCGTTCTTGATGATGATGTTCTTGATGCGTTCGATGAGATACAGCTCGCCGTCGTGCATGAAGCCGATGTCCCCGGTGGGGCAGCGGCCGCCTTCGAACCGGTCGATCGAGCCGTCCGGCATGAGGTAGCCGGGAGTGATCGACGGCCCGGAGACGACCACTTCGCCTGCGGTGTCGTCCACGCGGACGATCGTGCCGTCTTCGGCGACGATCTCGACACCCATCTCTTCCGCGGGGGTGCCGAGTGCCACCACATGGGTGACCGCCGCACTCGGGTCTTCGACGGACTCGGTGAGGAGGCCCGAGCCGACGATGTCGACCGGCCCACCGAACGAGATGCTCGAGGTCGAGATCGAAACCTGATGGGGGATGTCGCCCGTGAATGGCATGGTCGCCATCAAGGTGGCCTCGGCCAGGCCGTAGGTCGGCTGCATGGCCTCGGGACGCATGCCGACCGGGCCGAACCGCTCGAGGAAGGCCGCGATGGTGGCCGTGTCGACCGGCTCGGCTCCGCAGTAGCACTTCTTCCAGGATGAGAGGTCGAGACCACCCATCCGGCTCTCGCTCACGCGGCGGGTGGTGTAGTCGAACGCGAAGTTCGGCGCTGCCGTGATCGAGCCGGGGCTCTCGGTGACGGCCTGGAGCCAGTTCGCAGGGTCGGCGAGGAAGTCGAACGGACTGAGCAGTCGCAGGTGAGCCCCGGCTGTCAGCGAGAGCATCGCCATGCCGATCAGGCCCATGTCGTGATACAGCGGTAGCCACGAGACGACGTGATCCTCGGGTCGAGCCTCCATTCGGCGCGCGAGCCCCCAGGTGTTGGCCACCACGTTGCGGTGGGTCATCAGCACAGGCTTGATCGAGCCCGTCGATCCCGAAGTGAATTGCAGGTGGTGTGGTCGGTGAACGTCGCCGGGTGTTTGCGAGATCCAGTCGAAGAGGTCACCTCGAGCCTGATCGGTGAGCAGCGGCGTCCACGGAAGTCCGTTCGTGTCGATACACGGTCCGGTGGCGCCCGCCTGCACGAGCAGGCGCGCCTGGGGAAGGCTCGACCATGCCACACGGAGCTTTGCGGCGATCTCGTTCGGACTGTCGAGAGCGGGCCGGACCGGCAACAGGACCGGGGTCGATCCGGCCAACACGGATCCCAGGAAGCCGAGCCACAGCGCTTCCGGCGAAGAGGCGGCGATCAGGACATGGTGGTCGTTGCCGGTCCCCGCCTCGGTGAGCGTCTGGGCGACACCCGCGCATCGATCGAGGAAACTGCGCTGCGTGTCGACCTCGAACCCTCGCGCCCGCCGGTCGTAGAAGCCGACTGTGGAAAGATCGTCGCCCGCGGCGAACCGGTGCCAGAGCAGCGATGGCAGGTCGAACGAGGGAAGATCAGTGAAGTCCGGCACGGGACGTGACACGAGAACCACTCCAGGTGATGGTCAGGGCCATGGGACCATAGTCCCGGGACCCTGCTCGTGACAACTTATCCACAGGGGCGACACGCACCCTGCGTGGTGGCTCAGTCGGAGCGGTTACTGGAGAGTAGATCCCGGTCGTTCAGCTCGTCACCGATGAGCTCGACCGGTGCGGGCCGCTCGAAGTAGAAACCCTGCGCCTTCTCGCACTGCATGCCGCGAAGCGCGTGGGCCTGGGCGCCGGACTCGATGCCCTCGGCGACCACCCGCATGTCGGTCTCGGCCGCCATCTCGATGATCGATCGCACTTGCGCCTCGGCACGATCCGACGACTCGCCGTCGAGTCCGATGACGAGGGAGCGGTCGATCTTCACACCGGAGAACGGCAACGACTGGAGTGCGGAATACGAGGCGAACCCGGCACCGAAGTCGTCGGCATAGAGACCGACGCCGAGCTCGCGGATCTCCTTCAGGCGGCGGACCATCCGGGGGGACTCCTCGACCACGACGCTTTCGGTGAGTTCGATGATGACAGTCGAAGGGTCGAGCTTCAGTCGTTTGATGGCCCCGTCGATGTCGTCGACCAGGCTGGGGTCCTCGAGTTGGCGGCCTGACACGTTGATGCTCATCGTCAGGGGTGGACGGTTCGGATACTCGTCCTGCCAGATGCGCAGTTGCTCGAGGGCCTCGTCGATGAGCCACCGCCCGATCGGGACGATGAGGCCGGTCTCCTCCGCGAGTGGGATGAACACACCTGGTCCGACCATCTTCCGCTCGGCGTGGTTCCACCGCATGAGCGCCTCGAATCCGGAGATCGCTCCGGTCGCGAGATCGACCACCGGCTGGTAGTGGAGGAGCAGCTCGCGCCGCTGGAGCGCACGGGCGAGGTCGGCCTTCAGCTCGAGGCGTTCGAATGCGCCCTCGTGCATCGACTCGTCGAAGATGACGACGCGGGACTTGCCACGATTCTTGGCGCCGTGCATCGCGAGGTCGGCACTGCGCATCAGCGTCTCGGGCGTGGCTTCGTCGAGATCGTCGGCGAACGCAACGCCGATGGACGCATGCAGCACGATCTCCCGGCCCGCGATGTCGATCGGCACCTCGATCGTCTGGAGGAGACGCTGGGCGATGGAGGTCACCTCCGAGCGAGCAGGGTTGCCCTCCAGCAGGATCGCGAACTCGTCGCCGCCGAGGCGAGCCGCGGTGTCGCTGCCGCGCAGGAACTGCTGCAGCCGGAACGAGAGGACCTTCAGGAGTTCGTCGCCTGCATCGGTGCCGAGTCCATCGTTGACGGTCTTGAAGTCGTCGAGGTCGACCACCAGCACCACCACCGAGTCTTCGCGGCGTGTCAACGCCTGATGGACACGGTCCCGGAACAGCACCCGATTGGCGATTCCGGTGAGATCGTCGTGGAGCGCCTGGTGCCGGAGGTTCTGTTCGAGGGTCTTGCGCTCGGTGATGTCGTGGGCATTGAGAACGATGCCCTCGACACTCGGGTCGTTCAGCAGATTCGTGACCGTGACTTCCAGAATGCGCCACGACCCGGAGGCGTGGCGGACCCTCAGCTCGCTCGTCTGTGGGACGGACTCGGTCAGGGACATCCGGGCGATCAGGGTGCTCAGAGTCTCTCGATCGCTCGGGTGGGCGAGACTCATGAAGTCCCGGTCGAGTGCCTCGGGCGGCGCGACGCCGAGGATGGGCTGCGACGACGGGGAGATCCAGGAGATCATGCCGTTGCCATCGAGAACCGCGACCAGGTCACTCGAGTGCTGCACCAGCGAGCGGAATCGAGCCTCGCTTCGTCGTAGATCGAGCTGGGCCTGCTTCTGGACCGAGATCTCGCTCGCGGTGACCACGATGCCGGAGATCTCCTCATCGGATCGCATGTCGGATGCGGTGACGTCGAACCATCGCAGGCTGCCGTCGCGACAGATCAACTGCAGTTCCGCCGAACCGTTGTCTGGCTTGGTGATGATCGAGGCGAGACCGGGCCGGTGGGAGGTCTCCACGAGCGCCTCGAGCGTCCGCCCGAGCAGTTCTGCCTCGTCGAAGCCGAGGAGCCGCGGGCCGGCCGGGCTCACGAAGTTGATGGTGTCGGACTCCGTGAGCACGACGATGATGTCTGCGGAGTTCTCGACGAGCGACCGGAATCGGCGTTCGGAGCGGTCGCGGCCGACCTGTTCCCGGAGGGCCGCGGATTCGAGCGCGCGGCCAAGGTCGGAGACGAGCGACGTCAGACGGCCGAGTTCGAGCTCGTCAGGTCGAGTCCTCGCCTCCAGCGAGACCACACCGGTGTGGCTGCCGACGGCATCGAAGTGCACGTCGAAGGCGAAGGTGTCGCCTTGCCGCGAGCGCTGGGCCGTCGCCGGCTGCGGTGAACCGTCGAGCGGGCTCGGGCAGGTCGAGCCGACGGAGTGGATCGGGTTCCAGTGATCGTCGTGCCATGAGAAGACGGCAGCTCGGACTACACCGCTGACGATCTCGTTCGCGGCCTCGAGAACCGCCACCGCCATGTCGTGTTCGTCGCGAGCGGCAGCAAGTCGGGCATCGGCGGACGCCAGAGCCCGGTCCATTGCGGCGATCCGCTCACGTCCCTGGGCCAGGGAGTAGACCCGAACCATCACCATGATCGAGACGACGGCCCAGACGCCGATGATGATGACTGTCTCGATCTGGGTTTCGCCGGTCTGTTCGGCGAGCAGGAGCGCCGGAGGGATGAGGACCGCTGCGGTCATGGCGAGGAGACGCCGGCCGGTCATGTTCGGCATCGCTTCTTCCGGCGGCATCGTCAACGCCGGCATCGAAGGATGTAGTGCGGCTGCCGCGATCATGATGAACGCCGTCGCACTGGCGAGGGCGCTCAGGATGTCCGTGCCCGGGAACGGCGTCCTGCCGATCAACTCGAGTTCGACGAACACCTCAGCCAGGAATCCGCCGGCGGCCGCGAGCGCAAGGAAGTAGTAGGCAGGGGGACGAGCACCGGGACCGATCGCCACCCGGATCGTGGTGAATCCCAGGGCAAGCGTCATCAGGGAGAAGAGGACGCCAGTGGTCTTGCCGGCAGTGGTGAGCGAGTCGGCCTGGAGGAACTCGGTCATGATCGTCGACCACACAAGCGCACCGATTCCGCAGACGCCGATCAACGCGTCGAGCGTGTTGGTGCGATCGCGGTTGGCGAGTCGAGCCCGTGCCATGAGGCCGAGTGCGATGAGAACGGCTCCGTACGCGGCGAGGTCGAACGGCTCCCGCCAGGTGGGGTAGTTCCGGATCGGTCCTTCTGAAATGGGGCTGAACCCCTCGGCGACGCCGCCGGCGAGGAACAGGACCAGTGCGGCAGCGAGCAGGTACCAGACGCTCGGCCTCGGAGCACCGTGATGGCGTGGACCCTGGATCAACGCGACGACCGAAGCGATGCCGACGACCGCGAAGCTGACGGTGGCGCCGGTCTCGCCCAAGGGCGCGCTGATGAGGAGCAGCGCGAAGCTCGCGATGATGTATCGCTTCCAACCGACACGGGTCACGAACGTCCAATCGGCAGCCGCCGCCTGTGGATAAGGCTTTGGCCCTGTGGACTGCCACTTCGACGAGAGGAGCTGCGACCGCCCGACGCAGTCCATGCCGCTGGAACGTCGGCTCGCGCACCAGCTGTCGAACGGCTAGAAGATCAGGGCGGCGATCCCCGAATACTGACCCACGAACATGACTGCCCAGATGGTGTTGGCTGCGAGCGCCCAACGAAGGACGTGCTGGCGGATTCCCACGAGTCGGAGGATCCAACTGGTGAGGATGCCGCCGAGCAGCCACGCGGCCAGGAAGAATCCGACGAGGCTGCCCGCGACGAGCTGTCGACGGATCCTGCTGTTCTGGGTCTTCTCCGCCATCGAGTTGACCATCCGTTCGACCCGGCCCGCCTTCGCGTATTTGCGCTGCTTCGTCCCGATGATGAACACCGAGATCCCGGAACCGACGACGATGTAGATCGGGATCAGGATGGCGAGCGTCGACCAGGCACCGATCTTGGCAGTGAGGTAGACGGCGGGGGCGGCGAAGAAGACCTCGTCCCAGAACCCGGCGATGGCGAGGCCGATCGCCGAAGCGACCGTCGTGCCGGCCTGATGGGCCCGGGAGCGCGTTCTCACGTCACGGGTCGGGTCGGTAGACGTCCGGCTCGATGTACATGGGGCGGGCTTCGGGGACGTCTTCACGGACATTCGCCTCGAGTCGGTCGATGGCGTTGGCGAGTTCAGCGGCGTCGTAGCTGTCGTCGAAGTGCACCTTCGCCCCGACCAGCAGCTCGTCGGGGCCGAGATGTTGGGTCCGCAGATGGATCAGACGATCCACACCATCGGTCCGCTCGATCGCCCGGATGATGTCGTCACGAACCGAGGGCCGAGCTCCCTCACCGATCAGGAGGCTCTTCATCTCGATCGCGAGCACGACGGCTATGAGCCCGAGGAGGATGCCGATCGAGAGCGTGCCGATGCCGTCCCACACCGGGGCGTCGGCCACCTCCGCGATGATCAGAGCGACCAGCGCCAACACCAGGCCGACCATCGCGCCGAGGTCCTCGAGCAGCACCACGGGGAGCTCCGGTGTCTTCGATCGGCGGATGAAGCTCGTCCAGGAGGCCCCGTGGCGGACGCGGTTGGCTTCGACGATGGCCGTCCGGAACGAGAAGCCCTCGAGCACGATGCCGAGGCTCAGAACGCCGAAGGCCCACGCCGGGCTGTCGAACTCGTGAGGGTGACGGATCTTCTCGATGCCCTCGTAGATCGCGAACATCGAACCGATCGTGAACAGGACGAGCGCGACGACGAACGACCAGAAGTAGCGCTCCCGTCCGTAGCCGAACGGGTGGGACGAGGAGGCCTCTCGTTTGGCGAGGCGGCCACCGAGTAGGAGCAGCGCCTGGTTGCCGGTGTCGG
>CAYFLT010000016.1:57929-67671 GCA_964344055.1 uncultured Candidatus Nemicrothrix sp.
CGCCTTCGTGCCGCCGCCTGCTGCCATGGGGTGTTCCTCTCGTCGCCCGATTCGGTCACGGTTCGTGATGAGGCTAACCGGCCCCTCAGAACCGATGGTGGTGTGCCGATGAAGACGTGTGGCCCCTGGAAGTGCCCGACACTCGCTGCTGTCCCTGACCGAACTGCTGGCCGGTCTCGGCGACCCCGACACCGACTTCGACGGTGCGGGTGCGCTCGCGACCGTTGCCCAGACCCTCGACGCGGGCTTCGGAGCGGTTTGTGGACGGATCGCTGCCCTCCAGGTCTTCGGCTTCGACTCCCCGACGGCGGTCGAACGAGAGCTGATCCGGATCGCCCACGCCGCCGATGACCAGATGGAACTTCCCGGAGTCGGGCCGGGTCATGTCGCCCGGGCGACCGTCGCCGGCACCGTGGGTGTGATCTGGGTGGCGCGCCAGGATCGACCCTTCGACGACGACGAAGTCCAGCTGCTCGCCACCATCGCACGGATCGTCGGGCTGGCCGCCACCATGCGCCAGGCGCTCGAGGCCGAACGCGACGCCCGCCGCGACCTCGAACGGCGCGTCGAGGACAACCGCCGACTGGTCGCCCAGTTGCGCGAACGCCAGGGTCTGCTCGACCGGCTGTTTCGCATTCAGCAGTCGATCTCCCATCGCGATCCCACCCAGGACGTGCTCGACGCGGTCACCGCCGGTGCGCTCGAACTGCTTGGAGTGGGGCGAGTGAGTCTCCGCCTCCTCGAGGTCGGCGAGATCGAAACCCTCGTACTCGTGTCGAGTCAGGGTTTCGACCCCGACGAGACCAGCGAGTCCCTCCGCACCGTGGGGGCGCTCAACGGACCGGTCGCTCAGGCCATCGACGAGAACCGGCTGATCGTGGAACCGGAGACCGCCGAAGACGGCAGTCCGGGAGCGATGATGACCACGCCGGTCACGGTGAACGGCGAGGTTGCCGGCTGCCTCACCGTGTCGACGGTCGATCCGACCCGTCGCTTCAGTCCTCCCGAACAGGAGGCGCTGATCGCCTTCGCCCAACATGCCTCGCTCGCCCTGCAGGACGCCAGAGCGAACGACGCCATGCGAAGCGCCCTCGACCGTGAACGGCATCGGGCGGAGCACGACCCGCTCACGAGCCTCCCGAATCGACCGACCATCCGCGCCGCGCTGTCCCATCGCATCGGGCTGGCGGACAAGATTCCGATGACCGTCCTGTTCGTCGATCTCGATCGGTTCAAGCTGACCAACGACACGTTGGGTCACGCATTCGGTGACACCGTCATCACGGTGGTCGCCGACCGGTTGCGCACGTCGGTTCGCGAAGCCGACGTGGTCGGCCGGCTCTCGGGCGATGAGTTCGTCGTCATCTGTGAGGGCATCACCGAGGTCGGCGCCATGGAGTTCGCCGAGCGACTCCAGGACGTCATCGCCACACCGATCCTGGACGGACACGTGGACCACGTGATCACGGCATCGGTCGGGATCGCCCGGGCCCACCGAGGCGACTCGGCGGAGCAGGTCCTGGCCAACGCCGATCTCGCCATGTACCGCGCGAAGCAGAAGGGGAGGGGCCGCGTCGAGGTGTTCGACGACACCCTCCGGGAGCAGCTGGAGGAGAAGGTCACGATCTCCCAAGAGCTCCGCCGAGCGCTCGACCAGGGCGAGCTCAGCGTGCATCTCCAGCCGGTGGTGGAACTCCCGACCCGGCGGGTGACCGGCTTCGAGGCGCTCGTGCGATGGGAACACCCGACGCGCGGGCTGCTCACGCCGGAGGACTTCGTGCCCCAGGCCGAGGACACCGGGCTGGTGGTCAAGATCGACAAGACCGTCCTGGATCGCACCATCGACCTTCTGGGTGCCCATCCTTCGGCTCGGCCGATCGCCGTCAACCTCTCGGCGAGGACGTTTGCCGATCCGTCGCTCGTCACCCACATCGCCTCCCGGCTCGCCACCCGGTCGGTCGATCCCAGCAGGCTGGTGATCGAGGTGACCGAGACGGTCCTGATGGACAGCTCGGAGGCGACCGCCGACCATCTGGAGGCGCTGAGGGATCTCGGTCTCCGCGTGATGATCGACGATTTCGGCACCGGCTACTCATCGCTGGCCTACCTGCAGACGTTCGACGTCGACGGCGTCAAGATCGACCGTGGCTTCATCCAGCGACTGGGCGAGGACCTGCGGGCAGACGCGATCGTCGCAGCCGTGTTCAACATGGCAGCCGCACTCGACCTCATCGTCGTCGCCGAAGGGGTCGAGACCGACGCGCAGATGGACCGCGTGGTTGCACTGCGCGACAAGGAGCGCGGATCAGAGCGCGCCGTCGAACTCCACGGTCAGGGCTACCTGTTCGGACGTCCGGTGGAGGGGCAGGCTCGCCTCGCCGGATTCGTCGAGGTGCCGATGGCGGTAGCGGTTCAGTAGCGTCGCCGCCATGACCACCGTCTTCTCCAGCCCCGACGACATTCTCGACGCGGTCGGATCCGAACTGGGAACCAGCGACTGGGTCGACATCGATCAGGCCCGAATCGACCTGTTCGCCGATGCGACCGGCGATCATCAGTGGATCCACGTCGATCCCGAGAAGGCGGCGGCCGGGCCTTTCGGCACGACCATCGCGCACGGGTATCTCACACTCAGCCTCACCAACCAATTCCTCCCCGAGATCGTCACGGTCGAAGGCGTGTCGATGGGGATCAACTACGGGGTGAACAAGGTGCGGTTTCCCCAGCCGGTGGCGGTCGGTTCGCGGGTTCGGGCCACCGGAACCCTCACCGAGGCGACCGAGGTCGCCGGCGGCGTCCAGACGGTGATCACCCTGGTGGTCGAGATCGAGGGGGCCGAGAAGCCGGCGTGCATCGTCGAGTCGGTCAGCCGGTTCCTGCGGTGAACAGCGGCCGGCGAAGGGCCTAGGCTGGTCTCCATGGCCAAACGCAAGAGGAAGCCGACCCGACCCGCTCCGGGCGTGGCGCCGTCGTTGCCTCCCGTGCAACCCGGCCTCATCAGTCCCATGCGGCGGGTACCCGCCGAGGTCGCACGGCCGCACTACGCGCTCACCGGTGATCCCGGCCCGTCACAGTCGTCCCTGGTCCGAACTCCCGACGAGATCGACGCCATGCGCCGCACCGGCCACTACGCGGCGGAGATCCTCCTTCGGGCCGGTGAGATCGTTCAGCCCGGGATCACCACCGACGAGATCGACCGCTTCGTCCACGACGCCTGCATCAACGCCGGGGGCTACCCCAGTCCGCTGAACTACCGCGGCTTCCCGAAGTCGGTCTGTACCTCGGTGAACGAGGTCATCTGCCACGGGATCCCTGACAGCCGGCCCCTCGCCGAGGGCGACATCGTCAACATCGACGTCACCATCTGGAGAGAAGGTGTGCACGGCGACACGTCCGCCACCTTCCTGGTCGGGGAGGTCGACGAGCACTCCCTGCGACTCGTTCGCGAGACGGCCCGGGCGCTGGAGCTCGGCATCGCGGCGGTGTCGCCCGGTGGTCTCGTCAGCGAAATCGGGCGGGCCATCGAGAGCCACGCCGTCACCCATCGGCTCGGAGTGGTCCGGGAGTTCATCGGCCACGGGGTCGGAACCGAGTTCCACACCAACCTCCAGATCCCGCACTACCACGACCGACGTCTCACCACCCGGCTCGAGCTCGGCACCTCGTTCACCATCGAGCCGATGCTGACGCTGGGCTCGGCGGAGGCCGCGATCTGGGACGACGACTGGACGGCCGTCACCGTCGACGGCACGCGCTCGGCCCAATTCGAACACACCCTGATCGTCGGGCCCGATGGCGCCGAACGGCTCACCCTCACACCGGCGGGGGAGTGTGCGCACGACCATGTCGCGGCCGCGGTGGCCCTCGCCTGATCGACGGCCGCGCTGCCGCACCGGCCACGACGACGCGCGACTTTCCGTGGTCCTCTAGCGTCGGGGTCACCAACCGCCCACGACGACGGATCTTCCAAACCAAGGAGCGAGACGATGGCGTCCATCGAGACGATCGAAGGCATCGGTGTGAAGAACGGCAAGGCATTGCGCAAGGCCGGCATCCGGTCCACCGCGGCCCTGCTGCGCGAAGCCGGTTCGAAGAAGGGCCGCAAGGCCTGTTCGGCAGCCACCGGATGCACCGAGACCCAGCTCCTCGAGTGGGTCAACCGCGCGGACCTCATGCGGGTGCGTGGTGTCGGTGAGGAATACAGCGACCTCCTGGAGCAGTCCGGGGTCGACACCGTCAAGGAACTGCGCAAGCGCAAGCCGGCCAACCTCCACGCCAAGATGCTCGAGGTGAATTCCGCGAAGCGCCGGCCCCTCGTACGTCGCCCGCCGTCGCTCGGAGAGGTCGAGCGCTGGGTCGAGCACGCCAAGACCCTCGATCCCGCGGTCAGTCACTGAGTCCACGGGTTCGTCCCGGCCCGGCCACACAGTGCGGGGCCGGTCACGCGATCCGGAAGTCCACCTGACGATCGTCGGGTGACGCGGCTTCCAGTACCACCGTCACCTCGGCACCGAGTTCGAGGCCGGCCGACGGAACGCGTGCCACCACGGCCGGATGCCGAAGCTGGATCCGACCCCGGTCCCGCTCGGTGTCGACGTCGGTGACGACGGCGTCGAACCGCTCACCCACCCGCGGCGCGAGTACAACCGCCTCGACATAGTCGACGAGCGCCCGCTCGAGGTTCCGATCCCGATTGCGAGCCGCTCCCATGAGGCTGGGGAGCTCGTCGAGCGTCTCCAACGCCCACCCCGGAGGCTCGCGGTCGGCGCACTGAGCCAGGACGATCTCGTTCGCGAATCGATCACACAGCCGGCGTAGCGGGGCTGTGACATGGGCGTAGGTCGATGCGATGGCCGAGTGCTCGGGCTCGGTCGGAGGGTCGTCCTCCTGGAAGGCCACGTAGCCCGCACCCCGCAACCCCCGGGCCCCCTGTGACAGCAGGGCCGCACGCTCCGGGCTGTCCGGGCGGAGATCTCGGACCCGGTCGGCGTAGCCGACGTCGTCGGGCCAGTCGATGCCGAGTGCTCGGGCCGTGCGGCGGAGCCTGGCGACGGTACGGGGTTCGGGTCGGGGGAGTGTCCGCAACAATCCCTCACCGCCGGCGAGCATGATCCGGCTGGCCGCAATCCCGGTGAGCAGCGAGATCTGGGCATTCCAGTTCTCGACGGGCAGTGTCTCGTCGTAGACGACGTGGAAGCTGCCGTCGGGCTCATGGGTCACTTCCTGGGCCGGAAGATCCAGGCTCACCGCCCCTCGCTCGACCTCTCGTTGCCGACGAAGGAGGCCGATTTCCCGAAGCAGCGCCACGGGATGATCCGCATCGACGGAGTCGGCCAGCGCCTGCGCCTTCCGGTAGGACAGCTGCTGCCGGTTGCGGACGTCGGCCCGCTCCAGTCGGGCCGCCTCGATCTCGGCGTCGGCATCGAGGTCGATCGTCCACAGCAGCGCCCGCCGGTCCCGCCCCTCCAACAGACTCCCGCCGTCCTCGTTGATCGACTCCGGATGGAGGGAAGTGCGCAGGTCGGGGCTGTAGAGGGTGAGACCCCGGGAACGGGCTTCGAGGTCGACGGGGCCGCCCGGAGGAACGAATGCCGCCACGTCGGCGATCGCGTAGTAGAGCGTGTAGCCGGCGCCTCGCCGGGAGGCGGCGAACGCCTGGTCCAGGTCGGTCGACCCGTGTGGATCGATCGCCACGAACTCGATGTCCCTGGCGTCGATCAGCACCTGGGACGCTCCCGGCGGGATCCGGGGGCCGTCGGAGACGCTGGTGCCTGCGGCCTCGAGCACGGCCTCGGGGAACCGGGGTGGCACGTCGAGTTGTTCACGGATTCGTCGGAATCCCTCGATCATCTCCGGATCGGGAGGGCAGCGGACGAACTGGCGAGGCACGGCGGTCGACGTTAGTCGTGTCCGACCGGTGGTCCGTGGCCGGGTTGTGCCGCGAGAGGCCCTACGGCCTCGTCACCGGCTGGTTGCCGATTCGGGGCGTGGCATCTCGACCCACGTGCGGCCGGGGAGAATCGTCACGAATGCCGCGGCGTCGGTGACGTACTCGAACTGGTCGTCGATCTCGGGACGCCGCCAGTTGGCGTCCACGAGGAGCCCGTCGGTGAGGATCCACGCCGGTCCGGTGCCGGTGGTGATCGCTTCGGGTGAGAGCGCATCGGCCAGCGACACTCCATATTCGGTGAAGTGCACGATCACCGTGGTCGGCGCGACTCGAACGCCGGCCGCATCGACGGTCGGGGACCCGTCCTGGGAACGGAGCCAGCCGGAGCCGTTCCACTCGTACTCGACGACCGATCGCCCGTAGTCGATCTCGACGCCGGTGATCGCGGTGGCGTCGCCGACCGCCGCCTCGCCCGGCTCGCGGAACCGGAAGATCGGCGATGGCGTGCTGGTGGGATAGTCCGGGCCGGAACCGACCGACCAGAGATTGAGCGGATTGGTGTACAGGTTGTGGGGCGCGGCACGGCCGGTGCGGTAGTAGAGGTCGAGGTGGGTGGCCGCGCCGATGTCGACGAGGGTCGAGTCGCCCAGTGCACGACGGGCGTACCGGTTGCCGCCTGAATTCGCGAAGAGGGGTGCGTTGAACTGGGCGAGGAGGTCGAAGTCACCGGTGCGCATCGAGCGAACCGGCCCGACCTCGTCGACGGCGGTGGAGTGGAAGATCGCGGCGAACCGGGTGAGTCCGCCCTCCACTTCCTCCACGAACACGATGTCGGCCTGATTGATGCCGGACTGGGGACGGGCGGGGGAGACGTTGTCGATCTTGATGGCCAGCGCCGGTCGGGTCGGGTCGTCGAAGGTGGAGAGTCCGGTCAAGACCGCCTTGTTCTCGAGTGAGGCCAGGAACTCGATCCGTTGCTGGACATCGGCGAGTTCGGTCGCGAGTTCCGACCTCCGGGCTCCGGCCTCCTGGTACGAGGCCTCGGTGGCGTCGCGCGTGGCTTCCGCGTCACTGAGTGCATTCCTGGCCGCAGTGAGTTCATCGGAGAGCGCGAGGAGGCGGGCGTCGATGGCATCGAGCCGGTCCTGGGTGTCGTCGATCACGGCGCTGTACAGCTCACGCCGCCGCGCCGGCTCGTCGCTGCCCTCGAGTACCTCGATCTCGTCGATCAGCGCGTTCCGTCTCGGGTCCCCTGCGGTGAACCCGACGATCGCGATCTCGACCCGCGTGGCGGCTGGTTCACGGCGGCTGTCGACAGTGCGTTCGATCTCGTCGGCCACCAGCTCGATGGCTGCCCATCGACGGTTGATGGTGTCGTCGAGTCTGGCGAGCTCCGCCTCGAGCGCGGCGATCTCGGCATCGATCACTCCCAGTTCGACGGTGATCTCGTCCCGGCGATCCTGGAGCTCGCCGATCTCCCCGGGGTCGATCTGACCCGCGACCGGTCCACCGGCCGCCATGAGTGCCAGGGAGGTGAACGCGACGAGGAGGAGGCGTGATCGTGTGCTGCGGAACATCTTCACCTTGGCGGCATCAGCCACCCGCTCCGCCCACGGTACCCGGTCGGGCTAGCACGACGTCGGCGGGTAGCGTCCCTCTCGTGGCCATCGAGGTAGAGGACATCCGGTTCAACCGACATGAGCCTGCGGCGGTGGTCGCGGCGATGCGCCGGCTGAGCGGGAACCCTCGTGCTGACGGTTGGATCAATCTCATGCCCGAACTCTCCGAAGAAGACGAGGCTCGGGTTCCGTCCCGGTCCGGGCTGGGTGCCTGGTTCTCCGGGCGCGGTCCGGCTGTCGCCATGGCCACCTGGACGCCCCCCGCCGTCGGCCGCCGCCCCCGACCGGCCCAGATCGGCCTCGCTCATGGCACGGGTCCGGACGCCTTGCCGCGGCTCGAAGAGCTCGGGCTCGGGCTCCCGACTGGTTGGCTGAAGCGCCAGGATCACGCGAGGAACGGCATCGTGGCCGAACTGCCCGATCGGGTGGACGAGGGCCTGGTCATCGAGTGGTTGGTCACCGCTGCGACCGTGCTGCGGACCGTGGTCGAGCCCGGCAACGACTGGCTCGCGCGTGTACACCAGCCGATCGACTGACGATCGGTGTCAGTGGGTACGACCGGCGGCCTGGGGCACGGTGCCGAGGACGCGGCCGAGCGCGTTGGCCTGACGGCGGGTCATCGGGGTGCGGCCGGGGCCAGTCACCAGGGAGAACCCTTCGGTGTCGGTCAGCGGAGCGCGGTCGTTCATCGGTCTGTCCTGTCCTTGATCGACGTCGGCGCCATTGCCGCCGTCTTCTTGGCCGTTCGGGGTGCTCTCGTGACGCCTTGAGCGAATTGAGGCGTCTGGCCTTTCGAACGGGCCGCTCGAACCAGAGCCGATCGGCCCAGTCAGCCGTCGCGCCGCGGGGCCGGATCAGTCGGCGTCGGCGTCGGGGTCGTCAGCGAGGACGAGGATCCGGAGTTCCAGATCGACCGAGTCACCAGGAGCGTTGCCGTCGGTGCATCGAAGCATCATCCCATCAGGGTCGGTGGTCGACCCCTCGGTCCGGATCCCGGCCCAACCGATCCAGGCGTGGGCGATGCCGTCGGTCTCCCAGGTGTTCCACACTCGCAGCGTTCCGCTGACCGATGGGACTTCCACCTCGTCGGGTGCCGTGTCGGCCCACAACACGATCCGGGTGGCTTCGGCGCCACCGAGATGCAGTGGTGCGTCGGCGTCGATCACCACGCCCTGGCGGCGATCTTCGTTCGCTGCAACGCGGAGGATCCTGACCGTGGCGTCATCGCCGACCTCGATCGACACCATGGCGAGGATGTCGTGGCCGTCGACCACGAACTGGTCCGTGTCGTCCTCGGTGAAGCGATCGGCGGTGGGAAGGTCCGGGGCCGAGGTCATGGCTCGGTCCCTCCTGTGAAGGGATCGGTGATCGCTCCCTTCCAGTACGGCGTGCCTGCGGTCAATTCGACCGCCCCGGTCTCGATCTTCCCGGTGAGGGGATTCCGTCGCCGAGGCGGCTTGCCGGCCTTCATCCGTTCCTGGTTGGTCGGCCCCCACACCGGTTCACCGGCATGATTCTTCCAGACCCGGCTCCGGATGGTGGCGGCGGTGGGTTGGTTGCCGTTGCGGTTCGCCATACGCGGGTCCATGCCGGTACGCCATCGTCCCCTCGGGATCGGCATCGGGAGCTCGGGCGGGTCCGCCGGGTCGTAGGTGGGGAGGTAGCCATCGCGGCGGAGCACCGGCTCGTAACGATCGGTGAACTCGTCGAGTTCGAGGAGCCGCCCCCGCTTGAACCGACGGCGAGGCGCGAGCGGGTAGCCGCGGACGAGCGCCTCGTCGGCCTCGATCACCTCAGCCTCGTGCTTGCGGCTCCACAGGACCCGGAGGCTCGACGCGCCATACGCGTCGCGGAGCGTGGCGCGAACCGAGGCGTCGTCCTCCGCGCGCTTCAGACGCCTCGCGGCGCGACGCTCCTTCCATGTGCCGGTGACCTCTTCACGCTTGGGCCGGAAGACACCGCGGTTCGGATTGCCGATCCAGTCGAGAGCCAGCCACACCACGCCGCAGACCACCCAGGCCATGACGAACGTGTAGACGACCCGGTCACCTGAGGACAACGAGTCCAGTAGTGAATCGACGTCCATCGCTACTGCTGATCGAGGGCGAGCACGGCGTCGATGGTCTCGGTGCGGAGTGCGGCGGCGTCGACGGTACGGAGAACGTTCGCGTTGGCGCGGCTGCCGCCCACGAGGTCGGCGGAGGTCGGCCGATCGTCCACCACGGTCATGCCC
>CAYFLT010000017.1:0-2707 GCA_964344055.1 uncultured Candidatus Nemicrothrix sp.
TGCTCCTCTGATCAGAGTCGCACAACGACTGGACCACTACTGGGGTCTCACCTCAGAAGAGCTATTCCGTGGGATGCGAGAGGCCGACGGGCTACCGGAGCTTGGGACTAGCAGTGGTCGCACCCTGGGTGCGAGGTCCGATGACATAGCTGTGGACGCGGACAGCATGGTGTATCCCGACACGGGTGGGCTCTCGGTGGCGCCGGGAGCGCCAGAGAATCTCCCCCGGCATCGTCGCCCCCCGGAGTATGGCGGCACCGGCCGCGACCCTGTCTGGTGTATAGACTCTTGTGACTTGCCAGACGGCCTGAAGTATCGACCGGATCCGGACAACCCAACGGGCCACGGGTTCCTAGAACCTTCGCTTCCGATGCCTATCGAGGAGTACCAGGACCTGCTTGCTCAGACTCAACCGATCTGGGATCGGGTTGGCCCGTGATCGAAGCCAACGACTGCCATGCGCTACTCGCCGGTTGCTTCGGAACCGGCGATCCATTTGCCGCGTTGAGAGTCATTGCTCGTGGACTGCTAGCGGAGGGCTGGCCTCGAAGCCGTGTCGTGGAAGCGGTAGAGCGACTCCGGTTAGAACTCCAGGCTGAAACGAGGGATGCTGAGGAAGAGCATCTTCTCGATCTTCTTGACGCGCTATCTGCGTGGGCGCCGCCAGGGCGCTCGTTCTAGAGCAGGCGCCGAGCCGTACCTGGCCGGATCGTATGGCCTGAGGACAACCTTCTCGGTGTCACAACTAGCGCCCAGCGAACCCGCTATCGGCTCGTCCCGGTCTGAGCCGCTAATGACCGGCCTCGGACAGCAGTCGATCCCAGGCATCGATCGCATGAGGGAGCGATGGTCGCACCGCGTGCCGATAGCCCTGGGTGGTGCGGGTGTCCACGTGACCCGCGAGGTCCGCGACCTTGGTCAGATCATCGAGCTGGTCCGAGACGAGCGAGACGAACGAGTGGCGTAGCTCGTACGTCGTCCAGCCGTCGCCGAGGCCTGCGGACTTGCAGAGCGTCTGGAAGGCCCGGCGCAGATTCGACAGCGTCATCGGCGTGCCGTTCCGGGTCGGGAACACAAAGCCTTCATTGTCATAGAGCCCGAGGAGAGTTTGCTCCTCGCGGTGCCGATGGAGCGCGCCGATGAGCAAAGGGTGAAGACCGATGGTCCGCCGTCCTCGATCGGTCTTCGGCTCGACTTGACCGATGTATCTGTCGTTGACCTCTTGGGCCCTCTCGGCGATCTCGATGCTCGGGTTGTCGGAGTCGATGTCGACGTAGCACCAGCGCAGTCCGATGATCTCGCCGGGGCGCAGGCCACACATCAGACCGGTGAGCCACATCGCCGGCCGTGGGTCCGCGGGGATCGCTTCGGTCATCAGGTGTTGGGCTTGTTCGATCGTGAGGCTCTTGCGCTTCTTCGACGGCCGGACCGCCGGTAGCAGAACACCGGCGGCCGGGTTGGTTCGGATGCGGCGCTGCTTGAGCGCGTGTTGGCATGCCTGGTTGAGGTAGTTCCAGTTTCGGTCGACCGTGCTGGTGGCGTAGTCCCGGTCGGCCATCGACTGGAAGAGCTCCTCAAGTCGCTCGGTCGTCGTGCGGTCGACACGAAGCTTGCCGATGACGGGCAGGACACTCGTGCCGAGAAGCTGGCGCGCGTTGGCGATCGTGTTGGGTGACTTCTCGCGAGCGTGGCGGGACTTGCGGGTGGGGGAGACGTTCGGACAGCCGGCGTCGAACCAGGCCTCGATCACCTCGGCGAACGACGCCATCCGGTCTCGACTCGGCGCGTCCAGCGACTGGGCTCGGAGCTCCAGAAGCCGGTCGAGGTCGCGTTGGGCGTCGGCTTTGTCGACCCGCTCGACCTTGCGTCGCGAACCGTCGGGAAAGCGCACCCACGCCATCCACCGTTCCGCCTTTTCGTTCCACCGCACCGATGGCCGCCGTGCCATGGGTCGTCTCCTCGACGTAGCCAACTACCCAAAAGGCTACGTTCAAATGGCTACGTCGGCAAGTTCTTCGGAAATCGAATCAGAGAAAATGGCCTCTGACCTGGGGTTTTGTAGTGGAGCTGATCGGATTCGAACCGACGACCCCCTGCTTGCAAAGCAGGTGCTCTAGCCAACTGAGCTACAGCCCCGTGTTTGGTGAGGATAGCGACCGATCACGTCGTTCCCGGTGGTGATTCAACACCGAGGACTGCGGCCGATGGAGAGTGGTGACCGTGAGTTCGTGGCGCCCGTCGGGCTTCCTGGGGATGGGGATCGTGTTGATCGGCCTCATCATCGGGTTCGTGGTGGTGGTCGAGTTCGACCCCGATGGTGTGGAGTATCGCCGCAACGCGGAGACCGGCTACTCGACGGTGCTCCGCGTGGTGGAGGCGGGCGACCAGCCGCTGCTCGAGGTTCAACACCCGGACAACCCGGAATACATCAGCCTCGTGATCCCGGTCGACGGGGCCACTGCGGAGCGAATCGAAGTCGGTGACGAACGGTTGATCTGGTACCGGACCGATGGCGTTCCCGACACCCGACTCGACGAGGACGTGCCGGCCACCCCTCGAACCGCCGCCGCTTTCATCGCCCCGATCGTGATCCTCCTGGTCGGCGCGCTGTTCGTGTCGGCCAACCCCGAGATCCTCTACCCGCCCATCGACGAGGCTCCGGCTCGTGGGTGACGACGTCGTCTTCGTGGCGGTCGGCTCGGCGGGT
>CAYFLT010000017.1:2717-2923 GCA_964344055.1 uncultured Candidatus Nemicrothrix sp.
TTCGGGATGCGATCAGACTCGTCGGTCTCGGGGCCGCAGCGGTCATCGCAGCGCTGCTGTACGACGGAGTCGGCAACATCGGCGATCCTGGCGGATTCTTCGATCATCGGGCCGACTCGGCTGCGATGGTGCTTCTGGTGCTCGTGATGATGCTGCCGATCTGGGGTCTCTTCGACGAGGCGATCCTGAGTCGGGTGGGTGACCTC
>CAYFLT010000017.1:2933-7751 GCA_964344055.1 uncultured Candidatus Nemicrothrix sp.
CGGGTGCGGATTGGGCATGGACCCCACGCGCACGTTGACGGGCTCGGTAGCCGGGCCCGTGAGCGTGCCGCAGAGGGTCGGCGATTGTGCCAGTGAGCCCGCTGTGTGTGGGGGGGGTAAGCGACTTTGCTCTGTCTTTTCTGGCCCTTCGGGCAAGGGGGGGCTTCGCCCGCTCGATGGGGTTCGCGGTCGCGTACCGAACGGCACCGGACATCGGAGACCGCCCCGCCATCGCGATTGCGATCGCGTCGTTGCTGTTCCTGCCGGCCCTCGCTCGAACGACCGACGAGCGCAACACCCGACTCAAGGCCTACGGCTGGTTCCTCACCGGTGCGGTCATCCTCGCAATCATCGAACTGGGCGAGGTGATCGATCCGCTCACCAGCTCCGACTCCGGCTCTGTAGGGGTGGTCGAGACGTTCGTCGCGTTCGCCGCACTCATGTGGCTGGCGTTTCACGGGTTCTTCGCCGCGAAGTACGTGCTCATCATCTTCACCTGTCACCGTCGCCGGGGCCGCGAACTCGCCCGATCGTTCGGCCGTCGGGTGGTAGTCCCGGCCGCGTCGCCGTGGCCGGTGATGCTCGCCGCTCTGGCAGCCGAGGCGGGACTGCTCTACTCGGACCACCGATGGGACTGGGGGTCCGACACCGTGGTCTCCGCCCTTGTCGTGCTCGCCATTCCCAGTCTCGACCGGGCCAATCCCCCGGTGCGGCGGGAGACGGTCCCGCTGGCGGAGGATGACACGGTCGGCTAAGCCTCTCGCCATGTCAGACGCAGGCGCCGGGATTCTCGCCGGCATCAAGGTGGTCGAGTTCGCCCAGAACGCGGCGGTGCCGTACTGCGGCCGCCTGCTGGCGGGCATGGGGGCCGACGTGGTGAAGGTCGAGCCCCCGGCCGGAGATGCCATGCGCCAGCTCGCCGGGCTCGCGCCGAAAGAAGCGAAGGCCTACGCGGCCATCAACCCGGGGAAGCGGGCGATCGCGCTCGACCTCGCCAGCGACGGGGCCGGGCCCGTGGTCGACGCGCTGGTCGGATGGGCCGACGTCGTCCTGGTGGCCTTCAAACAGAGCGACCTCCAACGCTACGGACTCGACTACGAACGGCTCCGTTCCGTGAACGCTCGGCTCGTCCAGCTCGTGCACACACCGTTCGGGCCGGAGGGTCCGGATGCCGACGTCGGTGGCTACGACGTCCTGGTGCAGGCTCGCAGTGGTGCCGGGTTCATCATGAACCGCACCGAGAACGGCGTTCCCATCGCGACGCGGCCGGCCATCAACGACTTCGGCACCGGCATCGTCTCGGCGCTCGGTGTGGTTGCCGCGCTACGCCATCGAGACCTGACCGGAGAAGGCCAGCGGGTCGATTCCTCCCTTCTCGGCACCGCCATGGGCCTCGCCACGCCGATGGTGAACTACTTCGAGAAGAGCGACCGTGAGGTGCTCGAGGAACTTGATGTGGAGATGCAGCTCCTTCGCGAGGCCGGTGTCGACTTCGATGCCCAGCGGGCGGCCTACGAGCAACGGGTGATCCCCGGGGCGGGGGCTTTCCGCTACTACTTCCGGCACTACGCCACCGCCGACGGCATCATCGGCGTCGCCGCGCTCAGCGCATCCCTCTACGACAAGTTCCATGCGGCCACCGGCCTGACCAGACCCGATGCACGCGATCCGCACAGCCCCGAGTTCGATGCCGCGATCGCTGAAGCCGAGGCGCTGTTCCGCACCCGCACCACCGACGAGTGGATGGAGACGCTGCGCGAAGCCGGCTATCCGTGTAGCCCCTACAACCTGCCGTACGAGGCGATCGACGACGAGCAGATTCGGGCCAACCGATTCCTGGTGGACATCGAGCATCCCGCATTCGGCCGGTATGTGACCTCGGGGGAACCGTTGCAGTTCAGCGCCACACCGAGCCCCGGAGTGGGCCCGTCTCCGATGCTGGGCGAGCACACGCGGGAGGTGCTCGCCGAGGCCGGACTCGATGGCGGGACCATCGCCTCCCTGGTCGCTGGTGGCGTGGTGGTTGCGGGCCAGGACGCCACCGAGAGTGAGAGCTGAACCGGATCTTTCGATGAACCGGGTTTAGTTACCAAAGTCCATCAACCTGGTCTCCTCGATGTCGATCGGAGTACATGCCCTCTGCGTCTGGCGATGCATCGGGGCTCATCGACGAGTGGACTCCGGCGGCTCTCCGCACGTCCGGTCGTGGGGAAGAGCCGTTCGAGGATGTTGCCGACTCGCGGCCGTCACGGGTGTGGCTGCCGAGCGTGCTCGTGGTCCTGATCGGTCTCGTGCTCACCGGCGTCGGCTGGGGAACGACCGACTCGATCGTCCGGGGCAAGCACGACGAGACATTCGACGCCGATGCCCAGGCGGCTCGAGATGCAGTCGAGCGACGGGTGGCGATCTATGAAGAGGCCCTGCGTGCTCTTCGCGGCCTGTTCGTGGTCGACCCCGACGTGGATCGTGCCGAGTTCCAGCAATTCGTCCGCACCGAGGACACCATCGGCCGTTTCCCTGGGATCCAGGCCCTGGAGTTCACCCGCCGAGTCCCACACGCCGAACTCGGCGACTTCGAGACGTGGGTCCGAACCGACACCACCCTGATCGACGCCGGCTACCCCGGTTTCGCGGTGTATCCCGAGAGTGATCTGGAGGAGCACTTCGTCGTCGACTTCATCGAACCCATGGAGGGCAACGAGCAGGCGTTCGGCTTCGACCTCGCCAGCAATCCCGAGCGCCTGCAGGCGCTCGAACAGGCGCGTGACAGCGGGGACGCGGTCGCCACCGCTCCGGTTCGACTCGTTCAGGAGACGGATGCGCAGGCCGGCTTCCTGGTTCTCCTGCCGGTGTACGACGGCGACTCGATCCCGACCACCGTGGAGGAACGACGGTCGTCTCTCATCGGGTTCGTGAACTCGGTCTTCCGAGCCGAGGACATGCTCTCAGGCGTGCAGGTCGGCGACCGCGAGATGGATCTCGAGATCTACGACGTCGGCGCCCTCGATGACACATCGTCGGGTCCGACCCAGGAGGGTCTCCTCTTCTCGACGGTCGGCCACGGTGCCTCGCTCGACGACTCACTTCCCGACCGGACCACCCGCCTCGAGTTGGCCGTCGATGGTCGCCGTTGGCTCCTCGTCGTCTCCGACCCGGCGAGCACCCGGCTGCGGAACCTGGCGCTCGTCGCCGTCGGCCTGTCCGGTGTCGCCCTCAGCGTCGCGCTCGGATTCGTGATGTTCACCGTCATGCGGGCCCGGCGCCAGGCCGAGGCCGCGGTGGTCCAGCTCGCCCATCACGCGATGCACGACGCGCTCACCGGCCTGCCGAACCGGATGGTCCTGATGGACCGCGTCGACCGCGCCCTCGCCCGTTCGGCTCGGCACGGCGGGATCGTCGCGGTCATGTTCCTCGACCTGGATCGGTTCAAGGAGATCAACGACCACCATGGCCACGAGGTAGGTGACCAGGTGTTGCGAGCCGTGGCGCGCGCTCTGGAACGGAGCATCCGGGCCGACGACACGGCCTCCCGGTTGGGCGGCGACGAGTTCATCATCCTCGCCCAGGACCTCGCGTCAGCCGAGGAGGCCCAACTGCTCAGTCAGCGGGTTCACCGCGCCATCCAGGACGTCGGAGATGCTGCCCCTGGAGTCCCGTTGATCGTGAGTCTCGGCTTCGCGATCTCCCGTGATGGTGACCTCGACGCCGGATCACTCGTCGCCCGCGCCGACGCGGCAATGTATGTCGCCAAGCGGGGCGGACGTGATCGTGTGGTCGGCTTCGAACCCGGGATGGAGTCCGAACTCGGTACCCCGCCCGACTGGTGACGAACGTTCCTGGCTTCCTCAGTCGGTCGAGCGGAGCGGAGCGCAGACGAGGCTGACCAGGTGAGCGACCGAGTCGATGAGCGGACCGGACGAGTCGAACGCGAGGGCGGTGGGCCATGGGTCGCGGATCGACGCCAGATGCTCGACCACCTCGGGTGTGGCATCCGACGCCGTGGCGTCGCCGCGCTCGGTGATCCGAGCCAGAGCGAGGTCCCGGGGCACGTGGCACTCGACCTCGACGAGATCGGCCCCCTTGCGGATCGCCACGTCGGCTGCGGCCGCCCGGTGATCTGCGGACGTCCAGGAGGCATCCAGAATCACACTGTGTCCGGCATCGAGGAGGGAGCCGGCCTGCTGGACGAGCGCGGCGTAGGTCTTGTCGGTCGTGGCTGAGTCGTAGATCCCCTCGCCCGGTTCGGCCCTGTGATGCTCATCGTGGGCGATTCCGAGGAGGTCCTTCCGTAGCTCGTCGGTGTCGAGGAGCGTCCACCCTGTCGCGGTGGCCAGACCCTGGCTCAGCGACGTCTTGCCGGATCCGGGCCCGCCGCCGATCAAAACGAGGCGGCTCCGGGCGCGCTCCAGGTGGTGGAGGGCCAGCGAGTGGTACGCACGGGCGGCGACCGCTGCAGCCGGGTTGCCCTGCTGCACACGGATCACTTCGATCTTCGCCCGCACATGAGCGCGGTAGGCGACGTAGTGATGCGCGAGGGACGACGGGTGGCCACCGCCGGTGAAGTCGTTGTACATCGACATGAGCTCGCGGGCAGTGCGGGCCCCGGTCAGCCGGTGCAGATCCATGACCAGGAAGGCGATGTCGGCCAGGACGTCACAGATGCGGAGCCCATCGTCGAAGGCCAGGCAGTCGAGGATCCGCGGGCCGTCGTCGAGGATGAAGATGTCTGCCGCCGTGAGATCACCATGCCCGTCGCGGACGTGGCCCTGGGCTCGACGCTGTTCGAAGAGCGACCCCCGATGGGCCAGGTAGCGGCGG
>CAYFLT010000017.1:7780-32180 GCA_964344055.1 uncultured Candidatus Nemicrothrix sp.
TGACGGTCCCGACGCCCGGCCCGATCTCGGTGAAGCTCGACTCCCACTGGGTACGGAGTCCGTCGCGGGTGCCGATTCCGACCGGCTCGTGGATCGGCTCGAGGGCCTCGTGGAACGCGGCGATCGTTCGAGCCACGGACCGGATGGCGTCGAGTCCGCGGTCGGTGTTCAGCACCGCGGGAAGCCGCCGGCTGAGCGGGAGGCGTCGCATGATGAGCATCCGGTCGACGAGCTCGCCGTCCTCGTGCAGGTCCGCGGTGCCGAGATAGACGTCAGGGGCGAGGCGGCGATTCAGCTCGAACTCGCGATCGATCGCCGCGATGCGGGCCGAAGTGGTCGAATGGTCGAGGAACCCGAGGCTCACCGGCTTCAGCAGCTTGTAGGCACGGTCCGGGGTGAACCACAGGCGCGAAATGTGGGTCTCGGTGGTGCTTGTGGGGGATTCACCATCGAACAGATCGGGCGACAGCTCGCGCGCTCCGGTCACCCTTCGACCGTGCCGGACCAGCGCGCTTGCGGACAAGAGGCGGAGGTCACGGGCTGCGGCCGGACGCCTACGTCGGGACGTCGTCGCCGCCGGTTCGCTAGGGTGCCGCATGCCGTCGGGTGGAGGCGATTTCGAACGATCCCTCACACTCCGGCATGTGTTCGCCCTGAGCGCCGGGGCCATGTTCAGCTCGGGTCTCTTCCTGCTTCCCGGGCTCGCCGCAGCCAAGGGCGGACCGGCCACGGTGATCGCCTACCTCATCGCCGGGTTGATGGCAGTGCCGGCGATGCTGAGCGTCGCTGAACTCAGCGCGGCCATGCCCCGTGCCGGCGGGGCGTACTACTTCCTCGAACGAGCGCTCGGTCCCGGTGTCGGCACCGTCGCCGGAATGGGGACGTGGCTCTCGTTGGTGCTGAAGGATGCGTTCGCCCTCGTGGGCATGAGCGCCTACCTCCAGTTGATCTCCGACGTTCCGGCCACCGCCACCGCGCTGGTCCTGATCGCCATCTTCACGCTGGTGAACATCCTGGGATCCAAGACCAGCGCATCCCTTCAGCTTGCCCTCGTCCTCTTCGTGCTCGGGGCCATGACGTGGTTCCTGCTCGGCGGACTTCCCGAGGTGGGGAGTGGCGACGGTGAACTCGAACCCTTCTTCGACGCCGGCGTGTCGGGCATCGTGGCGGTGGTCGGGCTCGTGTTCGTCTCCTACGGCGGTCTGACGAAGGTGGCCAGCGCGGCCGAGGAGATCGAGAACCCCTCTCGGACCATCCCGCTCGCCATGTCGCTCTCGCTGGCGGTCAGCACGACCCTCTACACATTGGCGGTTCTCGTCGCCGTCGCGGTCGTGCCGCCCGACGTGCTTCACGACGACCTGGCGCCCATTCACACCGCAGCCGAGGCCGTCCTCCCCGCCGCCGGCGCGGTTCTGGTCGTCGTCGCGGCGCTGGCCGCGTTCTCCTCTGCCGCCAACGCGGGCATCCTCGCCGCGGCGCGGTACCCACTGGCGATGAGCCGCGACGGGCTGTTGCCGACCTTCTTCGGCCGCTTCAGCCGCTTCCACACGCCGACGTGGGGCATCCTCGGTACCGGTGCCGCCATGGCCCTGGTGGTTGCGGTCTTCGATGCCACGGCGATCGCGAAGCTGGCCAGCGCCTTCGTCCTGCTGACCCTCGGGCTGGTGAATCTCGCGGTGATCGTGTTGCGGGCCAGCCGCATCCAGTCCTACGCCCCCCCAGTTCCGGGCGCCGTTCTACCCGTGGCTGCAGTTCGTCGGGATGGTCATCTCGATCTCGCTGATCGTCGCACTCGGGGCGTTCGCGCTCGTGCTGGTGGCGGCCTCGATCGCCGTCGCACTCGTCTGGTATCGCGGCTACGGGCGCAAACGAGCGATGCGGGCGGGGGCGATCTACCACGTGTTCGAGCGATGGGGGAGGGGAGCCGATCGCAGCCTCGAGCGGGAGATCAGTGCCGCGCTGCAAAGCCACGGCGTGCGCCCCGACGACGAGTATCCGGGGCTGATTGCGCGCGCCGCGGTGATCAGCATCCCCGAGGACGCCGACATCTCCGAGGCGGCGGCGCGGGCCAGCGAGGTGCTGAGCCGGCGGATCGGCGTGTCACCGGACCGGGTGACCGAGCGGTATCTCGAGACCGGTTCGTTGTGGATCCAACCGTCGGAACGGCACCCGACCGCCACGCCGGTGGCCTTTTTCGACGCCGACGACGACCACCTGGTGATCGCCCGGGCCGGTTCGGTCGAGGGCATCCACATCCCGGCCAGCTGGGGAGGCCACGGCGAGCGGGTCCGCGCGATGTTCTTCCTCGCCGGGTGTCGCGCCAACCCGGGCCGGGCCCTGCGGCTGGCGGGTGAACTCGCTGCCTACCTCCACAGCGACAGCGGAGAGGCCATGGCCGATGCCGGGTACGAGGCGGAGGTGAAGGAGGCGCTGCTGCCGGAGCTGTCCATAGAGCAGTATCTCCTGGCGCCCGAACTCGACACCGGACGGCTGATCGGCAAGCAGGTCGGCCGACTCTCCTCGTCCTCGGAGCTGCATCTCGAGGCGGTGCGACGCGATGGTCGTGTCCTGCGGGCCGATGACGACTTGGTTCTGCAGGCCGATGATCAGCTCACGGTGATCGGTCCGCTCGACCAGCTCCCGAGCGGCGACGAACTGGCCCTCGCGCTGCTCGAAGGGGGAACATCGACGTCGTGAGTTCCTGGATCAGGCACACCGCCGTCTACGTGATCGTGTGCACGTTCATCTCATTGGTGTGGGTGGTCCTGACTTCAGGGACGTTCGAGGATCTCGGCGACTACGTCTCGTCTCCAGCGGACGCCTTCAGGCCCGGGTTCTGGCCCATCTTCTTCTGGCTCGCGTGGGGTCTCGGCTGGGCGCTGCACACGTTCGCCCTCTTCTCCCGGATCCTGCTTCCAGGTCGGCGCCGGCGGCGTCGCGAACGGCGTCTGCGGCATCACGAAGCGATGCGCGCCGCCCATGACGCGGGTGCGGCGGTGTTGGCCGGCCGGCCGCCCGTGGGTCGGGGTTATGTGGTGGCGATGTTCACCGATCTCAGCGGAAGCACCTCGACGAACGAGCAGGTGGGCGACGGTCGGTGGGCGGAGATCGTCGGCCATCACCGCAGCGTCGTCCGCCGCGCCACGGCATCGCACGGCGGCGTGGAGGTCGGTACCCAGGGGGACGGCTTCTTCGTGCGCTTCGACCAGCCGCTCGAGGCGGTGGCGTGCGCGGTGCGGATCCAGCGGGATTCCGCGGCCGCGAGGGGGAGCGGCCAGTTCGTGCCGCCCGTCCGGATCGGCGTCCATCTCGGTGAGGCGATCCACGATGACGATGATGTGCTCGGCCAGGTCGTCAACGTGGCCGCCCGCCTCCTCGAGGTGGCGCGGCCGCACGAGATCCTGGTGACCGAGCCAGTCGCTGACTCGGTCGAACTCGTCGCCTACGAGGACCGCGGTCTCGTGAACCTCAAGGGCATCACCCAGCCCCGCCACGTCCTCGCCGTCAGCTGGGACTGAGACGACCTGACTCGGTCTTGATCCGGGATAAGAACCGAGTCAGGCTGGAAACCGGGTCAGGTTGGGGGTTGAGGGTCCACTCAGGCGGCTGTGACTCGGACGGGCAGGTGCTTGATCCCGTTGATGAAGTTCGAACGGAGTCGTTCGAGTTCACCGGTCTGCTCGATGGTGGCGATCCGCGGGATGAGTTCCTCGAGCGCCACCCGAACCTCGAGCCGACCCAGCCATGCGCCGAGGCAGAAGTGCGGGCCACCCGCACCGAACGTGACATGGTCGTTGGGGTCACGGGTGATGTCGAGTGAGTACGGGTCGCCGAACTTCCGGTCGTCGAAGTTGGCCGAGATGTACCAGAGCAGCACCTTGTCGCCCTCGCTGATCTGGCGACCCCTGAACTCGATGTCGCGGATGGCTGTGCGACGGAAGTGCATGGTGGTGCTCGCGAAACGCAGGAACTCCTCGGTGGCCGACTCGATCATCTCGGGCTCGGCTTGGAGCCGGGCCAACAGCTCGGGCCGGTCGATCAGTTCCTTGGTGGCATGAGCGATCGAGTAGCGGGTGGTGTCGTTGCCGGCCGCCACCATCAGGGCGAAGAAGTTCTTGAACTCGTGGTCGGGTAGAGGATCGCCCGCCTTCGTGGGGGCCAGCATCTTCGACACCAGATCCTCACCGGGACACGAGCGCCGCTCGTCCGCGAGGTCGTCCGCGTAGTTGAACAGCTCGAGGGCGGCAGGGCTGCGGAACGGCAGCAGATGGAACTCTTCGGTGTCGGTGAGATCGACGACGTGATCGGTGAACTCGGGGTCGGTGTTGGCGATCATCTGATCGCCCATCCGCACCAGCCAGTCACCATCCTCGTCGGGAAGACCCATGAGTCGGCCGAGCATGCGCATGGGCAGTTCGCGTGCGACGTCGGTGACGAAGTCGAACTCGCTCTTCTCGAGGGCGCGATCGACCACACCCTTGGCGATGTCGCGAATGGTGTCCTCGTAGGCGGCGACCCCTCGGCGGGTGAAGAGCCGGTTGACCAGGCGGCGCAGGTTGGTGTGCTCCGGCGGGTCCATCTCCATCAGGGTGCGGCGGGCCTGGAGCTCCTCTTCGTCCATCTCTTCCAGGCGAATGCCCTTGGCCGAGCTGAACGTCTCGTAGTCATGGCTGGCCTGGCGGACGTCGTCGAAGCGGGTGATGGACCAGAAGCCCGAACCGTCGGCTTCGTCCCACCATGACACCGGATCGTTGTCCCGCAGGTGCCGGAACGTGTCGTGGGGGATCCCCTCGACGAAGGTGTCGTGGCTGGTGATGTCGGCCAACTCGGTGGTGTCGACGGTGTCGGTCATCGGGTGGTCCATCCCTTCTCCGGTCGTTCGAACCAGATGTGAAGCTGACCAGTGCCGGCCGAGCTCTCGTAGTCGGAGTAGCGCACGCCGGGCGCGGTGCAGTCGCGGCCGCCGATGGCGCCGACCAGCCCGAGGTAGTGGCCGAAGTGGCCTTCGGGCGCGTACTGCATGAAGTCGCGTGCACCGTCGATCACGGTGGCGTGGTCGCCGCGCTCCCAGGCGTCGATGATGGCGAGATCCGCGGCTCGCGCCTCGGGCGTGCGGATGTGGACGGGGTCCGAGGTCTCGTGGTCGCGGAGCTCCTGCATCGACCAGAACCGATGACTGAGGCTGCCGGACCCGAGCAGGATCACCCTCCGGTCGAGGTCGGCTACGGCCTGGCCGATCATCTCGCCGAGGATCGCCCAGTCGTCGGGTTGGGCGGTCTGGCTCGTGCCGATCCGGACCCAGGCCTCGGGGCCTTGGAGAAAGCCGAGCAGATTGACGGTGCCGTAGCTCAGCGGGAGGTTCGGCTCATCGCTCGCCACCACCCAGGTGTCGTCACGGTGGGCGGCGACCTCGGCGACGGCCTTGCAGAGCTCGGGGTCGCCGGGCAGGTCGTAGGGCACGCTCTGCATCCCGACGTTCGTGAGGATCTCCTCCGCGGTGAACACTCCTCGCCGCTCCGCTCGAGCGTCGAAGATGTGGTGCATCAGCGTGATCCAGTGGGTGTCGAGCACGATCACGGTGTCGGGCTGGAGCCGGTCGAACACCTCGGTGCGCATGCGCTCGAGGCCGGCCACGAGGCTGATGTCGGTGCCCCCGTTCAGCTCGAGTCGTTCGTCTTCGGGCAGCACGATCGGTGGCACGTGCGACACGATTCCGTAGCCGACGATCTCCCCCATGGCGCGTCCTCCCTGCAGCCGGATCAAAATTCGTTTGGACCCTAACGATCGCGCTTCGACCGAAAGTAGGGTCTTTGGTCCCTGGCGCATCGGCGACACTTCTCGGGCCTCTCCGAGCGCTGGCGCCTAACGTTGTGTCGATGACCATTGGGGCCTTCACCGTCGCGCGCCGCACCGTCTGGCTGGTCGCGGCCTTGGCGGTGGCGCTCGCCGGGGTGCTGATGATCCTGATCCGCCCCGCCGACTCGGCTTCGGACGTGCCGGCGGAGATCTCGTGTGATCGATCGACGGCGGAGTTCGGGAGCCTGATCTCCTGTAGCGCTACCGGTCCCGAAGGCTCGATCCTCGACTGGGGTGATGGTGCGCAGGTTCTGGTCGGCGATGGGGTGACCGCGACACATGCACCCGTGGCGGTTGGGCCGGTGAGCATCACGACCAGCGATCAGGAGGGCACCGTTCTCGCGGCAACGGTGGTGGACATCGCACCCGATCTGGACTTCAGCTGCCAGCACGGCCTCCCGAAGCCGGTGTACGCGCTCGCGGTCGCACCCGAAGGCGCCTATGCGCCCTACGTCTATGTGTTCCTCCATCCCGACACCGGGCAGGAGCTGCGGCCGGGCGACGCCGACTACCCCCAGTCGGTGATGGAGATGTCGAAGCTCGAGCAGGTTCAGCTCGGCGAGGAGCCCGTGGTGGGACTGTGCACGGCCGAATCGGCGGCGGTCGACAGTCTGGGTGGGTCGATCACCTGGACCTTCGACGACGGCTGGCATCCGGCCCGCTCGGTCACCGCTCGCAAGGTCACGCCCGCGAGCCCGGGCAACTGGGAAGGCGTCCAACCGCTCGACGTGGAGGTGGTGGCCGAAGCCGCCGGCTATGAAGCCTCCGAGCGGATCGGGGTCTATTTCGGCGGTTGTGGTTGAGAGACCCTCGAAGAGTGACCCGGTCGGGTCCGCCAAGCCAACCGCCGAAGTGCTGCAACTGGGGTCTGACCCCTGTTGCTTCTCGGTTGTCGCTCGCGCCGTCGCGTCTGCAACGATGAGCGGCGTTGTCGACGCGAAGGATCCACGATGCCGACTGGCCTGAAGAGTTCACCTGACGATTTCGACCTCCGGATGTCCGAGGAGGCTCGACCGTTCTACGACAGGGTCGTCGACTTCCTCGAGCGGGTCGTCGACCCGATGCAACAGGAGTTCTTCAGACTCGGTGAGTCGCGAACGGACCGTTGGTCGTTCACCGACGAGCAGCTCGCCCTGCTCCAGGGTGCGAAGGACCAGGCCAAAGAGGAGGGCCTCTGGAACTTCTTCCTGCCCGACACCGGCCAGGGCCTGTCGAACCTCGACTACGCCTACCTCGCCACCGAGCTCGGCAAGTACCCCCTCGGCTCCGAGAGCCTCAACTGCTCGGCGCCCGACACCGGCAACATGGAGGTCCTCGAGCGGGTGGGCACCGAGGAACAGAAGAAGGCGTGGCTCGAGCCGTTGCTCAACGGTGAGATCCGGTCGGCCTATGCGATGACCGAGCCGGGGCTGCCCTCGTCGGATGCCAAGAACATCCGCTGCCAAGCCATCAAGGACGGCGACGAGTACGTCATCAATGGCGAGAAGTACTACATCTCCGGTGCAGGCGACCCCCGCTGCAAGATCATGATCCTGATGTGTGAGACCAATCCCGACGGTCCACCGCATCGCAAGCAGTCCCAGATCCTCGTGCCGATGGACACCCCGGGGGTCGAGATCCTCGGTGGCATGCACGTCTTTGGTGACGACGACGCACCGCACGGGCACATGCACCTTCGTTTCACCGATGCCCGGGTGCCGGCCTCGAACATGCTGCTCGGCGAGGGCCGCGGCTTCGAGATCTCTCAGCTCCGCCTCGGCCCGGGTCGCATCCATCACTGCATGCGCTCGATCGGTGCGGCCGAGAAGGCGCTCGATCTGATGTGCAAGCGCGGTCTCACCCGCGAGGCGTTCGGCCGCCCGATCGCTCGCCTGGGCGGCAACATGGAGATCATCGCCCGGGCCCGCGCAGAGATCGAAGCGATGCGGCTCATGGTGCTTCGGGCCGCCAAGGCCATGGACACGCTCGGGAACGCCGAAGCGCGTGTGTGGATCTCGACTGTGAAGGCCATGGTGCCCGAGCGGGTCTGCAAGATCATCGATCAGGCGATCCAGATGCACGGTGCCACCGGCGTCAGCCAGTGGACACCTCTCCCGAAGATGTACCACTCCCAGCGCACTCTCCGACTGGCTGACGGCCCCGACGAGGTGCATTGGATGGTGCTCGGCCGCGCCGAGCTCGGCTCCTACGAGGGCTACGACGTCCCGCCGAACCCGACCTCCTACGCCGACCCCGAACTCGCCCAGGCCCACAAGGACTACGACTTCAACTTCGCCGGTCCCTGACCCCGAGGCTTTTCTGACACATCGGGACCGGTAGGTGGTCCGCATGTGTCAGAAAAGCGGGGTCGGCCGCCAGTCTGGGTCGGCCGTCAGGGGGCGAGGGGCCGGCCGAAGGGGAGGTCGTCCTGCCAGGTCGACAGGAAGGATTCGGCGGCGTAGCACGCGGCCAGGAATGGTCCGTCCTCGTGACCGGCGAACTCCGCGCTGAGGTCGCCGATGTCCTCGGCGACCCCGGCCAGGACTTCGGCGTCGGTGCGGTTGACGTCGCCCCATGACGCGAGGGTCGATCCTGCCAGGGCCACGAAGTCGGCTGGCGCGGCCACGCCGGCGTTGCGAAGGACCGCCAGCGCCCGGGCGGTCAACGGCAGGCGCCCCCACGGGACGACCGCCTTGGCTTCGGTCAGCCGGGCGGCAACGGTGTGGTCGATCACGCCCATCTTGGAGCCGGCGAAGACGACGTCAGCACCTGTATCGAACAAGGCGCCGGGCTCGTCGGCCTCGCCGAGATCGGCGATGACGTCCGCGCCGGCGGACGCGAGGCTCTCGTTGAGCACCCCGGCGGGGAAGCCAGCGTCGTTGCGGATGCTGCCCTTCGCGCTGGCGATCGCGATGACCTTCCCGCCCCGTTCGGTGACGGCGTCGACCAGCAGATTGCCGCCGAGGTGGAATGCTTCGATCGCAACGGTGCGTCCGTCGAGACCGCCGATGGTGCGGTCGGCAGCGACTGCCGCACCCAACGCCTCGCACTGGACGGCGAACAGGCCGAACCGGGCCGAGTCACGCGGGTCGTCGGCGTGCAGCGGAGCCAGATCCTCCCCGGAGATCCCGCCGGCCTCATCGGGCAGGTACGTGCCGTCGGCCACCAGGGCGCGGGCTTCGGCCACGAACGCCGCCACCGCCGCGTCCCGCGCGTCGCCGTCGGCGGAGATCCCGGCGGACGCACCGCCACGGCGCATGCCGAGCGTCGCGTACGTGTAGGTCTGGGAGCGGGCGAGATCCTTCGCGCCGCCCTGAAGGATCTTGCGGGCACAACGGACCGGACCCGAGGAAGCCTCAGCCCCCTCGAGGTCGATGGCGACGAACGCCTCGACCAAGTTCAGCTTGTGGATCCGCACGAGCGGATGCCTCTAGTCCTCGACCTCGATCGCGAACTCGGGGCAGTTGTCGGCAGCCAAGCGGGCCTTCTCCTCGAGCTCGGCGGGCACATCGCCCTCGACGAGGAGGATTGCGTAGCCCTCGTCGTCGGTGTCGAACAGCTCGGGAGCGAGCATGTAGCAGCGGTTGTGGCCCTGGCAGGCGGAGCGGTCGTACTTGATCTTCACGGGCGCAACCTTAGGTCAGGACTGGATCCGGAGGGGAAGTGAGCGTGGCCCGCGGACCTGCCCGGTCGACCAGAGCACGGTGTCGGGGTCGGCGAGCTCGAAGTCGGGGAAGGCGGACATCCACTCCTCGAGCGCGATTCGCAGCCGGGCCAGGTTGGAGCCGACGCAGCGGTGGATGCCCAACCCGAACGCCGAATGGCGGTTGCGGGCCCGGTCGATGACGAACTCGTCGGCCTGGTCGAACGCCTCGGGGTCACGGTTGGCTGCGGGGAAGGGGAGCAGGGTCCACTCGCCGGCCTTCATCGGGCAGCCCTGGAATTCGACGTCCTGGGCGATGAGGCGGGCCATCGTGACCGGGGCGTAGAAGCGCAGGAGTTCCTCGATGGCGAACGGCTGCACGTCGGGATCCTCGACCCAGCGTTTCCGATCATCGGGGCTCTGGGCCATGTGCCACATGCTGGCGCCGATGGCGGACCAGGTGGTGTCGATGCCGGCGATGATCAGCAGCGCAATCGTGCCGCGGACGTGCTCGTCGAGCAGCGGCATGCCGTCGATGTCGGCCTGACACAGATACGAGATGAGGTCGTCGCCGAGGTTCTGGCGACGCTCGGCGACGTGGACGTCGAGGTAATAGTCCATCGAGTCCTCGTACTCGAGCTGTTCGTTGAGGCCCGGGTTCTCGAGGGTGTCGTGGATGAATTTGCGGAAGCGGTCGCCATCCTCGGACGGCAGGTCGAGCATCTCGGCGATCACCATCACCGGAATGTGCTGGGTGTACGCCTTCGCCGCGTCGATCTCGGCCTCGCCGTCCGCCATCCGTTCCTTGATATCGGCGATCAGCTTCTGGCAGGTGCGGCGAACAACCGGCTCCCAGGCGTCGATGGCCTTCGGGGAGAAGAACTTGAGGAGGATGCCGCGGGCGATCGAGTGGAACGGCGGGTCGCTGGTGATGGGTGGGGCGTAGCCCATCGGGGCAGGGATGTCGGGGCGTTCCTCGGTGACGACGACGCCCTGGGAGGAGAAGTGCTCGATGTCTTTGCTGATGGCCGCGATGTCCTCGTGACGGGTCGGCATCCAGGTGCCGCCGAACCGGTCGCTGTGGGCGATCGGGCAGGTGCCGCGCAGCTCGTCCCAGATCTCGGTGGCCGCTGCGGCGTATTCGGGCCGGGTGTGGTCGAAGTCGGTCGCCCAGTCGGCGACCGGCGGACGTTGCACGTCGGTCATAGTGGATCCCCAAGATGCGTGATTACACCGTAAGTGTAGAACCAGAAGTCCCGAAAGCGGAGTCCCCCCAACCTGGCAGGGTTTTGGTACCTGGCACCAAGACCCTGCCAGGTTCGCGGCGTCAGGCGCCCTTGTAGTTGAGGATCGTGGTCAGGCGGTGGCGCACCTGGACGAGATCGTCCTGGGCGTCCATCACCGACCCGATGTCCTTGTAGGCATCCGGATGCTCGTCGAGCAGGCCGATCGCGTCCTCGTTCCAGGCGATCCCGGCCATCCGCTCGTCCAGCGAGTCCGGACTCAGCTGACGCCGCGCCGCTCCTCGGCTCAGCCGACGACCGGCACCGTGGCTCGCCGAGTTGTACGACGCCGGATTGCCCAGGCCATCGACGATGAAAGAACCCGTCGCCATCGACCCCGGGATCACGCCGCAATCACCCTGGCAGGCTCGGATCGCACCCTTCCTGGTGACCCACACCCGACGGCCTTGGTGGACCTCTTGCTCGGTGTAGTTGTGATGGCAGTTGACGATCCGGTCCCGGTCGACCCGCTCGAGGCCCTTCTCACCGAGGCCGACACCGAACATCACCGCCCTCAGCACGGTGGCGAGCATGGCGTCGCGGTTGGCCCGGGCGTAGTCCTGCGCCCAGAGCATGGCGGCGATGTACTCGTCGAACTCCGGTGTTCCCTCGACCAGGTAGGCGAGATCAGGATCGGCGAGTTCGATGAACATCTGCCTCATCAGGCCCTTGGCCTTCTCGATGTGGGTCTGGGCGAGTGAGTTGCCGATGCCTCGGCTCCCCGAGTGCAGAACCGCCCACACCTCGTCACTTTCGTCGAGACAGAGCTCGATGAAGTGGTTGCCCGAGCCGAGCGTCCCGAACTGGCGAGCGACCCGACCGGCGTCGTCGCTCGCCTTCTCGGGGGCACGCGCCATCAGCGCGTCGAGCACCGTCGAGTCGACAGGATGACGGTGGGAGCCCTCGTGGCGGCGACCCTTCCGGGGTATGCCCGCGGGCACGCCTCGAGCGATGGAGGAGTGGATCCGGCCCAGGTCGTCCGGCAGCTCCGACGCGGTCAGGCCGGTCGGAGCGGCGGCCATCCCGCACCCGATGTCGACGCCGACCGCGGATGGGATGATCGCCCCTTCGGTCGCGATCACCGAGCCGATGGTGGCGCCGTAGCCGACGTGGGCGTCGGCCATCAGCGCGAGCGGCTCCAGCACGAAGGGAAGGTCGGCGGACCGCTCGGCCTGCTCTCGCGTCTTCGTATCGAGGTCGGTCGCCCAGCTGAGGACGTTCTTGGAGATCAGTTCCGGCATGTCAATTCCTTCCTACTCGTGGATTCGCCGTCGTCGAACCCGAAGGCACAACAGTCGAGCACGGTGACAGATCGCCGTAGATCTGTCCCGAAATATGTGCGCCTCCCCGAACTGGGTGGGCCCAGTGCTGGATTCCGTCACCCTGTTCTCCCAGTTCGGGGGGTTGGGCCTGGGGGGTGGGGCCGGGGCGGGCCGGTCAGCCGCGGCGCCGGCGGAGTCTGGCGGCGCCGATCACACCGCCGACCCCGACGATCACGAAGCCGACGAGCAGCACGATCCCGGATCCGCCGCTGCCGGTCCGGATCGGTTCGGCGGCGGCACCATCCCCGCTCGCCGGTTCCTCCGACCCGGTGGAGGGATCCGTCGACGTAGCCGGGGTCGGACTCGCGCCTGGTTCGGGATCTGACGCGACGAGCTCGACGTCGATCCCGTGGTCAGCCGATCGCGTGCCGTCGCAGAGGAACGCCGCGAGCTCGCCGTCGCCGACGGGGAACTCGCCGTACGCATTGCGCCGGGCGAACACGTAGTAGCTGCCCTGGCGGGGGATCTCGAGGCCACACGCAGAGCCGTCGTTGGGCGAGAGCACCCGCTGCTTTTCGAACGCGGTGCCCTTGTAGACATCCGCCACCTCGAACGTCCAGACCGCGGGATCCAGATCCGACCACCTGCCGTCGCCGTCGGGATCTTGTTCGAATTCGTAGTCCACGAACTCGCCGAGGAAGACCACGTCGGCGAGTTCGACGTACTCCTCGTCGCTCACTTCTGCGCAGCTGCACGCTGCCGCGGGGGATGCGGTGACCACCAGCGCCACTGGCAGGAGGGTGACGACGAGGAGGGCTCGGGCGATCCGGCGCATGGCTCCGCAACCTAGCCGCGTGGCGAAACCGCTCGGCCAGCTGTGAACGGTGCGAGTAGCGTCGAACGGCTGCTCACCCCCGAACCCGAGAGGAGACCCGCCATGTCGAATCGCGCCTATGACCCCGCGCGGGTCTTCGTCCGCGGCGGCGGGCTCGCCGACGGCGTCGAGTGGGGGTTCTGGCTCGTCATCACCGTGTTCTGGGTGATCGAGCTCGGGCTCGGACCGTTCGAGCTCGTCCTGATGGGCACCGTGCTGGAGGCATCGGTACTGCTCGGCGAGACCCCGACCGGCGTCGTGGCCGACCTCCATTCGCGGAAACGGTCGGTGGTCATCTCCCAGATCGTGATGGGTATCGGCTTCATCTGGGCCGTGGCCAGCACCAACTACTGGGTGATCCTTCCCGCCCAGGCTGTGTTCGGAATCGGCTGGACGTTCCGGAGTGGAGCCGACACCGCCTGGGTGACCGATGAGCTCCGCGGCATGGGCCGGTTGAGCGACGACGACCACGACGAGCTGGATCATCTCCTTCTGCACAAGCACCGGGTGGGCATCGCGATCGCGATGGCGATGGTGGTCTTCACCGTGGTGCTCGGCCAGCTGACCACCGTCCGGTGGGCGGCAGTGGTGATGGGCCTCCTCCAGATCGGGGTCGGGTTCTACTACGTCCGGGCGATGCACGAGGACCACTTCGTCCCGGGCAAGCAGGAGGATCGCGGCTTCTTCGACACCCTGAAGGCCGGCCTTGCCGCCATCTCGACCCAGCCCCGATTGCGGGTTTTGGTCGCGGTGATCGTCGTGCTGGACCTGGGTTCCGAGGCGTTCGACCGACTCGGCTACAAGCACTTCCTCGACAACGCGGGCGTGGACGACGATTCGCTGATCGTGCTGGGAGCGCTCTTCCTGGGCCTCTCGGCGTCAGGTCTACTGGTCAACCTCGCCTCCACCCGGGTGTTGAAGCGGGGCTACGGGGTGGCCCGACTCGCGGTCGTGCTCCTCGCGTTGGCGGCGGTCGGTGGCTACGTGGCGTCCATCACCAGCATCTCGGTGGTGATCGCGTTCGGCTTCATGACCCAGGACTCCACCCGCGAAGCCCTGTGGCCGGTCCTCGACGCTTGGGCCAACCGCGACGCCCCCTCTGAAGTGCGCGCCACCGTCCACTCCCTGATGGGTCAGACGACGGCAATCGGCGAACTCGTCGGCGGCATGGCGCTCGGCACGATCGCCGAGTTCACCTCGATCCGGTTCGTGCTGATTCTCGCGGCCAGTCTGTGGGTGCTCTCATCCCTGCTCGCAACGAGAGGCGTGGTCTCGCGTGGGGATGGTGGGATCAGCCTTCGGCGATGAGTCGGTCGAGGACGAGGTCGGGTTGGTCGTTCTCGAGACGCTGGAGCCAGTAGGGGCTCTCGAACAGCGCGAGCAGTTCGCCGTCGGAACGAGCGGCGACGGTGACCCCGCTCATGCCCCGCAGCTTCTCCGACGACTCCTCGTCGGTGATCCGGGCCGTGGTCCAGGAGCACGGGTTGAGCTCGACCGGGGCGCCGAACTCGTTCTCGAGCCGGTGCTGGACGACCTCGAACTGGAGCGGACCCACCGCGGCGAGGATCGGTGCCTGATCGCCGACGTCGGGCTCGCGGAGCACCTGGACCACGCCTTCTTCGTCGAGCTGGCTGATACCGGAACGGAACTGCTTGGCCCGCGACGTGTCGGTCGTTCGGGCGACCCGGAAGTGGGCAGGTGCGAACGCAGGCACTGCCGGCCAGTCGACCGGTTCGTCGACGAACACGGCGTCACCCACCCGGAAGTCGTTGGCGTTGACCAGGCCGACCACGTCGCCGGGGAAGGCCTCCTCGACGGTCTCTCGGTCCTGGCCGGAGACCGAGTGGGCGTACTTGGTGGCGAACGGCTTCCCGGTGGGACCGTGGGTGACCACCATGCCCCGCTCGAAGCGACCCGAGCAGACCCGCATGAAGGCCACTCGATCCCGGTGCGCCTTGTCCATGTTCGCCTGGACCTTGAAGACGATCCCCGAGAACGGAGACTCCAACATGCGGGGTTGGTCCGCCGCGTCGAAGCGGGGCGACGGTGACGGGACGAGGTCGACCATCGCATCGAGGATCATCCGGACACCGAAGTTGGTGAGCGCGGAGCCGAAGAACACCGGCGACAGTTCGCCGGATTCGAATCGTTTGGCGTCGAACTCGCGCTCCATCACGTCGAGGAGCTCGATGCCCTCCTGGGCCTCCACCCAGAGGTCGCCTTCCTCGGCCGCGGCTCGCTCGGCGTCGACGATCTCCTCGGGCGCCTCGCTCGCGCCCCGGGCCGTGCGGGTGTAGCGGACGAAGTCGCCGCTGCGCCGATCGATGAGGCCCTTGAACCGCTCGCCATCGCCGACCGGCCACGAGATCGGCACCGGCTCGAGGATGAGCTGCTCCTCGATCTCGTCGAGCAGCTCCAGCGGATCGCGGCCGGGTCGGTCCCACTTGTTGATGAAGGTGGCGATCGGGATCTCGCGGTCGCGGCAGACCTCGAACAGCTTGCGGGTCTGGCTCTCGATGCCTTTCGAACCGTCGAGCACCATGATCGCCGCGTCGGTGGCGGCCAGCACCCGGTAGGTGTCCTCGGAGAAGTCGCGGTGGCCCGGCGTATCGAGGAGGTTGAGCACCTTCTCGCGGTACGGGAACTGCAGCACCGTCGACGTGATGGAGATGCCGCGCTGCTGTTCGAGCTCCATCCAGTCCGAGGTGGCCGAGCGGCGATCACCCTTGGCCTTCACCGCACCGGCGCCGGACGTCAGGACACCGCCGTAGAGAAGGAACTTCTCGGTGAGCGTGGTCTTGCCCGCGTCGGGGTGCGAGATGATGGCGAACGTGCGCCGTCGGGCGGCCTCGGTGCGGGGATCGGTCACCCGAACAGTGTGGCGGGAGACGCCGTCGATCCGACGGTGCGGCTCGGATCAGCCGGCCGAAACCGGATGGTCGATCGCGGTTCCGAGCGTGCGGGACCCCACGTCGAGCACCGCTCGGGCCGACGTCGGGTCGTCGATCGCGAGGTAGGCGTCAGCCAGCGCTCGATAGCTCGGCTCGTGCCATGGGTCGACCGCCAGCGCGGCCCGCACCGCGTCGATCGCCTCGGCCGGTCGACGCGACGAGACGAGCAGCTCCGCTGCTCTGCAGGCGGCCCGGACGAAGCGGCTGCGGAGGTGGATCCGTTCGAGCTCGAGGTGTTCGACGTCGAGATCGGTGGCGAAGTCACCGGTCCACAAGGCGATCGCCGCCTGGAGATGGCCAAGGGCGACCAATGGGCGACCCTGCCGTTCGGATTCGTCGGCGGCATCCACCCGCGTGGCGAAGTCCCACACGTCGATCTGGAGGGCTGGGTTCAACCTGATCTGGGGTCCGTCGATGCGGACGAACCAGGTGGCGTCGCCGGCCGCCCGCCGCGGTTCGAGTACCGAATGGAGGTAGTTCAGTGTGGTCCGCAGATTCTTGGCAGCGGCGCCGGGGGCGAGGTCCGGCCACAGCGCGGCCGCCAACTGTTCGCGGGTGCTCTGGCGGCGAAGAACCAGGAGGGCGAGGAGGGCCCGGACCCGCTCTCGTCGCCAGTTCGCGTCGACGCTCGGAGCGCCGTCGATCAGGACTTCGCCGGCACCCAGGAGACGGATGGAGGTGGAGTGATCGGGCGGGGTCGGCGTGGAGGCCAACGTCTCCCGTGCCGCCTGGCCGAGGGTGCCGTCATCGGTCCACGATCGGAGGGCGTCACGGGCGGGTTCGCCCCAGTTCTCACACAGCCAGGCCGCCACTTGACGTCCCTCGTGTCGACCGGCCGTCACGCCCCAGAGTGCAAACTCCACTGCCCATCGGCACGGCAGGGTCACCGCGACCAGCGACGGGTCGGGCCAGGCGAGGCCGGCGATCGTGGTGAGGGCACCGGTCTCGCGGGCCTCGACGAACGCGGCCGCGATCTTCTGCATCTCCCGCAGGCTCGGTCCGAGCTCGGCGTCGTCCCAGTACGCCCGACAGGACGGCACGAGCACGTAGGGGATGGCCAGGAAGTTGCGGAAGAGCTGCTCTCCCCGGCCCGGGCCGAGCGGGATGGCGTCGAGGATGGCGGTCACTTCGACTGCCACCTCGTCGTCTCGGCCCTCGGCGAGTCGGGCGACCAGTTCGACCGCATGGGACTGGCCCTCCATGAGGGTGCTCGGTGCCTCGCCGAGGCTGGCGGCGGCCACCGAGGCGGCCTCCCGGGCATCGTCGGCCCGTCCCGCGATCGCGTGCATGGCGGCCCGCCAGATGCCGGCGAGGAACCGATCCCGAGCGCCGTGATGCACCCCACCGACATCGGTGGAGAGCGCGTCCATTGGGCGACCGGCGTACCAGAGCGCCTGAGAGTGTGTGCCGAGCGCGCCGGGGATGGCGACCGCGAGCTCGCCGATGTCCCGCGGGACTCTGTCGAGTGCCTCCCGCGGGCGGCCGAGCCCCATGAGGGCGTGGGCGACCAGATGATCCCTCGTCACCCGCCACACCGGCGGGAGGTCGACCCCCACCAGACGTTCGAGCGCGTCGTACTGGATGTCGGGCCGGCCGGCGAGAAGTGCCGACCAAGTGTCGACGAGGTTCACGTACGGGCGGGCGTCGGGATGGACCTCGCCGAGTCGCTGGACCCGCTCACGAACCCGCACGAGCTCCTCGGGCTCGTCGACGATGCGGAGGACGTACCCGAGTTGTAGGAGGGCGACGAGTTCCATCTCGTGGTCGTCACGATCGTGGAACTCCCGGGCCGCGCGGTCGAACAGTTCCCACGCCTCGTTCGAGGTGGGGTCGACCTCACGCTCGACGAGACCGTCGAGGAGGACCCCGAGCGGGGAGTCGCGCAGCTCCACCGGGAGACGCTGGCGCCACCCGTGGAGCGCCTCGGCACGAAGTCCGCCGTCGACGCCGTCCTTGACCGCGACGCCCAGCGTCAACGCCACGTCGTCCCACGCTTCGGCCGACATCGCGAGGTCGAGCGCCCGGTCCGTGACCCGCCGCACCCGGTGGATCGCGGCGGCCGCGAGTGCGGCCTCCCGTCGTTCGTCCGTATCGAGGGTGTCGCGGAGGAGCTCCCCCCAGAGGTCGTGGAGCGTTGCCGAGTCGTTCTCCCAGCGGACCAGCGGGAGGTCGGTCACGAGTTCGTCGAGTCCCATTCCGGTGACCGCCCGGGCGATCTCGTCGTCGCCCCCTCCGACGTGGGCGAACGCCGCCAGTGAACGGCGCCGTTCGGGTGCGACGTCCCGCAAAGCCTCCTCCTCGAGGTACCGGCGGCTCCGCAGGGTCGAACCGGTGGCGGCCAGCTCCACGAACGCGGGCCAGCCTTCGGCCCCGGCCAAGAGGCTGACGTCGATGCCACGGAGGTTGGCGAACGCCACCTGCTCGTCGGCGGTCATCAACAGGTCGTCCTGGGTGATCTCTGCCAGCTGGTGGGCGGCGTCGAGCCGAGCGGTGTCGATCGCGGGCCGACGGCGGCCCGCCAGCAGGACATGGCCGTTGGCGGGCAGGACATCGAGGAGTGCCTCCACGAGGGTGAAGTCGTCGAGATGGTGAGTGTCGTCCAGGATCAGGCAGACGTCGTGGGGAGAACCGGCGAGGACCTGTTCGGCGAGCTCGTCCATCGTGGTGGCCGGTGAAGTCGAGCCGGTTGTGACGGCGAGGCCCTCCGCGACTTCGCGCAAGAGTCGGTCGCCATCGCGATGCTCGGGCCGGCACGCGACCAGTGCGTCGACGTTCTGACTGACGTCCGCGATCGCCTGGCGAAGCAGGGTGGTCTTTCCGGCGCCGCCTCCGCCGACCACGATCGTCAGTCGCCGGTCGTGACGTCGAGCGAGTCGCTCGACGAGGCGCGGCCGCTCGATCATCCCCGGTGACGGCGTCGCGGCCATGGCTGCGAGGGTACCGATTCTGCGTCAGCCAGGCGTCAGCGATGACCCTGCCCGGCGGCTGACGAGCGGCTGTCGGCGATGGGGAACGCTGAGCTGATGCGAATCCTCCATCGTCTCCGCTCGTTCGCACCAGCTGTGGCGGTCCTCGCCACCCTGTGTGCATTCAGCTCACCCGCCGGCGCCGAGGGCGGCGATGGGTCGCACCCGTCGATCATCGAGGTTGCCCTCGAGTTCGGTGTCATCGAGGTGAGCGAGGTGGATCCGCCTCGAGTCGTGAAGGTGATCGAGAGCGGGTCGGCGGCCGACCGGCCGCCGTTCGGGGTGCTCTCCGCGAGCTCGATCGTCTTCGCTCTGGCCGATGTCGACGTCGACGGCAACGGCTTCCAGGCCGAGGAGTTGTTCCAGCCAGTCGCCGGTTCGGCGCCTCCTCTGTCGATGGACCTGCCACGCGGTGAACCGTTCACCTTCCGGATACTCGACGACCCGGACGCGACTTTGATCCTGCCGCAGACCGATGACTTCTGGGGCTCCGCCACCGAGTTCCGTTGGACGACCCTCGAGCTGACTCACGACCTCACCACGTTCGACGGCACGGCGGAGGCGACGCTCTGGTATCAGATCGCGGGCATGCCGACGATCGCTCCGGTGGAGGGCGCGAACCTGCCCGGGGTCGGTCTCGGGTTCGCGACCGGACTCGTCAGCGAGAACGGCGTCCTGTCGTCGGTCTATGTCGCAACCGATGCCGCCTCCGCCCGGCCCGTTCCGTATGGCGGGGCCCACGTAGTGGCGTCATGGCAGACCGAGGGGCGCCACTTCGTCGGCTTCGGGACCGAGCGCACCGACGTGAGCTTCTTGGCCACGGCGGCCCATTCGCCCGTGCCCGGAGACCCGTCCTCCTTCGTGTTCGCGGAGACGGATCTCCTCACGCTCCCACTCACCCGCGTGGAGATGGGCCCGGCTGTCGTGGACACCGTCGCGTTCGCGTCGGCGGAGGCGAAGGCGGCGGCCGGAGCGGGTGCGGCCGCTGCACCGGCTGAGGGTGATGACCCGGTGGTATCCGATGACACCGGCGGGACCGACGGTCAGGCGGACTCCGATGACACCGGCGGGACCGACGACGTCGTGGCCTCCGACGATGCGGCGGAGACCGATGCCCCGATCGTGGCTGATGAGGAAGTTCGCATCGAGGAACCAGCGCCGCCCGGCGAGAGCTCGTCCGGTGGCGGAACGCCGTGGGTCCTCATCGGTGGCGGGGCCCTGGTGGCCGGCGGGATCTGGGCCGGGGTCCGGCGCTGGTTCAGGGGCGAGGGCGATCCCGAGCCGCTCGCCGTCGACGGCGAGGAGCCGGGTCCGGTCGAGGCCGTCACCCCGGTGTTCGGCGAGGCGCGTGAGGCACCGATCGATCCCGAGGGGTCGGAGTGGGCTGATCAGCAGTTCCGACAACTCGAGTTGGCCCGTGAGGGGTTCGATCCGGTGCTGTTGGCTGATGCACTCGCCGATCTCGAACGGCCGGTCGTCGCAGGTCAGATCGAGATCCGGGAGAAGGCCAACGCGTTCCGGCTCGGCTACCTCGGGCTCGCAGCCGACCTCTCGCGCTCCGATGTGCTCGACGAGAGTAGGGCAGAGTCCGTGGAGCTGGCCCAGACCGGCGATGTCGTCGTTTCCCTTGCTCAGCTCGGCCTGATGGCCGTGCGAGGGGGCCAGAAGGTGGCCACGTTGATGACGGGGGAGACCGACGATCTGGTTGGCGCTGCCGGTGTCACCGATGACGTGGTCGACACGGTGCGGGTCACTGACGACGCACCCTCCGGTGCAGTCGACGAATTCGGCAATCCGATCCCGGGAGCGGTCGACAGCGACGCGGCGCTCGGCGTACACGACGACTACGTCGGCTGGGACCCTCGGTTCGCCGAGGAGTTCGATCTCGAGAACCTGACCGACGCGGACAAGGTCTGGATAGCCGACGCGATGAAGATCGAGCTCCACCGTTGGGCCGATCCGATGGAACTGCAGCGGCTCGCGGATCGAGCGGGGGTCGACCTCAGCTCCTATGCAGGAGCGGTCGACTACCGGGGCCGGCCGCTGTCGCCGATCTACATCGCCAAGGACCTCCTCGACAAGATCAAGGTGGCCGAGGGTTGGGTCCACCCGGGTGAGCCCATCACTCGTCCTCTGCAGACGCTCGCCGCCCGGCTCACCGCGGCCCTTCACGCGGGTGACGGCAAGGGTCTGATCCGTACGCCTGCCGCAGCCGAGGCGGTCGTGTTACAGGCCGACGAGTTGGCCGTCCTGAACCGCATCGCCCGTGATCCCGAGTTCGCCTCCTCCCTCGACCGGATCCCCTTCGGCGTCAACCTGAAGGGCTACGACCTCGAGGTCGAGCCCATGTTCATGCCCGGCCAGGCCGACACCATCCGGTCGCTGGCCAATGCCCTGTTCCACCCGACGGGAGGCATGCAGGCGATCGGCGCAACCAAGCCGGTCCGGTTCGCATTGGAGACAGCGGGAACCCTGGTCGAGGTTCAGCTCGCTCCGGCGATCGCCGAGCTCGCCGCGATCACCGACGACGTCGCCCTCCGGGCGGCCCTCCTCGCCATGCGGGAGGACGGCCATGCGGCGATCGTCATCCACGGGACCTTCCCGGCCGATCGACTCGAGGCGATTGTCGAGATGCTCGGGATCACTCCCGTGCCACTTCTCGACGGGACGGGCACTCTCCTCGCGCGGTCAGTCGGTTCGAGCGGGCCGCCCGCGTGGTTGCTGGATCAGGTCCGCCAACTCGGGGCCGCCCCAGAGGTCCCCGTGATGTTCCAGACCAGAATGGCACCGAGTGTCCGCGTGCAGCTGGCCCAGCAGTCCGGCGTGGCGCTCGGCCCGCTCACGGCGGATCAGGTGGCGCTCATCCGGCGGACGCTGGCCGGTGCGGTGGTCACCGTGTCGGGTGAGGGGTCGATCGACGACGGGGACCTCTGGGAACTTCGGCAGCTGGTGGACGCGCACCCGGAACTGGTGGAACAGATCCCCGACATCGTCGTCACCGACGCCAACGGGATCGGCCACAAGCCGTTCAGCACCGAGACCGCGTTCTGGCTCGACGCGATCGTGCAAGCCGGCGACCGGCCCGATGATCTCGTCGAGATTCTCGGGCCGATCCGGCTCGCCAGGGTGAACAACGTACGGGTGTCGTTCGCGGATCATGTCGAGCTCTGCACGACGCTGGCGATCGGCATCGAGGACCGGGTCCGCGGTGTTCTCGGCGACTGGGACCGTCCATTCCAGCTTCCGCTGGGGTTCGAGATCGGTGGGACCGCAGGCGGCACCTTGAACATCGGGTTCGGTCTGGTCATTGCGCCGATCGAGACCACGGTGCGGTTCGCCTACGCGGAGTCGATGTCGGAGGAACTCTTCACCGTGCTCGGTGCCCACACCGAGTCGATGGACGACATGCGCCAGAACGTGCACGACATCATCGCCACCGCGAAGGGGATGGAGCAGTCGCTCCCGGCCTCGGTCATCGAGGACCTCCAACGCGACGTTGCCGAGATCGAGAGCCTCGCCAGTCTCTACGAGGACCTCCTGACGGACGCGCCCCCGGACTGGCGCGACCAGCACGGTGCGCAGATCCAGGAGACGATCAACGAACTCCGGGCGATCAGCGGTCCTGCCACCGACCTCGTCGTACGCCTGGCGGCGCTGGATGCCGCCCTTCCCGGCCTGGTCAGTGACCTCGAGGCCCGAGTCGTGGATCCGAACACCGGGGACCCGCGCCATCTCGCCCCACTCGAGGCCCCGACTCTCGTCGTCCTCGGATCGCTGGTCGAGACCATGCGGTCAGAGCTCGGCGGGATCCCCGTGCCGGGTGCGCCCGGCCTGTTCCCGTCGCAGACACCCGTCATCGGCGAGGAGAGAGGTGAGGTCATCGACTTCGGCGCGGGGTCGATCGGTCCCGCCGGTCAGGTGGAGTCGGCCACCATCGACCTGGTCGACCCACCCGAGGAGGGCGAGGCCATGATGTCGGGAGCGATAGATCGAACCATGCCGAGCTGAGCGGCGTCCGACTTTCCGAGAAGCAGCGGGGTCAGACCCCAGTGCAACGGCTCAGGTGAGGCGGCCGGTGGATCCTCGGGCGATCAGCTCGGCGCTGAAGGTGAAGACACCGCGGTGGTGGTGGGTGCCGTCGATCTCGCTGGCGAGGGCATCGGCCGCCATCTTGCCGAGCGCCTCGGCCGGCTGGCGGAGGGTCGTGAGTGGCGGGTCGAAGTAGGCGGTGAGTGGTGTGCCGTCGTAGCCGACGACGGAGACCTGGTCGGGCACGTCGAGTCCGAACATGCCCGCCGCCCGGACCACGCCGAGGGCCATGAGGTCGTTGCTCGCCATGATGCCGGTGACCCCGTTTTCGAAGAGGCGCGCGGCGCCTGCCTGACCTCCTTCGAGCGTGAAGAGTGTCTCGACGATCGAGTCGCCGTTCACCGGGAGACCGAATCTCTCCATCGTGGAGCGGTAGCCCTCGATGATCCGTTGCGCCGGTACGAAACGGCGAGGGCCGATCACGAGGCCGATCCGTTCGTGGCCGAGGCTGACGAGGTGCTCGATGCCCCGCCCGGCTGCCTCGCGTTCGTCGGTGTACAGATGTGGCACCGGTAGGTCGGTCTCCGCACCGCCGACCAGTACGAACGGCATCTTGCGGTCGGCGAGGTCGCGATAGAGCGTGAGGTCAGTGGTGGTGTCGGCGTGGTGGCCAGCGAGGAAGACGATTCCCTCGACCTGGTGGTCCACCATGATCTCCGCTTGGCGTTCCTCGGGGACGGTGTCGCCGGTCGCCATGCCGATGTGGAGCGTGTAGCCGAGTTGTGCCAACCGGGAGTCGAGTGCGTGCACGATCGACGGGAAGATCGGGTTGTCGAGCTCGGGGGTGATGACGCCGACGAGGCCGGTGGTGGCTCGGTTCCGAGCGACCGATTCGTCGTAGCCGAGGTCGACGATTGCGCCGAGCACCTTGTCGCGGGTGGCGGACGCGACCCCCACCTTGCCGTTCAGCACGCGGCTGACCGTCGGCTCACTGACGCCGGCCAGGGCGGCGACATCACGGAGAGGGGGACGGGTCACGGGTCGATAGTACTCAGTGAGCGGATTCCTGCAAGTCCCGGGTTGACTTTCTGAAAGTTATGGAAGTAGTTTCGAAACACGGTGGGGATCACTGGGATCCCTGTTGCATCGCACCCACCTGGAGGATCCGATGAAGAAAGCCAAGATCTGGCTAGCACTCTTCGCGATTGTCGCCTTGTTCGCCGCCGCGTGCGGCGACGACGACCCGCCGACCACGTCCGCTGCCGGCGACGACGATCAGGCCGAGTCCGAGCCCGAACCCGAAGAAGAGCCCGAGGCCGAGGAAGAGCCTGAGGCCGAGGAAGAGCCCGAACCCGAAGAGGAGCCTGAGGCCGAAGATGAGCCCGAGGCCGAAGAGGAGCCCCCGCCGGTCGTCCGAGCGGACGCAGACCTCGTCATCTGGGCCGACGACACCCGTACGCCGGTCATCACCCCGCTCGCCGAGGCGTTCGGCGACGAGAACGGCATCTCGGTCGCCGTTCAGGAAGTCAACTTCGGTGACATCCGTGATCGCCTCCA
>CAYFLT010000017.1:32190-35582 GCA_964344055.1 uncultured Candidatus Nemicrothrix sp.
CGGCCTCCTGTCGCCCGTCGATCTGCCGACCTCCGGTGAGTTCTCCGCGGTCGCGATCGAGGCCATGAGCTACGACGGCCAGCTGTATGGCGTGCCGTACGCCATCGAGAACGTGGCGCTGATGCGCAACGTCGATCTCGTGCCCGACGCCCCGGCGTCACTCGAGGAGCTCGAGACGATCGCCCTCGGCCTCGTTGCCGATGGCACCGCCGAAGTCCCTCTGGCCATCCAGAACGATCCGGGCGATCCGTTCCACGACTTCCCGCTGTACACCGCGGCGGGTGGCTACCTCTTCGGCAAGAACGCCGACGGCAGCCTCAACCCCGACGACCTCGGTCTCGACAGCGAGGGCGGCCTCGCCGCCGGTGCCCAGTTCCAGGCGTGGGCCGAGTCCGGCCTGCTCACTCCGAGCCTGAGCTACGACGTCATGATCGAGAGCTTCGGTCAGGGCACGGCTCCGTTCGCGATCACCGGCCCGTGGGCCGTCGCCGATCCCGATCGGGGATTCAAGGCCACCGGTGTGAACTACGTCGTCGAGCCGATCCCGGCCCTTGGCGGCACCGTCGCCGCTCCGTTCGTCGGTGTGCAAGGCTTCTTCGTGTCGGCCAACGCCGAGAACCCGCTGTTCGCCCAGACGTTCATCACCGAGGTCATGTCCACCCAGGAAGCCCAGACCGCGCTCTTCGAAGCTGGCGGCCGGCCCCCGGCCCACACCGCAGCCTTCGACGCCGCCGCGGCCGGCGATCCCGACATCCAGGGCTTCGGCCAGTCGGGGATCAACGGACAGCCGATGCCCGCCATTCCCGAGATGGGTTCGGTGTGGTCGGCGTGGACCGATGCCTACGGCCTGATCCTCTCCGGCGAGAGCAGCGGCACCGACGCCTTCACGGCTGCGGCGGAGCAGATCCGCAACCTCATCGCCGAAGGGTGATTCGTGACGGCCGGGTCAGCACACACTGCTGACGGAACGAGTGGGGGGCGTCGCCCCCCACTTCCGGCCAACCTGTCCCTGGGCCTACTGATCAAGGTCCTCCTCCTCGGGACGGTGAACGCCACGTCCCTCTGGGCCCTCGGGAGACTCATCCCGGAACGGGTCTGGATGGGCGTGGCGTTCGTCGTCTTCGCGACCGTCGCCATCGACTTCGTCTACCTGTCGCGACATCGCTGGACGATTCCGTACAAGTACCTCGTCCCGGGCACGGTCTTCCTGCTCGCGTTCCAGCTCTACCCGGTGATCTACACGGGGTACATCTCGACGACGAACCTCGGCACCGGGAACATCCTCGACAAGGAGGCGGCCACGGCCCAGGTTGTGGCAACCTCCATCGGCTCGACACCGAGCGACACCTCCTACAGAGCTCAGGCAGCCAAGACCGCGGCCGGCACACTGGCGCTGATCCTGGTCGAGGAGGACGCCGATCCGCCCACCGCCTATGTCGGTACCGTCGAAGGGCTCCTCCCGATCGACGAAGCCGACGTCGTGCGCGACGGCGACAAGATCACCGCGGCCGACGGATTCACCGCGCTGACGCTCGGCGAGGCCGCCGAATTCGAGCAGGACCTCGCCGACCTGCGGATCCCCACCGACGAGGGCGTGATCCAGCTCCGAACGTTCAGCCGGGCATCGCTCGTGGCCTATCGGCTCCAGTACGACGAGGCGGCCGACCTCGTCCGCGACGCCGAGTCGGGACAGGAGTATCGCCCGGTCGACGGTTACTACACCGCCGATGACGGCACCCGCCTCAACCCGGGCTGGGAGATCAACATCGGATTCGACAACTACCGGCGAGTGTTCGAGTCCGAAGCGATCCGTGGACCCTTCCTCCGCGTGTTCTTGTGGAACTGGGCGTTCGCAGCCGGCACCGTCGTGTTCAGCTTCTTCGTCGGCCTCTTCCTGGCTCTGGTCCTCGACCATCCCGAGCTCAAGTTCAAGCGCCTGTACCGGTCGTTCCTGATCTTTCCCTACGCCCTGCCGTCGTTCCTCACGGTCCTGGTCTGGCAGGGGATGATGAACCGCAACTTCGGGATCATCAACGACTTCTTCAACATCGATGTGCCCTGGCTCACCGACCCCTGGGTGGCCAGGGGATCGATCCTGCTCGTGGCCACCTGGCTCAGCTTCCCGTACTTCTTCCTGATCTGTACCGGCGCCTTGCAGTCGATACCGAAGGAGCTCTCGGAGGCCGCCCGGGTCGACGGTGCCAATGCCATCCAATCGTTCCAGCGGATCACGCTTCCGCTGCTCCTGATCGCGGTGGCACCACTCCTCATCGCCTCGTTCGCGTTCAACTTCAACAACTTCAACGTGATCTACATGCTGAATCGAGGCGGTCCGCCGATACCCGGCGCGGAGACTCCCGCCGGCAGCACCGACATCCTCGTCAGCTACACCTATCGCCTCGCGTTCGAGAGCGGACGAGGCCAGGACCTGGCGTTCGCCACCGCGATCTCGGTCCTCATCTTCCTCCACGTCGCGCTCTTCAGCGCCTGGAGCTTTCGTAAGACCGCCCGGTTGGAGGAGATATGAACCGGTTCCGTCGATGGATGCGCCGCATCGGCTGGCGCCACGGGGTGGGCATCCTCGCACTCGCCTTCAGCCTCTTCCCGGTGTTGTTCATCGTGTCGTCATCGATCAACGCGGCCGGCACGCTCAACAGCTCGAGCCTCTGGCCCGACGACGTCTCGCTCATCAACTATCGCGAGCTGCTCGACGGCACCGAGGCGCCGTTCACCGACTGGCTGCTGAATACATTCTACGTGTCGGGTGGCGCCGCGGTGATCAACACCGGGCTCGCCGCGTTCGCGTCCTACGCGTTCAGCCGGATGCGGTTCGCGGGCCGGCGCCCCGGATTGCTGGCGATCCTGCTGATCCAGATGTTCCCGACGACGCTGCTCTTCGTGGCGATGTTCGTCTTCGTCACCGACATCGGCGGCATCTTCCCCGCACTCGGCCTCGGTTCCCGCACGATGCTGCTGATCATCTACCTCGGCGGTGCGTTGGGGGTGAACACGTGGCTGATCAAGGGCTACTTCGACACCATCCCCCGCGACCTCGATGAGTCGGCCCGCATCGACGGTGCCACCCATGCCCAGACGTTCTTCCTCGTCATTCTCCCGCTGGCTGCCCCGATCCTGGCGGTCGTCGCCCTGATCACGTTCGTCTTCATCCTCAACGAGTTCCTCGTGGCCTCGGTGGTACTCGGCCAGGGGGACAGCGAGAACTACACCCTGGCGGTCGGGATGTTCCGCTTCATCGACGGGCAGGGCGGAGAGTGGGGCCAGTTCGCGGCCGGGTCGGTGATGGCAGGACTCCCGGTCGTCGTCCTCTTCCTCTTCCTCCAGAAGTGGATCGTCGGTGGGCTCACGGCAGGGGCGGTGAAGGGATGAGCCAA
>CAYFLT010000017.1:35643-38034 GCA_964344055.1 uncultured Candidatus Nemicrothrix sp.
CCGTCGCTCGGAGATCGGGTGACCATCACCGTCGACCTCGGTACAGAAGCCGTCGACACGGCCTGGCTCCGTACCGTTCGCGACGGCGAGCAGGACTGGGTGACCGGCGAAATCGACGGCCGGTGGGCCCGATTCGAGCTCGACTGCACCCAGCCCGCCGTCAACTACCGCTTCCACCTCGACACCGAGTCTGGCCCTCGCTGGCTCAACGGTGCCGGCGTGCTCGACTTCGACCCGACCGACGCCGACGACTTCCGCCTGCTCACCACCGGCGCCGGACCGAGCTGGATCACCGACCACGTCTGGTATCAGATCTTCCCCGACCGCTTCGCCACCTCCGGGCGCCACCCGGTCGACAACGACTGGGCCTGGCGATCGGAATGGGGTGATGAGGTCGCCGAGGGCCCCGAGGCCATGACCCAGATCTACGGCGGCGACCTCGACGGGGTCGTCGAGCGGCTGCGCCACCTGACTGATCTCGGGGTCGGGGGCGTCTACCTCAACCCGGTGTTCCCGGCCCGGTCCAACCACCGCTACGACGCCAGCAGCTTCGACCGGGTCGACCCGATCCTCGGCGGCGACGGGGCGCTGATCCGTCTGTCCGATGCGGCGAATGCGGCCGGGCTGCGGGTGATGACCGACCTCACCCTCAACCACACCGGCGATCATCACGAGTGGTTCCTCGCCGCCCAGGCGGACCCGGAGTGCGTCGAGGCCGGCTTCTACCACTTCAACGATCATCCTCACGACTACGAGAGTTGGCTGGGGGTGCGGAGCCTCCCCAAGCTCGACCACCGCGGCAGTGAGCTCCGCCGTCGCTACTACGACGGCCCCGACTCCGTGCTCAGCCGCTATCTCCGGCCTCCGTTCGACATGGCCGGCTGGCGCATCGACGTCGCCAACATGACCGGCCGGCTCGGACCGATCGACCTCAACCAGGACGTCGCCCGGATGGCGCGACGCACCATCGATGATGTCGATCCCGAGAAGTGGCTCGTTGGTGAGCACTTCTTCGACGCCAGCCTCGATGCCCCCGGCGACGGCTGGCACGGCGTCATGAACTACGCGGGCATCACCCGCCCGATCGCCTCCTGGCTGGCCCGGTTCAGCGCCCTCGACACTTTCATGCCCGGGCCCGGTCAGGCGCCCCGGGACGGGATCCAGATGGCCCGTTCGATGGACGTCGTCCGGGCCGCGATGCCATGGCAGGTCACCATGGCCTCGATGAGCCTGCTGGGCTCCCACGACACTGCTCGTTGGCGCACCATGGCCACCAGCGACGACATCGCCCTGGTCGGCTTCGGCCTCCTTCTCGCCCTGCCCGGCACACCGATCTTCCTCTACGGCGACGAGGTGGGCCTCACCGGTTCCACCGCGGAGAAGGCCCGCCGCACCATGCCGTGGGAGGAGTCGGCGTGGGACACCCGGTTCCTGTCGTGGTACCGCCAGCTCATCAGAGTTCGTGCCGCCGAACCGACCCTCCGAGTCGGCGGGTTCCGATGGGTCCATGTCGGGCCCGACGCGGTGGTGTTCCTGCGGGAGACGATCGAGGACCGTCTGTTGATCCGGGCCGCTCGCGCCGCCACTTCCACCCTGGTACTCGATGCATCGGCACTGGGTGCGGCCGAGGCCGATCCGGTTGTCGGCGGGGAGCGGCTCGTGGCCGACCAGGGGCAGATCACCCTGTCCGGTGACGGCCCGGCGTTCTCGATCTGGCGACTGGCATGAGGCGATTCGCGGCCGGGCTCGTGGCGCTTCTGGCCGCGTCGGCGTGTGCTGCCGACGACCCCATCGGCATCCGCCACGATGGTCCGGCCTCGGCGCCTCCCGCTACCGCCGCGCCGGCCGGGTCGAGCGACGAACTCGACGGGGCCGATGGCGAGCCGGATCCGGTCGAGGCTCCGGACGAGCCGCCGATGGATCTCATCCTGGTCTGGCACCAGCATCAGCCCCGCTATCCGGTGGTGGACGACGTGGTGAGCCGTCCGTGGGTGCGGGTGCATGCGGCCAAGGACTATGTCGACATGGCCATCCTCGCGGAGGCCCACCCCGACGTCGCCCTCACCATCAACATCACTCCCTCCCTCCTGCTCCAGCTCGAGGAGCTGGCGGCCGGTCGCCCGGACACCTACCGGGTGCACACCCTGGTTCCGGCCGACGAGGCCGACGCCGAGCAGCGGGGGTTCATCCTCAGCCGGTTCTTCGACACGAATCCGCGGGTGATCGAGCGCTTCCCCCGATACCAGGAGCTGGCCGATCGCCGGGCAGCACTCGGCGAAGCGGCGTCGTCGGACTTCGCCGCCGACGAGCTGCGGGATCTCCAGGTCCTGTTCAACCTGGCCTGGACCGATCCGTCGTTCCTGGCCGATGAGCCCCTCGCCACGCTGGTCG
>CAYFLT010000017.1:38044-45444 GCA_964344055.1 uncultured Candidatus Nemicrothrix sp.
GGGGGAGGGCTTCACCGAGGCGGACAAGGCGACGGTGCTCGAGATCCACGACGAGCTGGTCGCGGCCGCCATCGAGGTACATGCCCGCCTTGCGGCTGGTGACCAGATCGAGATCACCACCACACCGTTGGCGCATCCGATCCTGCCGTTGCTCATCGACACCGGCATCGCCCTGGTCGGCGATCCGTCAGCGGTGCTTCCCGACAACCGATTCCAGGAGTTCCTCGACGCGGAGGAGCAGGTGATTCGCGGCCTCGACACCGCCGAGCGACTGCTCGGCGCCCGGCCCCGGGGAATGTGGCCGGGTGAGGGGGCGGTATCGGATGACGCCCTGCGCCTCTTCGCCCGCGGTGGGGTGGAATGGGTGGCGACCGGCGAGAACGTCCTGGCCCGATCGCTCGGTCTGGGTTCGATCGAGCGAGACGACGCCGGTGTGGCGATCGAGGCTGCGGAGATGTACCGGCCCCGTCTGGTGGAGACCCCCGATGGCGAGATCGCCGTGTTCTTCCGGGACAATCGGCTCTCGGATCTGATCGGCTTCGAGTACTCCCAGACCGAGGCTGACGCCGCAGTGGACGACTTCGTCGCGCGACTGCGATCCGCCCGCGACGCCGCCATCGCGGGCGGCAACGAGCGACCCGTCGTCACCGTGATTCTCGACGGCGAGAATGCCTGGGAGCACTATCCGAACGACGGCATCGACTTCCTCACCGCGCTCTACGAGCGGCTGGGGGCCACGGAGTGGATCAACCCCACCACCCCTTCGGCCTATCTCGTCGACCATGGCGGTTCGATCCCCAGCTTGGATGGCATCCACCCCGGCGCCTGGTTCTCGCCGGACTACGGCACCTGGATCGGCGAGACGGAGGAGGCTCGGGCCTGGGATCTGCTCCGACGGACGCGAATCGATCTCCGCACCGCCGAGCGTCGCGAGTCAGCCGATGCCGAGGCGCTCGCCGCGGCGACCGACGCCATGTTGTTCGCCGAGGGCTCGGACTGGTTCTGGTGGTACGGCACTGACCAGGACAGCGGCAACGACGCCTTCTTCGACGAGGCCTTCCGTGAACTGCTCGGCCAGGTGTACGACCTCATCGGCGAGCCGCGACCCGCCGCGCTCGCAGTGCCGTTGATCCCGGGGGCTGCACAGGGGGTCGATGTCTCGGCGCCCGACCTGGCCTCCCTGCTGGTGGACGGCGCGGTCGACGAGGTGGAAGTGGGGACTTTCGCCACCGGCGCACGAACGGTCGACTTCGTGTGGGACGAGGGCCACCTCTACCTCGCGACGGCGGTGGATGAGGCATTCGACCTCTACCTGGGCGCACCGAGAGCAGCCTCCTCTCGTGGCACCACCCTCGAGGGGCGGGTGCTCGGCTTCGACGCCACTGCGTTGGTGCGGTGGGACGGCGAGGCTGCCTGTGTCGTGGACTCCCTGCCGGCGGTGGGTCGCGACGATACCGACCCTCCGTGCGCCGGGATCGCCGCCGCCACGGGATTGCGGACCGAGATAGCGATCCCCATCGACGCGATCGGCACGCTGGTTCCCGGCGAACTCGTCCGCCTCCGGTTCGCCGATGACGAGTCCGTGATCGGTGTGTCGGTGCCCGACATCGGCGGGTATGACGTCATCGCCACCGTGGCCGATGTCGAGGGTGACGATCACGGTCCGGGTACCTACACCTATCCCGCCGACGCCGTCTTCGGTCCAGGGGTGTTCGACCTGACCGAGTTCGTGCTCGGCGAGACCGACACCGAGGTGGTCTTCGGGTTCACCCTCGCCGCGCCGGTCTCCAATCCATGGAACTCGGCGTCTGGATTGTCGGTGCAGACATTCGATGTCTACCTCGACCTCGATGCCGATCCGACAACCGGGGCATCAGGGCTGCTGCCCGGTCGAGACGCCGTCCTGGCCGACGGCGGGTGGGATGCGGCCGTCACCATCGAGGGCTGGGCTTCGGCGGTATTCACCGTGGCCGCGGATGGATCGCTGCTGGAGACCACTCCGGCACTCTCGATCGCGGTGCTCGGTGATCAGGGCACCGTCACCGTGCGAGTCCCGAAGGCGGCCCTGCCCGAGGTCGACTTCGCCGACGCGACATTCGGAGTGGCCGTCCTCGGCCAGGAGGGATTCCCGTCGGCCGGCGTACGGCGGGTGCGTGATGTGGCGGTCACCGCGGCCCAGTGGCAGCTCGGTGGCGCGCCCGCCGGCGGTGGGCATTCGAGGATCGTGGATTGGCTCCATCCCGATGCGGGGGTTCAGGAGGCCGCCCTTTCCGATCACGGAACGTCGGCCGACGATCGGCCCGCGGCGCTGCCGACGATCGGTGGCTGAGAAGGGCCCGGGGCGGACGCATCAGACCCCGGGCGCGCCGGCTCAGGTGTCTCGTTCGACCACGAAGTCGGCGAGCGCCCGGAGCGCCTCCTGGCTGCCATTGACGTCGGGGAGCTTCTCGATGGCCGAGATCGACTCGCCGAGGAGCTCGTTGGTCTCCGCTTCCGACTTCGCGACAGCACCGGTCTCGGTGAGCACGTGTTGGATGTCGGCGACGTCGTCGTCGGTGATCTCGGGTTGACCCACCCGATCGAGCACTGCCCGTTGGGCATCGTCGGCCGCTTCGAGGGCGTAGGCCAGTAGCACTGTCGGCTTGCCCTCGCGGAGGTCGTCGCCCACGGGCTTGCCCGTGCGCGCCTCGTCGCCGAACGCGCCGAGCATGTCGTCGCGCAACTGGAAGGCGATGCCGAGCGGCATGCCGTGAGCGGCGAGGTCGTCGGCCAGTTCGGGCCGTCCCGCCAGGGCGGCACCCAGCTGGAGCGGTCGGACGATCGTGTAGCCGGCCGTCTTGTGCCGCATGATCGTCCGGGCCCGTTCGGCAGTGATCGTGCCGCGTGCCGTGCCGATCACGTCGAGGTACTGACCCATGTTGAGCTCGGTGCGCAGGGCATCCCAGATTCGGTGGACCGCGGGTGCGGCACCGCCCAGCTGGCGGTCGGCCATCACCATCGCGATGTCGCCGACGAGGATGGCGGCGGCCTCACCGAAGCGCCGGTCCTCGCCCCGCCAGCCTCCGGCCCGATGCCGGTCGACGAATCGCAGCCACACGGTGGCGTGCCCGCGGCGGGTGGGGGATCCGTCCATGACGTCGTCGTGGACCAGGGCAAAGGCCTGGAGGAGTTCGACCGCGCAACATCCGGGCATGTCGCCGCCCCGGACGGGGTCGCCACCACCGGTGACGTATCCCCAGTGCACGTAGGCGGGCCGGATTCGCTTGCCGCCACCGGCCACGAAATCGGCGAGGTCCCCCAGAGGCTCGTCGAGGGCCGGATCGAGGCGACGCCAGGTGGCCCGCTCCTCTTCGAAGATCCCGGCGAGCGCATCGTCGACGCGCGCCGCCACCTCCTCGAGCTGGCGGGGGACGCTATTCGCCATCGGTTTCGTCGAAGAGTGCGCCGGCGCCGTCGGCGCTGTCTTCCGAATCGGCGGAGTAGACCGAATCGGCGGAGTCGGCCACCGGGGGATCGTCCAGTGAGGCCACCACCCTCTCCACCTGGACCCGAGCCGCGCCGATGCGATCCCGGCACAACTGGATGAGTACCGACGCCCGCTCCACCTTGGCGGCGAGCACGTCGACGTCGAGGTCGTCGTCTTCGAGGTCGTCGAGGATCTCCTCGAGTTCGGTCATCGCGTCGGCGTAGCCGATCTCGGTGTCACTCATCCCGGTTGGCCTCCGTGTCGGTGCTGCTCGGAGCCGGCACCGGCTCGATCTCGGTGATGGTACTGCCGACCGTGCCGTCGGCGACCTGCGTGACGAGTGCCTCGCCGACGGCGAGACCATCCACCGACCGCACCACTCGACCGTCCGCCCCGCGGGTGATGGACCAGCCGCGGGCGAGTGCCAGCGCGGGGTCGAGGGCGCGCACGCGCGCGGATGCCCCGTCGACCCGGTTCTCGGCCGCTCGAAGGGCGTGGCGTTGGGCCACCGCGATGCGGGCGACCGCCCGGTCGAGTTGGGCGCGGGCGCTGACGTCGACCCGCTGGGCGCTGCGTCCCAGTCGTAATGACGCGTCGACAAGGCGGCGGTCGGCCCGGGTGAGCGCACCCGTGGCCGACGTGGCGACGTGGCGGCGCGCACTGTCGACCCGATGCTCGGCGGCCGCCACCGCTCGGCGTGAGTGATGGATGAGCTCGGCCTCCCGCTCGGCGAGCCGGGCGAGCCATTCGATCACCCGGGCCACGACGGCCTGCGCGGCCGCGGTCGGCGTCGTGTGTGCGGTGTGCGCGACCTCGTCGGCCACCGAGCGGTCGATGTCGTGGCCCACTCCGGTGAACACGGGTCGCTCGGCTGCGGCGATGGCCATCGCCACCTCGCGATGGTCGAACACGGCGAGATCGGTCTTCGAACCGCCACCGCGGGCGACGACGACGATGTCGACCTCCGAGGTGCAGGCGGCGGCAACGGCGGCGGCGATCCCGCGCTCGGCACCCGATCCCTGGACCGGAGTATCGATCTCCACCAGCGTGAACCCGAACGCGCTGCGTTGGAACACAGTGGTGATGTCAGCGTGAGCGGCACTGCCGAGAGAGGTGACCACCCCCACCCGTAGCGGCACCTGGGGGAGGGGATGCCGGCCGTTCGCTCGGAGCAGGCCGGTGTCGGACAGCTCTCGGAGCAGGGCCTCCCGCTCGGCCGCCATGACTCCGAGCGTGAAGGTGGGGTCGATGGCCGACATACGGAGCTGGATGCGGCCCTGCGGCGGGTAGTAGTCGACCATCCCCTGGATTCGGATGCGGACACCGTCGGTCATCCGGATCGGATCCCCGTGACGCTTGAGCAATCGGTTCACCCGGTCGCGGTTCTCGCGGAAGAGCACCACCGGCACGGTGGCGATCGGTGGGGCGCCGGACTGGTCGGCCGCTTCGACGAGATCGAAGTAGACGTGGCCATTTCGGCTCCTGGAGATGTCGCGGATCTCTCCCTCGACCCATACGCCGTAGGGCATCGCCTGTTCGAGCGCGGCCCGAACGACGGTGCCGAGTTCGCTGACGGTGAGGGTCTGGTCGTCCACCGGGTCAGTCGGCGTCAGCCGCTTCGACGTCCTCTCGGCGGATGCCGAGGACGAAGAGAATGGCATCGAGATAGGGCACACGCAGCGCGGTGTCGGCCGCCTCCTGCACGATCGGCTTGGCGTTGAACGCGACTCCCAGCCCCGCGGCGTTGAGCATGTCGAGGTCGTTGGCGCCGTCACCAACGGCAACCGTCTGCTCCAGCGGGATGTTGGCGTTGTCGGCGATCTCCTGCAGAAGGTCTGCCTTGCGGCGCCGGTCGACGACCTTCCCGACGAGCTCGCCGGTGAACCGGCCGTCCTTCACCTCGAGCTCGTTGGCGTGAGCGACGTCGATGTGGAGATCGTCGAGGATTCGGTCGGTGAAGACGGTGAACCCACCCGAAACGATCGCCACCACGTAGCCGAGCCGATGAAGCGTACGGGTGAACGTCCGGGCGCCCGGCGTGTAGTGGAGGTTGGCCCAGGCTCGTTCGACCGCCGCCTCGTCCAGTCCGGCCAGCAGGCCGACCCGCCGGCGAAGCGAAGTCTCGAAGTCGAGCATGCCCTCCATCGCCGCCTGGGTGAGCATCCTGACCTCGTCGAGACAGCCGGCTTCGGCCGCGAGGAGATCGATGACCTCGTCCTGGATCAGGGTGGAGTCGACGTCGAGCACGACCAGACGCTTCGCCCGACGACCCAGGCCTTCCCGTTGGATCGCCACGTCGAGGCCCGGATGGGTGGACGCAGCAGTGAGGAGGTTGGTGCGGAGCTTGCCTTCATCACCCTCTCGAACCAGGAGCTCGTAGCTCATCACGGGATAGCTCGACAGGCGGAAAATCCGGTCGATGTTGGCGCCCGCATCGGCGATCGCCCTGGTGGCGTCGGCCAGTTCGGACGGGTGCAGGTCCGGGCCGAGCAAGGTCACCACGTGGCCGGACGGGCGGGTGTTCGGCGATGCGGACACCACGTCGAAGTCGACGTCCATGCCCTCCTCCCAGCCCCACAGCAGCACCTCCTTTAGGAGGTCGTGGCCTTTCGGCACCGAGACCGACATTCCGAGGGTGATCCGGTCGCTGATGACGATCTGCTCGATGTCGCCCACGTCGGCGCCCGCTCCGGCGAGAACCCCGAGGAGGCCGGCGGTGATACCTGGGTGGTCCCGGCCGGTCACCCGTACCAGCACCGTCTCTTGCTCGAGCTCGCTCACCCCATCAGGGTAAGGGTCTGGCCGATGGCTAGACGCGCAGCTTGTCCGGCCGGCCGGGAGGCTGCGACGCTGTCGAGATGAGCGATTCGATCCGCGCCGACCTCGACGACCGACAATTCGTCGCGGCGATGCCGAAGGTCGAGCTCCACGTGCACATCGAGGGGACCCTCGAGCCAGAGACCCTCTTCGCGATCGCCGAGCGCAACGGTGTCCAGCTTCCGTACGCGACCCCCGGCGACGTCGCCGACTACCAGGCCAACCATCGGTCCCACGGCAAGGAGAACCTGGTCGGTTTCCTCGAAGCGCTCGACATCAGTCGAGGGGCGCTCCGCACCGCGGCCGACTATCACGAGATGACACTCGCCTTCCTCACGAGGTGCCGACACGAGGGCGTGCGATACGTGGAGATGATGCTCGATCCACAACAGGCTGTCCGTCAGGGCGTGGCCGCCGGGGCGTGTGTAGAGGCCGTCACCCAGGCCCGTCGCGACGCAGCCCGAGAGGTTGGCGTTCGTTCTCAGCTCATCGTGTGTTTCCAGCGTGATCACCCGCCGGAGGATGCGCTGGCCGTCCTGGGCGACCTGGACCCCCACCGGGCCGACATCGTCGGGATCGGCCTCGACAACTACGAGACCCCTGGGTTCCCGGCGCTGTTCCAGCCGGTGTTCGAAGCGGCGCGGGCGCGCGACTATCGCCTGACGTCGCACTGCGATGTCAACCAGCCGGATTCGGTGGACCACATCCGCGACTGCATCGACCTCCTCGGTGTCGAGCGGATCGACCATGGTCTCAACACCGTGGAGGACCCCGCACTGGTCGAGTCGGTGGTCGAGCGCGGGATCGCGCTCACCGCTTGCCCGACCTTCTACTCGGGCATGACGGCCAGTCCGGCCGAACGCCTCGAGATGCACCGGACCCTGCTCGACGCCGGCGCCTTGATCTCGCTCAACACCGATGACCCCGCCCAGTTCGGAAGCGGATGGCTCACCCACACCGTCGCCACCGCGATGGCCACCGGACCCTTCGCACGCGCCGAGATCGTCCGCTTCATGCACAACGCGATCGACAGTGCGTGGGCCGATGACGGCATCCGCCGAGCCCTCGCAACAGAACTCGACGAGTACTGCACCAGGTCAAACGGGGGGACAGGCAC
>CAYFLT010000017.1:45454-50194 GCA_964344055.1 uncultured Candidatus Nemicrothrix sp.
TCGTACTCGTCGACCCGTTCGAGGGTGCCTTCGTAGGCGACGCGGCGGAACTGATGAAGCACGGCGCCGGTGGGTGCATGGATGAGGTCGCCGCCGATCGGGACCTGGATGACCGGCCGGTCACTCTCGGGGATCTCGATGAACCTCGGTGCCTCGTGCTTGGTCAGCTCGCGGATGCCGATCCGGTGGACCGAGTCGACCTCCTCTGGATTGGCGACCGGCTCGGCACCGAACCCGGCCCAGAAAACGAAGGGCGTCATGACGAACCCCGAACGGGTCGGGTAGTCGTCCAGTCGTCCCAGCAGGGAGTCCTCGCCGAGCACCAACCCGATCTCCTCCTCGATCTCGCGGAGGGCGGCCTCGATCGGCGTCTCGCCCTGATCGACCCGCCCACCCGGCAGCGCCCACTGGCCCGCGTTGCGGTTGAGGTGGCTGCCTCGCCGGGTCAGCAGGAAGGCGGCGCCACCGGCGGTTCCCTCGATCGTGAAGGTGAGGTCGGAGTCCTCGTCGATGCCAGGAATGCCGGCGACGATGTCGCGCCGAGCGTCCGAGTCTCGCTCGTGGAGCTGGTTGTCCTCGCCGTGGGCGACGGCGTCGCTGTCGATGACGATCACCGCCACCGCAGCGCGGCGCCGCCCCTCGAGCGGATGGGTCCGGACCTCGTGCCCGGAGAGATGACGCGCGAGCCGCTTGCGTAGCTCATCGTCGTAGGTGATCTCGGCGGCCATCCGTGGAGTGTGCCGGACTACAGGTCGGGCTCCCAATCGGCGAACGTGTCGACCATCAGGCGTACGTCGGGACCGAGCGGATAGAGGATCGGCTGGGTGCAGCCGGTGCGCAGATAGTGAGTGACCTTCTCCCGGCATTCCTCGGGGGTGCCGGCGGCGCAGATCATCTGGACGATCTCGTCGGGCACCAGCTTCGACGCCTCGACCACCTGCTCGTGGGTGGCCGGCCAGGTCAGCACCTTGCCGACCTCGTCGAGGAGCGACTGGGGCACGCCGGAGGCCTTCATGATGTGGGGCTGCTGACCGAGGTATTGGGTGACCAGCATGCGGGCGCCGTCGAGGGCGGCCTGGCGATCCTCGTCGACCGAGCACACCACCAGCTGGGGCCGGGCCAGATCGTCGACCGAGCGACCCGATTTCGCGGCGCCGTCGGCGAGAGCGTTCATGGCCCGCTCGTTGTAGTCGGGCGACACCAGATAGTTGAGGACGACACCGTCAGCGATCTCGCCGGTGAGCTCCATCATCTTCATGCCGGTGGCCCCGATGTAGATCGGCACGTCCTTGGGGCGCCGCTCCTGGTGGACGTAGTCGAGTTCCACCCCGTCGAGGTGCACGAAGTCGCCGTTCATCGTGACGGTCTCGTTGTTGAGTAGTGCCTTCACTGCAGTGCAGATCTCCCGCATCGCCCGCAGAGGCTTCACCCGGTTGACGCCGACCTTGGTGGCCAGCGGCTCCCACCACGCGCCGATTCCCAGCACGATTCGCCCCGGGGCCAGATCGTCCAGCGTCGAGAAGCTGGCTGCCAGACGGGCGGGGTTGCGAGTCCAGCAGTCGACCACGCCCGAGCCGATCTGTACCCGCTCGGTGGTGGCGGCGAAGGCGGCCATCGGGATGATGGCATCGCGCACCAGTCGCGAGTCGGCCTGCCAGATGGCGTCGAACCCCTTCGACTCGGCGTACTGGGCGTGCGCCATCGCCTCCTGGATGGTGTGCGCATCCTGCAGATACATGGCTACGGACTGGGGCATTGCTGGTCTCCTCTCCTCGACTCGGCTTCTCTGACACATCCGGACCGCTCACCGGTCCGGATGTGTCAGAAAAGCCCGTTGGAGGTCATGGTTCGATCTCTTCGAGTCGTTTGAACATCTTCTGGGCGGCTTCGGCCGCCTTGGCCCGGATCTCGTCGCCGTCGACGAGGGTGGGCAAACCGTCCTCCCACACCGTCTCGCCGGCCACCTGGACTTCGAGTGGGGACGTGCCGGGCGTGAACGCCAACCACCACGGGTCGACGGATTCGGCGGCCCAGACGACGTGGTCGTCGAGAGCCGCCGGCATCAGGTCCCAACCGGTGGACAGCCACGACCAGGCGAGGTCCGGGGTGGCAGTGACGTCGGCCGAGCGGCTCGCCACGTAGGCGAGCCGGAACTCCTCGAGCATGTCGGCGCCGATCCCGTCGGTTCCGAGCGCCACCGGGTTCTCGAAGCGGGCCGGCCGGGCGTAGCCGACCGAGTTGTTGAAGTTCGACCGCGGGTTGTGCACGAACGTGCCACGCAGACCGTGGTCGTCGGGCAAGTGGACCCCGTGGATCAGCAGCCAGTCGTCATCGCTGTGCTCGACCAGCCGCTCCCACGTGTCGGCGTCGCCCTCGGCCACGTGCACATGGACCCCGACGTCGTGCTTCTCGGCCATCTCGGCGGCGGCCGCGATGGTTTCGTCCGAACAGGTGAAGCTCGCATGCAGGCCGACGTAGCCCTCGTTCTCGCCGTCGCCGAGGAAGCGGTCGTTCTCGGCGAGCCCCGCGGCGGCGCCCTCGGGGCCGTGGCGGTCGGTGACGCCGTAGGAGCAGGACACCCGCACTCCGATTTCGTCGCACGCGTCCGCGATCACCGACAACGAGCCTTCGATCGCGTTGGGCGACTCGTGGTGGTCGATGATCGCGGTGCAGCCCCGTTCCAGTGCTTCGAGCGCACCGAGCTTGGCCGACCATTCGATGGTCTCGAGGTCGAGCGCGCGATCCAGACGCCACCAGACCAGCTCGAGGATCTCGAGGAAGTTGGTGGGTGTGCCGGGCGGCGCGGGCATGCCGCGGGCGAGCGCGGAATAGAGATGGTGATGGGCGCAAACCAACCCAGGGGTCGAAACCGTCATGGGGCCATCATCTCGCGCCTCAGGTCCACGCGCTCGACCGTTCGCGGTTCTTCACGTTCCGCATTGGGAGCTCGTCTCGCCATTCGCCGTCATGCGCCTGCAAGGCGGCGGCGACCGCGCCCGCGGTGGGCACCAATCCGATCTCTCCGACCCCCTTGACCCCGTACGGGGAGTTCGGATCGGCCGACTCGACCAGGATGACCTCGGTGTCGGGCATGTCCTTGGGCCGGATGATGTCGAGGCTGCGCAGCGTCTCGTTCATCGGTCGGCCGTCTTCATCGCACGGGAAGCCCTCACTGAGCGCGTACCCCAGGCCCATGTGGACCGCTCCCTCGATCTGGCCCTCACAGAGCAGCGGGTTGACCGCCCGGCCGACGTCGTGGGCCGCCACGACCTTGTCGATGCCTCCGCTCTCGGCATCGAGGGTGACGAGCTGGGCCGCATAGCCGAACGTCGAGTGGATGACCGGGTTCTCGAGTCCGTCGTTTATCGAGTCGGTCCAGTCGACGGTGTAGACACCCTCGTACTCGACCCCGACCTCGCACCCGCCGGCAACGGCGTTGCGACAGGCGTCGCCCACCGAGCCCGACGCCATGACCGTGCCTCGCGAGCCGGTGGTCTGGCCGGCACCGAGTTCACGGGTGGTGTCGACGATCACGCGGATCCGGTCCGCCTCGATGCCGAGTTCCTCGACGGCCACCTGGCGGGCCACGGTGTGAACCCCCTGGCCCATCTCGGTCCAGCAGTGGCGCACCTCGACCGTGCCGTCCTCCATGAACTGCACGGTCGACCGCGACACCTCGACCGCCCCGTTGCCGAGGCCGGAGTTCTTCAGACCCAGACCCATGCCGACCGGCTGGCCGGCAGCTTCGGCGGCATCCCACGCCGGCTTCACCGCGTCGAGACAGGCGCGTGCACCGAGACAGCCGTCGTCCATGATCTGACCGGGACCCCAGACGACACCGGGCTCGATGACGTTGCGGTTCCGGATCTCCCAGCCCGAGATGCCGACCTCGGCCGCGAGCCGGTCCATCATCCCTTCCATCGCGAACTGGGCCTGGTTGGCGCCGAAGCCGCGGAAGGCACCGCACACCGAGTTGTTGGTCCGGACCGCGATCGCCTCGATGTCGATCGACTCGGTGGCGTAGGGACCGCCGGCGTGGCCGGCGGCCCGCTCCAGCACCTTCATGCCCACCGAGGCGTAGGGGCCCGAGTCACCGAGCATCTTCGCCCGCACCGCGAGGAGCTTGCCGTCGGCGTCGCAGCCGACCTCGTACTGCATGCGGATCGGATGGCGCTTGGTGTGGACCAGGAACGACTCCTCACGAGAGAAGGTGGTCTTCACCGGTCGACCCAGGAGCCATGCGGCCAGCGCGGTCTGACCCTGGTTCGACATGTCTTCCTTGCCGCCGAAGGCGCCGCCGTTGGAGACCAGTTCGACGGTGACCCGGTCGGTGTCGACGGCGAGCATGCGGGCGATGTCGTTGCGGTCGTCCCACACGCCCTGGCCGCCGGAGTAGACGTACAGCGACTCGGTGTCGCCGGCCTCGCCGACGGTCGGAACCGCGAGTGTGGATTCCGGCTCGAGGAAGGCGTGATCGATCCGCTGGGTCTGGAAGGTCTCACGCACTACGTGCGCAGAACGTCCGAGCGCGTCGTCGACGTCGCCACGCGCGTACGCCGAGCGGCTGAGCATGTTGCCCTCGAGTCCCCACACCGCATCCTCGTCGGAGCCGAGCGCGACAGCCGGGTCGGTCATCGGCTTGTGGGCTTCGTAGCTCACCGCCACCAGTGGTGCGGCCGCCCGGGCCTGGGCCCTGGTCTCGGCCACCACCAGCGCGAGCACGTCACCCAGGTAGGAGGT
>CAYFLT010000017.1:50204-59220 GCA_964344055.1 uncultured Candidatus Nemicrothrix sp.
GGATCAGGCCAGAGCGAAGCTCGCCCGGAACGTCGGCTGCGGTCAGCACCGCGACCACGCCAGGAGCCTCGAGTGCTGCGGATCCGTCGATCCCGAGGATGTCGGCCCTGGCATGCTCGGTGAGCACGACCGCCCCATGCAGGCAGCCCTCCGGCGCCATGTCGTCGATGAAGTCGCGGTCGCCGAGCGACAGCTGGCCCGCCTCGTACTTCACCCCTCGTGAACCAAGTCCCCCGGCGTCGATCGCCACCGGTGTCTCCCCGGCCGCCAGGGTCTCCACCGCGTCGAGGATCTTCACATAGCCGGTGCAACGACAGAGGTGAGCGCCGAGGTGCCGGGAGGCGTCGTCGCGGGTGAGCGGTTTGTCACGACCGAGGAGGCCGACCGTTCGCATCACGATGCCCGGCGTGCAGAAGCCGCACTGGAGGGCGCCGTGGGCGGCGAAGGCGGAAGAGATGCGGGCCCGTTCGCCGTCCGCAACGCCTTCGAGGGTCGTGATCGATGTGCCCTCGGCCTTCTCGAGGGAGGTCTGGCACGAGATGCGGGCCTTGCCGTCGATCAGCACCGTGCAGCAGCCGCACTGGCCACTCGGCGAGCAGCCGTCCTTGGGCGACGTCAACCGGAGTTCGTCCCGAAGGGCGGCGAGGAGATGTTCATGGTGGTCGCCGACCTCGCGGGCCTCGCCGTTGACGATGAACTCAGCCATGACTGCTACCTCTCGGGGGGAGGGGTCGGGCCCCTCTGGGATGTGATTGCGGTGTACACCTCGGGCCGGCGGTACCGCTCGAACTGGAACACGGTGTTCTTGTAGTTGGCGCAGAGGGCCAGATCGATGTCGGCCACGCACAGCTCGTCACCGCTGGTGTGGCACTGGGCCACGATCTCTCCGCTCGGGGCGATGATGCACGAGTCGGCGAGCGACTCGACTCCTTCCTCAGTGCCCCCCTTGGCCACTCCGATGACGTAGCAGCCGTTCTGGTAGGCACCCGCTTGCATGACGAGGTGGTTGTGGAACCCCTGGAGGCGGTCCTGGCTGGGGTCGGGGGCGTAGTGCAGCGGTGTGTTGTAGCCGATGAGGATCAACTCGGCGCCGCCGAGGGCGAGGCACCGGTAGGTCTCGGGCCAGCGCCGATCGTTGCAGGTGGCCATCCCGACCACCCCGTCGAACGCCGGCCACGTGTCGAACGAGTCACCCGGCTCGAAGTAGCGCCGCTCGAGATGTTGGAGGTGGCGCCACGGTTCGTGCTCGCGATGGCCGGGCAGGTGGACCTTGCGGTATTTCCCGACGACCGTGCCGTCTCGCTCCACCAGGATCTGGGTGTTGTAGCGACGCCCTCCCGGCGTCAGCTCGCAGTAGCCGAGCGCGAAGCCGATGCCCAGCTCCCTCGCCCGGTCGAACAGGCGGCCCGTCTCCGGACCCGGCATCTCGGCCTCGTAGAAGCTGTCGAGATCGAGATCGTCCTCGGCCTCCACGTACCAACGTGGGAAGAACGTGGTGAGGGCCATCTCGGGATAGACGATGAGCCCGACTTCCTCACTGGCCGCCTCCTCCAGCAGAGCGAGCAGGCGATCGACGACACTCGCCCGCGACTCGGTCCGACCGATCGGGCCGAGCTGACCGGCCGCAACTCGCAGTGGTCGGCTCGGTGGTGCTTCGTGCGCCCCGTCGGCGGCGGCGTCCCAGTCGACCCCGTGGACATTGTGGTCGTGATGGCTCACGAGCCGCCTCCCGCGAGATCGAGCATCACGTGGAGGAGGACGTTGGCGCCGGCTTCGAGGTCGGCGGCGTCGGTGTGTTCGGCCGGGTTGTGCGACACCCCGTCGACGCTCGGCACGAACACCATTCCCGTCGGGCACACCCGGGCCAGCATCTGCGCATCGTGACCGGCGCCCGACGGCATCCGCATCACCGACCGCCCCTGCCGCTCGGCGGTGGCGGCCACGAGGTCGACCACGCCGTCGTCGAAGACGACCGGGTCGAACCGGGCCAGCTCGCGGGTCTCGACCGTGCAGCCCTCGGCAGCGGCCGAGGACCGCAAGAACTCGTCCACTCGCTTCTCGGCCTCGATCAACACGGCATTGTCGGTATGGCGGAGATCGACGGTGAACGTCGCCGAAGCCGGCACCACGTTCACGAGGTTCGGATGCAGTTCCACCCGGCCGACGGTGCCGACCTGAGGCGCCCCGAGCTCGATTGCGAGGTCACGGACGAACGACGCCGTGCGGAACGCCACCACCCCTGGGTCCTTTCGGAGCGCCATCGGAGTGGTGCCCGCGTGGTTGGACTGGCCGGTCACGGTGACCTCGGTCCAGCTGATGCCCTGGACGCCGGTTACCGCACCGATGGTGACCCCTTCGGTCTCGAGCACCGGACCCTGCTCGACATGGAGCTCGACGAACGCGTGCGGGGGTGCGGCCGGGAGTGGTGCCGTCCCCAGGTAGCCAATCCGCTCGAGCTCGGCGCCGAGGATCGTGCCGTCGATGCCTTCGATGTCGTGGGCTTCCTCGACCGGGAGGTCGCCGACGTAGACCAGGCTTCCCAGCATGTCGGGCGGGAACCGGGCGCCTTCCTCATCGGTGAAGAAGGCGACGGCGAGCGGACGAAAGGGGGTGACGCCCCGGCTGCGGATCGTCTCGATCACCTCGAGCCCCGCGAGCACGCCGAGGTTCCCGTCGAATCGGCCACCGGTACGGACCGTGTCGATGTGGGATCCGCACATAACCGGAGGCCCGTCGGTCTGGCCGGGCATGGTGGCGACGACATTGCCGATACCGTCGATCGAGATGTCGAGGTCGAGGTCGCGCATCCAAGAGACGACGAGATCCCGTCCGGCCTTGTCCTCGTCGGTCAGCGCGAGGCGGGCGCATCCCTGGGTGCCTTCGATCGCGCCGATCTGGGCGAGCGCGTCGAGACGATCGACGAGACGATCGATGTCGATCCGAATGTCCGAAGTGGGCACGTTTGTCATGCTCCGGGGAATTTAACAAACTGTCAACGAATGTCCGAAGTGGAGAACATGGCCAACATCCGCGCCGAATTCCTGATCGAGCCCTTCGTGGAGGGTTCCCCCGGCCCTCACGTGGAGGCCGCGCTCGACGCCTGCCGTACGGCGGGCCTCGATCCGGACGTCGGCGCGTTCGCGACGACGATCCAGGGTCCCGCGAGTGTCGTCAATCCGGCGGTGCGCGAGCTGCTGGATGCGGCGATCGGGGCCGGAGCCACCGCGATCCAGGTTCGCGTCGGTGAGGCCGCTGCCTCCGCCCGATTCGGTGACCTCCACGACGCGCTCGAGCGCATGGTCGAGGCGGTGGAGAGCGAGCTCGGCGGTCCTCTCGCCGAGCTGTCGAGAGAGAACAAGCAGGCGGCGGTTCGCCTGCTCGACGAGCGAGGAGCCTTCCTGCTGCGCAAGGCGGTCGAGACGGTCGGCCAGATGATGGGCGTCAGCCGCATCACGATCTACAACTACCTCAATGCAATCGATCGATAGCGCCGACCTGCTCGTCCACGACGCGGAAGTCCTCGCCACCGTGGACGCCGACCGCCGTGAGATCCCCGGCGGCTGGGTGGCGATCCGCGACGGACTGATCACCGCGGTGGGTGGCCCGGGTGATCCCCAGCCTGATGCGGAGCGGTCGATCGACGCACGGGGGTGTCTGGTCACGCCCGGTCTCGTCAACACCCATCACCACCTTTACCAGAACCTCACCCGGGCGTATCCGCCGATGACCTCCGAGCCGCTCTTCGGCTGGCTGCAGACGCTGTACGCCGTGTGGACCGACAACATCGACGAGGAGGCCGAGCACGTCGCGGCCTGGGTCGGGCTCGCCGAGCTCGCCCTCAGCGGCTGCACCACGTCGACCGACCATCACTACCTCCAGCCCGAGCGGGCGGGTGATCTCCTCGGCGCCGAGATCGCGGCGGCGGTCGACCTCGGCATGCGTTTCCACCCGACCTACGGCTCGATGAGCCTGTCGACCAAGGACGGTGGCCTGCCGCCCGATGCCGCGGTGCGCGACGAGGACGACATCCTCGCCGAGTCCCAGCGCTATGTGTCCCTTCACCACGATCCGAGTCACGGGTCGATGGTGCAGATCGCGCTCGCGCCGTGCTCGCCGTTCTCGGTGACCCCGGATCTCATGCGACGCTCGGCGGAGCTGGCCGAGAAGCTCGATGTCCGGCTCCACACCCATCTCGCGGAGAACGCCGAGGACGACTCCTTCTCGATCGCCCAGTTCGGGATGCGGCCGGTCGACTACTACGAGTCGGTCGGCTGGTTGACCGATCGCACGTGGGGCGCCCACGTGGTGATGCCGAACCCCGACGAGGTCGGCCGCCTCGGGGCCGCAGGGGTGGGAGTGGCGCACTGTCCGAGTTCGAACATGATCCTGTCGTCGGGAATCTCCCCGGTGGTCGACCTCGTCGCGGCCGGGTGCCCGGTCGGCATCGGCTGCGATGGATCGTCATCGGCTGACTCCGCCTCGCTGTGGCAGGAGACCCGGTTGGCGATGTTGCAGGGGAAGCTGAAGTCGGGCGCCGACCGGATGCACGCGCGTCTCGCCCTCGAGATCGCCACCAGGGGAGGGGCCGGCTGCCTCGGTCGCCAGGGTGAACTGGGGGAACTCTCCGTCGGTGCCGTCGGCGACGTCGCTGTCTGGAAGATGGACGGCCCGATCTACGCCGGCGTACTCGACGACCCGATCGAGGGGTGGCTGCGCTGCGGTCCGACCGCCGCTTGGCACACGATCGTGGCCGGTCGACCGGTGGTCGAAAGCGGCCAGCTGGTGAGCACCAAGCTCGACGAGATGCTCAGCCTCCACCGTCGGGTGGCCCGCCGCTTCCAGCCTGCCCGGTTGTTCTAGCCGCCCAGGGCTGCCACAACCCGGCTCGGGGTGAGCGGGAACTCGTCGAACCAGATGCCGGTGGCGTCGTGGACGGCGGCGATCACCGCGGGCGCGAAGGTGATGTACGGCATCTCAGCCATGCCTCGCGCCCCGAACGGTCCGATCGGGTCCGCGAGCTCGAGGATGTGGGAGTCCACCACGGTCGGGATGTCGCCGATCCCCGGGATGAGATAGGTCGACAGGCGAGGGTTGCGGGCGTGGCCCTCGACGAAGCGGAAGTCCTCGCTCAACACGTATCCGGTGGCCTGCACGACCGCCCCCTCGATCTGGCCCCGCACCAGCGCGGGGTTGATCGCCCGGCCGACGTCGTGGGTCGAGGTGACACGGTCGATCCGGATGTGGCCGGTGCCGGTGTCGATGCTCACCTCCACGGCCTGGGCCATGTAGCCGTAGCAGAAGTTCGGCTGCCCGGCTCCCGTCTCGGGATCGAGCGTCTCCGTGGGTGGCGGGGTGTAGCGGAATCGTCCGACCGCAGGACGGTCTCCGTCGCGCCACGCCTTCTCGGCCATCTCGGCCGCGCCGAGGATGGAGTTGCCGGCCATGAACGTCATGCGCGACGCACTCACCGAGCCGGGGTCCCCGGAGGTGGCGCTGTCCGCGAAGTGCCCGGTGACCGCATCGAGCGGCACGCCGGTGGCGTCGGCGGCCATCTGGCGAAGCGCGGTGTGGCTGCCCTGTCCGACCTCGGCTGCCCCGTGGAAGAGGTCGGCGCGGGTCGGGTCGTCGTCGTCGGTTTCGCCATGGAGCACCACTTCGGCCTCACAGCGCTCGGGGAACCCGAACGAGAATCCGACGTTCTTGATCCCCGCGGCGAAGCCTCGCCCTCGAACCACGGCTCCGGGCTCCGGCGGGAGTGAGGCGAGGGGCGCGAAGGGGGCGGCATCACCGAGCGGGTGATCGAGTTCGCCACGATGGGCGCATGCCTCGATGACCTCTCGGGCGGTGACCCCTTCTGGCATCACGGCCTGGGTGATGCCCTCGTCGCCGTCCACCAGTGCGTTGTGCATCCGGAGCTCGACCGGGTCCATCCCGAGCTCCTTCGCCAGCTTGCTCATGGTCGTCTCGAGCGCAAACGCCCCCTGCGGTCCACCGAAGCCGCGGAAGGCGCCTCCCGGCACGCTCGTGGTGTACACGGCTCGGCTGTCGATGCTGGCGTTGGGAATCCGGTAGGGCCCGGCGACCGAGAGGTGGGCGTTCCCGAGCACCTTGTTGGAGGTGTAGTTGTACGCCCCGGCGTCGAGAACGACGTCGCCTTCGAGGGCCGTGAGCGTGCCGTCGGCCTTGGCCCCGAGTTTCACGTGGATCCGGCCCCGGTGGCGCTTGTGGTGGCCGACGATCGATTCCTCACGGGACCAGCGGCAGTGGATCGGCCGCCGCTCGCCGCGTTCGGCGAGTCGGATGGCCGCGAGCCCCAGGGCGATCTGGACCGACATGTCCTCCTTGCCCCCGAACGCGCCACCGGTGGCCAGGTACACGATGCGCACCTGCTCGTCGGGTACGCCCAGAACGTGTGCGACCTGGTCGCGGTCCTCGTAGGTCCACTGGCCGCCCACCTCGACGGTGACCCGACCCTCGTCGTCGATGTAGGCCGAACCGGCCTCGGTCTGGAGGAAGGCGTGCTCCTGGTGGGGCAGCTCGTACGTTCCCTCGACCACGACGTCGGCCTCGGCCCAGCCCGCCTCCAGGTCGCCCTTGCGGATGCGCAGCTCGTGGTAGGCGTTGGTGTCGAGTCCGTTCTCGGGGTGGAGGAGCGGGGCACCTGGCGCCAGGGCCGCGTCGATGTCGTTTGCGAGGGGAAGGTCCTCCCACTCCACCTCGAGTGCGGCGGCGCCGGCCCGGGCTGCGGCGAGCGTCTCGCCGATCACAACTGCGATGTGGTCGGCTTCCCACCGGGAGACCGCGCCGTCGACTGCGGCCACGCCGGTGTGGCCGACACCGACCAATGCCGGCTGGTCGCGCATCGTGAGTCCGTACTCGTTCACGGGGGCGTCGGCCGCGGTGATGACCTCGACCACCCCGTCGGCGGCTCGGGCGGCCGAGGAGTCCATGGAGATCATCCGGGCGTGCGCCTTCCCGGAGAAGACGATCACCGCGTGGAGTGCGTCGTCGGGCGCGGCATCGCCGGGGAAACGAGCCGCCCCCGTCGTCTTGGCGGCGGCGTCGATCCGCGGCGCGTTCTGGCCGACGGTCATGAGCCGCGCTCCTCGTCAGTTCCCCACGCGGCGGTGTGGACCGCCTGAATCATCGGGTAGTAGCCGGTGCAGCGGCACAGGTTCCCGGCCAACCCGAAGCGGATCTGGTCGTCGGTGGGATCCTCGACCTCGTCGAGCAGGGCCGCTCCGGCCATGATGAATCCGGGGATGCAGTAGCCGCACTGCACGGCGAACTCGTCGACGAACGCCTGCTGGAGGGGATGGGGTTCGTTGGACCCGCCCAAACCCTCGACCGTGGTGACGGTGCCGCCGTCCGCCTGGCCGGCGGGAACGAGACAGCTCATCACGGCTCGTCCGTCGAGGTGCACTGTGCAGGCGCCACATTCGCCCTCCGCGCAGCCTTCCTTGGTTCCGGGAAGGCCGCATTCCTCGCGGAGCCAGTCGAGAAGGGTGGCCGACGCGGCCCCGGCGGCCCGGCACTCGGTGCCATTCACCGTGACGGTGATCTCGCTGACGTCGTCGATGACCCTGCCAGTTCCGGCTGCGAGCTCCGATCTGGTCCCGAGGCAGGGTGGCCCCGGCGGCCACGCGGCCGCCGCCTGCCCTCCGCGGATCGCTCGCAGGGCCCGTTCCATCATCGCTGGGATCGTGGCAGTGCGATACGCCGCGGTCGCGCGAACGTCGTCGATCGGTGTCACCGCGGTGGTGGCCGCGGTCGCTGCCGCGACGATGGCGTCGTCGTCGAGGGTCGTTCCCACGAGCGCGGCCGCGGCGTCCGGCACGAGCACCACCCGCTCGGCGACGCTTCCCAAGGCGACCCGGGCGTCGGTGACCACACCTTCGGCGTCGCGTTCGAGGACGATCCCGAGATGGACGACCGAGATCGCCTGTGCACGGCGGTTCCCGAGCTTGGCCCAGATTGCACCCGCCGATGGATCGAGAGGGGTGAAGGAGATGCCGGTGACCAGCTCTCCTGGACTGAGCACGGTCGTGCGGAACCCGGTGAAGAAGTCGTCGATCGCCACGGCCCGCTCGGTGACGGCACCCCCGTCCAGGGAAGCGATGATGACCGTGGCATCGAGGGCCAGGAGGGCCGAGATCGTGTCGTTGGCCGGACTTGCGGTCACGAGGTTGCCGGCGATGGTCGCGCGGTTGCGGAGTTGGGGTGAGCCGACCTCCAGGCACGCCTGGGCGAGCGGTAGGCCGACCCGCCGCAGCTCGCGATGACCGACGACGTCGTTGTGGGTGACTCCCGCGCCGATCGTCACGCTCTCGTCGGTGACGACGATGCCCTGGAGTTCGGGGACGCCGGTGAGATCGACGAGGGTGACCGCCTCGCCGGGACCCCCGCGCTCGAGGTCGAGGAGGAGGTCGGTGCCACCGGCGACCGGCCGTGCCAGCGGATGGTCACGAAGGGCGGCAAGGGCGTCGAGGAGGCGGCCGGGCCGTATGACCCGAGCGACGTCACGACCTGGCTGCTGGACCGGATGGAGCGTCCACGACGTCATCTACGGAGTCTAGGTCTGTGGCGGATTCAGCCGAGGAGAGCGTCGCGCGCGGCACGGCCGATCGTGACCGGCGCCTCGAACGGACCGAAGTGGCCGAGGAGGTCGTAGGTGATCAGGGTGGCGCTCGGGACTGCATCGACCAGGATCGGCGCGAAGTCCGAGACGTTGGGGGATTCATCGACCAGGCCCGCCCCCACGGTGATGTCGACGTCGATCCCGGTGATGCGCTCGATGGTGACCTTGTCCTCGCACTCGAACGTCTGCGCCTCGGACTCGGCCCGGCAGGCCAGTTGCACCGTTCCGTCCGGCAGGTCGACGAAGCCGTACTCCACGTAGGCGTGGAGGGCGTCGGCCCGGAGTTGATTCAGCGGCGGGCGGCTGGCGTAGCGCGCCAACGCGGCCTCGCGGCTCGGGAACACCTCACGTCGCCTGCGGGCGGGCCCTGCCATCGGG
>CAYFLT010000017.1:59230-62848 GCA_964344055.1 uncultured Candidatus Nemicrothrix sp.
CCCCGACCGATGAGGTACGCCTCGGGGAACGCGATCGGCTCGTACAGATAGGCCCGCTCGATGAGCCCGGGGCGGGCGAGCTCGGTCAACAGGATCGTGCCGCCGCCCAGGGAGTGCCCTACGGCCAGCAGGCTGCTGATGTCGAGCGCGTCGACCACCGCGAGCAGGTCGGCGGCCATGTTGTCCCATGCGAAGCTGTCGTTGACGGGGTGACTGGACAGGCCGTGGCCCCGGAAGTCGATCGCCCAGACCCGGAAGTCGTCGGACATCTCGCGGGCCATCGGCTCATACGCGCGCCCGTGGAAGCCGGTGGCGTGGCAGATGATGACGTCTCGGCCCGATCCGCCGAGCGCGTGCACGTGAATCTCGGTGCCGTCGTGTGACTCCACGGTGAGATCTTCCACTGGCCCTCCTCCCGGCGGGAGACCCTAGCCAGCGGTGGGCCTCGAGCCGGTACTCGAGTACCGGTCTTCGAGTTCGGTCCACCGTCGCAACGCACCCGGTTGCCAGTCCGCCCGAGCGGTCGTGAAACGAGTGGAGGCCTGGTGGCCGGGCCAGTCGTCGGGGAGGAGCTCCCGTGGCAGGTCGGGATCGATCAGCGGAAATCGGCGCCACGAGTGCACGAGGGAGATCAGGGAGGCGGCCGCCTCAGCATCATCAGCGGGGTCGAGCGCCGTGGTCTCGAGGAAGGCCCGGTATGCGGCATCGATCCCCGGGAGGTCCCATCCCCGGCTGGCGAGGTCGCGGCCGTCCCCGACCGCACCGACCTCCGCTCGAAAGACGGTGACCTCGTCGATGCCGAGTTCGTCGACGAGGCGGACCGCCTCTGGTTCGCGCTCAGACCACGGGCACACCCAGGTCCCCGGCGCGATCGGACCGAATCCGGCCCAGCCGAGTCCGACACCGAGTCGATAGCGAAGGTCCCGGCGGTCCTCGGGGACACTCGCCATGAGGAGGAGCCAGCGAGCGTCCCAGTCCCGTGGTTGACCGAAGGAATAGATGCGCTCCGCTCCCGAGTCGAGCAGCTCGGTGGCCCACGGAGTGAGGCGCCACCGCGTGCGCCGCCCCACCCGCTCCCTGACGACCCAGCCGCGGTCCCCCAAGCGGCTCAAGGCCTGTCGGACGGCGCCGTCCTCGTAGCCGTGCGATCGCAGGACCTCGAGCAGCGACTGGGTCCACGCCCCGCCTCCGGACGGGAGCACGAACTCCCCGAAGACGGTCACGAGTGCCGACCGCACGCTCGATGCGGACGCGGTGCGGTCGTGGCGGGCGCCATGGAGGGCGGCGAGGTCGATGGTGGTGCGCGTGTCGGTCACTGGAGCTGAGGGAGAATATTCAACAGATCATTGGTTGTACGTCACTCAAGCGTAGTATATTCTCGACCGGTGCTCACGTTCGAACGACAACCGGCCGACTATCGGCACTGGCGGCTCGAGATCGAACCGCCCCTGGCGCGTCTCTCGCTCGCGGTCGACCCCGATGGGGCCACGATGGGCGACTACGAGTTGAAGTTGAACAGCTACGACATCGGTGTCGACATCGAGCTCGCCGACGCCATCCGGCGGATCCGATTCGAGCACCCGGAGGTCGGCTGTGTCGTGGTCGACTCCGCGGTGGTCGGCACCTTCTGCGCCGGAGCCAACATCCGGATGCTGGCGGCAGCGAGCCACGCCCACAAGGTCAACTTCTGCAAGTTCACCAACGAGACCCGCCTGGAGATCGAAGAAGCCTCCTCGGCGTCGGGCCTGCGGTTCCTCGCGGCGATCAACGGTGCATGCTCGGGTGGTGGCTACGAGCTGGCGATGGCCTGTGATCATCTCCTCCTCGTCGACGACCGTGCCAGCGCCGTTTCTCTGCCCGAGGTACCCCTGCTCGGAGTGCTCCCCGGCACCGGTGGCCTGTCCCGCCTCACCGACAAGCGTCACGTCCGCCGAGACCGCGCCGATGTGTTCGCCACCAAGGCGGAGGGTCTCCAGGGATCCGATGCCCTCGAGTGGGGTCTGGTCGACGAACTCGCGCCGGCCTCCTCGTTCCACGAGGTGGTGGCAGCCCGGGGTCGGGCCCTGGCGGCGGAGTCCGATCGCGACGCGGACGCTGGTGGCGTCACCCTTCGACCTCTGGACCGGTCCATCGATGGCGATGAGATCCGCTACCAGTTCGTTTCCACGTCGATCGACCGCACCGACCGCTCGGCGACGATCACGATCCGATCGTCGCCGGACCCCACCTGGCCACTCACGTGTGCTCGTGAGCTCGACGATCTGCTCTGCCATCTCCGCTTCAACGAAGAGGAGATCGGCACCCTCATCGTGCGATCGGTCGGTGCCGTCGCCGAGGTGCTCGCCCACGACGGCCGGCTCGCCCATCCCGCAACCCATGCGGACAGGGAGACGGCGCTGTTGTGGAAGCGCACCTTGAGCCGCCTCGACCTCACCGCCCGTTCGATCATCACACTGATCGAACCAGGGTCCTGTTTTGCGGGGGTGCTCGCGGAGCTCGCCCTCGCGGCCGATCGCTCCTACATGCTCGCCGGCATCTTCGAGGACGACGAAGAACCGCTCCCGGCGGCCGAGCTCCGGCTCACCGCCGTGAGCAACGGGCCCATGCCCATGGCCAACGGCATCACGCGGCTGCAGTCGCGCTTCTGGGGTCACGACGACGATCTGGCCGCGGCCCGCAAGACCATCGGTAGCCCGCTCGACGCGGCGGCCGCCGCCGAGGCCGGACTCGTCACCTCCACCCCCGACGACCTCGATTGGGACGACGAGGTCCGGCTTGCGGTCGAGGAGCGCGCCAGTTTCTCCCCGGACGCACTCACCGCGATGGAGGCCAACCATCGCTTCTGCGGCCCGGAGACGATGGCCACCAAGATCTTCTCCCGGCTCTCCGCGTGGCAGAACTGGGTCTTCTACCGACCGAACGCCAGTGGACCCGAAGGTGCCCTGCGCAGCTACGGCACCGGGGCCCGCCCTTCCTACGACAAGACGAGGTGTTGACATGACCGCGATCGACTACACGTCCCGCATTCCCAACAACGTCGACCTGGCCGGCGATCGGCGCCTGCAGCGGGCGCTGGAGAGTTGGCAACCCAAGTTCGACGACTGGTGGATGGAGATGGGCCCCGAGGGGTTCCAGGCCGCCGACGTCTATCTCCGCACCGCGGTCGACGTTGGCCAGGAGGGCTGGGCCCACTTCGACTACGTGAAGATGCCCGAGTACCGGTGGGGCATCTTCCTGTCCCATCAGGAGGACGAACGCACCATCGGTTTCGGCGATCTGAAGGGTGAAGCGGTCTGGCAGGAGGTGCCGGGAGAGTTCCGCACCGACTTGCGTCGTCTGATCGTGGTGCAGGGCGACACCGAGCCGGCGTCGGTCGAGCAGCAGCGCCACCTCGGCCAGACCGCACCGAGCCTCTACGACATGCGGAACCTGTTCCAGGTCAACGTCGAGGAGGCCCGTCACCTCTGGGCGATGGTGTACCTGCTCCACGGCTACTTCGGCCGGGATGGCCGCGACGAGGCCGACGCGATGCTCGAGCGCCGGTCCGGTGATGCCGACGCGCCCCGCATCCTCGGTGCGTTCAACGAGAAGACTCCGGACTGGCTGAGCTTCTTCATG
>CAYFLT010000017.1:62858-63109 GCA_964344055.1 uncultured Candidatus Nemicrothrix sp.
TACTTCACCGATCGGGACGGCAAGTATCAGCTCGGTGCACTCCGGGAGTCGGCCTTCGATCCGCTGAGCCGCACATGCGACTTCATGCTCAAGGAGGAGGCCCACCACATGTTCGTGGGAGCGAGCGGCGTCGGCCGGGTGATCCAGCGCACGGCGGAGCTGATGAACCAGCTCGACACCGACGACGTCGAGTCTCATGGTGGAGTGAACCTCGACACCATCCAGCGCTACATCAACTTCCACTACTCGGT
>CAYFLT010000018.1:0-7391 GCA_964344055.1 uncultured Candidatus Nemicrothrix sp.
GCGTGGTCGTCATGGCTGTGGTCGTCGTGGTCGTGGTCGTGGTCGTCGTGGTCGTGGTGGTCGTGGTGGAGGCCGACGTCGTGGTCGTCGACGTTGTCGTCGTGGTGGGCGAGACGGACACGGCGCCCCCACACGACGCCATCACGAAGGCGACGATGACGAAGTACGCCGCCGTGCGACGCACGTGGCTACGGCACCCGGATGACGAGCGCGTCGCCCTGTCCGCCGCCCCCACAGAGCGCCGCCACACCGATACCACCGCCGCGACGCTTCAGCTCGTAGGCGAGCGTGATCGCAAGCCGCGCGCCGCTCATGCCGATCGGGTGACCGAGGGCGATGGCGCCACCGTTGGGGTTGACCACGTCGTCGGGCAGGGAGAGGTCCTCCATCGACGCAAGTGCCACCGCCGCAAACGCCTCGTTGAACTCGAAGAGGTCGACGTCGGAGACGGACAACCCGGCGCGTTCGAGCGCGACGGCGGTGGCCCGGCTCGGCTGGGTCAGCAGGGAGGTGTCGGGACCCGACACCTCGCCATACGCGAGGATCTCGGCGAGCGGTTCGACGCCGAGGGATTCGGCCCTCTCCTTGGTGGTGACCACGGTGGCGGCCCCGCCGTCGCTGATCTGGCTGGCGTTGCCGGCAGTCACGTTGCCGCCGTCGGCAAAGGCGCCCCTGAGCGCGGCCAGCGTGTCGGCGGTGGTGCCGACCCGAATGCCTTCGTCATCAGCGACCACGAGGTCGTCGCCGCGACGCTGGGGCACGGTGACCGGCACGATCTCATCGGCCAGCAAGCCGTCCTTCTGGGCCCGAGCAGCCCGCTCGTGCGACATCGCCGAGTACTCGTCCTGAGGCTCGCGGGGCATCCCCACGGCTGCGGCGTAGCGTTCGGTGCCCGCCCCCATGAGTTCGTGCTCGATGCTGCAGTAGAGGCCGTCGAGTGTCAGTGAATCGTGCATGGTGGCGTCGCCGTAGCGATAGCCGGCCCGCCCCTGTTGAAGGACGTAGGGGGCCTGGGTCATCGACTCCATGCCGCCGGCCACCACGAGCTCGGCCTCACCGGTGGCGATCTGGCGGTGGGCGAGCTGGATTGCGTTCAGCCCCGACGGGCACGCCTTGTTGATGCCGGTCGAGGGCACGGTGAGGGGGATGCCGCCCTTGAGAGCCGCCTGTCGAGCCGGTACCTGCCCGGCCCCGGCCATCACGACCTGGCCCATGTAGGCGTAGTCGACCTCGTCCCCGCCGATCCCGGCTCGGGACAGGGCTTCCGCGATGGCCAGGCCACCGAGATCTGTACCCGAAAACGTAGAGAGCCCGCCCGACATCTTGCCGATGGGGGTGCGGGCTCCGGAGAGGATGACGGTCTCGCTCATGGGCGAAACCGTATCGGATCAGGCTGCGCTCGGGACCCGAAGGAGGAGGCGCTGGATGTCGGCGGCGAACTCGTTCGCCTTGTGGTCCGACGGCAGGTCGAACTGCACGACCGAGCGGTCGTGGAACACGAACCGCAGCTTGGCCAGGGCGATTCGGGCCGGGACGATGTCGACGGTGTGGAGCGCACCGAGGGAGTCGCTTCCCCCGACGGCGACCTCGCCGTTGAACCGGGACTTGTTGCACCACAGCACGCGGCGGTCGGTCACGACCACCAGGTTGGTGCGGTCGGGCATCGCCCCGCCGGAGGTGACCGCGCCGCGGGCGGCGCCGCTGAACACGGAGGGTCCGAGCAGGGCGAGGGTGGTCTGGTAGGCACTGTCCTCGACCTTGCCGTTTGCGACGACCGGCCGCCAGGCCTCGATCGTCTCCCCCGGCTCGAGCATCAGTGCCAACGCCTCTTCGAGATGCTCCTTGCTGCCCATCATGATCCTCCCTGTTGATCGTCGGTGGGCCGCTCATGGACCCGGGGTCAGCAGAGTCTTCGGCGGGGGGAGAGGGTTCCTTCGCGAAGTGGGTTCGAACGATCCACCACGATGAACCTTCCGGCCTATTGGGTCGGGCGGGAACCGGGAGAGGCCCCCTCGACCCCACCGATCAGGCGGCCGGCGGGAGGAAGCCGACGAGCAGGCGGTCCCATTCGTCGATCCCACAGCCGTTGGTCCGGTCGACCGAAGTCTCGACCTCGCGGCCTTCGAGGGTTCCCTCGATGTGGGCGATCTGGGGTCCCCCGTAGATCTCGGTGCACATCCGCTCGGCGGGCGGTCCGTCGATCAGACGGGTGCGAACCTCGTCTTCGAGGAGTGCGAGACACATCGACTCGGCGGGCTGGGGAGCGGGGCCGCCGGTGAGCGTGGCCGTGTCGCCCAGACAGGCGAGGCGGTATGTGGAGACGTCGCCGGTGGTGCCGTCGGGGTAGACGTCGAAGACGAGGTCGGCGATCGGGTACGGCCCCGATCCGAGGGGCTGACCGCCGCTGGGATCAGACGTCGTGGGCACCGCCGGATCGGGAGCCTCCTGGCTGGTGGTGGGTGAGGCCCCACTGCCGGCTTCGGTGGGAGTGCGCTCGTCGGCGCCGCACGAGACCCCGAACGTGAGTACCGCGCAGAGGGTGATGAGGAGACGGGTCATGGGGGATGCTCGATTCGTCGCTCCTGGAAGGAGTCTTACGGGTGAGACGTTCAGACGACGACTTCGGTTCCTGGTCGTGTCAGCATGAGCGGGTGGAGATCAACTGCTGGCGCGGCACCGGTGACAAAACGACGGTTCGGGCACCCAACCAGCCAGTCGCCACGATGACGCAACTGCGGGCGGCGATCGCCGATGCTCGTGCGCCCGAGAGCACTGGATCCGGGGTCCTCTGGCGGCTCGAGCGCGGCTTCTCCGCCGGCCAGCGCGCCGCGGCGCGTGCGGTGGTGGGACTGGGCTCGGTGGCGCTGGTGAGCCTGGCCATGACGGCCTTCGTGGTGACCGGCCGCGCTCGCGACTATGTCGCGGCTGCGCTCTGTGGTGTCGGGTTGGTGGTCGGCCTGGTGACGATCGTGGCATTCCACTACGACGTCGGACTCACCGTCACCGCCGACGGGCGCCTCCGGCGGGAGGGCTGGGGTGGTGCCGCCGAGTTCGATCTCCGGCAGTTCCGGCGAGTCACCGTGAAGGCCGGCCGGACCGGCGACGACGGTGTCTGGATGGAGCTGGGCGGCGACTGACCGGTGGGTGCAGGTCCGATCAGCTCGGAACGACGATCCCTGGGGCGTTCTGGTCGGTGAGTCGATCGAGCCGAAGATGGGTGCTGATCTGGCGCCCGATGACCTCGAGGGCCCGGCGGTCGTCGCTCAGCAGGGTGCGGGGACGGGTGTCCATGACGCACAGGGTGCCTACCGGAAGCCCCTCGTCGACAGTCAGGGACACACCGGCGTAGAACCGGATGTAGGGCTCACCGACGACGAAGGGATTGTCCGCGAAGCGCCGGTCCTCGTGGGTGTCCGGCACCACGAGGGCTCTGGGCCCGGCGATGGTGTGTCCGCAGAACGAGGTCATGCGGTCCGTTTCGGACAGGTCGAGTCCGAGGACCGACTTGAACCACTGACGTTCCTCGGAGATCAACGACATCATGGCCATCGGCGTGTGGGCGATGTGCGCGGCGAGCTCGACCAGCTCGTCGAAGCGCGCCTCGGAGGGTGTGTCGAGCACACCGAGGGAGTGCAGGGACGCGAGTCGCTGCGGTTCGTTCTCCAGGGCGGGGGCTGAGAACATCAGCGTTCCATCGGCAGTGAAACACCTGTCTTGAGTCGGGATCCGGCGAAAGTTGCGACTACCAGCCGCGTTCGGCCCATTCGTCGAGATGCGGTGCTTCGGCGCCGATGGTGGTGTCGAGCCCATGACCGGGCAAGACGACGGTGTCGACGGGGAACGCACGGAAGAAACGATCCTCGAGGCTCTTCATGATCGTCGGGAAGTCGCCGCCTTCGAAGCCGGTGGCGCCGGGGCCGCCCGGAAACAGGGTGTCGCCGCTGAACACCAGGGGTGCCCCCTCGAGGCTGAACGACATCGAGCCCGGCGTGTGGCCTGGGGTGTGATGGGTGTGGATCCTGAGGCGACCGACCTCGATCACCGATTCGTCCTCGAGCACGAAGTCATAGCTCGGGAGCATGGCGGCGTCTTCGGCGGTGACACCGACCTCGTAGCCCGCATCCCGGATCGCCGGGATCGCCTGGATGTGGTCCCAGTGCCCGTGGGTCTCGACCACCTGACGGACGTCGAGTGCCTGGCAGACCTCCAACAACATCTCGTGTTCGTTGGCGGCATCGATGAGGAGCGCCTCGCCGCTTTCCCTACATCGGATGACGAAGACGTTGTTGTCCATGGGGCCCACGACATAGCGGTGGACCTCGAGGCGGCTGTCGGACCAGTGGAGCGTCACGCCGTGAGACTAGCCCTCAGGCAGCCGGCTCGTCCTCGACGATGCGGGCCTGGGTGGCCGGGACACCGGGGGAACTGCAGACCCAGCAGGTGGTGTCGGGAGTGCCCCGCCACGTGACGTCGCAGGCGCCACAGCGACGCAAGACCGACGCCACGCCGATCTCGGTGGTCTGGCGGGTCTCGGTCACGCGGCTCACCCTAAGCCGATGCCGACCACTGTTTGGGTGATGCCCGTCCGGGTTGCGCGCTCGGTGGCGTAGCCTCGTGCCCGTCGTGGGAATGCCCCACCGGTTCAGAGAGGAACGATCAATGGCTCCGACCCCCTGTCCCAACGCGGATGGTTCCAGCCCTCAGCGTCGTGAGTTCGACGAAGCACCTGAGATGTGCATCGACCCCGACAAGAGCTACACGGCCACGATGGAGACGTCGATGGGCACGATGGTCATCCATCTCAACGCGGCCGGGGCACCGAAGACGGTCAACAACTTCGTCACCCTCGCCCGATACCACTACTACGACGGCATCATCTTCCACCGCATCATCAACGGGTTCATGTGTCAGGGCGGCGATCCCACCGGTACTGGTCGGGGCGGGCCCGGCTACCGCTTCGAGGACGAGCTTCCCGCCCCGGGCCGTTACGAGATCGGCTCGGTGGCGATGGCCAATGCCGGTCCCAACACCAACGGCAGCCAGTTCTTCATCGTCTCGGGTGCCAGCGGTGTCGGTCTTCCGCCCCAGTACTCCTTGTTCGGTCAGGTGGTGAGCGGTCTCGACGTCGTCGATGCGATGCAGAAGGTCGACACCGATCGCAGCGACCGACCCCACACCGACGTCGTCATCAACTCCGTCACCATCGAGGAGAGCTGATCGTGGGCATCGAGACGCTCGGAGTCGTCGGCACCGGCGCGATGGGCAGCGGCATCATCGAGGTCGCGGCCAAGGCCGGAGTGTCGGTGGTGGCTCGGGACATCTCGCCCGAGGCCGTCGAAGCCGGTCAGCGCCGGGTCGAGGGCTCGATGGCGAAGGCCGTCGAGCGGGGGAAGCTCGACGAGGCGGCCCGTGACGCCGCGGTCGCGAACATCTCGTGGACGACGGACCTCTCGGGGCTCGCCGACTGCGACCTCGTGATCGAGGCCGCGCCGGAGAACCTCGAGCTCAAGAAGGAGATCTTCGCCGAACTCGACGGGATCGTCGGGCCCGACGCGATCCTGGCGACCAACACGTCGTCGTATCCGATCATCGAGGTCGCGATGGTCACCGGTCGGCCCGAGAAGGTCGTCGGCATGCACTTCTTCAATCCGGCCACGGTCATGAAGCTGGTGGAGGTCATTTCCACCCAGCGCACCGGCGATGCAGCCAAGGCCGCCGCGGCCGGGTTCGCCACCGACGTGCTCGGCAAGCGGGTGGTCCACTGCAAGGACCGTGCCGGCTTCGTCGTCAACATGTTGCTGGTGCCGTACCTCTGTCAGGCCATCCGAATGTACGAGGCCGGTCACGCGTCGGCAGAGGACATCGACGAGGCCATGCAGCTGGGCGCCGGGCACCCGATGGGCCCACTCACCCTGTGCGACATGATCGGGCTCGACGTGATGCTGTGGACCGCCGAGTCGCTCCACGACGAGTACAACGAGGCCTTCTACGCCCCGCCGCCGCTGCTTCGCCGCATGGTCACGGCCGGCCAACTGGGCCGCAAGACCGGCGAGGGCTTCTACCAGTACTGAACCGGCCGGGAACCAACCTGACTCACTTCGGTTCCCGGAACCGAAGTGAGTCAGGTTCCCGCCGGGGTTCTCCCTGGGTGACGGCCCGGGAGTGGGGACGGTCAGGCCGGGTGGCCTCGGCAGATGACGTCGGGATAGCGAGACACCAGGATCGACGCGACATCGATGAGGCGAGCCGTCTCGACATCGCCCGCGAGGAGGAGTCCCAGGCGGCTACTCGGTCTCCCCGATTCCACCGGCCGCAGCACCGTGGCCTCGATTCGATCCTCCATCAGCCGTGTCAGCCGCTGGACCAGCCCCCCGTCGCCGTAGGCATCGGGGACGATCATCCGGAGTTCGGTTCGCTGCGGTGACGTCGCTGCGGGCAGTTCGTTGGCCGGCTCCTCCACGGACCACACCGCCGTCGTCTCGAGTGACGCCGACGCCGGGTCCATCAGCACCTGGTCGATCGTGGCGGTGGTCTCCCACCACGCCGTCGTGACCGGGCTGGCCGTGATCGTGGAGTACCGGACGACATCGCCTCCGATGATCGGGCCACTCGTGCCGGCCGACAGGGCGATCACACCCGGGGCGACGGCTGGGATCCCGGCCGCCGACGGCGCACGCGCGGCGGTAGGTGGCGTGGGATCGCCGGTGCGGCCGAGCAGCTCGGGCGGATCGGTGGTGACGTGCACGCCGTGTCGGGCCAGGCTCTGCAGGGTCTGGACGACGACTGCATCTCGCTCCTCACCCCGCCAGGACCTCGGGCGGATGGTGAAGCCGTCGACTCGCCACGGCCGCACCCGGTGAGCGCTCGACTCGCCCTCGGTCGCCCATTCGATGGCGCTGGCCGGCGGTGGTGGCCTCGACGGCACCTCCCAACCGAGGGCCTCGAGTGCCGACCACAGGCCGAAGGGTTCGGCCAGTCCCTGGTACGAGATCTCGAGGGTGGGCGGGCGAGATTGCCCCACCAGCCCCAGGACTGCCGAGACATGATCCCCGATCAGGGTGTGGCTCGTGGTGTTCGGTCCCAGTGTTTTCGACATGGTCACCGACCTTCGGTCTTGAGCCACGTCAGTGCGGCTCGGACTGGTACCGGCTCCTCCCGGTGGAGGAAGATCACCCGGTTGTCGAGAATGGCGTCCTTCCGTTCGTCGGCAGGGAGGGCCTGCCACTCGGGGACGGACACGAGGTTGAAGCCGGCTCGCTGACGGACGGCGATCGCGTCGACCGGCATCCCCTGAGCGGGGATGATCTGGGGCTCCTCGACCGGCATCTCGGCGATCCGATCGAGGATTGCCCGGAGCTTGATGGCGGTTACTTGCTGGTCTGGTCCAGCCA
>CAYFLT010000018.1:7401-34080 GCA_964344055.1 uncultured Candidatus Nemicrothrix sp.
CCATGATGGCCCTGACGTCACGCGAGGAGATCGCGCAACTCGTCCTCGTCGATGAGGTCGTCGGCGAAGGGATCGGTGGGCTCGTCCACCCAGTCCACGAGCCCCCCGATCTCTCTCGCCGGGGACACCCGGAGACCGACGAAACGCTGGATCAGCCGGAACATGATCCAGGCCATTCCGGCCGTCCACACGAAGCACACCGCAACACCGAACGCCTGGACTCCGAGCTGTTCGAGCCTCGATCGTTCGAGCACGTCCGAGCGGGCGAAGAAGGCAACGGCGAGCGTGCCCCACACGCCGGCGAATCCGTGGACCGGGATGGCCCCGAGTGCATCGTCGATGCGAACCGATTCGAGGAACTTGGCACCGACGTTGTGGATGACGCCGGCCACCACGCCGATCGCGATCGCCGAGAGCGGGTCCACGAACGCGGCGCCGGCGGTGATGGCCACCAGGCCGGCCAGGGTCCCGCCGATCAGCTTCGAGTACATGTTCTCCCGGTTCTGGAAGAGGTACGCGTGAAGTCCCGCCGCGGCCAGGGCCGAGACGCCGGACAGGTTGGTCACCAGGATGATGCGCGGCACGTTGAGGTCGAACTGGAGATGCGAACCGCCGTTGAACCCCCACCAGCCGAACCACAAGATGAGAACTCCGAGCACCGTGAAGGCGAGGTTCGACGGTGGGAAGGCGCGGGGCTTGCCGTCATGGTCGAAGCGACCGATTCGTGGGCCGACGATGACGACTCCAACGAGGGCGACCCACGCCCCCACCGAGTGGACGACGGTCGATCCTGCGAAGTCGATGAATCCGAGGCGCTCGAGCCAGCCCTCCTGATCGGCGGAGAAGGCTCCGGCCCAGGCCCAGCGGCCGAACAGCGGGTAGATCACCAGGCCGATGCCGATCGAGGCCAGGGAGTAGGCGAGGAACGAGGTTCGTTCCACGAGTGACCCGGACACGATGGTGATCGCCGTACCCGCGAACGCCAGCTGGAAGATGAAGAAGGTCGGGCCGGAGATCGGGGCGTCGATCACGTTGGGCAGGCCCTCGAGGGCGAACATCTCCCAGCCCACGAAGGCGTTGCCCGGACCGAACATGATGGCGAACCCGGCGAGGAAGAACGCCAGGCTCGCGGCGGTCCAGTCGATCACGTTCTTCATCGCCACGGCCGGGGTGTGGGGTTCCCGGGCGAGGCCGACCTCGAAGGCGAGGAACCCGGCCTGCATGATGAACACGAGGGCGGCGCAGGTGAGGACCCAGAGGTCGTCGGTGACCTCGGCGGTCGTGAGGCCTTCGCCGAAGATCGCATCGACACCGCCGCTGGCCCGGAGGCCGATGACGACGACTGCTGCGCCGAGGGCGGTGACCGCGATCCGAGCGACTCGGATCGAGGCGGCCACTTGATCGGTGGACGAGTACGGGTGCATACGGTCTGCTCCAGTCCTGTCCAGTGACGGCTGCCCGGTGTCGGGCGATCTCGTGTGGTCTGTTCGGCGTACATTTCGGCCACTTGAGCCGGGTGCCGGAATTGAGTCGAACGATCTATTGAAATCGGCGGCGACCGTCCGACAACGTCGTCCCAACGGTGGATCAATGGGATCCCAAACAGCGTTCAGTTTCGTCGACCGACGGGCCGGTCAGCGCCGGGGATGCAGCACGGAGCTGAACGGTGCACCGGGAGCGGCGGCGGTCGGCTGGGGCCGCCCCGCGGTGGCGAATCGGATGGAACTCGCCACCACGAGCCCGATCGCGGCAACGCCGGCCGTGACCAGGAGAACCACCAGGTAGCGCGTCGCGCCCGAGTCGGCGGCCACCTGGGCGGCGAGGACACTGATCCCGGCGGCTGCACCGATCTGGGCGATCATGTTCAACATCCCGGTGCCCACGCCGAGATCCCCGGCACTCATCGCGGTCGTGAGGGCGGCGACCACCGGCGGGCGAGACACACCGCTGCCACCGCCGGTGAGCGCGACACCGAGTCCGACGAGGACGAGGCTGTGCGTGTGGGCCCCGAGACCGATGAGTGAGATTCCGAGCGTCACCGACCCCATTCCGATGATCACCACGGTCCGACCCCCGAGCCGATCGACGAGGCGTCCGGAGCTGGCCGACCCGATCGAGTAGCAGATCGGTCGGGGAAGAATCATGAGCGACACCGCGGTGGTCTCGAGGTCGAAGAGACCCGCGAGCATGACCGCAGTGAGCACGAGGGCCGCCATGTACGGGCCGTTGGAAAAGAGCTGGCTGACGAGGGGCAGGCCGACGTTGCGCTCCCTGAGCGCGGCGAGCTCGAAGAGTGGGTGCGCGGTACGACGCTCCCTGGTTGCGAAGAGACCGAGGCCGATCGGGCACAGGATCAGTCCGGCCACCACGAGCGGATGAGACCAACCGACCGACGTCGCCCGATTCACCGCAACGAGCAGAGGAGCGATCCCGAGTGCGAGGAACAGCGCCCCAGGGATGTCGAAACGCAGGTCGTGCCGTCGTTCGGTTGCGGGGAGTACGAACCACGATGCCACGACCGCGACGGTCATCCCGATGCCCTGGAGGACGAACAGGATCCGCCAGCTGGTGAGGTCGATCAGTGGTCCGCCTAGGACGACCCCGACCGCCGGCGATGCCGACATGACCGCGCTCCACACGCCGACCGATCAGGGCCGGAGCGCTCCAGGCCGAGGCCGTGGCGAACGAGAACACTGCCGCGCCGGTGAAACCGATCAGGTACATCCGTCGATGGCCGTAGAGGTCGCCGAGCTTGCCCGCCATGGGTGTGAACACCGCGAACGCCAGCATCGGCGCGGCGATCACCCACGTCACCGTCGACACCGACGCCCCGAGATCCGACGCGATCTCGGCCAGCGCGGCCGAGAGCACCGTGAACGAGAACGACGAGCTGGCCGCGCCGGTCAGCGCAACCACCTGGACCGTCCGGGGGGAGTGCCGGCGTCGGGTCGGCTGGTCGACGGGGGTCACCGGGGCGAGCGTATGACTAGGTGCGTCGGGCGGCCCAAACGGCCGCCTCCCGACGGGCTTCCGCCTCGGCCGGGATCGCCAGATACGCCCTCCGGTGGTGGCGCAGACGGGTGAGTTGGCGCAGGTAGTCGAGGAGGTACCTGAGGAGGAACCCGACCAGTCCGAGCTCCGCGTACTGGCGTACGTGCACCAGCTCGTGGGCGATCAGCTCGCGACCACCGCTGCGGTCGTGATCGGTCCGGAGGAAGACCACAGAACCGACCGTCATGCCGCTCGAGCCCGGCGGGAGTACCGGCACCGTCTGGATGCGTACCCTCCGACGGAGGTCGGCCGAGACGAGGTCGTAGGCCGCCAGCTCAGGCCCCTCGAGTCGCCTCACCCGTGCTCGTCCCACTCGGCGATGAGGGCGGGGAGGTCCGCGAGCGTGTCGAGGATCGGGGCGGGGTGCTCGTCGGCGTGGTGCTCGTGGGCCCAGGTCACGTGGTATGGCACGTGGATGGCCCGGCCTCCGATCTCGAGGACGGGGAGGACGTCGGACGGCACTGAGTTGCCGACCATCACGAATTCCCTGATCGGCACCTGCAGGACGCTGAGGAGGTCGCGGTAGGTCGTGGGGTTCTTGTGGGCGACGACTTCAGTGCGCCAGAACCGCTGGCTCAAACCGCTCGACTCGATCCGTGCCAGCTGATGGTAGAGGTCGCCCTTGGTGATGATCATGAGCGTGTGGTCGCCGAGCTGGTCGAGCACGTCGGTCACGCCGTCGATCAGCTCCGCCGGCCGATCGAGGAGGTGGTGGCCGAGCTCGAGGATGGTCGAGAGCACGTCGGTGCCGATGGCGCCGTCGGAGATGTCGATCGCGGCTTCGACCATCGAGAGCGTGAAGGCCTTCACGCCGTACCCGTAGCGGCCCATGTTGCGCATCTCGATCTGGAAAAGGCGATCGTCGACCTCGGCCGCTGTCGCCCAGTCGCCCAGGAGCGCCTCGAACTGGCGTTGGGTGGACTGGAAGGCGTCCTCGTTGTGCCAGAGCGTGTCGTCGGCATCGAATCCGATGATCATCGCCGCGGATGGTACCCGTTGGATTTCCACAGATGGGACGAGTGTCCCCCGCTGGTTCGGAGGGGTTGGGTACGTTCCGATCATGCCCGCGTGCCAGCGCCCCGGATGCAGTAGAGACCAGGCCGGCACCATGCTGTTGCACCGCAACGAACGCCAGGCGGAAATGCTGCCGCTCGGCGATGCCATCGGCGATCGGTACGGCACCGCACTGTGCGAGGTCCATCTCGATCGGGCCAAGCCCCCTACCGGGTGGACGCTGGTCGATCGACGGCACCTCCCGCCGACGCCTGCGCCGCCGGCCTCTCCGGCCCGGCCTCGCGTGCATGGCGCACCGGGTTCGTCGACGAACCCGGGGGCTCCGGTGTGGGCGCCCCGCCGAGGCCGTGACGCCCCCGACGAGATCACCTCGGCGCGCTCACCCCTGCTACGGCGCGCCTTCCTCGGATCCTCCGGTGGCCTCACCGGGTTGGAGGGGATGGATGATCAGGTCGATCCCGACCCAGAGGGTCTTGGCCGTGGTGTGGAACGCCGGGGGGACGATGATCGCCACGGCGAAGGTGGCGACCGTGAGGGGGATGGCCTCCACGTCGGGCCACATGACCGCGATGCCGCCGAGCAGGGTGATCAGGATCAGTCCGAAGGTCACGATCGTGTTCATGCCGACGGCACCGACGAAGTGGCCGGGGTGACGCTCGAAGGCGAAGTCGCAGCGCGGACACCGCTCGGGGAGATCGAACCAGCGGGTGGTGAGTCGACGGCGTCCACAGACCGCGCAGGCGCGGGTGAATCCGCGCCAGACGAGGGTGAGCCGGCTGGGAGTGGGGCGAGCATCCACACCGAGGAGCTTACGGACGGTCAGCTCCGACTCGCAGTGTGACGTCGTCCCGCGTCGTGCGGTTCGCGATCGCCGGATGCGCGCTCACGGCGATCCTGCTCGGGGTCATGATCGCGCTCCCGTCTCCCACCGACGACCTCGCGGTGCCCGACGACGCCGCGGCCACCTCGACCACCACGACGTCGACCTCCTCCACCACGAGCTCGACCACGACGACCACCACGACCGAACCGCCCTACGACGGTTGGGTGGATCCGGAGAGTTCGGGTGAGCCCTGGGGCGACACCGTCCAGGGGCTGCTGACCTTCCGCGGTAATCCGACGCGCAGCTACTACGGCGAGGGCCCGGTCCCGACCGAGCCCGAGATCCGCTGGCAGTTCCCCGACGATCCGATGTGTTCGAACTCGTCGGTCGGGGGCGAGGTGATCAACTGGTGTGGGTCCGGCTGGACCGGCCAGCCGTCGATCTTCGAGTACGACGACCGGACCTGGGTGGCCCTCGGTGCGTACAGCCGCAAGGTCCATTTCCTCGACGGCGACACGGGCGACCGGATCCTCCCCGACTTTCCGACCGGCGACATCATCAAGGGTTCGGTCACCGTAGATCCCGACGGCTACCCCCTCCTCTACACGGGCAGCCGCGACAACTTCTACCGGGTGATCGCCTTCGACACCGACGAGCCACGGGAGCTCTGGTCGTTGAGTGCCTTCGATGTCTCGCCCACGAAGTGGAACAACGACTGGGACGGCGCCGGGCTGGTGATCGACGACCACCTCTTCATCGGTGGTGAGAACAGCCAGTTCCACATCGTGAGGTTGAATCGCAGCTACGGCCCTGACGGACTGGTCACCGTCGATCCGGAGCTCGTCTTCAACGCGCCCGGCTGGGACGACGAGCTCCTCGCGGTCGTGGGCAGCAATGTCTCGATCGAGAACTCGGTCGCGATCTCCGGCAACGTCGTCTACTTCGCGAACTCTGGTGGACTGATCCAGGGCTGGGACATCACCGGGCTGAAGGACGGTCACGAGCCGATCCGCGTCTTCCGCTACTGGGCCGGCGACGACATCGACGCGTCACTGGTGATCGACGACGAGGGGATGCTCTACGCCGGGGTCGAGTACGAGCGGGGAAATGCGCGCAGCAAGGAGGTCGGCCAGATCATCAAGCTCGACCCGACCGCTCCGGACGATCCGCTGGTGTGGGGAGTGCAGGAGCGCCCCCGTCTCGATTCGGGCATCTGGGCGACGCCGGGTCTGTACGAGGACCTCCTCGTGGTCCCGACCGACACCGGCGCCGTCCTCGGGTTGGATCGTTTCACCGGCGTGGAGCGGTGGCGTCTCGAGCTGTTCGGGCCGACGTGGGCGTCGCCGGTGATCGTCGACGGTGTGTTGCTGCAAGGTGACTGCGCGGGTGTGCTCCACGCGTTCGACATCTCCGACACTCACGCCGAGCCGATCCCGCTCTGGGAGATCGAACTCCACGGCTGCATCGAGTCGACTCCCGCACTGTGGCGTGGCCTGATCGTCGTCGGCACCCGCGGCGGTTTCATCTACGGAATCGACTGAGCCCCTTCGGTTTTTCTGGACGTCAGCGCGCGCATGGCGCGCGCTGACGTCCAGAAAAACCTCAGTCGAAGCAGGTGATGAGGTCTTCGAGCCAGGCCTTGGGAGTGTCGTAGTCGGCTTCGGGGGTCTTGCCGAGACGGACGACCACCAGATCCGAGGCCGGCACGCAGAACACCCGCTGCATCTCGTAGCCACTGGCATAGAAGGTGCCGCGGCCGTCCTCGGCAGTCCACCAGTGGGTGCCGTAGTGGCCGCCCTCGTCGTCGACGGCCCGGGTCCGGCGGCACTCCTCGACCCAATCCCGGGGGACGACCTGGCCATTGCCCCATCGGCCACCCCGCAGGTACAGGAGTCCGAACCGAGCCCAGTCGCGGGCGGTGGCGTGGAGGTAGGACGATCCGACGAAGGTGCCGGACCCGTCGAAGCTCGGGGTCGCCGACCGCATTCCGAACCGGCTGAAGAAGTGCTCGTGCATCCAGGCGGTGGCATCGTCGCCGCGTCCGATGCGGTCGCAGACCATTCGGGCGACGACATTGCTGGTGCCCGACGAGTAGTTGAAGACGGTGCCGGGAGGGTGGGCCAGAGGCCGGGCGGCCGTGTAGGCACCGTGGTCGTCCTTGCCCGCGCCGAAGAGCATGTCGATGCAATGACTCCAGCCGCCGTCTTCCTCGGTTGCGCCGCCCTCGGGGATCTCGTAGGTCTCGTTGAAGTCCAGCCCGTCGATCATCCGCAGGAGCTGCTCGAGGGTGATCCCGTGGCGAGGATCGGCGGGATCGGCCCATTCGGCCACCGGCGCCGGGCCCGACGGGCTGAGTTCCCCGCGCGCCACGAGGATCCCCACGAGCGCATGGGTGATGCTCTTGGCCATCGACCACGAGAGCAGGGGCGTGGACTCGTCGCTGCCCGAGCCGTAGCGCTCGGCGACGATCCGACCGCCCTCGACGACGACCAGTGCATGCGACTCGCCGAATCCGGGTTCCGGCTCGGGGCCGAACGCCCGGTCGAGCAGGGCCGACACCCGCTCGCCGTCCACCCGCTCGGGGAGTCCGCCCAGCGGCCACTCGCGGGTCGGCCAGGGCACCTCGACCGGCTGTTCCGGGAGTGGTACGAGCTCTGTCGGTGGCTCCAGGACGGTCACGTCAGCCGCGGCGCCAGATCGGACCGCTGGGGGTGTCCTCGACCACGATGCCGCGTGCGGTGAGTTCATCGCGGATGCGGTCGGCCTCGGCGAAGTCCTTCGCCTCGCGGGCCGCGGTGCGCGCGGCGACGAGGGCGTCGATCTCGTCGTCGTCGGTCCCGCCATCGCCGGCAGCGGACGTCTCGATCCGCAGCCCGAGAGCTCCCGCGAGGTCGACCGCCGAGGCGACGAGTCGGGGGGCTTCGTCGGACTCGGCATCGAGCGCCGAGTTGGCCCGCCGGACCGTCTCGAACATGGCGGCCACCCCTTCCGGGGTGCCGAGATCGTCGTCCATCACCTCGGTGAAGGTGGCGGTGACGGCGTCGTCACGGTCCGGACCGTCGAGCGCGACCCCGGCTGCCACCGCCTTGCGGGCCATCGCATCGAGCCGCTCGATGGCGCGACGGGCCTGGTCCATCACTTCGCCGTTGAGCTCCATCGTCTTGCGGTAGTGCGTCCGCAGGATCAGGAGACGCAGGGCGCGGCCGTTGAGCGGATGCTCGTCGAGCAGCGACTGAATTGTGGTGTAGTTGTTGAGCGACTTCGACATCTTCTCGCCGTCGATGTTGAGCATCGCGTTGTGCATCCAGTGGGTCGCGAACTCTCGGCCGGCCGCGATTGCCTCGGCCCGCTCGTTGGTGTGATGCGGGAATACGAGATCGGACCCGCCACCGTGGAGGTCGAAGCCGTCGCCGAGGATGCCGAGGCTCATGGCCACGCACTCGATGTGCCAGCCGGGCCGGCCGTCGCCCCACGGGGCAGGCCACGTCGGTTCGCCCGGCTTGGCCGCTTTCCACAGGGCGAAGTCGAGCGGGTCTTCCTTGTTCTCGTCGACCTCGATGCGCGCGCCCGCGCCTTCCCGGAGGTCGTCGAGCGACCGGACGACGAGGTCGCCGTACCCGGGCACCTGATGGACCCGGAGGTAGACCCCGCTGTCGTTGGCGTAGGCCGTGCCGTTGTCGAGCAGGGTCTGTACGAACGCCACCATCTCGTCGACGTACTCGGTGGCGTGGGGTCGTTCGTGGGGGTCGAGGATGTCGAGGGCGTGCATCGCCTCGACGTAGACCCGCTCCCACTCCTTCGCCACCTCGGGCTCGGTGAGCCCCTCGCGGGTGGCGCGGTTGATGATGTTGTCGTCGATGTCGGTGACGTTGGCGACGTGGACGACGTCGACCCCGCGCCACTCCAGATAGCGACGGATGATGTCGTAGGTCATCGCCTGGCGGGCATGGCCGAGGTGGGGATGGTCGTAGACCGTGGGACCGCACGCGTACAGCGACACCTTGCCGGGCTCGCGCTGGGCGAGGGGACGGACGTCGCCGGTGAGCGTGTCGTAGAGGCGGATCACGAGGGGTCCTTGGTGAGGCGAGGCCGGTCAGGCCAGGGGTGCGGGTGGTTCGCTCAGGTCCACTCCACAGAGCGCACTGAGCTCACGGAGAATGGTAGGGGCGGTGGGATCGTCGCCCCCCTCGTTTATCGCCGAGGCCAGATGAGCGAGCTGCGCCCGGGCCGTGGGTGCGTCGAGATCGTCGTCGAGTGCCGCGCAGACCCGAGCCCGGTACTCCGACGGATCGGGTCCGGCCGCGGCCTGCCCCGCGCGGTACATGTCGTCGAGCATCTCGATGCCCTCGTCGATGTGATCGTCGAACCATTCCCAGTCGTCGCGGTAGTGGTGGCGCATCAGGGCCAACCGGATGGCCCTCGGGTCGGCGATCTTCGACAGCTCGCTCACGAAGACGAGGTTGCCGAGCGACTTCGACATCTTCTGGCCCTGGTAGCCCACCATCCCGGTGTGCATCCAGTGGGTGCTGAACGTAACGCCGGTGGCCGCCTCGCTCTGGGCCCGCTCGCACTCGTGGTGCGGGAAGATCAGATCGCTGCCTCCGCCGTGGAGGTCGAGGGTCTCGCCGAGCAGCCCCATGGACATCGCGCTGCATTCGATGTGCCAGCCGGGCCGGCCCGGGCCCCACGGGGACTCCCAGCTCGGCTCGTCGGAGAGGGAGGGCTGCCAGAGGATGAAGTCGAGCGGATGCTTCTGGCGCGGGTCGTCGGGATGACCGCCGCGCTCGCGGGCGAACTCGATCATCGTCGCCTCGTCGTAGCCGGACAGGGCGCCGAACGTTCCGAACGTTGTGGCATCGAAGAAGACGGTGCCGTCGACCACGTACACATGCCCGTTGGCGTCGAGCCGCTCGATGAGCGCCACCATCTCGGGCACCCACTCGGTGGCGTGGGGCTCGTCGAACACCGGCCGGGTGTCGAGCGCCTCCATGTCGCCGTGGAAACGGGCGGTCTCCGACGCCGCGAGCTCGAGGAAGTCGACGCCGAGCTCGCGGGCCTTGGGGAGAATGGAGTCGTCGACGTCGGTGATGTTGCGCACCATCTTCACCGTGTGGCCCATGTCTTCCAGGCGACGGATCAGCAGGTCGTAGGTGAGATAGGTGTTGGCGTGACCGAGATGGGTGGAGTCGTACGGCGTGATGCCGCACACGTACATGCGGACCTCGAGACCCGGTTCGAAGGGCACGACGGCGCGGCGGGAGGTGTCGTAGAGACGCACGGACCAAACCGTAGCGGGAGCTGGGGGTCAGTCCCGCATGACCGGGAGGCGGACCGTGAAGCGGGCACCGCCGATGGGAGCGTCGGTGATCTCGACGTCGCCGCCATGATGGCGAGCCACCTGCCGCACGATCGCGAGGCCGAGCCCGGTGCCACCCTCGTGGCGGCCACGAGCATCGTCGGTCCGGGCACAGGGTCTTGGCACCTGACAGGGTTTTGGTGTCAGGTACCAAAACCCTGTCAGGTTCTGAGCCCTGCCAAAGTCAGGATTCCGTGGCTGGGGGCTCGGACTCGGCCCGGAGTTGTCGGGCGACGAGCAGGACGATCAAGAAGATGCCGAGGACACCGACGCCGGCGCCGACGACGGCGGCGACATCGAGGTCCTCCCACGTCTGATCGGCGACGATCGCGAATCCGGAGAGGGCGAAGAGGAGTCCGCCGATGAGGGCGGTCGGGTCGAGACGGTGAGGCTTCATGGGCGGTCTCCCAGAGGGATGGAGTCGAGCAGGCAGGCAGCGGCGAGGCCGAGGACACAGACGAGGATCACGGGCATCGCACGAGCCCCTCGGTGCCGGAGTCGGTGCAGACCTCGACCCGTCCCGAGCCGATGCCCAGGTCGAAGTCGAGCTCGAGGACGTGGTCGGCGTCGGGATCGCCGAGCTCGGCCTGGAGGGCGAGATCGATGCCGTCGTCGCTGTTGCGACCGCCGGCGTCGTCGATGACGATCTCACCGATCCGGCCGTCGAGGTCGACGACCACGTGCATGTCCTCGGGCACGTAGACCACTGCTTCGCCGATGGTCAGCCCGACCGCGAGGTTGCGGCTCTCACCCGAGAGGTCCAGTTCGGACAGGTCGACGATGAGTTCCCCCATCCCGAACCGGTACTCGTCCTGGAGATCGCCGAGGTTCTCGACGGTGTGGAGCTCGTCGCCGACGCCGTCCCACCAGGTGAGATCGACGGTGTTGACGACCCACGCCACCGGGAGGAGCAGGACACCGAGCACGATGAGCCCACGGGCCCGGCCGGCGAACGCCGAGACGACGAGCGCGACGCCGACGATGATCAGGCAGATACCGAGGAAGATGGCGACGTCGACGTTCACCCAACCCATGCGGTCGGCGAAGACGGTGCCGCCGGTGAAGAGGAGCAGGAGGGCCAGCGTGATGGGCCCGAGGAAGGCTCGCTCCGGTGGCGTCGGTGGCACGTAGGGAACGGGGAGCCCGGCCGGTGGCGGGCCCTGATGGGAGTCGTGGAACCCCCGGCGGTAGCCGTGGCGCCAGCGGCGGCGGGCGTCGCGGGCACGCTCGCGGGCAACGTCGGCGGCTTGGAGTGCTTCGTCCTTGATCTCGCGGGCGGCCGCCCGGGCCTCGTCGGCGGCCTCGCGACCCGCGGCCCGGGCTTCGCCGGCCGCCTGGCGCGCCGCGGCACCGGCTTCGTACGCGGCCTGGCGGGTTTCCTCTCGAGCGGTCGTCCGCTCGTGGAGGTGCTCCTGCTGATCGTGCTCCTCGTGCCAGCGCCGGTGCCACTCGAATCCGTCATCGGGCCAGACGAGGAGCGCGACCCCCGCGGCGATCAGGAGGAGTGGGACGGCGAGACCGTCGCCGACGCCGAAGATCGGCCACCACACCAGGCCGCCGGTGATCATGAAGATCCCAGCCACCACCAACAGGACGAGGAGAAGGCTGCGTCGTTGACTGGGCGCACCCCGAAGTGATCGAACGGCGTGGGATTCGTCGTAGCCCTCCTTGGCGATCACCAGCCAGGCGACCAGGTAGAGGAGGAACCCGGAACCGTTGGCGAATACGAGGACGACGAAGATGATCCGGAAGATGACGGGATCGATACCGAAGTAGTTGCCGAGCCCGCCGCAGACGCCACCGATGACCCGATCGGTCCGGCTCCGGCGGAGGAGCCGTCGACCGACCGGATCGTCGGCGGGCGGGGGTGGCGGGGGAGGGGGAGGAGTCTGTTGGGTCTCATCGGACATGGCTTCATTGTCCAGCCCGCGGATCGATGCGCCCATCGGGGATGACCCTGAGACGACCCTGAGGGATCAGGGACGAACCGGGGTCGTCCCTGAGTGGGTCCGGAGGGAATTGATGCGATCATCTCCGCATGGCGCAGGCCACGTCGTTCGCCCTCCCCTCCCGCCCGATCGAGGATCGGGTCGTCGCCGGCGTCTGCGCGGGGATCGCCCGGGCGGTCGGTCTCGACCCCGTCCTGGTCCGGCTCGCGGTGATCGTGTTGATCGTCACCGGCCCGGGACTGCCCTTCTACGTCGTGGCGTGGCTCCTCATGCCCGACGCGGTCGCGGCAGGGGTCGGCGAGGACGAGGGTTCGCAGGTCGAGGTTCGCCGCGGCGTGGGCCTGATCCTTGTCGTCCTCGGCACCATTCTCGCCCTCCGGCAGTTCGGCCTCACGCCGCCCGACGCCGTCACCTGGCCGATCCTCCTCGTGGGCCTCGGCATCGGGTTGATGCTGTGGCAGCTCCAACCCCGCCTCGACCAGGGCCGCTGGAGCGTCCTGCGCATCACCGCCGGCGTGGTGATCGTGGCCGGCGGTCTCATCGCGTTCATCGCCGGCAACGTTTCGTTCGGCGCCGTGCGTGACGGCGTGCTTGCCATCGCCCTCGTCGTGATCGGCATGTCACTGATCATCGGACCGTGGATGGCGGTCCTCGTTCGTGACCGCGCCGAGGAGCGCCGGCGTCGGGCCGAGGCCGACGCGCGCGCCGACATGGCCGCCCACCTCCACGACTCCGTCCTGCAGACGTTCGCCCTGATGCAACGAACCGACGACCCGCGGGAAATGGCGACACTCGCTCGCCAACAGGAACGTGAACTGCGTCGGTGGCTCTACGCCGACCGTGTTGATCCCGGTGCATCGTCACTGAAGACCGCGATCGAGCTCGCTGCCGGGCTCGTCGAGGATCGCCACGATATCGACGTCGAACTCGTGGTGGTGGGCGACGCACCGATCGGTAGTGCCGTCGAGGCGTTGGTGGCCGCCACCGGTGAAGCCACCACCAACGCGGCCAAGTGGTCGGGGTGCCCGACCGTGTCGGTGTTCGTGGAGGTCGAGGACGACACCATCCACTCCTACGTTCGCGACACGGGGTCCGGGTTCGTGCTGGCCGACATCGGCGACGACCGGCTCGGTGTGCGGGAATCGATCCAGGGCCGGATGGAGCGGGTCGGCGGCATCGCCGAGATCACCACCGCGCCGGGAGAAGGAACCGAGGTCCACCTCTCGGTGCCCCGGCCGAACGGTACGGTCGACCCATGAGCTCGACCCCGTCGCCGCGTGTCGTCATCGTCGACGACCATCGCCTGTTCCGTACCGGCGTGCGGGCCGAGCTCGGTGACCGGGTCACCGTCGTGGCCGAGGCCGAGGACGTGGCCGAGGCGGTTGCGGTGATCGAGCAGTGGTCCCCCGATGTCGTGCTGCTCGATGTCCATCTCCCCTCGGGTACCGGCCGTGAAGTGATCGAGGCGGTCCAGGCGGGCTCGACCGATACCCGCTTTCTGGCGGTGTCGGTGTCGGATGCCGCGGAGGACGTCATCGACGTGGTGCGAGCCGGCGCCCGTGGCTACGTGACCAAGACGATCTCCGGTGATGATCTCGTCGACGCCATCCATCGGGTGGCCGACGGCGATGCCGTCTTCTCCCCTCGACTCGCCGGCTTCGTGCTCGACGCGTTTGCCGGCGGCATCGCGGCCGAGGAGCCGTCGGCTTCCGATGATCTCGACCAGTTGACGCCGCGGGAGCGGGAGGTGCTGCGGCACCTCGCCCGGGGGTATGCCTACAAGGAGATCGCCCGCCAACTCGACATCTCGATCAAGACCGTCGAGACCCACGCATCGGCGGTCCTGCGAAAGCTCCAGCTCTCCAACCGCAACGAGCTCAGTCGCTGGGCCGCTGCCCGCCGCATCTGGTGAGTTGTTTCGGGTGCCTGGCACCAGCGAAACAACTCAGCCCTTGACGGAGCCGGCGAGGAGGCCTCGCACGAAGTAGCGCTGGAGGCTGAAGAACACCACGAGGGGGAAGAACGCCTGGACGAAGGCGGCCGCCGGGAGCAGGTGCTCGTTGCGGCCGAAGTCGCCGGCCAGGTTGGCGATCCGGATCGTGGTGGGGATGGCATCGGGATTGGTACCGGCCATCGTGTTCGCGATCAGGAAGTCGTTCCACGTCCACAGGAACTGGAAGATCGCGAACGCCGCGAGTACCGGGATGGAGAGCGGCAGCACCAGCCGCCAGAAGATCGTGAAGTGATCGGCACCGTCGATGCGAGCCGCCTCGAACAGATCCCGCGGTAGCTCGCTCAGGTAGTTGTGGATCAGGAAGATCGCGAAGGGCAAGGCGAAGCCGGTGTGGGTGAGCCACACCGCCGTCGTGGTGTTGACCAGGTCGAAGTCGGGCAGGAGGGTGACCGTCTTGTCCAGGACTGGAAGGGTCAGGTGGGCCCCGCCGACGTACATCTTGAGCAGCGGAATCAGGGCCACCTGGAGTGGGATGGCCAGAAGCGAGACGGTGGCGATGAACAGGGTCTTGCGGCCCCGGAAATCGATCCAGGCGAAGGCGTACGCGGCGAACGTGGCGATTGCGATCGGGATGACCGTGGCGGGAATCGAGATTGCGAACGAGTTGAGGAGCGAGTCGGTGAGGCTGTTGGTCGCGGAGGCGCTGAACACCTCCTGGTAGTGGTCGAGGGTCAGGCCACCCTCGTCGCCGAGCATCGTCCAGAAGCCACCGCCCCGCTGGTTGTCGCGGGTCCGCCAGCTGTTGAGGAACAGTCCGAGGGTGGGCAGCGACCAGATGAGGACGATCAGCCAAAGGACTCCGCTCGGGATACGACGGAGGAAGGCGTAGACGACGGTGTCCCAGGAGTTGCGCCCGTCGCTGCGAGGAGGCAGAGCGGTGGTCATCTCACACCTCCCTCTGCATGCGCCGGATGTTGCCGACCATCACCGGCAGAGCGGAGATGAAGATCAAAACCGCGAGGGCCGCGCCGACTCCGATATTGGTGAACAGGAAGGCCTCCTGGAACATGTCGTTGGCCAACACTCTTGTCCCGAAGTTGCTGTTGGTGACCACCTTGACGATGTCGTAGACCTTCATGACCAGCACGATCAGGGTGGTGACCACCACGCCGATGGTGGTCGAGATCTGGGGCACGGTGACCCGCCAGAAGGTCTGGGACTCGGTGGCGCCGTCGACCGCGGCGGCCTCGATCAGCTCGCTCGGCACTGCTTTGATCGCGGCCGAGAGGATGACCATCGCGAAGCCGGTCTGGATCCAGATCAGGATGACCATCAGCCACACGTTGTTGAACGGCTGATCCTGGACGAAGAAGACCGTGTCGTCCTTGTACCCTCCGTCGCCGTCGGCCCGGAAGCCGCCGATGCCGTCGAAGCTGAACCGATACGCCAGCCACAGTGTGAACGCGAGTACGAGCAGCCGGAGGGGGAGCTGGTCGTAGGTACGCCGGACCAGCAGCCGGGCGACGCTCGCGACCACCGCGAGGACCACCGCCCACAAGGCGATCGTGCCGAGCACCGTCGGGATCCCACTTCCGGTGCTCCACCGGCCGAGGGCCACCCACATGGCGTTCATGACCCCGGTCTGCGGCTTGCTCGTGTCGCGGGCGATGTAGACGAAACGCCAGATGATCGAGGCGCCCACCAACGAGATCGCCATCGGCATGAAGATGATCGACTTGGCGACCGACTCGCCCTTGCCCCTGTCGGCGAGGACGGCGATCGCCAACCCGAGTCCGGTGGAGAACACGGTGACCGTGAACACCCACCAGAGGTTGTTGAACACGGTGCCGCGCAGGACCGAGAAGGTGGCGAAGACCAGGAGGATGGTGGCGACCACCAGGGGGGAGAAGGCGGGGCCGCCGGCTGCGAACCCTTCACCACTGAGACGACGCCGGGTGAAGCCGATTGCGAGGCCGGCTGCCAGCAGCAGGGCGCCGAGCCAGAAGATCGAACTCCCGAAGAGGGCGCTCCAGTTGCTGACGTTGAAGAAGTTCTCGTCGGTGAACACCGATTGGTAGTTGTCGAGCCAGACCCACTGCTCGGAATCGCGGTCCTTCAGCGACAGCCAGATGGTGATGATGGTGGGTGCGCTCAGGTAGATCGACACGAATACCAGGGCGGGAGTGAGGAAGATGGCGGCGCGGGAACGATTGGCGAGATGGCCGCGCTCCGCCGGCAGGAGATTGTGGGTGAGGCCGTACCGATAGCCGATGAGGGCGCCGGGGACGATGCCTCCGATGACGGCTTCGGCCTGTGAACCGCCGCCGAGGTCCGGGATACCGAATGCACCGATCAGCCAGCCGATCGACGCGCCCCACAGCAGGGCGGTGCGAGGATGGTTGCCTCGGAGCTGAGCGATTCCTGCCGCGAGGCCCGCGAAGACCACGGTCGAGATGATCAAGCCGAGCGGTTCGAGCTCCGGCTGGCTCGACGACACCAACCGGGCACCGATCAGCGCGCCGATGACAGTGCCACTGCCGACGCCGATCATGAGTCGCTGTTTCGCTTCGTCGACACCGGCCATGTAGGTGCCGATACCGGCGATGATCAGCCCGCCCAACAATGGAGCCCACAGGAGGGTGACGATGCCGTCACCATCGAAGCCGTGTGGTCGCAGTAGTCGGTTGCCCTGGAGGATCAGCAGGCCGACGAAACCGGCGATGAAGGCGGCCAGTGCGTTGAATCGGGTCCAGCGTTCGCGGACCTGGTCGAACAACATGTTCGCCCCGACCCACACTGCCGCGCTGATGCCCACGGCGAGCACGATCAGGATCAGGGTGTCGATAACCTTGCCCATGGTTGGCGAGCCACCTCCCCCGAAGGCTGCCGAAGTCCGGAATCGGACCGTAGTGGAGATTGTTCTCCGAGATCAGATCGGGGGTGACCCGAGGGTCACCCCCGATCCAGGGTTCTCAGGTTGAGCCCGCAGGCTCGAGCCTCAGATGGTTCAGCCGGCGGGCCAGCTGGCTTCGATGCGATCAGCCGCTTCCTGAGCGGTGAGATCGCCGTTCACCATCGAGGTGCCGTCGGTCCAGAACGTGCCGGCGCCGACGTCGGCAGGCATGAGGTCCGAAGCGTCGAACCGCACGATGGCGGCCGTCTCGAGGATCTCGAGGAACGACTGCTCGAGCGGGGCGTAGACGCTCGGGTCCTGACCCTGAGCGGCTGAGAGGAAGCCGGAGAGGCCGCCACCCTTGAGCTCGGACTGGGCGGCCTGACGGGTCTCGGCGTAGTCCGGCGTGCTCATGTAGGCGAGCAGCGCCATCGTCGACGGGTCGTCGTTGAAGCCGGCGGCGAGGGTGCCGGCGCCGAGCACCGGAGCATCACCGTTGATGTCCGGGAAGTAGAAGACGTCGACTGCGCCCTCGGAGCCGTCGGCGAAGGCCGTGCCCTCCGGGATGAAAGCGGCGTAGAAGCTGGCCTGGCGGTGCATGTAGCAGTCGCCGTCGACCAACGGCTGGCCGTTGTCCTGGAACGCGGTGGCCGCGATCGAACCGGCGGAGGCGAAGACGTTGTCCTCGGTCCAGAGGTCGAGCACGGTCTGCATGGTGCCGACGATCCGCTCGTCGTTGAACGGGATGTCGTGGGAGACCCAGTCGTCGTAGACGTCGGCGCCGTGCTGGCGAAGGACGAGGTCCTCGACCCAGTCGGTGAAGGTCCAACCGGTTGCCTGGCCGGACTCGATGCCGACACACAGCGGCTTCGGGCCGCCGGCGGCAGCCATGTCGTCGACGAGAGCGGTGAACTCGTCGAAGGTGGTCGGCACGGTGTAACCGTCGGCCTCGAAGCGGGCCGGCTGATACCAGACGAGCGACTTGAGGTCTGCCTTGACCGGTACGCCGTACTGGGCGCCGTCGACATTGCCGAAGACGGTCCAGGCGTCGGACCAGTTGCTGGCCACTGCGTCGGCGGCAGAGTCGCTCAGCGGGACCACGTGGCCGTCACGGGCGAACTCGGCGAGCTTGCCGGGCTGCGGGAAGATCGAGATGTCCGGCGGGTTGCCGGCCTCGACCTGAACATTGATCTCGGCCTCCCAGTCGGCGGAGCCGATGTAGGTGACCGCTACGCCGTTTTCCTCGCCCCAGGCGTCGAAGACGGCCTGCAAGGATCCGGCCTCGCTCTCGTCGCGCTCGGGTCCGGTGACCGTCAGTTCGGTCTTACCGGCGGGAGCGTCGTCTCCGGAATCTCCGGAATCGTCGCCACCGGCATCCGTGTCACCGTCGTCACCGCACGAAGCGGCGACGAGGGTGAACACGAACAGCAGCGCGAGCAGCTTGAGCAAGCGTGAACGCATGTTGTTCCTCCAGGTTGGTCGGGTCGGAGACGCCGACCGTCGGGTGTTGTGCAAACGCTTACATACGGTTTGCCGCCGGTCAAGCGACCCCCTCGGGTCGCTGTCTCACCATTCGGGCGGAGGCGCCGTGGTGGCCCGCGCCACGACCTCGAACGGGACCTCGATCAGCCGGTCGGCCGGCTCGTTGCCCGCGAGGAGGTCGAGGAGTTGGCGCGCCGCGAGCGGGCCGTGCTGGTCGACGTGCTGACGCACCGTCGTGAGCCCGAACGGTTCGGCGATCTCGTGATCGTCCACTCCCATGATGCTGATGTCGTCGGGGACCACCAGGCCGAACTCCAGCGCAGCCTGGATGGCACCGAAGGCCATCTCGTCGCTCATCGCGAAGACCGCGGTCGGTCGCTCCGGCATCTTGAGCAGCGCCTGCATGGCCTCGCGTCCGCCGTCCACCGAGAAGTTGCCGGCCACCTCGTAGTGCAGATCGATGATGAGGTCATGGGCCTCGAGCTCCATCTCGAATCCCTGCCGGCGATCGTTGGGCACGCTGAACTGGAGTGCATCCTCGGGCTGGCCGGTGATCAGCGCGATCCGGCGATGGCCCAGGTCGGCCAGATGGGCGGCGCCGGACCGGCCGACCCGGATGTTGTCGATCACCACGGCAGGGAAGTCGTGGGAGTCGAACCCGGTGGTCACCGTCGGCACGCCGGCCCGGATGAGCACGTCGCGCTCGGCCTGCTCCATGGCGAGGTCCACCATGACGATCCCGTCGGCTCGGCGTTGGAAGGCGGTCTGACTGATGAACAGTGCCCGCCGGTTGGGGCCGGGGATCGAGGAGATCATCACGTCGTATCCGGCGTCGGCGAACACTGCCTCGGCTCCGGCCACGACCTCGCTGAAGTACCACGTGTTGAAGAGGGGGACCGCCACGGCCACGGCACCGCTGCGGCCGGCCGCGAGCCGGCTCGCGTTCGGGTCGGCGCGGTAGTTGAGCTGGGCCGCGATCTGTTCGACCCGCTCGCGGGTGGACTGGGCCACGTTGGGGAGCCCGCGGAGCGCTCGGCTGACCGTGGCCACCGACACGCCGGCCGCGGCGGCCACGTCCTCGATCCGGGCTCGACGCTCGCTTTCGTTCACGTCGTCGATTTTGGCATCAGATGGCTCGTGCCACCATTGCCTCGGCCCCCGCGAGGGTGAGCGTGTCCGTCGAACGGTCACCGTCGTCGCCGGTGCGATGCAGGATCTCCCAGTCGCCACCCGGACTCCAGACCACCCCGTTGTCGCCCGCATTGAGCACGAAGAGGTGGTCCGCCCGCCGGAAGGCCACCAGCTCGGTGGGGGTGTCGGGCCATTCGGTGGTCTCGGGGAGTTCGGGCAGCGCGCCGCGCATCGCGAGCAGGGCCCGCATCTTGTGGAGGTGGGAGGCGGGGTCGTCGCTCTGGGCGGCCACGCTCTCGGCCTCGTCGTGGCCCAGGGGAAGCCAGGTGCGGTCCGCGCCGGAGAACCCGAGGTTCTTGCCGGGCTCCCACGGGATCGGGGTGCGACAGACGTCACGACCGACGGCGCCTTCGTTGCGGGTGGCGACCGGGTCCGAACGCAGCTCCGGCGGCACCCAGCCGTCGTCGAGGCCGAGCTCTTCACCCTGGAAGAGGAAGGGGACCCCAGGGAGCCCGAGGAGCAGGAGCGCGAGGCCGAGCGAGCGCTGCCGGCCGAGGTCGCCGCCCCCGAATCGGGCCACCGGGCGGCTCTCGTCGTGGCTGGACTGCACCCAACCGACCCGTGGTCCGAGGGCCTCGGCCGGGGCCCGAAGCACCTCGCGCAGCGCATCCGCGTCCCACGGCGTGCCCATCGGGGTGAACCAGAAGCCGATGTGGAGGCCGTCGCCGGGAAGAAGCCCGGCCAGCTCGTCGGCGTCGAGCACGTACGTCTCACCGATCAGGGCGGCGTCGTACCGCTCCGCCACCTCCCGCCACTCGCGGTAGATGTCGAGGCTCTCGGGCTGCATCAGATCGTGGGCGTGGTCGAAGGACCGGAAGATGAGCCGGGGGTCGACCTCGTCGCCCGGGTCGGACACCCGACGGTTGTCGCGGAACTGGTCGTCCTTGATCAGGGCGTGGGCGACGTCGATGCGGATGCCGTCGACGCCGCGTTCGAACCAGAACTCCAGTGCGCTGCGGAACTCGGCCCGCACCGCCGGGTTGCGCCAGTTGAGGTCCGGCTGCTCGGGCAGGAACAGGTGGCAGAAGTACTGCCCGCTCGCCTCGTCCAGGGTCCACGCCGGGCCACCGAAGTGGCTGATCCAGTTGTTGGGGGGTCCGCCGTCGGGAGCGGGATCGCGCCACAGGTAGTAGTCGCGGTACTCGCTGTGCGGGTCGGCGAGTGCACGCTGGAACCACTCGTGCTGATCGCTGGAGTGATTGGGAACGATGTCGATGACGACCCGCAGGTCGAGCTCGTGGGCCCGCTCCACCACCGCATCGAAGGCCGCGAGATCCCCGAACAGTGGATCGACGTCGACGTAGTCGGCGACGTCGTAGCCGTGATCGGCCATCGGCGATGGAAAAAACGGCGTGATCCACACGATGTCGACACCGAGCCAGGCGAGATGGTCCAGCCGCGTTCGGAGCCCGTGGAGATCGCCGATCCCGTCGTCGTCACCATCTGCGAATGAGCGGATGTACACCTCGTAGCCGACCGCCCGCTTCAACCAGGTCGGCTCCGCACTCTCGTTCACTCCCGCGAGTGTAAGCGCTTGCAGCCCCCGCCGGTCCAGTCCTGATCCGATGTAGCGTTCGCTCGACCCGAGGAGTATCGATGCCCGAACAGAGTCTCGTTTCCCGTGACCCGCGAACGATCGGACCGTTCAGCGTCGGGCCGCTCGCCTTCGGCACCTGGCGCTTCACCGATCCGGACCCCTCGGCGGGCCGGCGTCTCCTCGAGACCGCGCTCGACGAGGGGATGACGCTCGTCGACACCGCGGATGTCTACGGGCTCGACTGGGGCGGGACGGCGTTCGGAAGCGTCGAGGAGAACCTCGGGCGGGTGCTCGCCCAGGCGCCGGGCCTGCGCGACCGGATGGTGCTCGCCACCAAGGGCGGTATCCGTCCCCCGGTCCCGTATGACTCCAGCCCCGCCGGGCTGCGAGCAGCGTGTGAGGATTCGCTCCGCCGGCTGGGGGTGGACGTGATCGACCTCTACCAGATCCATCGGCCCGACATGCTCACGCACCCGGCCGACGTCGCGGCCACGCTCATGGCGCTCCGGGACGAAGGCAAGATCCGCGAGATCGGCGTGAGCAACCACACGCCGGCCCAGGTGTCCGCACTCCAGTCGCACCTGGACGTGTCGATCGCGGCCAACCAGCCCGAGTACTCGGCGGCCTGCACCGCGCCGCTGCGCGATGGCACGTTCGACCAGTGCATGGAACGGGGGATCGTGCCGCTTGCCTGGAGCCCGCTGGCCGGCGGCGCGCTGGTCACCGGCGATGGGATGCGCCCGGAGCTGATGGCCGTGCTCGACCGGCTCGCCGACCGGGAGGGTGTGGATCGTTCGACTATCGCGCTCGCATTTGCGCTCGCCCACCCGGCCCGACCGGTGGTGATCATCGGAACCCAGACCGAGGATCGGATCCGGGGCGCGTCCGCAGCGCTCGGTTGCACGCTCGATCGTCAGGACGTCTACGACGTCATCCAGGCGTCCGAAGGGGTTCCGCTTCCGTGAGTGAACGCGGCCTCATCCGCTACGGCGTGATCGGCACCGGGATGATGGGGGTCGAACACATCGAGAACATCGTGGCGCTGGAAGGGGCCGCCGTCACGGCGATCGCCGACCCGGACGCAGCCTCCCGGGAGGCCGGACTGGCGGCGTGTCAGGACGACTCGGTCGCGGTGTTCGAGTATCACTCCGACCTCGTCGCCTCGGGTCGTTGCGATGCGGTGGTGGTCGTGTCGCCGAACATGACCCACGCCGAGATCCTGGCCGACCTCCTCCCGACCGATCTCCACGTTCTCGTCGAGAAGCCGTTGTGCACGACCGTGGAGGATTGTCGGGAGGTCGTGAAGGCCTCGGCGGCACGCGACGCTCTGCTCTGGGTCGGGCTCGAGTACCGGTACATGCCACCGGTGGCGAGGCTCATCACCGAGGTAGCCGGTGGCGCCGTCGGCGAGATCCACATGGTGGCGATCCGCGAGCACCGCTTCCCCTTCCTCGACAAGGTCGGGGTCTGGAACCGCTTCAATCTGATGACCCTGTTCGTGAACCGCACACCCGTGCGCGTGTACGCCAGCGGCGGACAGTCGGTGAATCATCTCGACGAGTCCTACGACGGCGAGACACCCGACATCCTCGACAACGCCTACGTCGTCATCGACTACGAGGGCGGCGCCCGGGCGATGCTGGACCTCTGCATGTTCGCCGAGGCCACCCGGAACCAGGAAGAGATCTCCATCGTCGGCGACATCGGCAAGGCCGAGGCGCTGATTCCCGAGGACGTCGTCCGGCTCGGTCGCCGCGGCGAGCACTGGATCGGTGGCGTCGAGGTGGTACCGGTGGCCAACGAGATCGCCTACCAGGGACTGCACCACGGGTCGTCCTTCGTCGAACACCAACGATTCACCGACGCCATCCGCCGCGGTGGCGGCCCGGAAGTGGCCCCGATCCACGGCCTGCGATCGGTTGCCCTCGGCGTCGCCGCCCATCGTTCGATCGACGAGCGTCGGCCGGTCGACATCGCCGAAGTCTCCGAACCATCCGACTGGGCTTGAGCCCGAGGAGATCCCCCATGACCCGACCAGTTCCCGAGATCAGCTGGTTCTCCGCCCTGTGCGACGACGACTACGAGTTCCTCGGTGTGCCCGACCCTGCCCTGCTCAGCTCGTGGGACCATTGCCGCGACATCGTCCTCACCGCCGACCGCAACGGTTTCGACAACGTTCTGCTCCCCTCGGGCTACGGCCTCGGCATCGACGGTGTCGCATTCGCCGGCGGGGTCGCGCCGCTGCTGGAGCGGATGCACCTGCTGCTGGCCGTCCGGGTGGGTGAAATGTGGCTGCCGCAGCTGGCCCGCCAACTCGCCACCCTCGATCAGATGGTCGACGGGCGGCTCACCATCAACATCATCTCTTCGGACCTTCCGGGTCAGGTGATGGAGTCCGAGCCGCGATATCGCCGGACGGTGGAGACGATGCACGTGCTGCGGTCACTGTTGAACCGCGAGCCAGTCGATTCCCATGGAGAGTTCGTCGATCTCACGCTGGATCCACCGCGGGCCGCGACGGTCGACGGGCGCTGTCCCCCGATGTACTTCGGTGGCTTCTCCGAGGCGGCCAAGGAGTGCGCGGCCGAAGCGGCCGACGTCTTTCTCACCTGGCCCGACACCGTTGCCGCCGTGGCCGAGACGGTGGCGGACATGCAGGCGCGGGCGGATCGCTACGGCCGAACGCTTCGTTACGGCCTCCGCACGCACATGATCGTGCGCGAGACCGAAGCCGAGGCGAAAGCGGCGGCTGAGCGGCTGCTCAGCAGGCTCGACGCGGACACCGGCGAGGCCATCCGCAACCGGTCACTCGATGCGGCGAGCGTCGGCGTCTCCCGCCAGGCCGAGCTTCGCGACACCGCCGATGACGACGGCTACGCCGAACCGAACCTGTGGACCGGAATCGGACGGGCCCGGAGCGGCGCGGGTGCGGCGCTCGTCGGCGATCCCGACCAGATCGTGTCGAAGATCGAGGCGTACCGCGAGGTCGGCATCGATGCCTTCATCCTCTCGGGCTACCCGCACATCGACGAGTGCGACCTCGTCGCGGAGCACGTCCTGCCCCGAATCGAACACGGCCCCCTCAAGCCACGCTGGAGACCAACCTGACAGGGTTTTGGTACCTGGCACCAAAACCCTGCCAGCTACCAGATGGCGTCGCGGGTCTCCATGTCGAAGAAGTGGACGTATTCGGTGTCGACCGCGACTTCGATCTCGTCGCCGATCTTCGCCCGGCTCCGCGGATCGAACCGCGCCACGGCGTGACCGCCCTGGCCGGGTTCGTCGATCGCGTCGGGATCGCCGGAATCGACCGAGCGGGCATCGAGCTGGAAGTGCACCATCACTTCGGCCCCGAGGGCTTCGACGAGGGTGACGGTCGACTTCAGGTGGTTCCCCTCGTCCCGGTGGTCGGCATGGATCGGGTCCTCCATGTCCTCGGGCCGGATGCCGACGATGACCGTCTTGTCGCCGTAGTCCCGGAGCCCGGGTCGCTTGGCGATGGTGTCGGGGTGCAGACGGATGGTCTGGGAACCGAGCGTGACGTACATGTCGCCGTTGGAGGTCGACAGCTGGCCCTCGTAGAGGTTCATCGACGGTGAACCGATGAATGCGCCGACGAACACGTTGGTCGGTCGGTCGTAGAGGTTCTGTGGCGTGTCGACCTGCTGGAGGTAGCCGTCCTTGAGCACGGCCACCCGGTCACCCATCGTCATCGCCTCGACCTGGTCGTGGGTGACGTAGATGGTGGTGACGCCGAGGTCGCGCTGGAGCTTGGCGATTTCGGCCCGCATCTGGACCCGCAGCTTTGCGTCGAGGTTCGACAGTGGCTCGTCCATGAGGAACGCCGCCGGCTGACGCACGATGGCCCGGCCCATCGCCACCCGCTGACGCTGACCGCCCGAGAGCTGTCCTGGTTTGCGATCGAGGTGATCCTCGAGCTCGAGGATCCGAGCCGCTTCGCGGATCCGCTCGTCGGCTTCGGCCTTGGGTGTGCGGGCGAGCTTGAGGGCGAATCCGATGTTGTCGTACACGCTCATGTGGGGGTACAGGGCGTAGTTCTGGAACACCATCGCGATGTCGCGGTCCTTGGGCTCCACGTCGTTGACGACCCGTTCGCCGATCGAGAGGGTGCCGCCCGAGATCTCCTCGAGGCCGGCCACCATCCGAAGGGCCGTCGACTTGCCACAACCGGACGGACCGACGAGGACGAGGAATTCCTTGTCCTCGACGTCGAGATCGAGGTCGTAGATGGCCTGATACCCATTCGGGTAGACCTTGTTCACCTTGTCGAGAACCACACCTGCCACAACGATCCCCCTGGTCCGATGTAAGCGCTTGCGCCCGCCACCCTAGCCCTCGGTCCCGGTCAGCCGGAAGCCCGTCTTCTCGCCCACCACACCAGCAACCCGACGACCACCAGGATCGAGACCGTCGCACTGACCCGCTCTACCGAGCTTGCGACCGCCTCACCGGCGATCGCACCGATGGTCACCACGAGGCCGACCCAACACACCGACGCCGCCGCGTTCCACGGCGCGAACACGCGGTAGGGCAGCCCGGCTGTCCCTGCCACGAGTGGGGCCATCGCCCGGAGCGCGCCGATGAATCGGGCCACGAAGATCGACCGGCCTCCGTGCCGGTCGAAGTGTGCCGCCGCCCGATCCATGGCCGGCTCGACCCGCCTGCGGAGTCGAGGCCAGCGGGTGAGGATCGCGGCACCCCACCGGTGCCCGACGAACCAGCTCACCGAATCGCCACAGAACGCCCCCAGCATCCCGAAGGTGTAGACGAGCGCGAGCCGAGGAGCCGACTGGGCGGCCGCACCGACGAACACCAACCCGACCTCGCCGGGAACCAACAGGTCGAGGAAGGCGACCGTCTCGCCGAAGGGAAGGAAGAAGGCGATGGCCGCCAGCCACTCCGTGCCAAGGTCGGCAATCTCGTCGAGGACGTCGTCGAGCATCGCCGCGGACGTGGCTCAGCCCAGCGACCGGAGGTAGTCGAGCGACTTCTGATACGCCCGGTCGATGCCGGCATCGATGGAGGCGCGATGGTTGTAACGCAGCTTGGTCGGGTCGTTGAACTTGCGGTTCGGATTCACCCCGGTCGGCAGGACGTGGGCAGTGATCTCCTCCGGCAGATTGTCCATGTCGCGATGAAAGCGATGCCTACGGGCGATCTCGAACGACACGAACGCGACGTCCCAGGCGTGCTTCGGCAGCCGCAGCGGAGCGTCGATGTTTCCGACGTGGAGCACGTAGATCGTGGTGGCGCCCATCTCGACCGCCCGTGAGATCGGGATGGAGTTGACGATTCCCCCGTCGATGTAGTGCCGTCCCGCCACCTCGACCGGAGGCATCAGCGCGGGGACCGCCGAAGAAGCGAGAACCGCGTCGACCAACGATCCCGTCTGGAACCAGTGCTCCGAT
>CAYFLT010000018.1:34090-50332 GCA_964344055.1 uncultured Candidatus Nemicrothrix sp.
ACGTCTCGATACACGCGGCCGAACACTGGAACGGGACGGGGAGGTCCTCGATTCGGGTGTGGGGGAGCCAGTCGTCGAGCAGGGTGCGCAGCCCGTTGTTGGAGTGCAGATGGGTGCGGTGGCGGACGATGTTGTTGACCCGGCCCCACATCGACTCCCGCAGGATGCTGCTGTGGGCGAGCTCGTTGCGCCAGCGAACCTCGAGCTCCTTGGCCGTCTCGTCGAAGGGTCCGGATGCGATGATGGCGCCGTTGACCGACCCGATCGAGGTGCCGAAGACCATGTCGGGCTCGACTCCGAACTCCACGAGCGCCTTGATCATTCCCACTTCGGCTGCGCCGCGCAGGCCGCCTCCGCCGAGGACGAACGCAACCTGATCCATAGGTGGAGGCTACGACCCACCTCCCCGCGACGCCACGCTCGGGATGACTGCCCCGAGGCTGCCGTCCTAGGCTCGGCTCAGCGCCGGACTCGCTGCTGCGGGAGGGGGTGATCCAGATGTCGCACTTCGCCCGGTTGTGGATTCCCCCCGCCTGGTTCCGGCTCTTCGTGATCACCCCGATCGTGTGGGCCGGCTGCCTCGTGGTCACGGTGCTCTCGCCGCTGCTTCACGTCCTGTTGGCGATCCTCGATCTCTTCGATCGCAGACGCTGGCGATTCACCCGGATGGGCGGACTCGGCATCGCGTTCTGTGTCACCGAGTTGATGGTGCTCACCCTCGCCTTCGTGCTCTGGGTGGGCTCGGGATTCGGCTGGAAGATCCGGGCACCCCGCGTCGAGCGGGCCCACTACCGGATCATCGGCTGGTGGCTGGAGCTCGTCACCCGGGCCCTCGAGTTCTACTTCGGTTTCGACTTCGTCGTACGGGGTGACCGGATCGACGGTCCGGTTCTCGCCTTCACCCGACATGTCGGACCGGGTGACATGTTCCTCCTCGCCCGCACCCTCATCCGCACCTACGAGCGCCGGTGGATCACCGTCGGCACCAACAAGCTCCTGTGGGACCCGTTCTTCGACCGGGTGGCCCACCGGCTCCCGTCGGTGTTCCTCGACCAGAACCCCCGGGATCCGTCCGGTTCGCTCGAGTCGATCGCCGAGCTGGTCGCGGGGATGAGCGAGGACAGCGTGATGATCCTGTGCCCGGAGGGCGGCAACTGGACACCGGGCCGTTGGCTCAGGGCGATCGCCCGACTCGAAGCTCGGGGCCAGCACGAACAGGCCGAGCAGGCGGCCGCGATGCCGCATGTGTTGCCACCTCGATCAGCAGGTGCGATCGCCGCGCTCGAAGCGCGAGAGGACGTCTCGGTCGTGTTCATCGCCCATGTCGGCCTCGACGACCTCGTGTCGCTGAAGGATCTGTGGCAGCGCATCCCGCTTCGTCGGCAGGTCGAGATCGCCTACTGGTCGGTTCCCCGTCACGAGATACCGGCCGACCGCGAGCAGCTCAGCTCCTGGCTGTTCTCGGAGTGGAAGAAGGTGGACGACTGGATCGCCGAGCACCGGGCAGCCGCGTTGAGCGGTGATCAGTCCCGGTAGTAGATCCAGGCCCTGACCCAGGCCGTGGCGGTGAACCCGGTGAGGGCCATGTAGACGAAGTTCCTCCCGCCGTAGTCCCGGCAGTTCGTGTTGCCGGCATTCAGGCAGTCGTTCTCGAGCCGCACCGAGCCGTTCATCACCAGGCCACACAGCACGGCGAGCACCGCGAGCGAGACGAGGAAGTTCCGGATCGCCTTCGGCTTTCTCCGGAGGTTCGCGAAGTAGAACACCGGGATCGCCGTGACCAACATGATTCCGGCCGTCGCGAGCGTCGTCAGGATGAAGGTCACCGGGACTCGCCGAGGTCCCAGAAGAGTCCGGTCATGATCTGGAGTCCCTCCCGCGCGATCGACTCGAGCAGGTGCTCGTTGGGGGCGTGCTGCGAGCATCCGCTGTACGAGTGTGGCACCCAGAGCGTCGGGAGTCCGAGGAGTTCCGCGAACACGTCGTTCGGTAGCGACCCGCCGAGATTCGGAAGCATCGTCGGGGCGCGGCCGATGGTGGCCTCGATCGACCGAGCGGCCCACGCCGCCCAGGGATGGGTGGGATCGAGACGGGTGGCCATCATCGGCTCGCCGGGCCGGCTGATCTCGACCGTGGTGAACCCGGCCTCGTCGAGGTGGCGGCGTAGGCCGGCGAGCATCTCGTCGGGGTCGCAGGGCACCACGAAACGCACCTGGCAGTGGGCCCTCGCCGAGGGTGGTACGGCGTTGGCGGGACGGTCCGGGTTGCCGGTCGTGTACGCGAGCACTTCGAAGGAGTTCCAGCCGAAGACCTGTTCCGACGGCGTGAGCCCGGGCTCACCCCACGCCGGATCGATCGTGGGTCCTCCGTCGCCACTTCTCAGTTCGAGGTCGTGGATGGCGGACCGGATCGTGTCGGGAATGTCCGGTGGCCGGAGCTCCGGCACCAGGATCTCCCCGGTCCGGCTGGTGATCGTGGCGATGGCGTGGGCGAGGATGATCCCGGGATTGGCCAGCAGACCACCCCAGTTGCCGGAGTGGTGACCACCTTCACGCAGCTCGAGGCTGAGGTCGAAGTTCATCGCCCCTCGCGTGCCCATGAACACGGTCGGCTGCTCCGGGATGAGCCGGGGTCCGTCCGATGCGATCAACACGTCCGCGGCGAGATCCGCCCGGTGCGCCGCGCAGAACTCCCGAAGTCCGGGGCTGCCGGTCTCCTCCCCGGTCTCGATCACCCACACACTGTTGAAGCCCAGGCGACCGCGTTCTTCGAGCACCGACCGGAGCGCCGCCATGTTGATCGTGTGCTGGCCCTTGTTGTCCGCGGTCCCTCGCCCGTACCAACGCGGACCGTCGCGCTCGAGCACCCACGGCGACCGGTCGTCGTTCCAGTCGCCCTCGTAGCCGCGCACGACGTCACCGTGGCCGTAGCCGAAGGCGGTCGTGTCCGCCCCCTCGTCCCTCCGTGCCACGAGGAACGGCCACTTGTCCTCGCCCAGCGGGCTCGGGTGGATCTCGCAGCTGAATCCGAGCACCTCGAAGGCAGGGGTGATCTCGTCGCTCAGGTACTGGTGGAGATCGGGCCGGCGCGACTCCTCCTGACTCTCGGTCGGAACGGCCACACGGCGGGCCAGTTCGTCGAAGAAGGCGCCACTGTCGAAGTGGGTCTCGCTGCGGGTGATGGCATCGGCTCGACTCATGTCCAGCCGAGGCTAGCCCTGGTGCCGCAACAGCTCGACGGAGAGTCGGGTCCTTCGACCCCGGTCCGCTGCCGTCAGGGTTCGTATGGTCGACCACGATGACCGACACCGCCGACTGGACCGCCCTCTCCGCCCCCGAGATGGTCGATCACCTCGAGGAGACCCACCACGAGTATCTGAAGGCGGCTCTGCCGAGCCTCGGGACACTCGTGGAGTCGGTGCAGGCACGGCACGCCGACGATCACCCGGAACTGGTCGACGTCGCTGCGGTGTTCCGCGAGCTTCGGGCCGATCTCGAGCCGCATCTCATGAAGGAGGAGCAGATTCTCTTCCCGATGGTTCGTGAGTTGTTCGCATCCGAGTCACTGCCCCAGTTCCACTGTGGCTCTCTGCAGAATCCCATCCGGGTGATGGAGTTCGAGCACGACCGGGCAGGCACCCTGCTGGCCCGACTGCGCTCGCTCACATCGGTCTTCACGCCGCCATCGGAGGCCGACGACGACTGGGTGGCGTTGTACGCGGGGCTGGCCGAGCTGGAGACCGACACCCTCCTCCACATCCGCAAGGAGAACGACACACTCTTCCCTGCGGTGGTGGTCGAAGAGCTGCGGCGGGGTCGGAGCTGATCTGGTCAGCGCAGGGGCCGCTCCTCGCTGGGCTCCTCCCACACCGGATCTCGTTTCTCGAGAAACGATGACCGGGCCTCGCGGGCGTCTGCGGTGTTCCGGACCAGGCTCTGGGTCCGGGATTCCATGGCCAGTGCGGAATCGAGGCTCGGGGCGTGGAGGTTGGCCCACATCACCTCCTTGGTCATCGCGATCGCTGCCGGCGCGTTGGCCGCGATCTCGGCGGCGAGGCTGTGAGCCGCCGCCGCGAGGTCATCGTCGTCGACCACCCGACTGACCAGGCCGATTCGCTCGGCTTCCGCGGCATCGATGCGACGACCGGTCAGCATCAGCTCGTTCGCCATCGCCGGACTGACGATGCGGGGAAGGAAGTACGAGGTACCCATTTCGCACCCGGAGATGCCCCGCTTCACGAAACCGTCGGAAAACGTCGCCGATCGTGCGGCCAGACGGAGATCCGAGGCGGCCGCGATGGCGAGGCCGGCACCCACTGCGTGTCCGTTCACCGCCGCGATCACCGGTACGGGGATCGTGTGGATGGTCCGGATGATGTTGCTGAGCGTGATGTGGAGGTTCTCGAATCCGGCCACGAGGGGGTCCAGCCCCTCCCGCCCCGACGCGGCCGCCGCATCGCGAGCGGCTACTCCCTTGACGTCGATACCGGCGCAAAACCCGCGTCCGGTCCCGGTGAGGACGACACATCGACACGACCGGTCGGACGCGGCGGCGCGTAGCTCTTCGACGAGCCCGCTGATCATCGACGGCGTGAGCGCGTTGAAGGCCTCGGGCCGGTTGAGGGTGATCGTCACCGCACCACCGCGGCGATCGATCAGCAACTCGTGTCCGGCACTCATCAGGTCGACCCTTGGCTCCGGTGCCGGCCGACCGCTCTCATGATCGCGAGCACGAGGAGAAGCGACGTGATGTAGGGGAGGAGGTTGAGCCACCCGACGAGAAGGAACTGGAGATCCGACCTCACGCCGCCGGAGCGGGTCGCGTGGCGCTCGCTGAGCGCGAGGGTGGGTCCGAAGGTCAGCGCGGCAGTCAGCAACAGGCCGGCGGCGACCACCACCATCGCGCCGACCCCGATCAGTACCTCACCCAGTGGTCGGGGCCCGATGTCGAATCTCACGCCGACATCCTGTCACCTCGGCCATCCTGTCTAGGTATCGACAGGGTCCCCGCCGTAGACCACGCATTGCCGATCGGAGTCCTTGGCCCGGTACATCGCCTCGTCCGCTCGGCGGAGGAGCTGATCCAGGCCGCCACCATGGTGCGGATGCGCGGCGATGCCGACGCTGATGCGGGGGGTCACCGTCGTGCCCCGGTCGTCGACTGGGAGCGGCTCTTCGACGGCTCGGACGATCTTCTCGGCCACCTTCCGCGCCTCACTGGGCCCGACCCGGTCGAGGATCACCGCGAATTCGTCACCTCCGAGCCGAGCCACGGTGTCGTGATCTCTGAGCACCCCTTCGGCTCGATCTCCGATCGCGCGGAGGACGATGTCGCCGACGTGGTGGCCGTACGTGTCGTTGATCTGTTTGAATCCATCACCGTCCATCAACAGGATCGCAAAGGACTCTCCGACCCGGTCGGCCTGCTGCAGGAGATGCTCGACCCGGTCGTTGAACAGGGTGCGGTTCGCGAGACCGGTGAGGTCGTCGTGGAGGGCCAGATGCTTCAGTGACTCGTTCACCCGCATCAGCTCCTCCTGGGCGACTTCGAGCTGGCGAGTCCGCTCCTCGATGCGGTGCTCGAGGGAGAAGTTCAGTTCCTGGATCCGGTCCGCGGCATCGAGGAGCTGGCGCTGTGTCGCGGCCAACTCCTCGTTCTGTCGTGCCAGTTCCGAGGTGGTCCGGATCACCCCATGGGCCGACACCGCGTGGCGGGTGTAGAGGCTCGCCAGCGCAGTGACGCGAGCGCGATCAGCGCTCGTCGGAGGGTCCGGCAAGTCCAGGACAAGCACCCCGAGCTTCCTTGCGGCGCCGACCATCGGCACGGTGTGAATGACCCCGCTCGGGTTGTCCTTCAACCACTCCCGAAGCTCGTCGGAATCGAGGGACGCGAGATCCTCGAGCCACATCGGTCGAACGGTGGAGAGTGCTTCTCCCAACGGGTCGGCGCCGACAGAGATCGGTGACTCGATCGGCTCGAGGGTCCGACCGGACGCAACCCGGGCGGCGATGGTCACCGTCGAGTCGGAGTGATGTCGGAGCACGCAGACCCTGCGGGCGGGCACGACCCAGCGCGTGTTGAGGGCGACACTGTCCCAGAACTCCTCCAGGGAGGTCTGCCGACTGAACGCGAAGACGGCGTCGTGGAGTGTGCCGAGGCTCAGGATGTCGATCGACCCCGCCGCCGTGTCTGTCATCGGGCCGGTTTCGTCATCGATCCGCGGAGTCGAGTGGAATTCCGCTGATGTCCGCCCACGCGTTGATGAAGTTGGTGAATCCGGCCATCAGGAGCAGCTCGACGATCTCGCCCTCGGACAGGCCCATGGTCGCCATCTCGGCCCGGTCGTCGTCGGTCACCGAGGCAGGATCGCGGGCGGCCTTCATGGCCAGCAGGACGATCGACCGGTGAGGTTCGTGGAGATCGGAGATCTCGGGGTCGGTGACACACGACTCCACGATGACGGGGTCGACGCCTGCGGCCTCGAGCGCGCCCTGGTGCACGACCGAGCAGTAGCGGCAATCGTTCTGGCGAGAGATGCAGAGTGCGATCATCTGCTTGAGGGTGTTGGGCAGTGATCCGCCCACGAGGATCGCCTTGGTCAGATCCCACGACGCCTCCAGCAGGTCGGATCGACCGGCGATGGCGGTGAAGAAGTTGATCGGTGTCTCGTCACCGAAGCCGTACTCGACGATCTCGCCGTACAGCTCGCGGACGTGCGCGTCGGTCGCCTCGTCTACCCGTGCGATGCGTGACACGGCGTCACCTCCCCGGGATCCTGTCCGTCCGAACCCACCGAATAGGCGTCGACCCAGGTGTTCATGAGCTTGGTCAACGCAACGACCATGGCCGCCTCGATCAGCTCGCCTTCACCCATACCCAGCCCGCTCAGCCGCCCGACGTCCTCGTCGGTGATCGACTGCGGGTCAGCGGCAGCCTTGGTGGCGAACTCGAGAGTGGTCCGGTGGAGATCGGTATGGCCGCCTACATCGGGCCGGCACGCCGCCACCTCCTCGCCGCTGAGCCCGAGCACTCCGAACGTCAGGGTCTGGCTGGGTGCACAGCTTCGGCAATCGGCCTCCGCGGAGATCGCCGACATCATCAGACGGGTGATCGACCGCGGAAGCTGCCCCTCGCTCAGCAGGAGTTTCGTGAAGCGCCACACCGCAGCTGCGAGGTCCGGGCGGCTCGACATCGCGGTGAAGTACTCGGCCGGGAACGGGCAATCGCCCATCTCGTCGATTTCCCGGACGACAGCGGCGAGTTCCGGCTCGCCCAGCTCTTGCGGCTCGTCGCCCATCACTCCACCTTCCACTCCGCTGACACTCCGAGCGGGCGTATGTCCCCATCGGCAGAGTGCGCCGACCGATGAGCATCGGACGACCCCGGTCCGAGATCAGAGACCATCGCGAACTCTTGCGATCTCGGGTCGCGTGACTTGGGTCGACTAGCCTCTCGGTGAGGTGATCTCGGCTCGCGGGCGAGATCGGTGGGTTGGCCGAAAGGACGGTTGGTGGACAGTCGTGGCGGGCATGCGGGGACGATGATCCGGGTCCAACAGGGCGCGGCCCTGGTTCTGGTCGCCGTCGTCGGACTCGCGTTCGCTCTACCGCTCGGCGAGGACGCCACCCGACGGGCCTCCATCGCGGGGACGGTTGCCACTGCGCTGCTCATGGTCGTCTCCCTCAGTTGGGCCACCCGCGTCAACGAGGGTGCCAACCGGATCCCGTGGGCTGGAACGCTCGTCGTCTACGCAGCAGGTCTGGCGCTCTTCGTGGCCGACCCGATCGAACCCGGCCCGGCCGGTGAGCTCTCGGCGGCGATGCTGGTCGGCCCGCTCGCCACCCTCGGACAGCTGGGCGTGGTGATCGTTCTGGCCCGTCACATCCTGGCCCGGGTCCCGATCGGCCGGGTCGCCCTCGACACGCTCTGGCTCGGCAGCGCCGCACTGCTCCTGGCGTGGCACTTCGTGGGCAAGCCGGTGGTCGATGACCCGGATCTGATCCTGGCCGAGCAGCTTGCGATCATCACCCAGATCAGCCTCCTCGCCCTGCTGCTCGGTTTCGTCACCACGATCGTGGTCGCCGTCGTGCGGGCTCGACGACCCCTGTTCCTCCTCCTGTCGTCGCCGGCCGTGCTGCTCGCCGCGGCGCTCGCGCTCCAGGCCCGAGTGGGCGCCACCGGAGACCTCGACCACGGGACCCTGGCCGACTTCGCCTTCCCGTTCGCGTTCGGCGTCGGCACCGTCGCCGTGTTCGAATCTCCCCGAGCCGCGCTGGTCCAGCCGGTCGCCGGGCGGCCGATGGCCGCCCAGTTGGGCATCGCCTGGCTGCCACTCCTCGCCTGGCTCACGATGCTCGGCCTGGAGGAAGCCGACGTCGTCTCCCACATCGGGTTCCTCGGGTTCATCGTCGGTGTTGGCGCGATCGTCCGGCTCGCCGGACTCCTCTGGGAGAATTCACGCCTTCTCCACGACATCCATCATCGGGCTCACCACGATCACCTCACCGGTCTCCCCAACCGAGCCGCGCTGCAGGAGTATCTCGACGCCGCCGATCGGCATCCCCTGGCCCTGGTCCTGATAGATCTCGACCGGTTCAAGACCATCAACGACACGGTGGGATACGAAGCCGGCGACGCGGTCTTGATCGAGGCCGCCAATCGCATGAAGCGTTCGGTCGACGAGGGCTGGTTGGTCGCTCGAGTGGCCGGCGACGAATTCGCCCTGGTGAGCCGTGGCCACGTCCGTGAACGCGAACTGCACGAGCTCGCTCGACACCTCGTCGACGAGTTGTCCAATCCTTTCACGGTCGGCGAACGTGAATTCTGGCTCACGGCCACGGTCGGCATCTCGGCCACGAAGCACGGTCTCGCCCCCCGGGGTCTTCTCGATGCCGCGGAAACCGCGATGCGCAAGGGGAAGGCCCTTGCCACGGGCGAAGTGATCGAGGCGACTTCGGGGTTCGAGGAAGAGGCCGCGGCGCGCCGTGAGCTCGAAGTCGCGCTACGTCACGGCATCGAGAACGACGAGCTGCGTTGTCTCTACCAACCCAAGATCGATCTCACCAATGGACACCTCATCGGGGTCGAGGCCCTGGTCCGCTGGGATCGACCCGGAGTGGGGCAGGTCCCGCCGGCGGCGTTCATCGATGTGGCCGAGGATTCGGGCCTCATCGCCCGCATCGACGACTGGGTCCTCTGTGAGGCGCTGCGTCAACTGGCGGAGTGGAACTCCCTCGGCACCGGCCACCGGCTGTCGATCTCGACCAACATGAGCGCGTGGCAGCTGTCTCGGGTCGATGTCCACGACCAGGTGGCCGCCGCCATCGGCAGCTACGGGCAGGTCGATCCGGGCCAGCTGACCATCGAACTCACCGAGACCGCTCTCATCGAGGCACCCGAAGTCGTGGCCCGTCGACTCCAGCGCCTCCGCACCGCCGGAGTCCGGGTGGCGATCGATGATTTCGGAGCCGGGTTCACCGCGATCGCCTACTTGCGCGAGTTTCCGGCCAACGAGGTCAAGATCGACCGCACGCTCGTGGACGAGCTCACCGGAGGTCCCGAGGACGCCACCTCTCTCGCCGCTGCGGTCATCGCGCTCGGGCTGGCTCTCGACCTGGACGTCATCGCCGAAGGAGTCGAGACCCTCGAACAGGCTGCCTCGCTCCGAAGACTGGGCTGTCGCAATGCGCAGGGCTACCTCTTCGCCCGGCCCGTTCCGGCCGACGAGATCAGCGCCATGCTCACCGAGGATCGTGCCCATCCCGCGATCCCCTCCCTCGACGTGTCGCCTCAGGATCAGCGCTAGCCGGACTTCTGCCCGGGTGTGTCTGGCCACCCGAACGCGGTTCACCTCGCTGCGTGATCATTGTCCGTAACTCTGGACGTCCACTACGGTCGGCCCGAGAAGGGGGGGCGCGACGGTGGGGACCGGGATCTGCCAGGCCTCGTCGCATCGCTGTGACCCGGCGCCCGACACGGGTGTCGAAGAAGGCGGGCGGCTGGAGTGAGCGGGGACAGGACGCGCACTGCGTCGGTGATGTTCATCGACATCGTGGGATCGACGGCGATCCTCGACACCCTCGGTCAGGCCGTCTTCGATGAGCTGCGGCACCGTTACGAGGACCATGTCGACCGGATCCTGGATCTGCATCAGGGCAGCCTGATCAAGGGAACCGGAGACGGGTCGCTGGCGGTGTTCGACAGCGCGAGCGGGGCGATCGAGGGGGCCGTGGAGCTCCAGCAGGCCCTCAGCCTCGACGAGGCCCAGCTCCAGGCGCAGCTCTCGATTCGTGTGGGAATCGCCCTGGGGGACTGTTCGTTCGATGGCGGTGACGTCTACGGCGTGCCTGTGGTGACGGCGTCGCGACTGTGCGACCAGGCAGGGGCAGACGGAATTCTCGCAACCGATCTCGCAATGGCGGTGGCCTCCCCGTCGATCGAGATCGATGCCGATGATGCACAGGAGTACGAGCTCAAGGGGTTCGCCGAACCGGTCAGGGCGCATCGGGTCCTCTGGAAGTCGCTCGGCGCATCGCCGCTGGAGCTCCCGAACCACCTCCGCTTCGATGGAGCATTCCCGTTCTGCGGACGTCGGGAGGAGCTCGAACAGCTGGACGGCGTGTATCGAGCGACGCTGGACGGTCGGATGCGGGCGGTGGCGCTGGTCGGCGAACCGGGGATCGGCAAGACACGTTTGCTGGGCGCGGCGGCGTCCGGATTCCACGGGCTGGGGGCAACGGTGCTCTTCGGGGCCTGCGACGAAAACGAGAGCCGCACCCACCAGCCGATCGCGGAATGGCTCGACCACTTCGTCCACCATCGAACCTCGAAGCAGCTCGCCGATCGCCTCGGCGGGCACGTGGATGCCTTGACGGTGCTCTCCCCAGAACTGGTCGAGCACCTCGGACGAGTACCCGGCTCGGGATTCGAGGGTGATCGGCACCAGCTGTATCGGGCCGTGATCGAGTGGCTGAGCCTCCTCGCCGAGGACGGGCCGGTCGTCATCGTGGTCGACGATCTGCAGTGGGCCACCGCGGCGACGGTGGAGCTGCTGTCGGCGCTGGTGCGCGAGACCGGCGACGCCCGGATCCTCCTGGTCGCCACGATGCGCGACACCGAGACGGCACCGAACGAGCCGGTGGCCGACCTGGTCACCCAGCTCCACCGCACCGAGCGGTACCGCGAGCTGCGGCTGGAGGGTCTCGACAGCGAGTCAGTCGAGGAGCTGATGTCGGTCGCCGCCGGTCGCCGGTTGAACGACGCCGAGCGGACCGCGGTCGACGAGATCGCCCGCTCCACCAACGGCAATGTCTTGTTCGTCACCGAACTCGTGCGGCACCTCGTCGAGGTCGGAGCGATCGCGACGATCGATGGACATCTCCAGCTCGCGGTCGACCCGACCGAGGTCGACGCTCCGCCGTCGATCCGTTCCATCGTCGACCAGCGAATCCGCCGCCTGGGCCCGGAGGTTGCCCCCGCCATGGAGGCGGCAGCGGTGGTGGGGGCTCGCTTCGATCCACTCGTCGTTGCGGGTGCGCTCGAGGCCAACGTGCGCGAGGTCGATGACGCGCTGGACATCGCCATCGACGCCCATCTCGTGGTGGAACGCCAGCCACCGTTCCTGGAGTTCTCCCACGCGATCGTCCGCCAGACGATCTACTCCTCGCTGACCGCGCGCCGTCGGGCCCGCCTCCATGCGGCGGTCGCAGACGTTCTGGAGGGAGGGATTGATGGTCAGGTCGACGAGCGGGTGCTCCAGATCGCCGATCATCTCGAGCGTGCGAGTGAGCGCGACGCCGACCGGCTCGTGAGAGCGACCGTCCGGGCTGCGGGGTTCTCGACATCTCGGCTCGATCACGCCGGGGCGGCCGGCTGGTACGAGCGGGCGCTGGAACACGCCATCGTCGGCGGCGCGAGCGACGACGAGCAGATCGAACTGCAGATCGAGCACGGCATCGCGTCCAAGCGGGCGGGCCACCTCGGGTTCCGAGAGTCCTTGCTGAACGCGGCCCGCCGAGCCCACGGCATCGGCGATCCGGCCACCCAGCGGCGAGCGCTGCTCCAGACCCACCGGGGTGTGTACGCATCCGCGGGTCGGGTGGATGCCGAGCTCGTTCAGGAGCTCGAGTCCGCGTTGGCGGAGACGCCGAAGGACGACGTCGAGAGCCGAGCCCTACTCGGCGCCCAGCTCGCCAGCGAACTGACCTGGGATCCGGATCTCGACCGGAAGACGAGTGTGGCCACCAACTCGGAGATGCAGGCCCGGGAACACGGGGACGAGCGGCTGCTGGTCGAGGTCCTCATCTGTGTGTCCGACATCGCAGAGATCGTGGAGCCACCACCCAGGTTGATTGCGCGAGCGCAGGAACTGATCGCACTCGGTCACCGCCGCGGCGATCAGCGCGCGATCTACTTCGGATCGTTGAACCTCGCCACTGCGTCGCTCGCCGCTGGTCGCCTCGAGCTCGCGTGGCAGGCGATCGACGGTGGGTACGAGGCCCTCGAGTATCTCGGCGAACCGATCCTCGAGACCCACATCAACCCACGACGGGCGAGTCTGCTGATCGGCCTGGGCCGGTTCGAGGAAGCGCTGGAGGTTGCGCAGCGGGGATACGAAATGCGCCCCGACACCAAGCAGCCGGAAGCCCTGATGGTGTACGCCTCCCACCAATTCGAGATCTTCCGCCATCAGGGCCAGCTCGGTGTCGTGGAGGAGCTGCTCGAGGCCACCGCAGCCGAGAACCCCGAGATGCCGATCTACCTGGGCGGGCTGTGCCTGATCTATTGCGCCACCGGGCAGCTGGCTCGGGCACAGCAACAATGGGAGACGCTCAGCGCGAACGGCATCGCACCGTTGATGGCCGGTATGCAGAACGTGGCCCTCCACGCGGCGGTCTATTCCGAGGTCGCCTTCGAGCTCCAAGACGAGACCGCGGCCGCGGAACTCCTCCCGATCGCCGAGTCGCGGCGAGACGAGATCGCCTATACGGGCCCGGCCTTCCGGGCTCCCGTTCTCAACACCCTCGGACAACTCCACGCGATTCTCGGCGACCACGACGCGGCGATGGAGAACTTCGAGGGTGCGATCGCCAAGTGCGAGGAGATCGGCATGGAACCCGAGTCGGTCCATTGTCGAATGCATTTCGTGAAGTACCTCGATCGTTGTGGTCTGCCCGAGCGGGCGGACCAGGTGGCAGAGGATGCGGTTCCGATCGCAACCCGCCTCGGCATGGAGGGGGCGCTTCGGATCGTGGCCGACAGGAAAGAGCAGGCGAAGACAGAACAGGCAGGGAGAGCTTCATGACGTACGGACACATCTCGACACCGCTCTCCGAACTCGACGACCACTACGAGATCGTGGTCATCGGTTCGGGCTACGGAGGGGCGGTGACCGCGTCTCGGCTCGCCCGGGCCGGACGGAACGTCTGCCTGTTCGAGCGGGGCCGCGAGCTGGTGCCGGGCGAGTATCCGGACAAGCTGCTCGAGGCTGCCGAGCACGTCCAGATCGAACGCAACGGGAAGCACAGCGGTGACCGAAGCGCGCTCTACCAGTTCCATTTCGACGGCGACGTCGGTGTGTACAAGGGGTGTGGTCTCGGGGGCACGTCGTTGGTGAACGCGAGTGTCTCCCTGCGACCGGACGCGGCGGTGTTCGCCACCGGCTGGCCCGAAGCCGTGGCGAAGGACCGCGAGGGGCTCGACCGCGGGTTCGAGCTCGCCCGAGACATGCTGGCGCCGACGCCCTACCCGGCCGACTTCCCGCCTCTCGCCAAGCTCGAGGTCCTCGAGAGCCTCAAGGGCGAGCACCGGTTCGAGCGAACGCCGATCAACGTGACGTTCGAGGACGGGCCGAACGCGGTCGGGGTGACCCAGCAGGCGTGCAACGGATGCGGTGACTGCATCACCGGCTGCAACTACGGCGCCAAGAACACCTTGTTGATGAACTACCTGCCGGACGCGGTGAAACACGGTGCGTCGGTGTTCTGTGAGATCGAGGTGCGCAACCTCGAGCGACATGACGACGGATGGCACGTCCTCTATCAACCGCTCGACCTCGGCCGTGAGCATTTCGCCCACCCACCACTCACGGTGCGAGCCGACATCGTCGTGCTTGCCGGAGGCACCCTCGGGTCGACCGAGATCCTGCTGCGATCGGCCCAGGCCGGACTCTCCGTCTCGGATCGTCTCGGTGAACGATTCACCGGCAACGGCGATGTACTTGCGTTCGCGTACAACAGCGACGTCGAGGTCAATGGCATCGGCAGCGGTGACAAGCTGCCGGATCCGAACCGACCGGCGGGGCCCTGCATCACCGGAGTGATCGTCGCCGAGGACCCCGACGACGAAAAGAAGAGCTACATCGTCGAGGAAGGCGTCATCCCGGGAGCGCTCGCGCCCATCCTGCCGGTCGGCTTCGAAGCGTCGGACGTACTCGTCGGCCGCCGCACGGGCCGCTGGTTCCACAAGCTGGTCCAGTTCGTGAAGAGCCTGTTCGGTGGAGCCCACGAGGGCGCCGACGAGGACACCCTCACCTACCTCGTGATGGGCCACGACGACGACGGCGGGAGCATGCATCTCACCGACGACAGCCTTCGACTGAAGTGGGAGGGCGCCGGCACGACGCCGTACTACGAGGAGCGGAACCGCGACCTCGCCGCCATGTCCATGCAGATCGGTGCCGACTATGTGCCCGAGCCACTCTGGGCCAAGGAGTTCGGCCACACCGTCGTGACGGTGCACCCGTTGGGCGGCTGCGTCATGGCCGACGAGGCGGGCCTCGGGGTGGTCGACGAGCGGGGCCGAGTGTTCGCCGGCAACTCCGGCTCCGACGTCTACGACGATCTCTATGTCGCGGACGGCTCGATCATCCCCCGCCCCCTCGGGGTGAACCCGTTGCTGACGATCACCGCGCTCGCGGAGCGGAACGCTGCCCTGATCGCGGAGGATCGGGGTTGGGAGATCGACTACTCGCCCGACGCGTCGCCGCCACCGAATCTGACCCAGACCACTCGGGGCATCGAGTTCACCGAGCAGATGGCGGGATGGTTCGACGCCGACCCGGCCGGATCCTACGAGGACGCCGAGGAACGCGGAAAGAAGGCCGACTCGCCGGCTCGATTCGATCTGACGATCTCGACCGACGACGCAGAGACGTTCCTCGAGAACCTCGGCCAGTCCTGGACCGCGGTCGGAACCGTGCAGGTCGACGCCCTGTCAGCCGAACCGATGACGGTCACCCACGGCGAGTTCCAGCTGGTGGTCAAGGATCCGACCCACGTCGAGACCCAGAACATGAGGTACCACCTGCCGTGCGAGACGACGGATGGTCGGCGGTACTTCCTCCAAGGCTTCAAGGTGCTCCATCACCGGGCCCTGACATCGCTGTGGCACGACTCCACCACCCTCTTCGCCTCGATCCACGAAGGCGTCGATGATTCTGGTCCGGTCGTCGGCCGCGCCGTTCTCCACATCAGCGTCGGTGACTTCGCGAAGCAGTTGTCGACGGTGAAGGTCACCGGACCCGGCACGAAGCTCGAGAAACTCGAGACCGAGGCAGCGTTCGGCAAGCACTTCGCCGGCGTCCTCTTCGACGATTACGGCGGGGTCTTCTCGCCGGTCACCAAGCTCCATCGCGACGCGCCGCCGCGGACCCGTCGTCCGCTGCGATGTGGCCCGCCCGAGATCCACTGGATGAAGACCCCCGACGGTGCCCACATCCGGCTCGCCCGCTACAAGGGTGGCTCGCGGGGCCCGGTGGTGATGGTGCCGGGGATGGGTGCCAACTCTGGTCTGTTCTCGACCGACACGTTCGACGAGAACATGCTCGAGTACCTGTACACCAACGGCTTCGACTGCTGGCTGTTCGACTGGAGGGGCTCGCCGATGAGTGTCACCAGCACCACCTCGTGGAACGGCGACACCGTTGCCTTGCAGGACTACCCGACTGCCGTCGCCAAGATCCGGGAGCTGACCGGTGCCGACGAGGTGCACTGGGTGGTCCACTGCGTCGGATCGATCACCTTCTTCATGGCTGCCCTGGCCGGTCTCGAGTCGATCGGCAGCGTGGTTGCGCTGCAGGTGGCCACCAACCCGGTCGCGCCACTCATGACTCGGCTGAAGATCAGTTTCAAGCTGCCGCAGCTACTCCCCGCGCTGGGTGTGCACTTCCTGACCGCGGACAGCTACTACGAGGAGAGCCGCGGCGCGAAGGCGTTCGACTTCCTGCTTCGGCTCTGGCCGATG
>CAYFLT010000018.1:50342-57807 GCA_964344055.1 uncultured Candidatus Nemicrothrix sp.
GCTCCAGCGCGGTCTGTCACCGGATCACGTTCCTGTACAGCCTGTGCTGGGACCACGCCCAGCTCAATGATCTCACCCACACCTCGATGCACGAGATCTTCGGTATCGCCAACCTCGAGATGATGAAACACCTGGCCCTGTGCGCGAAGAACGAGCGGCTCGTCGGCGCGTCAGGTGAGGACATCTACATGCCTCACCTCGATCGCCTGGACCTCCCGATCACCTTCCTGCACGGAGCCGACAACCGGGTGTGGAAGCCGGCCTCCACGCTCGAGTCTTTCGATCTGATGCGGGAGCACTTCGGCGATCGGCAGTATCACCGCACGGTGTTCGCCGACTACGGGCACCTCGACCCGGTGATCGGCAGGAACGCCAACGTGGACTGCTACCCGCAGGTGCTCGCCCACTTCGACCGGATCGGGGTCTGACCGCGCGGGGAGCCGAGGTCAGACCCGCTCGGGTTCGAAGAGGTGCGCGTTGTGCAGAAACCCGTGGACACTGAAGGGCTGTTGGGCCTCGTCGTGGTGCGGCGGGAACACGAGGTACGAAGCGACGGCGCCGGCGAGGCACATCCCGCCTGAGATGAAGAAGGCGGCCGGGAAGTTCCCGAGGTCACCGAGCCATCCGCCGAGAATCGGGAAGATGATCCCGCCGGCACCATAGGAAAGGAAGACCCACGGGTAGTTCGTGGCGACCGCGTCGTTCCCGAACTCATCCGCGGTCAGGGCCGGGAACAGGGCGAAGTTCCCGCCGAAGTTGAATCCGATCAGGGCCGCGGCGAGGTAGAGCGAGTACTGGTTTCCCGCCATCCACGTGAAGGCCACCAGGAAGACTCCCTGACTCGCCGTCGTCGTCACGCTGGATCGTTTGCGGCCGAGCACGTCGCTGATCGCACCCCAGGCCAGCCGGCCGACGCCGTTGGCCAGAGAGAAGAACACCGCCATGGCCGTTCCGGCGATGGCGTCGGCGTCGTCGAGGCGGTGCCCGTTGTCGGCCAGCGCTTCGACCGGGTAGAGCTTCATCAGCCCGATGGCCATCAGGCCGGCGCCGGCGCTCACCATGAAGGTGAGGGAGATGAGGTGGAACTGGGGTGTGCGGATCATCTCCCGCGGGGAGAAGTCCTCGCCTCCCTGACCGACCTTCTGCGGCGCGACGAATCCCTCCGGAGCCCAACCCTCGGGAGGCATCCGCATGGTGAGACTGCCGGCAAGGACGAGCGCAGCAAAGACCGCGCCGTAGGTGAGAAACGTTCGGTCCAGACCGATCCGATCGATGAGGTCCACCCAGTTTCCTGCGACCTTGATCCAGCCCATCGCCCCGAACCCGAATCCGGCCACCGCGATGCCGGTGATCATGCCCTTGTGGTCCGGGAACCAACGCATTCCCACTGCGATCGGTACGACATAGGCGAGTCCGATGCCGCTGCCCCCGACGAGTCCGACTCCAACGAGGACCGCGACGAAACTCGTGCCTCCGCCGATCGCGGCGATCGCATAGCCACCACCGAGGATGAGACCGCCGGCCACCGCGAGCCGTTGCGGTCCCCAGGTTGCGAGCTTGCGGCCGGCGAGCACCATCACCCCGGCGAAGCTGGCGAGCGCGACTGCGAAGACGACCTGGGTCTCGACCTTCGACCAGCCGGCGTCTCGTAGATGTGGGGTGAACACGGACCAGGCGTAGATCGCGCCGAGGCACAGCTGGATGAGGACCGCGCCGGCGGCGACGGTCCATCTTCTCGTCCCGACCGTTCGACGGTCAGACGCGGGAGGTGAGGTGGGGGACATCTTGGTGGTGTTGCTCGGCCCGAGATCGCGGAAGTCGGGCCGAAGCGTCTAGCTCTCGGTGGGGAACGCCTCGATCATCCGCCACGCATCCTCGGTGAGGTGGTTGGCCAGATCGTGGAGTGCCCGTGCCGCGGCGAGTTCCTCGCCGACCTGCGGGACCGACGGGTCCGTGGGGTTGCGGCGGGAACGGCCGTGACCGGAGAGCGATCGATCGCCGGCGTCGAGGTGGACCACCATGTCGCAGTGGTCCTCGTCTTCGCGGGTCTCGAAGGTGAGAGTCCAATGGTGGGCATGAGTTCCTTCACACCTTCAGTCTCGGAGCCACCCGTGGGGATGGGCAGGGCCGGACGTCATGAGTTCAGGTCGGGCCCGATGGCCCTCGGGCTTGCCGAGCATCGGCAGCATGGCGGGCCTGGTGGCACGGAGCGCAGCGGAGGACGAGTTCCTCGATGATCGTCCGCTGTGATTGTTCGAAAGCCGGGACGTGGTCGTACTGCAGCAGCGTGTCGCGGCCGCAGTCGACGCAGACGTGGTCGCGTTCTTTGACCACCAGCTTCTGGCGCTGATTCGGATGCCGGTGCTTGCCGGACGCGTTGACCGGGTGGCGATCTGCGTCGTGGATCATCGCCCGCAGTGACGACTCGTCCACGAGATCCGCGATCACCGTCTCGGTGACCGGTGTGCCGTCGTCGGCCGTGCAGCCGTCCGCCCGCACGTGGAAGATGACCTCGGTGTTGACCGCTCCGACGCCGTCATCGAGTAGTGATCCCATGGCGTCGGCGTGCTGCTGGGCGAGCGTGGGGTACCGACCGGACGCGTCCGCGGCCGGTTTGCGACGCATCGCGAACGAGGTCAGGACGGCAATCAGCATCGCGGCGATGTGTGGCGGCAGTCGCAGGGTGAAGCAGACCATGCCGTCGGGCTCGTTGCGCCAGGTGACCGATCGCCGGCCCTCGTGGTAGCGATCGAGTTCGTCCGGCGTGGCGTTGCCGGCGAACCAGCGGGCGAGTTCGCGGTTCAGCGCACCGGCCGGGACCCGCATCGCAAGCTCGATCAGCTCCGCTTCGTTGTGCGGTTCGGCGAAGCGGGTGAGTGTGCGCACCTTGGCGTAGGAGAGATCGCGGGCTTCGAACGCCGCGGCGATCAACGGGAGTTCCCGGATGCGCCGCCCGACCCGGATCCATTCTCGAGCGGTACACGCTTCGATGTCGGCGAGGTCGGCGAGAAAGTGGGCCGGGGTGGGGAAGCCGGTGAGCACCCACTCGTCCGCGTCGGCGAACGCCGCGGACGCGCGGACCAGCTCGAACTGGTATCGATGGAGGGTGGCGGTGATCCCCTCGAGTTCACGAGCGAGAGGACCGGGCGTCCGCGGACGCGTGGTGTGGGGAGAGGTGGCCATTCTGGACTCCGATCAACGGAGGCGTTTGCTGGCCGAATCGACGGCGATGCCGCTCTCCACGCCGGAAGCCACACATGGACCTTCGGTAGGCTGAACGCTCAATCACGTTCGCGAAGCGGTGCGTTCAGCCTACCGAAGGGGTGTGACACGCTCCCGACGGGGAGAGCCTCGAGCGGAGGAGTCAAGGTCGCAGGCGTGTCCGCGGACGCGTCCGCGGCGGTGGAGCCGGCCGAGGGACGCCCGATCGGGGCTCTAGGATCGCCGCGTGCCTCGCGCTCGTCTGAACCGAACCGACATTCCGACCTGCATCCCCGCGGAGGGAGTGACGCCACGGTGTCCCCACTGTGAGGAAGACCTCGACGGCGTTTACCAGCAACGCCTCGATGAGGGCCTCGGCAAGGCGTACCTCTGGTTCTGCATGAAGTGTCGCAAGTCCCTCGGCGTGTCGCACCGCAAGGGCTTCTGGATGGGCTAGCCGGGTGCGCACTGAGTTCCCGTTCGAGGTGACGTCGGAGACCGCGTGGATCGAGATGTCGGATGGAACTCGGCTGCACGCGCGCGTTCGATTGCCGGTGACGGACGTGCCCATGCCGGCGGTCCTCGAGTACCTCCCGTACCGCAAGGACGACGGCACGCTCGTCCGCGACAGTCTGCAGCACGACTACCTCGCCGGATTCGGCTTTGCCTGTGTTCGGGTCGACATTCGTGGCTCGGGGAACAGCGACGGGATCCTGGAGGGCGAGTATCTCGAGACCGAACTGGCCGACGCCGTCGCCGTGATCGACTGGATCGCTCGCCAGGAGTGGTGCAACGGCCGGGTCGGGATGATGGGGATCTCCTGGGGCGGATTCAACAGCCTCCAGGTCGCGGCGCGGCAACCTGACGCACTGAACGCGGTCGTGAGCGTGGCGTCGACGGTGGATCGGTACGCGACGGACGTCCACTACAAGGGCGGCTGCGTCCTCGCTGCGGACATGCTGCCGTGGGCGGCCACGATGCTCTGTTTCAACGCGCGGCCGCCGACCCCGGCTGTGGTCGGTGACGGGTGGAGAGACCAGTGGCTCGACCGGATGGAGCGGACGCCGGCGTTTCTGGCGGACTGGCTCGACCATCCCCATCGCGACGAATTCTGGAAGCACGGGTCCGTCTGCGAGGACTACTCGAACCTCACGTGCCCAGTGCTGTCGGTCGGAGGGTTCGCCGACGGCTACACCGACACCGTCTTCCATCTCGCCGAGAACCTCTCGGGCCCGTTCCGCGGAATCGTCGGACCGTGGTCCCACAACTACCCGGCGGTCGGGGTCCCCGGGCCGAACATCGGCTTTCTCCAAGAGGTCGTCGACTTCTTCGGCCAACACCTCGGACTCGAGTCGCCGCCGGACCCCGAGCGCCGCGAGTGGGACGAGCCACTGCGGGTGTGGGTCCAGGACAGGGTCGCGCCCGAGCCCTTCTATCCGGAACGTCCCGGCCGGTGGGTTGCCGAAGCGCAGTGGCCGTCGTCGACCGTCCACGATCAACGTTGGTACCTCAGTGACGGGAGACTGACAGCCGGGCCCACGGCCGAACGGGCGCACACTGCCACCAATGACGTCACCGTCGGCATGCGGCAGGGCACCTGGTGGGGGTACGCGTCGGCGGGCCAGATGCCGGCCGACCAACGCCAGGAGGAGGACCCGGCGTTCCGGTTCGTCGGTGAGGTCGTAGACGTGGACACCATGGTGCTAGGGATCCCGTCGGTCGGGCTTCGGGTGAGCGCCGATCGTCCCGAGGCGATGGTGGCGCTACGCCTGTGCGACGTCGCTCCCGATGGCTCGTCGCTGCAGCTGTCGAGGGGTGTGTTGAATCTGACCCACCGCGGCGGCCACGAGTCACCCGAACCGATGGTTCCGGGCGAGGTCTACGAGGTCGTGATCGATATGGACTCCGTTGCCCATGAACTACCGGCCGGACATCGGCTCGAGCTTCTGGTGTCGACGAGTCTGTGGCCGCTGATCTGGCCATCGCCCGATCTCGTGAACCTCACCATCCACGAGGGCGAGGGGTCATGGCTCGATCTGCCAATCCGGGTCTCCGCGGGTGAGGCCCCCGCGGCTCCCTGGTTCCTGGAGGCGGAGACGGCCGACCCTCGGAGCTCGACGAGTGGCGAACCGGTCCACGAACGCTCGATCACCGAAGACGCGACCACCGGAACGGTCGTCCTGACCGACTGCAGCAACGGCGAGACGGTCACGTTCTACGAGACGGGAGCTTCGATGAAGTCCGCGGAGACTGACACCTGGTCGATCGTCCGTGGCGACCCGTTGAGCGCGCGGTGCGTTTCCGAGCGGTCCTGGTCGATCCGGTGGAGCCCTGACCATCACGTGGAGGTGCGGACCCACTCCGAGCTGTGGTGCGACGCGGACGACTTCCACACGTCCAACTCGATCCGCGGGTTCGAGAACGGCGAGGAGTGCTTCAGCGCCACCCGGTCATCCAGCCACGCCCGGCGCTGAGTCGCTCTGGCCCTGGTCGGTTGAGCCACCGGTCGTCGGCCGCGCGTTGCGGTCGCCGCTCAGTCGTCTTCCCTGGTCACCGAGAAAGCACTGCGCTGACCAGGAAGTTTGAGCGGCGCCCCCGGCAGGAATCGAACCTGCGACGCACGGTTTAGGAAACCGACGCTCTATCCACTGAGCTACGGGGGCCGACCGGGTGGTCCGGCGGGTCGAGGGTATCGTCGCGAGATGGCGGACGAGGGCACAGCAGCGGGTGAGATCATCGAGATCGAACTCGGCTTCGATCCGATGCGAGCGCACCTCATTCACGAGGCGTGTCGGGCGGAAGGGTTCCAGGTCGGCCTTCGGTTGATGGATCAGAACGGTCAGACACCGCTGATGCATCCGTTGGTCCCGCACCGTCTCATGGTCCGGGAGGGCGACGTCGAGCATGTGTACGAAATCGTGGAACGCACCATGCCGAGCGAGGTCGGCGACGAAGGGCCGGTGAAGGCGCGGTGGACGCTCCGCCGGTTTCTCCGGCTGGCTGTGGCCTTCCTGATCCTCGGGCCGATCCTGTCGGGGATGATCATGATGGTCGTCTCGGTGATACGGGCACTCTGAGCCGGACCTACAGTGCGGGCGATGGACCCGGTCGATCGCTTGCTCGCCATGGAGGAGATTCGGCAGCTCGCGTATCGATACGCCGTGTATACCGATTCGCGGGACATCGATGCGTTGATGGAGTTGTACGTGCCGGATGTCCGGATCAGTCCGTCACTGAGCGGCCGGGAGACACTGAAGCAGCTCGTGAACGATGCGCTTCGGCGGGTGGGGGTGACCTTCCTCAACGTCGGCAACCACGTGATCGACTTCGACCTCGAGGACCCGAACCGGGCGACCGGAGTCGTGTACTGCCGGGGTGAGATCCAGGACGGTGGCCCGGAGAGCTCCACGTGGATCCACCAGGCGATCCAATACCACGACGTCTACGAGCGGCGGGACGGGCGGTGGTACTTCGGCGCGAACCGGAAGCACTTTCTCGTGTATGGCGCCGAGCACGGTGTCAACCCGCTGACATTGCCCCCGGCGAACTGGCCGGAGAGCCAGACGGGCATGGGGACTCATCCCCAGGCGAATGCGAGCTGGCAGGAGTTCTGGGCGGACGACGACTGACGTCTGGCCGAACTGGCGAGTCAGGAGTTGGGGGTCTCGACCAGCTGGTCGAGGGCTTCCCGCCAGCGCTCCTGGTCCCAGATCATCTCGTGGAAGTCGATGAGATCGTTGTGGTTGATCGGGTCGCCGCCGGGTCGTTCGTCGACTTCGGCGGGCACGTTGCGAGGGCCGTGACGTGAGCCGTTCTTGAGCAGCAGGTTTGCGGTGTCGATGCTGGCGGGCCGGACGACGAGGGTGAAGCACGAGGGGCAGCAGAACTCGTAGGTTCCGCTCGACTCGTCTTCCTCGAGACGCACCGTGATGACCGCGGCGGGCACGAACACGGTGCCGCAGGTGTCACAATTCGCCCGGACGGTGGTCATCGGAACTTCTCCTTCGTCGGCCCGCAGTATCGGCAGCGAGACCGGCTGGAGAAGGGTCAGAACGATCATGGGACGAGAGACCCAGTCCGCTCGGATCCCCCGTCTGGGGATGGATCAGGACGTGGCCTGATCCATCCGCCAGAGGAAGGTGGCGAGTTGGCCCCGGGTGATGGCGGTGTCGGGGGAGAAGGTGGTGGGGCTGGTGCCGGTGGTGATCTCGTTGTCGACGAGCCAGGCGACGGCGGTGGCGTAGAAGGCGCCGGTGGGGACGTC
>CAYFLT010000019.1:0-6812 GCA_964344055.1 uncultured Candidatus Nemicrothrix sp.
GTCGACCGCGTGATCGAGCGATTCCTCGGTGATCTCGGTGCCGTCGGTCTCGACCGGCTCGAGCACGACGGACGCGCCACCCTGCAGGTCGAGGCCGAGCAGTGGCTCGTTGCCGGACGTGACCGTGTAGACGATGCCGGCGATCGCGACGACCACGATCCCGATCACGTACCCGAGTTGTCGACCCATCGTCAGGACTCGTCGTCCGCTTCGGCCATCGCCTCTTCGTCGTCGGCATCGTCGTCGTCTTCGTCGTCGGTGATCCGCTCGGCGATCGAGGCCTTGGAGATCTTCAACTCCACCTCTGGGGCGACCTCGAGCCACACCACGTCGTCTTCGACTTCGGCCACCGCTCCGTGGATGCCCGAGTTGGTGACGACCACGTCACCTTCCTCGAGCGAGTTCACGAGAGCCTGGTGGGCCTTCATGCGCTTCTGCTGGGGGACGATCATGAACGCGTACAGCGCTCCGATCATGATGACGAGGACGATCAACTGCATGGTGGTGGTTCTTCGCGAGAGGTTCGGGGCGAAAGAGCAGGCTACCGGGCCGACCACACGGCATGGACGCCCGCCCGAAAGCCCGCGAATTCGCCCGTCTGGATCGCGGCCGTCATCCGGTCCATGAACCGCAACAGCCAGGCCACATTGTGCAGGGTGATGATCCGGGGAGCGGTGGGCTCCTTGGTCAACAGGAGATGGCGCAGATAGCCCTTCGACCAGCGGGCCGCTGGGCTCTCGGGCCAATCGGGATCGAGCGGCTCGTCGCTGGTGGCGAACTCGGCGCGGGTGAGGTTGTAGCGACCGGCGTCGGTGAGGATCGTGCCATGCCGGGCGAGTCGGGTCGGGAGCACACAGTCGAACATGTCGACGCCGCGGGCCACCGACTCCACGATGCCGACCGGGTCGCCGAGCCCCATGAAGTAGCGGGGCTGGTCAGCGGGGAGCAGGCCGATGCACGCGTCGAGTCCGTGGAGCATCTCGTCCCGGTCCTCCCCCACCGAGAGGCCCCCGACGGCGTATCCGTCGAATCCGATCTCCACGGTGCGTTGGGCGGACTCCACTCGGAGCGCGTCGTCGGTGCCTCCCTGGACGATCCCGAACTGACACTGCCGCGCGGCCGTGTCGGGATGGTCGAGAAACGCCTGTCGTCCTCGGCCCGCCCACAGCGCAGTGCGTTCGACCGCTTCTCGGAGCACCGCCCGGTCCGCGACCGACGACGGGCAGACGTCGAGCACCATCTGGATGTCGGCGCCGATCTTGGCCTGCACCTCCACCGCTCCCTCGGGTGTGAGCAGGTGGGTCGACCCGTCATAGGTGGATGTGAAGGTGGCGCCGTCGTCGGTGATCTCGGGTCCGAGGGAGAAGATCTGGTACCCGCCGCTGTCGGTGAGCACATGGCCGTGCCAGTCCGAGAAGCGGTGAATGCCCCCGAGTTGGGCCACGACGTCCGCTCCCGGCCGGAGCATCAGATGATAGGTGTTGGCGAGGATGACCTCGGCGCCGAGCGCTTCGACATCGGCCGAGGAGAGGTGACGGATCGCGCCACGGGTTCCGACCGGCATGAACCGGGGTGTGTGGAACTCGCCCCGGGGGGTGCGGACCGTCCCACAGCGGGCGGCGCCGTCCCTGGCGGTCTCGGTGAACTCGGCCTTCATCGACCCGCAGGCTACGGCCGTGGCACGATCCTTGGTACGAACGGAGGTGCCCGATGTCGCGTCCTGAGCTACGGATCACCGGACCAGTACTCGACTCCCCGGCTCCGGTGGCCCTGGCGCGCTTCTACGAGCGCTTCCTCGGCTGGCCGGTCGAGGAGATCGAGGGTCCCCGACCCGGTTACCCGGCCGAAGATGCGTGGGCCCGGCTCCGAGCGCCCGACGGCTCACTGAAGATCGAGATCCAGTGGGAGGAGCACTACCTCGCTCCGGTGTGGCCGACCGAGCCAGGCCGACCCCAGATGATGATCCATCTCGACATCGGCAGCGATGACCGAACGGCAGCGGTGGCGTGGGCGGTCGAGTGCGGCGCGACCGTGGCGACCCATCAACCCCAGGACGACGTGACGGTGATGCTCGACCCTGACGGCCACCCGTTCTGCCTGTTCGAGCTTTCCGGCTGATCGGTCGGCCTCCGGTGGTCGACGATGGCCGACTCGAACTCGTCGAGACAGCCATGGGCGGCCGCGAAGAAGCGCCGGGGACGCCAGGAGCCCCGGCGTCGGCCGAGCCAGATCGACACCACCGTCCCACCCCTCCACCACGGCTCGATCTCCACCCCCACCCGCATGGGTGACACCGACCATGGCAGCCGCATCGTCGCCGGGGCGCGGAGTGCGCCACGCGGTGCAGCTCGAAAGCGATCGGTGATGGTGAGTACGGCCTCACCGGCGGCGAAGCTCGAACCGGGCTTCGGAAGCCGGATCACCCGTCCGGGCGAATCCCGGAGGTGATGGCGCACTCGGGCGGTCCTCGCCGGCGTTCGGTCGAGCCGCCGCTGGGCCAGGAATCGCCAGAGTCTGCGGAACGGCCGCCGGAGGAGGATCACCCGACCACGTCGCCGAGTTTCCCACTCGTCGAAGGCCAGGGCTTCAGAGGCGAGTTCCGGCGCCAGTCGCGACCCGGGTTCCGAGGACGGATCGATGACCTCGATCGTGATGGACCGGTCGCTCACGGCCATACCTCGATGGTACGCCGAGGGGCGTCATTCGGTCGTGCCGGTGGCAACGAAGATGCGGTGGGGGACGACGAGATCTTCGGAGAACTCGGCGGCGAGAACGTCCGCGAGCTCCCGGTCGAACTGTTCCACCGCCTCGGCGTCGAGCGCCGATCCGACACCGTTGCAGGTGCGGATCCTCCCTCGCCACGCCTCGTGGCTGAATCCGATGTCGATCACCCGGCTGAAGCTCTCCACGGTCCGGAAGCCGCCCCGATCGAGCGCTTGGACCTGCTCGGGATGGATCCCGTGCCACCCGGCCTTCGGCCATCCCGGGTTGTGCCGGAGGATGAGCGCGTCGGTGCGTGCCGCGACGTTTCCAGGCAGCGGGAGGTAGCTGAAGTCGCCGATGACCAGTCGGCCACCCGGGCGAAGCACCCGTCGAACCTCGTCCACGGTGGCCTCGCGGTCGAACCACCACCAGCACTGCCCGGCCGTGACGAGGTCGAAGCCGGCCGAAGGCAGACCCGTGTCCTCGGCCCGAGCGTTGAGGAACGCGATGTCGAGATTCTCGGACGCGGCGGCCCGATCGGCGACCACGAGCACCTCATCGGAGATGTCGACCCCGGTGACGTCGAGCCCGTTGCGAGCGAGGCCGAGTGCCACCGAACCGGTGCCGGTGCCGAGATCGAGGGCGCGCATCCCCGGCGTGATCCACTGTCTGACCGCGAGGTCCTCGAAGAAGATCGGCGGGAATCCGGGCCGGTGCCGTTCGTAGTCGGCGGCCGTTCGCCCGAAGTCGATCAGTCGCCCCTCGTGATCCCGGTTGCCGACTTCGCTGCTCATGGATCGAACGTAGCCCGCACCAGTCGCCCGAGGCGGACGCACTCGGGCCACCGATTCGCGAGGATTGCCCTGTGCACGAGACGCCGGACGAACTCGCGTCCCTCCAGGACGTCCTGGACCACAGCTACGAGGTGGCGGGACCCCATCTGAGGTCCATCCACACCAAGGAGCGCCGGCTCACCGCCACCGAACTCGTCGACCTCCTCCGCGGCGTCTGCATTCTCGACCTCGCGACCGTGTCCGGCCAAGCGCCCTTCGTGGCACCGGTGGACGGCCTGTTCCTGGGCGGGAGATTCTGGTTCGGATCCGCACCGGACTCCCTCCGCTTCCGACACATCCGCGCCAACCCGCGGGTCAGCGCCGCCTACACCCTCGGCGAGTCGGTGTCGGTGGTCGTACACGGTCGGGCGCGCGAGATCGACACCGCCGACGGTTCCCACGAACACCTTCACGAGTACTGCCGCGAGGTCTACGGCTACGCGTTCGACACGTGGGGCTACTGGGGGAAGTACCCGTACGCCCGGATCGAGCCTGAACGCCTCTTTGCGATCCGTCTCGAGCCAAGGGACGGCCAGACAACGGCACCCTGACCCTGGTGTAGCGTGCGCGCATGGCCAACGACACCGTCGCCAGCCTCGCGGTATCCCTCGACGGCTACATCGCCGAAGCAGACGGCGGGGTCGAATTCCTCGAGAAGTATCCGGCCGACGGATTCGACGGTTTCGACTTCGAAGTCTTCGTCGCAGGGATCGGTGCGCTCATCATGGGCAGCACCACCTACCGCCAGGCTGTCGACTGGGGCTGGGAGTGGGGTGATCTGTCGACCACCGTGTTGACCAGCCGCACCGACCTAGCGATCCCGGATGGCGCCGACGTCCGGTTCTCGGCCGCACCGACTGCCGAGGCCATCCGCACCTTCGCCGCCGAGACGCCCCACCGCCTGTGGGTCTTCGGCGGCGGCGAGGTGATCACCGAGGGGATTCTCGGAGGGGCGGTCGAAACCCTCGACCTCATGGTCATACCCGAGGCCCTCGGCTCGGGGCTCCCGCTCTTCACCAAACCGGTGTCGGTGCGGCTCACCGTGCGCGAGACGACCTCCTTCCCGAACGGCGCGTTGCGCATCGTCTACGACGTGGGTGGTCAGACCTCGTAGGGCACGACGGTCGGACCGTCGGGGCCGACGATCACCAGGGTGTCGGCTGCGTCCACCGCCTCGATGTTGGCGGCGAGCTGGTCGAGATCGATCGCTGCCGACGTTCCGACATCGGTCCGGTGCCAGGTCTCGAGGGCGGCTCCGGTGGCGGCCGCGAGGTCACTCGACAGCGACGTACCGGGTGGTGCCACCAGCACGATGTGGCGGGGCGGTTTCGGGGCCGCGGCCGGCTCGAACGCATCCAGCGCATCTCGATCGTGGCGGTAGACGGTGAGGTGATAGGCGGCCACGCCGGTCACGGTGATCAACATCGCCACCCCGACCCGGATCGAGCGAAGGGTGGCACCGCCGACCGTCCCTTCGAGCATGTCCTCGAGGGCGATCGAGAGGATCGCGATCAGGCTGCTGAGGACGACGATCCCGCCGACGCCGAACAGCGCCATGAGGTGGACTCGCCGCACCGGCGAGGCCAGCTCGCTACGGGGATCGGTCCTCCGGAACTCCTGCACCTTCTCCCAGAACACCCGCCAGAGACCGCCGCCGGCGACCAGCAGGAGGAGGGCGAGGATGAGGCGATTCTCGGTGGAGACGTCGGCATCGATCGGTTCGGGCGTGATGGCCTCGATGCCCGCGACGATCGCAAGGGTGGCACCGACCACCCCCGCCACCAGCCCCGCGGCGGCCATCAGGTAGTCGTACACCCGCAATGGTTCGGACCGCTCGACCACCCCCGGCTCGTGCAGAACCACACGGTGGTACTGCCAGACCGCGGCGCCGACCAGGAGCGTGGCCACCATGACCGGCACGTCCTCGAAGTGCTCTGCGGCGATGTCCACTGTGACGTCGCCTGCAGTCCAGACCAGAGCCCAGTACGCGAGGGTGACGACAGAGACCAGAGCGACCACGAGGCCACCGAGGCTCACGATCGGCACCACGTAGGTGTGCCACAGGATCGTGCGATCGGCGTGTCGGTACTCGCGAATCCAGTGCCATCCCCACACGAGGGCACCGAGGAACACGAGCACGAGTCCGGTTCGCACGTCAGCCTCGGGATGGCCGTCGGGCACGATGTCGACCATGGACCGGTAGACACCGTCCGCCCCAAGGAAGGCCAGCGTGCCCAGTCCCACGGCCAGGGTGACGAGGCCGATCAGGCTCCCGACAGCCAGGTGGAGATCACCCGGCAGGCCGTACGCCGGCTTCAGCCAGAACCAGTGGCCGGCCCACACCAGACCCCAGACGACCGTCGGCGCCAGCCGCTCGGGCATGAATTCGCCGACACCCAAGATGCCCTCGAGGAGAGGGAACGCCGAGACGACGAACGTGAAGAGGGAGACGGCGAGCACGCCGTTGAGATAGGCCGCCCACGCGAACGACCCGCGCTCCTCGGCCTGCTCGGCGAGACGGGACCGGACCTGTCGGAGCAGGAAGCCGAAGGCGGGCCCGCCGACGATGACCAGCGACATCCCGAGCGCGAGCACTTCGTTCTGCTCACCACGCTGATCCGAGTCCGTCTCGAGCAGCTCCTGGAGAGAGATGACCACTCCGCTCGCGGCCATCATCAGGGTGGCGAACAACAGGCCGTAGACGAACAATCGGCGAACCGCCGCCGCGTGATCGGCAGGGTCTCCTCCCCGCCGGCCCCGCACCGCTCGCACGATCAGCCACACGATGAGGCCGTAGAAGAGGAACTGGAACACGAACCCGAGCAACGGCATGAGTTCACCTCGTTTGCGTCGCGAAGGGATTTCCCTACGTTCAGTGTCACAGTCTCCGTGACGGACGAACACGGCCTTTCGACCTTGGCCGAACCTGGCCGGCACCCGGCGCGCGGTGTGCGAAGATGCCGCCGTGTCCGAACGCCCACCCGACACCCCGCCGACCTTCGAGGCCACCAATCAGCGGCTCCACGAGGCCATCGCCGCCGCCGTCGGCCTCGACGTGGGGCGCTTCGACCGGCCTGGCACCGTGGTGGTGCCCGAGGAGCCGAGAACCGGATCCGGTCTCGTCGTCGCATACCGGCTCCGCCAGTCGACCTGTCTTCGAATCGATCCGAACCTCACCGAGCAGGTCCAGGCGCTGGAAGACCCGGCTCGGTCACTGTCGTTCGACGAGTTCACCGGCTGGGCGTCCGACTCCGGATGGCGGGTCCTCGACGGCGG
>CAYFLT010000019.1:6822-23768 GCA_964344055.1 uncultured Candidatus Nemicrothrix sp.
ATGTCCTGGATGCGGCCGAACTCGTCGACCGCCCGGTTCCCGAAGGGGCCACCGTGATGGCCTTCGACCGAGCTGTCGATGCCGACGTGGCCACGATCACCGAGCTCATCGAAGCCAGCGACCCCGATGACGTCGACGATGCGGAGATCGAGCTCGACGATCTCGACCCGATGATCGTCGGCCTCGTCGACGGCCAGGGACGCATGGGGTCCTATGCGAGTGGCCGCTGGTGGGACGGCGACCAACTGTTCGACGACATCGGCGTGTTGACCCGGACCGATGTCCGTGGGCGGGGGTGGGGTTCGGCCGCCGTCGCCGCGTTCTGTCGCGCCAGTCTCGACGCCGGGAGGCTGCCGCTCTACCGATGCAACCGATCGAACACCGGCTCACGAGCCCTTGCGCTCAGTGTCGGTTTCCGGGAGTCCTTCTCACTCCTGGCGGTGACGCCGAACCCGGCCTGAGCTGCACTCGTCAGGGCTGAACTGCTCGGCTGAGGACCTTGCGCCCTGGCCTGGCTCCGAGTTGGCCCTCACGATCAGGACATGGCCTCGACAGGCGCGCGGTGCGACGCGCAGTCCGTGGATGCACCAGCCGACACGATCGAGTGGCTCCTCGACGGTGACCCTGCCATCCGCTGGCAGGTCATGCGAGACCTCCTCGACGCGCCACCGAGTGAGTACCAGCAGACTCGTCGCTCCGTCGCCACCCGCGGCTGGGGGCGCGCCCTCCTCGACCGTCAGGATGCGAACGGTACCTGGGCCGGCGGGCTGTACGGCCCGAAGTGGACCTCCACCACCTACACCCTCCTGTTGCTGAGGCGATTCGGGCTCGCTGAGGACCATGCCGGCGCCCGCCGCGGCGTCGAACGGCTGTGGGACGGTGCCCGATACTTCGACGGCGGGCTGACCGCCGCGGTCACCATCGATCTCCCGGAGGCGTGCATCACGTCGATGTACGTCGCCCTGGCCCGGTACTTCGGGTTCGACGACGACCGGGTCGATCAGGCCGTCGACTGGCTGGTGGACCACCAGCTCGGTGATGGCGGCTGGAACTGCGACACGCCGCGCTACGGCAACACTCACGGCTCGTTTCACACGACCATCTCGGCGCTCGAGGCGCTGACGGAGGTGTCGTGGCGAGCGCCCGACCGTCGGGGGGTGGCTGAGGCCCTGCAGCGCGGACGGGAGTTCTTCCTTCACCATCGGCTGTACCGGTCCCATCGGACCGGCGAGGTCGCCAAACCCGTGTTCACCCGCCTGTCGTTCCCGCCGCGATGGCACTTCGACATCCTGAGAGGACTCGAACACTTCGCGGCCGTGGGCGCACACCAGGACGACCGCCTCGCCGATCCGGTCGCAGTGCTCTCCGGGAAACAGCGGCGCGACGGAACCTGGCCGTTGCAGCAGAAGCACGCCGGCAAGGTCTGGTTCGACATGGAGCGCACCGGCGGCCCGAGTCGCTGGAACACGCTGCGGGCCCTCCGGGTACTCCGTTGGTGGGGGCGGCCGTCCTAGCCCGACCCGTGGTCTCGCTCGTCGTCTTCGGGTGACTCGAGTCGGAGCCGCAGCTCGAGGTGTCCGGTCGCCTCGTTGGTCTGCCGGCCGATCTCCTCGAAGCCGTACGCCGCGTAGAAGCGGCGCCCGATCGGATTGGCCTCGAACACCGAGAGCTCGAGGTGATCCCGGCGCGCCCGTGCCTCGTTCATCAGTGCTCGACCGATGCCACGGCCCTGTAGGTCCGGGTCCACGAAGACCGCGCCCACTTCGTCCCCGACCAGCGACAGGAACCCGACGACTCCATCGTCGACATCGAAGACGAACGTCTCGGCCATCGGCATCCATCGGTGGGCGATCTCGGCGCGCTCCCGCTCGAAGAAGTCCGCTTCGAGGAACGAGTGGGCGATCCGTGACGCGCGGTACCAGACGTCCAGCACCTCCTCGAGGTCGGCGTCGGCATAGGGCCGCACAACCATTCGGCGGACCGTAGTCCCACCACTCGACGTAGGGTTGGGCAGACCCGAGGAGGAGGCACCGATGTCCCATGCCATGAGCCGTTCCGAGCGCGAGGAGTTCCTGGCCGACCTACACGTCGGGATCATCGGCGTAGCCGCTGCAGGCCGATCCCTCGCGGTGCCGATCTGGTACGACTACGAGCCCGGAGGGGATGTGGTCATCATCACCTCTCCGACGAGCGTGAAAGGGCGGGCGCTCGAAGCGACGGGTCGCTACTCCCTGTGTGCCCAGACCGAGGCGCCCCCGTACAAGTACGTCACGGTCGAGGGTGCGGTGAGCGCGGTCGAGGACTGCACCGACGAAGCGATCCGCTCGATGGCCCGGCGGTATCTCGGGGACGAGATGGGCGACGCCTACGCCGACAACAGCAGTGCCGCCGACGGGGAGAGTCGGGTCTACCGCATGACGCCGGAGAGTTGGTTCACCGTCGACTACGCGAAGGACTTCTCGGGCTGATGTGCCCTCGTGTGACGACCACTGGTGGGGACGGCCGTCACCGGAGGAGAATTCTCGGATGATCCTCACCTGCGTCACCGTCGACTGCCATGACCCGCATCGAGTCGCACACTTCTGGAATCAGGCACTCGGTTGAGGCGGTACGGCCGTCGAAGCAGGTCAGGAACCGGCTGCACCCGGGCTGTGGGGGCGGAGTCCCTTGATGTGCTCGACGGGGAGATCGAGCGTCTGATCGGCCTCGGTGCAACCATCGCCTGGGAGGAGGGCTTCCCGGAGGATATCGCCGCCCGCGACTGGAATCTGGTGCTGCTCGACGTCGCAGGCAACGAGTTCTCCCTCGTCGGCGGCACGTTCGGATGACCACTGACCGCGACGACCGGTCTGCTCTCGAGGCCTGCCGGTTCGTGACCGAACGGCTCGCGGTCGCGCCATGGCACGACGCAGCCGACCGATTGGGGCTCCAGCTCGATCTCGTCGTCACCGATCTCCTGACGCCCGCCACGACCTCCCACCTTCCCGACGGGTGGAGAGGTGCGTTCGACCGTGTCCGGGCCGCAGACTGGATCCGCGAACGGGATGCCGAATCCCCCACGCTTCTCGTGGTGGACGCCGATTCACGAGCCGTCGCCGGACTACTCATCCTCCAAGAGCTCGGGATCGGTGGGAATCCGAGGCGGACCGAGGTGCGGATCGGCTACATCATCGAGGAGTCCGAGTGGGGCCGCGGCTACGCCACCGAACTGGTCCGGGGATTGGTCGAGTGGACCCGGGAGCATCCGAGCATCGGAGCGATCGCCGGCGGTGTCGGCCCGGACAACCCCGCGTCGGTCCGAGTGCTCGAACGCAACGGATTCGTGGCAGAAGAGCATCAGGGAGACGAGCAGATCCATCGTCTTCGGGTCGCTCGCTGACGATTCGTCGACTCGATCATCCGCATGCGGAGCGACCACTGAGAGTGATCTCGGAAGACCGACTAGGGTCGCCATCGCTCACGCAATTCCAAATGGAGATGACATGAACGTCCGACCCAGCCGCCTCGGCCTCGCGCTCGCGCTCGTTCTCGCCGTGCTGCTTCCCGCCACGGCGTATGCGACTCACACGTTCAGCGATGTCGAGGACGGCCGCTTTTACACCGAGCCGGTCGCATGGGCAGCTGAGAACGGCATCACCAGCGGCAGGACCCCGACGATCTTCGATCCCCATGCTGCGGTCACCCGAGCCGAGGTGGTCACGTTCCTGCACCGCTACGACAACAACATCGTCGGCCAGTCCCATCTCACCTACGACGTCGGCGACTGGAGCATCGAGCCTCACTCACTCGGGACGAACGTCATGAGGTCGAACGGGATGGTGTTGGGCCCGAACGGCACGCCACTGATCGGGCTGCGGGACTCCGCGACCGGAGACTTGAAGACCTACGAGTGCAGCAATCCGTCTTGTCGCGAGATCACGACCCACACTGTCGACGGCGGCGGCCAGGTCGGAGGGAGCGTGGGCGCCACGGTCGGAGCGAACGGGCTCCCCATGTTCGTGTTCCGGAACTCGACCTTCGGGTTTCTCAGCTATCGGCAGTGCACGAACACGAGCTGCACGGCATCGAACATCCGCGACCTCGGGCCGGCGTGGGCCCACACCTCCGCGGCGATCACCACGAACGCCGGCGGCGACCCGGTCATCGCCTACCTGGGCGCCACCAATCTGAAGGCGCGCTTGGCCTTCTGTTCCAACGAGATCTGCTCGGGCTACACCGAGACGGAACTCCCCTTCCGATTCCAGAACTCAATCGACGTCGTCATCAACGGATTGGGGCAGCCGGTCGTGACCTACCGAGACGACAACACCGACGCCGCGATGGTCTACGGCTGCACCGATGCCACGTGCACGAGCGGCACGGCCACCTCCCTGGCCGCGTCGGGGAACTCGGGCTCGGTCGTCATCGCCGACGACGGCTTTCCCGCCCTCGTCTTCCAGGACTCCACCAGCGTCAAACTTCGGCGATGTACCAACCACAGCTGCAGCACAGGCTCGACGACAACCTTGTACACGGGCTCGGTGGGCGGCGGGGCCACGCTCGCGCTGGGGCACGACGGGAACCTCGTGGCGCTCACCCAAGCCAACGGGCATCCCACCCTCTTCCGGTGCAACGATCCTGCGTGCAGCACCTTCTCGACCCACCAGCTGGACCCAAACAGCCAATCCAGCAACCACAGCCTGGCCATCGCGCCAGATGGCGCAGTGCTCGCCAGCTGGTACGACGGATGGTCGACGTGGCTGGAAGTCTCGAGAATCGAGATGTCGGCGACCGGGATCGGGTTCGACTGAACACTTTCGCAACCGCCGGAGTCGATTCCCCTTCGTCGGTCGGGATCAGCGAGTCAGAAGCATGGCGTCGCCGAAGCTGAGGAAGCGGTATCCGTCATCGAGTGCCGCGCCGTAGAGCTCGCGCCAGCGGGGGCCGATGAAGGCATCCACGAGGCACAGCAGGGTCGACTGGGGGAGGTGGAAGTTCGTCATCAGCGCGTCCACCACGCTCCACTCGTAAGGCCGGCGGATGAACAGGCTGCTCCGCCCTTCCCGGTCCCCGCGGGCGGCCCACGTCTCGAGGGCCCGCACCGCGGTCGTGCCGACGGCGACGACCCGGTCTGCTCGTCCGACGGCCGACGCCGTCTCCTCTGGGATGCGATACCACTCGGTGTGCATCACGTGGTCGTCCAGGCGATCGACCGTGACGGGGCGGAAGGTGTCGAGACCAACCGCGAGTTCGACTCGGGCCACGTCGACCCCTCGCTCGGCAAGCCGGGCGAACACATCATCGGTGAGATGGAGCCCGGCGGTGGGTGCGGCGGCCGACACCGGCCGGTCCGCGAAGACGGTCTGGTAGCGCTCGGGATCGTCGATCTGGTGCTCGATGTAGGGCGGTAGCGGTGGAAGGCCGACCTGATCGAGCACTTCGAGCAGCCGTCGGTCGCCGGGGTTCGGCCGCACGAGTCGACGGCCCTCTCCCAGGTCCTCTCCCATCTCGATGGTGAGCCCGCCGGCTGTGACGGTCGACCCTGGGGCGAGCTTGCGGCTCGGTCGCGCCAGCGCCTCCCACCAGCCGTCGCTACGCTCCTCGAGCAGCAGGATCTCCGCCGCGCCACCGGTGGGTCGACGGACCGGGAGACGAGCGGGCAACACCCGGGTGTCGTTCACGACGAGGAGATCGCCCGACTCGAGCAGGTCCGGCAGGTCGGCCACAGTTCGGTGCTCGACCGAGTCGCCGCGATCCACCAGCAGTCGGGCCGAGTCCCTCGGTTCGATCGGCGTCTGCGCGATCGCGTCGGCGGGCAGGTCGTAGTCGATGTCGGCCGGTGTCTCCGGGCGGTCGGTCACCGGGTCAGGCTAGAAGCAACGGGGTCAGACCCCAGAGGCAACGGCTGAGGTGTTTCGGGTGCCTGGCACCAGCGAAACAACTCAGGGGTTGGAGTCGAAGAGGCCGGTTTGGGGGGTGGGGCCGGTGGCTGGGGGTGGCGTCATCCCCAGATGGGCGTAGGCGGCCGGCGTGGCCACCCGGCCTCTCGGAGTGCGCATCAGCAGGCCCTGCTGGATGAGGTACGGCTCGTAGACGTCCTCGACGGTTTCGGTCGGTTCGCTGACCGAGATGGCGAGGGTGGACAATCCCACCGGGCCACCCCCGAACCGTCGACACACCGAATCGAGTACCGCCCGAGACGCCTTGTCGAGGCCGAGGCCGTCGACTCCGAAGAACTCCAGACCGTCCGACGCCACGCCGGCGTCGATGTGACCATCGCGTTCGACCTCGGCATAATCCCTCACCTGGCGGAGAAGGCGATTGGCGATGCGGGGAGTGCCTCTCGATCGACGGGCGATCTCGAACGCGCCGGCCTCGTCGACATCGACGTCGAGAATCCGCGACGCCCGCATGACGATCGACTGGAGGTCGTCCACGTCGTAGTAGTCGAGTCGGGCGACCAGCCCGAACCGGTCACGGAGCGGGCCGGTGATCAGGCCCGTGCGGGTGGTGGCCCCCACCAGCGTGAAGCGGGCGAGATCCAGAGGGATCGAGCGAGCAGCCGGTCCCTTGCCGAGCACGACATCGATCCGGAAGTCCTCCATCGCGGGATAGAGCACCTCCTCGACCGGGCGAGGAAGGCGGTGGATCTCGTCGATGAACAAGACGTCGCCGTCCTCCAGTTTGGAGAGGATCGACGCGAGATCACCGGCTCGCTCGAGCGCCGGCCCGGACGTGACCTGGAGATTGCTCCCCATCTCCGCGGCGATGATGTTGGCGAGCGTGGTCTTGCCCAGGCCGGGAGGGCCGGCGAACAGGAGATGGTCCGCAGCCTCCCGTCGGCGGGCGGCTGCGCCGAGCATCACGCCGAGATGCCCTTTCAGCTCGGTCTGACCCACGAACTCGTCGAGGGTGCGGGGACGAAGGCCCGGCTCGTCGACGAGATCGTCGGGCTCTTCAGACGGCGACAGCAGTTCTTCGCGGGGCATCAGACGCCTGACGCCAGCCGCCGAAGGGCATCCTTCAACAGGTCGCTCGTCTCGCCCTCAGCCGGAAGCTCCACCAGCACGGCATGGATCTCGTCGGCGGCATAGCCGAGTCCTTCGAGCGCGGTCCGCACATCGGCCCGTGCGCCGCCGCCGACCGACGCGGGCGTGCCGTCGTCGGTGAGCACGACCACCTCGGAATCGGGGAGATCGAGCTTCGACTTCAGTTCCATGACGAGGCGGGCCGCGGTCTTCTTCCCGACGCCCGGCACGAGACACAGGGCCGCAACATCGTCGTCGGCCACCGCCCGCCGCAACGCGTCGGGCCCGTGGACCGACAAGATCGCGAGCCCGAGGGCCGGCCCCACTCCGTGGGCACTGATCAGCGATTCGAACACGCGCCGCTCGGCGATGGTGGCGAACCCGTACAGGGTCTCGCTGTCCTCTCGCACCGCATGGTGGACGTGGACGAACACCTCGCCGTCGATCTCTCCGATCGTGACCGATGTAGAGGGGGTGACCTGCACCCGGTACCCCAGTCCGGCCACCTCGATCAGCAGCTCACCGTCCGGCCCGCGGTCGAGCAGGCGGCCCCGCAACGATCCGATCATCCCCTGACCCCTTCTGTCGTGCGCCCGGGTGAGGACGCAGCCACGGCGCGCGTCATCGACACTGCGCTTCGCCGGGACGGTACCCGGGCGGTGTGGCACAGCGCGACTGCCACCGCGTCGGCGGCGTCGGCCGGAGACAGCAGCGACGGCAGGCCGAGCAGGGTCTGCACCATGCGGCCGACCTCGTACTTCGACGCGCCACCCCAGCCGGCCACCGCCTCCTTGATCTCGTTCGGGGAGTACTCGACGACATCGCAGCCGGCCGAGGCCGCCTCCGCCATCGCCAGCCCACTCGCCATCCCGACGCCCATGGCCGTACTGACGTTGTGCTGGAACAGCACTCGCTCGACCGCGACGACATCTGGGCGGAGCTCCGCGATCAGCTCGCGGAGCTCGCGTTGGAGTTCGGCGAGCCGGACCGGCCGATCCAGCGACGGGTCGGTGCGGATGACGCCGGCCGCGACCGCCCGCGGCGATCGACCGTGTTCCACACATCCGTAGCCGCAGCGCGACAGACCGGGATCGATTCCGAGGACGAACACCTGTACGACCCTAGTCGGGGTCCGCCCGAGATGATGGCACCCTTGGAGTCCTTGCGCACCGAGCGAATCTCCATCCCCTGGTCGTCGCGCCGCCGGCTGGCCCTGCTCTTCGTGGCCGTGGCCGTCGTCGTGATCGCGGTGCTCACCGAGCGCTGGTTCGTTCACCCTCGCACCGACGATCCGGGTACCGCCGATGCCGTGTTCGTCCTCGGTGGCGGCGGTGACCGGATCGGGCTCGCGGTCGACCTCGCCCGCCAGGGGGTGTCGACCGACATCGTCTTCGCGGCGGTCTACGTCGAGGATCAACTGGTCTGGTCGACCCGGCCGTGCAATCACTACCGACCGCCCGACGTGCCCGAGACCGCCGTCTTCCGGTGCGCACAGCCCGACCCACTCACCACCCGCGGCGAAGCCCGACTCCTGGCCGACCTCGCCGATCAGGAGGGGTGGGACGAAGTGGTGGTCGTTGCCAGCACCGATCAGATCACCCGCGCCCGGCGTCTCATCTCGCGCTGTTGGGACGGGGAGGTACGCATGGTGAGCGTCGACCACTCTGATCCGTGGCCGATCCGAGCACTCTACGAGTGGGGTGCCAGCGTGAAAGCCACGTTCCTCCGCGCCTGCTGAGGGCCTACAGGCCCGCCGTTTCGTGCCGATACGGGCTAGGTGAGTTTGAACCCCTCCCCCGCCGTGGCCCTACGCGGGGTCCACAAGTCCTTCAACGACAAGCCTGCACTCGTGGACCTCGATGTCATCGCGCCCGACGGCCAGATCACGGTGTTGCTCGGCCCGAACGGGGCCGGCAAGACCACCGCCATCCGCTGCATCACCGGGGCGATGAGCCCCGACGTGGGCACCGTCCGGACCCTGGGCCACGACCCCGACCGACACGGCGAAGACGTCCGTCGCCAGTGTGGCGTCGTCTCGGCCAAGCCCGCGCTGTACGACCGGCTCTCCGGTACCGACAACCTCCGCTACGCGGCCCAACTCCACGGTGTCGACAAGCGGCTGATGGACGACCGCATCGAGGTCTGCGCGGCCCGGTTCGGGATCGAGCACGCGCTCGACGCCCAGGTGGGCGGATACTCGACGGGCATGAAGACGCGGCTCGCTCTGGCCCGATCGGTACTGCATGAGCCCCGCCTGTTGTTGTTCGACGAGCCGACGAGCGGACTCGATCCGGAGTCGGCGCAGGCCGTCTTGAAGCTCATCCGGGAGATGACCGGCGACGGCCACACCGTCGTCATGTGCACCCACCATCTCGTCGAGGCCGAGGGTTTGGCCGACCACGTCGTCGTCCTCGACGCGGGGACCGACCTCGTCTCCGGCCGGCCGGCTGATCTCACCCGCGACTACTGGCCCGAGGACTCGGTGGAGATCTCCATCGAGGGGGATCAGGCGACGCTGGCCGACCTCGAGGTCATCGAGGGGGTACGACGGACCGAGCTCGGAACGACCGGGGCGCGGGTCGTCCTCGACGATCCGGGCGTGACGCCCGACGTCGTCCACGCGCTGGTGCACGCGGGTGCCCGGGTGACCCGGGTCGAACCGCACGAGCCGACGCTGGAGGAGCTGTACTTCGCGGTTCGCAAGACCGCTCGTGACCTCGGCGAGGGCCGGGTCGAGGAGGTCGTGGCATGAACTGGCACCGCACCCTCACCGTCGCCCGGACCGATCTGCGTCAGCTCGTGATGGCCAAGGACTTCTGGATGCCGATGGGGATCCTCGGCGGGATCTTCTTCGTGATCGTTCCGTTGGTCCTGTTGCTGTCGATCACCTCGCTCGGTGACGTCGGGGCGGTCCAGAACATCGCCAACACACTCGAAGTACTTCCGGCCAAGGCCCAAGAGCAGATCCAGGGCGACACGCCGCAGGGGCGTACGTCCTACGCCCTCGCCGTCTTCCTCTTCGCCCCGATGGCCGTCGTGGTACCGCTCACGATCTCGACCGCGGTCGGTGCCGCCACCCTGGTGGGCGAACGCGAGCGCGGCACCGGTGAATTCCTCGCCCACTCCCCGGCCGGCACCAAGGAGATCTATCTCGGCAAGCTGTTGGCATCGCTGGTCCCCGGCTACTTCACGACGATGGTGGGCTTCACCGCCTACTCGCTGATCGTCAACCTGATCGTGGGTCCGGAGGTGGGCGGCTGGTTCTTCCCCACCCAGCAGTGGTGGATCCTCATGCTGTGGGTTCTGCCCGGCTTCCTGTTGATCGGCCTTTCACTCGTGTTGCGCCTGTCCGGCCGGGTCCGTTCGACCGCCGCCGCCCAGCAGGCGTCGGGTCTGATCACCCTGCCGCTGATCGGTGTCTCGTACGCCCAGGCGTCGGGCGCGATCTACGGCACCGTCACCACGACGGTGGTCATCGGGGCGATCGCCTGGGGCTTCGGTCTGATGTCGACCTGGCGCGGCATGCGAGCCGTCCGCCGCCAACGCCTCCTCGGAGTCGCCGACGGCGTGTGAGCGTTGCTCTCGGGGTCGGGCCCGCTGCCTCATCGAGGCCCGGTCAGCCAGGAGGACCGACCGCCCTGCGGAGGGCGAGCACACCAGCGGCCGCATCACGCTTCGAGACGCCTGCGTCGACGAACAAGCCCGAACCGTGGAACGTCCCCGGATACGAGTGCAGCTCCACCGGTACGCCCGCCTGCAGCATCCGCAGGGCGTAGATGATCCCCTCATCGCGCAGCGGATCGAACTCCATGGTCGAGACGTAGGCCGGCGGGAGGCCCTGGAGGTCCTCGCAGCGAGCGGGAGCCGCGGTGTAGGGGACGTCGTCGGAGCCGTGCAGGTCGCCGAGGTAGTGCTTCCAGCTCCACTCCGCCGACGGGAGATTCCAGAGTGGCGTGTCGACGAACGTCTGCATCGACACCGTCTCGAGACGGTCGTCGAGCTCGGGGATCTGGAGGCACTGATAGCAGATGGAGGGGCCGCCTCGATCCCTGGCCAGAAGCGCGGTTGCGGCCGCCAGGCCCCCGCCGGCTGACGCTCCACCGACCGCCACCCGGTCTGGGTCGATTCCCAGAACCGCCGCGTTGGCAACCGTCCATTCGAGGGACCGGTAGCAGTCCTCCAGCCCGGCGGGGTACGGATGCGCGGGCGCCAATCGGTACTCGACCGAGACCACGACGGTCTCCACCGCGCCACAGAACGCCTGACAGCCGATGTCTTGTTGATCGACCGAACCGAGCATGAAGCCGCCGCCATGGATGAAGACGAGCGCACCCCGGGGCTGCGACGATTCGCCCACGGGCGTGTAGACCCGGACAGGAACCGCCGGGTGATCGCCGGTGGCCGGCACGGTGTGATCCTCGACACGGACGTCGTCGCGGTCGGGCCGATCGCCGAGCATCGACGTGAGGGCGGGCATCTCCCGCAACTCGGCGATCGACTCCGGACTGCTGTAGTCGGCCAAGAGCCGGGGGAGCTCGTCGAGGCGGTCCGCGAACTCGGGATCGAAGGCGTAGTCGCCAGGAGTCGTCGTCATTCTCGAGGGTCTAGCCGCGGCACTCGTGCTTGACTGCATCGATGCACATCCACGTGATCACCGGCGCGTCGGCCGGGATGGGCCGCGCCACCGCCCTGGCCCTCGCCCGCCGGGGAGAGTCCGTCCTCGCCATTGCCCGGAGACCGGACGAGCTCCGGAGGCTGGTGGAGGAAGCCGGCGATTGTGTGGAGCCTCTCGTCGGCGATGTCGCAGACCCCGCGACCATCGAGCGGGTCACCGATGCCGTGCAGCAGCGGACCGTCGCCTCCCTGGTACACGGTGCCGCTACACCGGTCGGGTTGGCACCCTGGACCGATCTCGACGCCGCGGAGCTGACCGACCAATTCCGAGTCCACGTCGCGGCACCCATCGCCCTCACTCACACGCTTCTCGCCCGGGGCCCGGTCGAGCGGGTGATCATCTTCGACAGCTTCTCGGCCACCACGCCGAGGGACGGCTGGGCTGCATACTCGATTCTGAAGGCCGGAGTGCAGATGGCGTTTCGTGCTGCCACCGTCGAGCTGGACGGCGTGGCGGTGGTGCGGGCGTTCCCGGGCGCAGTCGACACGCCCTTGCTGCGCCGGGTGCTCGAAGCCCCTGACGCCATCCCCGCCACTGCCTTCTACCGAGAGCTCGCCGAGTCGGGAAAGGTCAGTGACCCGGCGGTGATCGGTGAATCCCTGGCCACCTTGATCCTCGAGACGCCGCTCTCGGAGTTGTCCGCCCGACAGGAGTGGCACATCGGCCACGGAATCTGACCGAGCCGCCGACGAGGGACCCCGTCGGCCGAAACCTCGTCAGCCGGCGGAAGCCTCCTCGAGGAGGTCGTCGGGCACGTCCATGTTGCCGTGAACGTCCTGGACGTCGTCGAGGTCGTCGAGCAGGTCGATCAGCTTCATCAGCTGCTTGACCTGGCCCAGCTCGGTGACCTCGACGGTGGAGGTCGGGAGCATCGCGAGATCCGCCGATTCGACCGGGACCTCCGCGGCATCGAGGGCTTCGCGTACCGCCGGGAGATCGGAGGGCGGGGTGGTGACACGCCACATCTCGCCCTCGTCCACGATGTCCTCGGCACCGGCATCGAGGGCGGCCAGCATGAGATCGTCCTCCTCCACCGAGGTGGGGACCAGGACGACTCCCTTGCGCTCGAACTGCCAGGCCACCGCTCCGGGCTCTGCGAGGGATCCACCGTTCTTCGAGAGGGTGGACCGGACGTCGCCGGACGTGCGGTTGCGGTTGTCGGTGAGACATTCGATCAGCAGGGCGATCCCACCTGGGGCGTAGCCCTCGTAGGTGACCGTCTCATAGTTGACGCCTTCGAGCTCGCCGGTGCCTCGCTTGACGGCGCGTTCGATGGTGTCGAGCGGCACCGAGTTGTCCCGCGCCTTCTGGAACATGGTTCGCAGGGTCGGGTTGGCATCGGGGTCACCGCCACCGGTTCGGGCCGCCACCTCGACCTGCTTGATGAGCTTGGCGAAGAGCTTGCCTCGCTTGGCGTCGGCCGCACCCTTCTTGTGCTTGATCGTTGCCCATTTCGAATGACCACTCACAGCGTGTCCTTCGTCGTCTGTCAGTTCGGGAGCAGGCCGGCGTCGACCAGCCAACGGTGATGGAGCCGGTCATCGCCGGCCAGTTCGGGATGGAATGCGGCCACAGTGACCGAGCCCTCGCGGCAGAGTACGGCTATGTCGTCGACAGTGGCGAGGACCTGGACACCGGGCCCGACGCGTTCGATCATCGGAGCCCGGATGAAGATCGAGTGGAAGGGCTGCTCCAGACCCTCGATCGCCAGGTCAGCCTCGAAGGACGCGATCTGGCGACCGTAGCCGTTTCGGCGAACCGTGAGATCAATGGCGCCGAGGGCATGCTGATCGGTTCGCCCGTCGAGGATCTCGGCCGACAGGAGGATCAGTCCGGCGCAAGTGCCGAGTACCGGAAGGCCGTCGAGGACGCGGCAACGCAACGGCTCGAGCATTCCGGACCGCTCGAGCAGCATCGACATCGTGGTCGACTCACCGCCCGGCATGACGAGCGCGTCGATCTGGTCGAGCTGCTCCTTCGTGCGCACCTCGATGGTGGGCAGCCCCAGTCGTTCGACGATGGCGGCGTGCGCGGCGAACGCACCCTGCAGGGCGAGGACGCCGACCGTGGGCGCTACCAACCCCGTTCGGCCAGCTTGGTCTCGAGCGTGGCGATCTCGAGACCCTTCATCGCGCTACCGAGGCCGGTCGAGACCTTTACGAGGATGTCGGGATCCCGGTAGTGCGTGGCCGCCTCCACGATGGCCGAGGCCATCTTGGCCGGCTCATCGCTCTTGAAGATTCCGGAACCCACGAACACCGCCTGGGCGCCGAGCTGCATCACGAGGGATGCATCGGCCGGGGTGGACAGGCCGCCGGCGCAGAACATCGGCACGGGCAGCTCGCCCGTCTCGGCGATCTCCTGCACGAGCGGAAGCGGCGCCTGGAGGCGCTTGGCCCAGTCGAACAGTTCGGCCGAATCGGCCTGGGTGATCTTGCCCATGTCGCCCATGATCGAGCGGAGGTGGCGCACCGCTTCGACGACGTTGCCGGTGCCGGCCTCGCCCTTCGAGCGGATCATGCACGCACCCTCGCTGATTCGGCGCAGCGCCTCACCGAGATTCGTGGCGCCGCACACGAAGGGAACGGTGAACGCCCACTTGTCGATGTGGTGGGCCTCGTCGGCCGGGGTCAGCACCTCGGACTCGTCGATGTAGTCGACATCGAGCGCCTGGAGGATCTGGGCCTCGGCGAAGTGACCGATACGGGCCTTCGCCATCACCGGGATCGACACGGTCTGCTGGATGCCCTGGATCATCTCGGGGTCGGACATGCGGGACACGCCGCCGTCCTTGCGGATGTCGGATGGAACTCGTTCGAGCGCCATCACCGCCACCGCGCCGGCATCTTCGGCGATCTTGGCCTGTTCCGGGTTGACGACGTCCATGATGACGCCGCCCTTCAACATCTCGGCGAGGCCTCGCTTGACCAGCGGGCTCCCGGTCTCTCGGGTCGTCTCAGTCATCTGTTCCACTTTCGCCTTCTGGCGGCCACTGGCCGCGCCGTGCGGCTCGACGTCGGCAGCCTATCTCTCACCACCGAGGACGAGGCTCGTCGTTTCCTCGTCGATCACGAAGTCGTAGGTGCCGGCAGGGACGAGGGTGAGCCACGTCTTGCCGGGTTCCAGCAGGATCTCCTCGCCGGAGTTCGTGTGGAACCGGTAGCCGGTCTCGCGGCTCTCGCGGGACCACGTGCCGCTCCACCGTCGCCCTCCGATCAGCACCGAGGCGAGCCCCTCACCGATCGTGACCGCGTCGACCGATCCGGCCGCGATCTCGCTCGGCAGATACTCCGTCTCCATCACGACGAGGTTGGTGACCACCAGCTCGGCGCCCGTCCTGGTCTCGTGGATGGCCCCGTCCTGGACGCGGACGTAACCGCGCGCGGGATCGTGCACGAAGCTGACGGTGTCGCGGCCGATGACCGTGACGCCCGCGCCGTCGAGACCGACCGGTCGGTCGGTGCTGTCGGAGTCTCGGAAGTTCAGCACCGGAGTCACGGCGCCCGCCTGAGACCCGAAGTCCTCACGCACGAACGCGGGGTCGGTGAAGAGGTTCTCGGGGGCTTCGTAGTCGGGCGAGCGCACCAGGTAGATGTCGGAGTCGTCGTTGGCGACGAGGACGACCTTGCCCTCTGCCGCCAATTCACGAAGCTGGCCCAGCACGCCGATGTTGGCGCCCGAGAAGACGAGGATCGGCGTGCCGAGGTTCGCCAGCAGGTCGAGGTCGCTCGAGCGTCCGGATCGAACCGGCCCGACGTCGCTGGGGAGGTCGGATTGGAACAGGGCGGCGAAGCGGGTGGCTCGATCCTCGATGCGCTCCTCGATCACCACGTCGGCATGGTCGATCCCGATCAGAGCTTCGAGACTCCGGTCGTCGTTGTTGCTGACCTTCACCACGACCACCGGCAGTTCGGTGAGATCCTCCTCAGCGGAAAGGCCGGTCAGCGGTGCCTTCGGACCCGGGCCGATCGGTGCCATGGTGCTCGGCGGTGTGGGTCCTTCGGGGTCGCCGCCCGAGGAGACCGAACCGGCGTCCTCCTCGGTCGGGTCGGTAGCAGGATCTTCGTTCTCCGAACCGCCACCACCGCACGATGCCGCGACGAGGCCGATGATCGCGGCGACGGTGAATCGCCGAACGAGGAGAGCCCGCATCAGAGCTCCCTGAGCATGTCGATTCGTTCGACCAGCGGGGGCTGGACTGTCTGTCCTTCGGCCTGGGGGCCGACCATCCAGAGGTGCCGTGTCGGCGGGTGATCGGAGATCCGCTCGACGGCCCCCGCCTTCTCGAACGTGGACGCGAGGGCCGGCGGGTACCGCGTCAGCTTGACGCCGTCCACGTCGGCCCGAACCAGGCGTCGGTCATCGAGCAGCCGCTCCCTCAGGACCGCGCCGGCCGGCCCGAGCAGTCCCGAAACGGATGCCAGGACCGTGGCCGCGTGGCCACCGGAGCCGAAGAGCGAGAGCTCCCGGGCGACCAACGCCTCAAGCTCGAGACGATCGAGCCCGGCGAGCGCCCCGCGGGTGACCACGAGGCGGATGTCGTCCCCGCTGCCGATCACCGCCGCATCGACCGCGTCCGACGCAAGGGTGTACAGGCGAGGTTCGGTGATGCCATGGCTGGCACAAATGCTCTCGACCAAGCTCTCCAGCCGTGGCTCGGCGGCCTCCTCGAGTGGGACGGCTCCCAGCATCCGTACCACCCGGTTGGGAGCGGACCGCATCACGTAGAGGCCTGCTACGGCCGCAGCCACCAAGGCGACCGGCAGCGCGATCAGGGGTGGGAGCAGCACCGCGAGCACCACGCCGACGACGACGAAGACGACGGCAGCGGGGATCGCAGCGAGCGCGCGAGGCGAAACGGTGGGCATCAGACGACCAGTGCGGTTCAGAACTCGACGGTGACGTTGCCACGCGATTCGTCGTCAGCCTCGAAGTACTCGCGCTCGGTGAACCGCAGGGCGCCTGCGATGACCACGGCCGGGAACGTCTCGATGGCGGTGTTGTACTTGAGCACCGTGTCGTTGTAGTGCTGGCGGGAGTAGGCGATCCGGCCCTCGGTGGCGGTCAGCTCCTCCTGGAGCTCGAGGAAGTTCTGATTGGCCTTCAGATCCGGGTATGCCTCACTGACTGCAAAGAGCTGGCGCAGTGCGCCGGTGAGGATGTTCTCGCTCTGAGCCTGATCGTGGGGACCCTGGGCCGTGGTGGCCGCGTTGCGGGCGGCGATGACGGCTTCGAGCGTCTCGCTCTCGTGGGCGGCATACCCC
>CAYFLT010000019.1:23778-27688 GCA_964344055.1 uncultured Candidatus Nemicrothrix sp.
GACCAGGTTCGGGATGAGATCCCACCGGCGCTTGAGCTGGACATCGATCTGGGCCCACGCGTTCTCGATCCGGTTCCGGAGTCGGACGAGCTTGTTGTAGAGGCTGATCACGTAGATGACCAGCAACACGACGACGCCGAGAATGATCAGGCCGATGAGCATGGTTGACCTCCGAGTGACGGCCGGTGCCGTCAGCGTCCTCTCAATGTACCGGCGCCACGGGGCGGTGGAGGCGCAGGGTGGTGTCTGTTCAGTCGGTGCTGACCGCGGCCCGGGCGATCAGTCGCTCGTAGCGGTCCAGGTACAGGTCGGCGAGACGAGCCATCGAGAACTCCTCGGCCCGCTTCAGACCCGATTCCACGAGCGCCTGGCTCTTGGAGTCGTCCGCGAGAACCGTCCGGAGGGCGGCGGCCAGATCCCGGGCTTCGCCCGGCGGCACGAGGAGTGCGTCCTCGCCCTGGCGCGCGACGTTCGCGTAGCCGGGGATGTCGCCGGCCACCACCGGTGTACCCGCGGCCATCGCCTCGAGAAGGACGATTCCGAACGACTCGCCATGCAGCGATGGTGCGCAGAACACGTCGGCGCCCCGCAGTCGGGCGATCTTCTCGGTCTCGCTGATCGTGCCCAGCCACTCGATCCGGGAATCGCCCGCGTGACGGGCCTTGAGTTCCTCGGTCTCGGGGCCCTCCCCCACGACCCACAGCCGAACCGAGGTGGGGAGCGCACCCATCGCATCGAGCAGGACCCGCAGGCCCTTTCTGGGCTCGTGGCGGCCCAGGAACAAGATGGTCGGGCCGTTGGTCGGGTGCGGGACACCGCCGGAGAAGCGGGCGAGTTCCACACCGTTGAAGGTGAGGTCGTAGGTCCCGCCGAGTCCTTCGGTCGCCATCTTTCGGGCGTCCTCGGACACCGCACATCGATCGTCGAGCCGGCCCGCGAGGAACCGGACCGCCCGCGGCATCAGGTCGTAGGCCAACGAGCCGCCCGCGGCGTGGAAGGTGCCGATGAGCGGCGCCGGCCGGGTGAGCAGGGCCGTCGTCGTGGGCCCAGGGGCGATCGGCTCGTGGAGGTGCACGACGTCGAACGCTTCGTCGCGCAGTGCCCGAATGGTGCGGAGCTGGCACGCGGGGTCGGGCGCCACGGGCGCGATCGAGCCATTCGCCGCGGTCGGGAGGCTCAAACCGAGAGGGGTGACGCCGGCATCGGGCGGTGGGCCGTCGCAAGGGGCGAGGACTCGGACCTTCTCGCCCCGCTTGCGCAGCGCCCGCGCCAGGCCGAGAACCTGCATCTGCACCCCGCCGGGGAGGGTCAGGCTGTACGGGCAGATGATGCCGATACGCATCAGCCGAGGTTCCGTAGGTGTTCGGGGACGGGGAGACCGAGCGCGTCGTAGTCGCTCGGCCAGTTCGGGCTCAGCATGTGCCACTGCTCGGGTGCCTGGCGGATCAGGTACTCGAACTCGTACGCCAGCATCTGGGTGACCCGGGTGACGTCGTCTCGCAGCCGACCCTCGCGTTCGACGACGAGGGGTGGTCGGGCGAGTCCGTGGCGAAGGTCAGTGTCGAGCCATGGAACGGCGGCGGGAATGAGGGGCACGCCGAGCCGCAGGGCGAGCGTGGCCGGCCCGGCCGGGAGGGTGGTGCGCTCGCCGAAGAAGGTCACCGGCACGCCGGTGCCCTGGAGGTCCCGGTCCGACAGAAGACAGACCAGGTGACCCTCCTTGAGCGCGTTCATCAGCTTCTTCCCGGCATCGGCACCGAGGGCGTGGATCTCCATGCCGAGCGATTCACGGAGCCCGACGAACCAGTCGAACAGCTCGGGCGGATCGAGCGGCTCGACGATGGCCGTCACCTTCACCTTCGGAATGCGAGCGAGCCAGAACGCGGCCCATTCCCAGGAGCCAAGGTGGGGTAGGGCGAGGATCGCGCCGGATCTCCCCGGCCCGGTGTGCGCCTCGATCTCACCGACCCCTTCGTAGCTGAACTCGCGGTCGAGCTGGTCGACGCCGATGTCGGGCAGCTTGAAGCTCTCGAGGTAGTACCTGGCGTACCACTCGAAGGTCTCCGCAACCTTGCGGCGACGCTCCAGCGGCGTCAACTCGCGGCCCAGAGCGCGCTCCAGGTTGCGAGCGACGATCGTGGCCTTCTCACTCGAGGCGAACGCGGCGCCGTTGCCGAGCACGCGCGAACCGGCCCCGCCGACAGCGTCGGGCAGATGTCGAGCGACGAACGATCCGGCCTTGTAGGCCGAGACCGAGGGCATCGTCGTCAGGTGTCTCGCACGGAGCGGCGTTCACGCATCCGCTGGCGCCAGATCGGCTCGGTGCGACGCTGCCGGGGCCGACGCCGCTGGGCCCGGACGGGCACCGGACGGGTGCCGGACGCCTGGCGCCAGACCTTCACGAAGCGCTGCACCGCGGTGATGGCAGTGAGGACGAGCATCACCCAGAGCGTGCCGATGAGCAGCTCCGGGAACAGCAGACCGAAGGCGAGCACGATGAAGCGCTCGGCCCGTTCCATCAGGCCGCCCTTCGCGTCGTAGCCGAGCGACTCGGCCTTGGCCCGCTGGTACGAGATGAACATGGCGGTGGCCATGATCGCGACCGGCAGCATCATGATGCGGCCGGGCTCGTTGCTGGCGAGGTACCACGCAACACCGCCGAAGAGGAGGGCGTCGGTCAGCCGGTCCGAGACGGAGTCGAAGTAGGCGCCACGATCCGATCCCGTGCCCGAGGCGCGGGCGACCGCTCCGTCGAGGGCGTCGGGGACCCCGGTGAGCAGCAGGAAGAGGAAGCCGACCCGGAGGTAGCCGGCGCCGATGGTGATCGACGCCACGGTGGCCATGGCGATGCCGATGATGGTGATGACGTCGGCGGAGACGCCGGTGCGGCGCAGACTCTGTCCGATCGGGGTGAGACCTCGATCGACTGCGGTGCGCCAATTGCCGTCGAACATGAAAAAACTCCCGTAGTGGGGACCGAATCAGGGTAGCAGCGGACCCTCCCCGCTCCGAAGCGACCCAAAACACCGAACTGGGTGGGTGGGGTGCTGGTTTCCAGCACCAGGCCCTCCCAGTTCGGTTGTCGAGGCCGTTCGCTTGTCGAGCCAGTTCGGTTGTCGAGGCTGTTCGCTTGTCCCGGTGGGCGGGTCAGGTCTGGTAGGCGGACCAGTCTTCGGGGTTGGTCTCGACGAAACGGTCGATGATCTCGCCGTTGACGCCGTCCACGAGCACCAGGCCGCGCTGTTCGGGGGACGGCTCGTTGGAGTACAGCAGGATCCGCCATGTCGGACGGCTGCGGAGACCGCGCCAGCCGAGCTGGGCCGATGCGTGGCCCACCGGGAAGCCGACCTCCTTGGTGGCGGCCCCGAGCGCGTGCTCCTCGTCGAAGGACAGGTCCCAGCCCGCCTGCCAGTGGTACAGGCCGACGAGGATCAACACGATGCCGGCCACGAGCACACCTCGGTTGACCAGCACGGCGTCGTCGCCGCGACTGGCGAAGAGTGCCACGCACCCGGCTCCGATCAGGAGATACAGGACCGCCGGGATCCGGCGGCGGCTGTTGTTCGGGAACAGGTAGGGAGTATCGAGAGCGCTGGGGTCGAGATCGGCGGGCAGTTCGTCCCGCACGTCCTCGTCGCTGACACCTACCGCATCCTCGTGCGCTTCTGGCTGGTCGAGTTCGTCGGCCATGGCGCTGAGGCTACGGCCAGGCGGCCACGATTCGACGCCAACTCTCCACGAGTGCTTCGGGCAGCACGCGGGTGTTGGCCGTGGCGGTCATGAAGTTGGTGTCGCCCTCCCAGCGAGGTACGACGTGGATGTGCAGATGGTCGGGAACCCCGGCCCCGGCACCCCGGCCCAGATTGGCTCCGATGTTCACGCCGTCGGGGTGGTAGGCGGCCTTCAGGGC
>CAYFLT010000019.1:27698-44223 GCA_964344055.1 uncultured Candidatus Nemicrothrix sp.
AGCTCAGCGTTCTCCTCCGCAGTGATGTCCTCCAGCTCCGCTACCCCTCGGTTGGGCAGCACCATCAGGTGACCTGACGTGTACGGGAAGGCGTTCATCACGGCGTAGCAGAACTCGCCTCGCCAGAGGATCAGCGTCTCCTCGTCCGGCGCGCCGGACGCGAGGATCGCCTCGAACAGGGTGGCGCCCTCCGGAATGTCCACCCGGCCACCCCGGGCCTCACCGGACTGGATGTAGGCCATCCGCCAACCGGCCCACAGGTGCTCAACCACGCCGGACGTCCCGTCTCACCGCTTCTCGTCGACCTCGGCGCGGAGGTCGGCGAGGAAGTCGTCGACGGACACATCGCGCTCGGGCTTGTCCTCACCCCGCCGGTTCACGCCGACGGTGTCGTTGGCGACGTCGTCGTCCCCCACGACCAACACGTAGGGGAGCTTTTCGACCTTGCCGTTTCGGACCCGCTTGCCGAGTGGTTCCACCGCACCAACCACATCGACCCGGAAACCCTCGGACCGAAGTCGGCTCGCCACCGCGTTGGCGTGGTCGTCATGGACCTCGGCCACCGGCAGGACTCGCACCTGCGTCGGGGCCAACCACGCGGGGAAGGCGCCGGCGTAGTGCTCGATCAGCACGCCGAAAAAGCGCTCGATCGAACCCATCAGGGCGCGGTGGATCATGACCGGCCGCGTGCGCTGCCCGTCGGACGCCACGTACTCGAGATCGAAGCGGTCGGGGAGGTTGAAGTCGAGTTGGATGGTCGACAGCTGCCAGGCCCGCCCGATGGCGTCCTTGACGTCGACATCGATCTTCGGGCCGTAGAACGCGCCGCCGCCCTCGTCGACGATGTAGTCGAGGCCATGCTTTTCGAGAGCCGCCCTGAGACCGGCGGTGGCGGTGTCCCACAGCTCGTCGTCGCCGACCGACTTCTCGAGCGGACGGGTCGAGAGCTTGGCCTGGAAATCGTCGAAACCGAAGGCCCGGAGGATCGACAGGGTGAAGTCGAGCAGCGACGCGAGTTCTTCCTCGATGTTCTCGCGGGTGCAGAAGATGTGGCTGTCGTCCTGGGTGAAACCGCGACTGCGCATGAGGCCGTGGACCGCGCCCGACAGCTCGTAGCGATACACCGCGCCGAGCTCGAACATCCGCAGTGGCAGCTCGCGATAGCTGCGCTGACGTGACTTGAAGATCATCACGTGGAAGGGGCAGTTCATCGGCTTCGGGTAGTAGGTGGCGCCGTCCATCTCCATGGGCGGGTACATGCCGTCGGCGTAGAAGTCGAGGTGTCCGGAGGTCTCCCACAGGACCGACTTCGCGATGTGGGGCGAGACGACGAACTCGTAACCGCCGTTCTCGTGGCGGTCCCGCGAGTAGTCCTCCATCACCTTGCGGATCAATGCACCCTTGGGATGCCAGACCGCGAGGCCGGGACCGAGCTCGTCGGGCCAGCTGACGAGATCCAGCTCCGCGGCCAGGCGGCGGTGATCCCGCTTCTCGGCCTCGGCGAGCATCTGGAGATGGCTCTTCAGGGCCTTCTTGGAATCCCATGCGGTGCCGTAGATGCGCTGGAGCATCGGGCGGGTGACGTCGCCGCGCCAGTAGGCGCCTGCCACCGACTGGAGCTTGAAGTGACCCAGCCGACCGGTGCTCGGCACGTGAGGGCCGGTGCACATGTCGCGGAAGGTGCCAGGCGCGTCGATGTCGCCGTTCGCGTAGTAACTGATGGTGTCGCCGTCACCGACCTCACCCGAGTCCTCACCGGACGCGTCACCCCCGGTGACCCGCTCGATGATCTCGGACTTGTAGGCCTCGCCGGCGAAGAACGCCGTCGCGTCGCTCGCCGGCAACTCGTGACGGACGAACGGCTGATCCGCCGCCACGATCTCCTGCATGCGGGCCTCGATCCGTTCGAGGTCGTCGTCGGAGAGAGTCTGGCCGTCCGGCAGCTCGACGTCGTAGTAGAAACCGAACTCGATCGGCGGCCCGATCGCGAGATCGGTGCCCGGGTAGAGGTCGAGGATCGCCTGGGCCAGCACGTGGGCGGTGCTGTGGCGGATGGTGTGCCGCGCTCCGAAGCGGCGGTGACGATCTCCACCGAGTCGACGTCGCCGAGCGGCACATCCAGGTCTCGAGCTTCGCCGTTGATCACGGCAACCACCGCGTCTCGTGAGAGTCCGGGCCCGATCGAGGCGGCCAGATCCGCAGTGGTCGTGCCCTCGGCCAGTTCACGCTCGGAACCGTCGGGCAACTTCACGCAGATCATGTCGTTCATCCTCACGCTTCCTGGCCCAACGAGCCGGATCGGCGGGCCACGCTCTTCGCGGCCTCGTCGCTCATGAGGGTTGAGGGTACCGGCCACCCCCAGGCCCGATGACGGATTTCAGGCCGGTACGGGCCGAAGGACCTCGGCCGAGGACCGCCGTTCCGGCATCCCCGGGTCGGTGGTGGCCTCGAGCGTCTCGGTGGCCGCCTTGGCGCCCTTGGTGGCGTATTCGTTCACATAGTCCTGACCGGTGAGGGCCCTGATCTCGAACATCACCTCGTCGGTGATCTGGCGGAACCGGAGTCGCGAGTCGGTGATGCTCTCGCTGTCGGCCGGGTGGATCGGTCGACCGAATCGGATCTCGACCGGGCGGAACGGTCGGGGCACCGGCACGTCGGGTGGCTGGATCGCCCGCGTGCCGAGGATGCCGACCGGGATGATCGGTGCGCCGGTGCGAACCGACAGGCGGGCTGCGCCCGTGTGGCCCTTGTGGAGGAACCCGGTACGGGACCGCGTCCCCTCGGGATAGATCCCGAAGAGCCCGCCGTCCTCGAGCACCGAGGCTGCGGTGTCGAGGGCTCTGGCGGAGGCGTCGCCTCCGCTGCGATCGATCGGGATCATGCCCAGCGCGGGGAAGAGCTTCCGGGTCTTCCAATCGTCGAGATACTCGGCCTTGCCGACGAAGTTGATCGCGCGGGGCAGAACCGCAGGGAGAAAGAAGCTGTCGATCACCGAGTTGTGGTTGGGCGCGAGGATCGCCGGGCCGGATTCGGGGATGTGATCGACGCCGACCACCTTGAATCTCCACAGACACCTGAAGATCGGCCTCCCCACGGTGAGGACCGCCGACTGGAGGTTGGAGCTGTTGTGGTGCTCGTCGCTAGGCACTGCAGACATCATGGCCCAGATGTCAGGTCGACGCCGAGCAGGGCGGCACCCTCACTGACGCCGTGGCCGGCCGACGCCCGCTCGTCCAGCGCCGCGATCGCCGCGGGCACATCGAGATCGTCGTCCAGGCTCGCCCGCACCTCGTCGAGCCCGGTCGACCCCGGCCCCACCGAGCGCCACGCTTCGAGGCGCGCAGTGGCGTCGTCGAGCAGATCGTCGGTCCAGTTCCAGGGACGCCGGTAGTGATGTACGAGCAGGGCGAGTCGGATCACCGCGGCCGGCCACCGTTCGCGCAGGTCGTGGACGAAAACGAGGTTGCCGGTCGACTTCGACATCTTCCGACCGTCGAGGTGGACCATCGACTGATGCAGCCAGTGGCGTACGAACGCTTGCCCGGTCGCCGCTTCGGACTGGGCATTCGAGCATTCGTGGTGGGGATACAACAGATCGACCCCACCACCGTGGAGATCGATCGTGGGCCCGAGTTCTCGGAGCGCGAGCGCCGAGCACTCGACGTGCCAACCGGGCCGGCCGCTCCCCCAACGAGCCTCCCACGCGGGTTCCCCCGGCGCCGAAGGCTTCCAGAGGACGAAGTCCAGGGGGTCGCGCTTGGCCGGATCCTCTGGACTCTCGTCCCACTCACGCGCGAGAACCTCCATCCGGTCACGGCCGAGGCCGGAGAGTGAGCCGAACTCCGCCCACGCCACGGTGTCGAAGAACACCGTGCCATCGACGACGTAGGCGAAGCCCTTCTCGATGACTGCGTCGATCACCCCCCGAATGTCGGGGATCGCGCCCGTGGCCCTCGGCTCGGACCACGGCGGCAACGTGTTCAGCGCCGCCATGTCGTCGTCGAAACGAGCCGTCTCCCCGAACGCCAGGTCGAGATAGTGGACGTCGCGGCGCCTTGCGGCCCTCAGGAGATCGTCATCGACGTCGGTGATGTTGCGGACGTAGCGGACCTCGTGACCGAGATCGAGAAGCCGCCGCTGGAGGATGTCGTAGGTGAGGTAGGTCGCGGCGTGCCCGAGATGGGTGGCGTCGTAGGGCGTGATGCCACAGACGTAGAGACTCACGACCGGACCAGGCTCGAACGGCACCACGGCGCCCTGTCGCGTGTCGTACAGCCGCATCACGACGACCGTAGCCTCGAGCCCGTAACGTTCATCGCCATCGACCGGTCGAATCGACCAACTCGGCCGAGGCCACGACAGGAGGACCCGCAGTGGGCGTGCTCGACGGAAAGAAGATCGTGATCACCGGGGTGCTGACCGACGCGTCCCTCGCGTTCGGTATCGCCAAGCTCGCCCAGGAGGAGGGCGCGGAGATCGTGCTCACCGGCGCCGGGCGAGGCATCCGACTCACCCAGCGCACGGCCCGCAAGCTCCCGGTCGAAGCCGACGTCTACGAGTTCGACGTCACCAACGCCGACCACGCCCAGGCGTTGCACGACGTGCTCGCCGAGAAGTGGGGCCGAGTCGACGGCGCCCTACACGCAATCGGGTTCGCGCCCGAGGTGTGTCTCGGTGACGACTTCATGGCGGCCACCTGGGACGACGTGAAGATCGCCATGGAGATCTCCGCCTACTCGCTGAAACTGCTAGCCGAGGCCGTTGCTCCGCTGATGACCGAGGGCGGCTCGATCGTCGGGCTCGACTTCGACGCCACTCGTGCGTTCCCGGCGTACAACTGGATGGGTGTGGCCAAGGCGGCGCTCGAAGCCACCAACCGCTACCTCGCGCGGGAGCTCGGCCCGGCCGGCATCCGGTGCAATCTCGTGTCCGCCGGACCCATCCGCACCATGGCGGCCAAGTCGATCCCCGGGTTCAAGAAGTTCGAGGACGTGTGGCAGGAGAGGGCTCCGCTGGGCTGGGACATCGAGGATTCATCGGCCGTGGCCCGCAGCACCGTCGCCATGTTGTCGGACTGGTTCCCGTCCACCACCGGCTCGATGATCTTCGTCGACGGTGGCTATCACGCCATCGGCGCCTGACCCAGGGCACCGACCGCCGGTCGACCTGCTGGTCTTCGGCGGGACCGGCCTGCTCGGGCGCGAGGTCGTTCGCCTCGCAGCCGAACAAGGCCGGCGAGTGGTCGCCACCCACCATCACACGCCACCGTCGGGGCCGGCGGAGTGGCATCCCGTCGACATCTCGTGGTTCGAGAACGTGGCGGCCGAGATCGCACAGGTTCGGCCCCGAGCCATCGTCAACGCCGCCTACGTCCAGTCGGGCGACCAACTCGACGCCATCACCACCCGAGCCCCTGCGGTGATGGCAGCAGGCGCCGAGTGGCTCGGCGCCCGTTTCGTCCACGTCTCCAGCGACATCGTGTTCTCCGGTACCGCCGGTCGCCCATACACCGAGGACGACGAACCCGACCCGGTCAACGACTACGGGCGGGCGAAGGCCCGGGCCGACGAAGCGGTCGCTTCGTATGGGGTCGACCACGTCGTCGTCCGGACCAGCATCCTCTGGGGAGGCGCTGGCGACGGCGGGCCGCAGTTCCGGATGCTCCGCGATCCTGACGTGCGTTTCTACACCGCGGAGACCCGTAGTCCGCTGCGGGTCGACCGGCTGGCGGCAGCCTGTCTCGAACTCACGGACCGATCCGACATCCGAGGTGTGCTCAACGTGGCCGGTGCCGACGATGTCGACCGGCTCGAACTCGCTCAGGCGCTCTCACCACTCGCGGGTGTGGACCCGGACTCGCTCCGAGGCGACGATCGTCCGACCCGACCGGATCGCGCCGCCGACTGCCGTCTCGACAGCACGAGAGCCCGCTCCCTCCTCGATTCCCCTCTCCCGGGCATCCACACCGATGCAACAACCTGACCCGGTCGTGATCCCGCAACAAAACCGAGTCAGGTGCGCCACCGACTCGGTCGGCTGGCGTCAGGGGTTGGAGAGCTCGATACCGACGTCGGTCTCGTCGGTGATGTCGCCGACCAGGGCCTCGAGGACGTCCTCGAGCGTGACCATCCCGAGCAGACGGCCATCCGGGTGCTTGACCAGGCCCATGTGTCGGCGCAACCGGCGCATCGCCCGCATGAGGTCGCGGACCGACTGGTCGGGACCCACGATCAGCATGCGACGGATCATCTCGAGTGGCACCTGATCGCCCCGTTCGCTGGGGCCGAACTGGAGCAGATCCTTGGAGTGCACGAACCCGATCACGTCGTCGGGACCGATGCCGGTGACCGGAATGCGGCTGTGACCCGATTCGGCGACGAGCCGCTCGATCTCGGCCACCGACGTCGATCGAGGCACACTCACGATCTGTGCTTTCGGCACCATGATCGACCCGGCCGTGCGGGCCCGGAAGTCGAGCGCACCGGCGAGCAGGTCGTGCTCCATGCCCTCGAGCTTGCCCTCCTCCACCGCGCCGTCGAGCAGGGTGTGGAACTCGTTCACGGTCAACGCGGTGTTGATCTCGTCCGCGGGTTCGAATCCCAGCAGCCGAGCGAGACCGTTGCTCAGCTCGGTGAGACTCCACACGACCGGCCGGAACAGCGAGACGTACGCACGGTGGGCGGGCGCGAGCACCCGCGCCGAGCGCTCCGGCGCGGCGATCGCGATGTTCTTGGGGACCATCTCGCCCAGCACCATGTGGATGACCACGACGATCGACAGGGCGATGACCAGCGAGATGGTGTGGAGCACACCGTGGGGCAGATCCACGAAGGACTCGATCGCCGACTCCAGAACGTCGGCCACGGCCGGTTCGGCCACATAGCCGAGGCCCAGCGACGCCATGGTGATACCGAGCTGGGCTCCTGCGAGCTGGGGTTGGAGATCGCGAACCGCCTCGAGGGCCACGGCCGCCCGACGGTCGTCCCCGTCCGCCATCGGCTCGAGCCGGGTGGTCCGACTGGCGAGAAGGGCGAACTCGACCGCGACGAAGAAGGCGTTCGCGACCAGCAGCAGGAACGCGGTGAGCAGAAAGCCCGCGGTCACGAGGCCGGCTCCTCGTCGTCGACGGCGTCGCGCGGCGCGACGATCCGAACGGTGGCGATCCGCAACCGATCCATGGCCACGACCTCGAGCCGCCAGCCGTCGACCGTGCACATCTCCCCCGGGACCGGGATGTGACCCAGCCGATCGAGGATCAGCCCCGCCAACGTCTCGTACTCCCCGTCGGGCATCTCGAACCCGGTGGCGGACTCGACCTCGTCCGGGTGCAGCGACGCGGGCAGGACGGTGGAGCCCTTGGCTTCCACGCGGGTCAGCTGGGCCGGCGCGTCGTCGTACTCGTCGTCGATCTCGCCGACGATCTCCTCGAGGATGTCCTCGAGCGTGATGATCCCGGCCGTCCCCCCGTGCTCGTCGATGACCACGGCGAGCTGGGACCCACCCTGGCGCAGGTCGAGCAGGAGCTCGTCGAGTTCCCGAGCTTCGGGCACCGCCAGGATGGGCGCCATCAGCTCGGACACACTCGTCGACGAGCGCCGATCGACCGGCACTTCGTGCACCGCCTTCACGTGGACGAAGCCGACCACGTCGTCGAGGTCGTCCCCGATCACCGGGAAGCGGGAGTGGCCGGTGTCGACCGCGACGTCGACCAACGCGTCGACCGTCGCGGTGTTCTCGACCGCCACGACCCGGACCCGCGGGATCATCGCATCGTCGGCCGACTTGTCGGCGAGCCGGATCGACCGGGTGAGCAGCTCGACCTCGCCGGCGTCGAGGGTGCCCTCCTCACCGGAGGACCGGATGAGGTGCTCGAGCTCTTCGCGGTCCGGGATGGCTTCGAGCTCCTCGGTGGGCTCGACACCGAGGCGTCGGGTGAGCCGAGCAGCCAGTCCGTCGAGCAGGGCGACCACCGGTCGGGCGAGCACGCCGTAGACCGCAGTCGGGCGAGCGAGCGCGAACGACGTCTCGAGCGGACGACTGGTGGCGATGGCCTTGGGGACCAGCTCACCCAGCACCATCTGCACGATGGTCGCGATGAACAAGGCTGCACCGATCGACAGGCCGCTCGGCGGGTCCGACACGACCCGTTCCAGCAGCGGGTCGATCAGGGTTGCGATGGCCGGTTCGGCGATGAATCCGAGCAGCAGGGATGTGATCGTGATGCCGAGTTGGGCGCCGGAGAGGTGGTACGACAGGCGCGACAGCAGGCGCTGGACCTGGCGGGCGACGCCACTGCCCTGGCCGGCCCGCTCCTCCACGCGCGTACGGTCGACGGCGACGAGGGCGAACTCTGCGGCGACGAAGCCAGCGTTGGCCACAACCAGGGCGATTGCGGCGAGAAGCCGGAGCGCGGTGTCGATCGGTCCTCCTCCAGAGGATCTGCGGTGTCCGCGAATCTACCCCTACCGTGTACGGATGCCTGCGGCATCCCCCTCGGTCGACTCCCTCCCGGCGCGCCCCGCCGTCGAGTACTCACGACCGAACGCGTCGGTCCATCCGGACCGGTCGCGCTGGTGGATCGGCCGACTGTGGCCGGTCGTGTGGGTCCAGAAATGGACCTTCCTCGGCGCGGTCACCGCCGGCCTGATCGGCATCAGCGCCACGGTCGCGGTGCCGATCACTGTCGGACGCGGCATCGACGCCATCGACCGAGGCGACACCCCGACCCCGTTCGTGATCACGCTCGCTCTACTGGCGGTCCTCCGCCTCGTGTTCGGGTTCCTCTATCGCTTCGGCCTGTTCCGCTCCGCCCACCACATCGAGAACGATCTGCGGAACCTCATCTACGAGCGGCTCACCGAGCTGTCGTTCGACTTCTGGGACAGGGCCCAGTCAGGGCAGATCATCAGCCGCGCCAACACCGACATCCGTTCGATCCAGCTGTTGTTCGCATTCGGCCCGCTGGTGGCGATGCAGATCGTCCTGCTCGGTATCGCGCTGGTCGTCATGCTCGCCGTGCACGTCCCGCTCACCCTCCTCGCCCTTTCGCCGCTGCCGTTCGTCTACATGGTGGGAATGCGGCTCCGGAATCGGATCTTTCCCCTCTCGTGGGTCGTCACCGCCCGTCAGGCCGACGTGGCCACCATCGTGGACGAGAACATCCAGGGCATCCGTGTCGTCAAGGCGTTCGCCCAGGAGCGCAACCAGGTGCAGTCACTGGCTCGAGCGGCTCGACGCTTGCGTTGGGCCGGCACTGCGGTCGCCGACACCCGAGCTCGGCACGCTCCCGCGATGGAGTCGCTCCCGCGGCTCGGGTTGGCGCTGGTCCTCCTCTACGGCGGCAGTCAGGCAATCGACGGGGCGATCGAGATCGGTGATCTCGTCGCGTTCAGCACCTACGTCGTCTTGCTGGCCACCCCGTTCCGGATGCTCGGCTTCATCCTGTTGCAGTGGCAGCGGGCCGGTGCTGCGGCGCTCCGCGTCTTCGACATACTCGACGAAACACCGACGATCCGCGAACCCGAGAACCCGGTTCGAATCGACGATGCCGTGGGTCGGGTGGAGTTCGACTCCGTGTCGTTCGGGTATCCGGTCGGGGACGGCGCGAAGGTCCTCGACGGTCTGAATCTCACGATCGAACCCGGCGAGACGGTGGCGATCGTGGGAGAAACCGGGTCCGGGAAATCCACCATCGCCCGATTGCTGCCCCGCTTCTACGACGTCGACGGTGGCTCAATCCGCCTCGACGGACACGACATCCGCACCCTGTCGCTTTCGGACCTACGCGACACGGTCTCCCAGGTGACCGACGACCCCTTCCTGTTCGCGGCCAGCGTCCACGACAACGTTGCGTTCGCGCGCCCCGATGCACCCCACGACGTCGTAGCCGCGGCGATCGAGGACGCCGCCGCCGAAGCGTTCGTCACGGCCCTTCCCACCGGCTCCTCGACCGAGGTCGGTGAGCGAGGCCTCACCCTGTCGGGTGGGCAGCGTCAGCGCCTCGCGATCGCCCGCACCCTGGTGGCCGACCCTGCGGTCCTCATCCTCGATGACGCCACGAGCGCGATCGACGTCGCGGTCGAGGAACGGATTCACGACGCTCTGCAGCGGCGTCGATCCGACCGGACCACGATCCTCATCGCCCACCGTCTCTCCACGATCGCGCTCGCCGACCGGGTGGTACTGATCGACCAGGGCAAGATCGCGGCCACCGGCGACCATCACGAGCTCCTGGCCACCAACCCGCGCTACGCGGCGATCCTCGCCGATGTCACCGCCGACCATCTCGGGGAGGACGGCTGATGTTCTCCATGGGAGGTGGACCCGGAGGCATGGGCGGTGGGCCCTCATCGGTCCAGGCGAACGCGGCCGCCGGACTTCCCGCGGCCGACGTTCCGGGCGAGCTGCGCAAGAAGGTCGAACGGGTCCTCGACACCGAACCCGAACACCACGTTCCCGAGGTCGACTGGCGCCACGATGTCTGGGACCGTCAGCCCTTCTCACTCCGACGCTTCCTGTGGCCCCACCGATGGCGCCTCCTCGGGGCCATCGCGCTCGTGCTCGTCGAGACGGTCGCCCTCCAGCTCGGCCCGATCCTCACCCAGATCGGGATCGATGATGGGGTGCGCGCCGGGAACCGTGGTGTGCTGGTGGCGGCTGCCCTCGTCTACGTCGGGGCAGTCGCGGTGGCGGCGGTCCTCGGATGGGCTCGGGTGTCCTACACCGGTCGTCTCGGAGAGCGGCTGAACGAGACACTCCGCATCCGGGTCTTCGGCCACCTGCAGCGGCAGGGCATCTCCTTCTACACCGACGAGAAGGCCGGCGTCCTGCTCACCCGGATGACCTCCGACATCGAGGCCCTCGCCGTCCTGTTCCAGGAGGGAATCGTCAACCTCCTCGTCCAGGTCTTCACGCTCCTGGTGATCACCGCCGCGCTCTTCTACTACGACCCACTGCTGGCCGTGATCACACTCGCCGTCGCCCTGCCACCCACCCTCGTGTCGTCCCTTTGGTTCCGGAAGGTCTCCTCGGCCGGCTACCTACGAGTCCGCAACCGCATCGCCGAACTCCTCGCCGACCTACAGGAGTCGCTGGCCGGAATTCGCGTGATCGCCGCCCACAATCGCCGGGCGGTCAACCTCGACCGCCACCGGGCCGTCGTGGGCCGCCATCGCGATGCCAACATCCACACCTCGCGGGCCAACTCCCTCTACGCGCCGGGCACGGAGATGATCGGGATCGCCACCCAGGCCACGCTGCTCGGGATCGGCGGGGCGATGGCCGCCAGCGGACGAATCACCGTCGGCGAACTCGCGGCCTTCCTCCTCTTCCTGACCTCGTTCTTCGCGCCGGTCCAGACCCTCGTCCAGCTGTACAACTCGTATCAGCAGGGCGGGGCGGCGATCATCAAGCTCCGCGAACTCCTCGGCACCGAGCCGGCGGTCGTGCAGGCACCGTATGCCGCTGATCTTCCGCCGATCGAGGGCGCAATCGAACTGAACGACGTCACCTTCTCCTACGAACCGGATCGACCGGTGCTCCATGAGGTGAGTCTGCGGATCGAGCCGGGTGAGACCGTGGCGTTCGTGGGTGAGACCGGGGCGGGCAAATCCACCATCGCCCGGCTCCTGACCCGCTTCCACGATCCCGACTCGGGCACCCTCACCATCGACGGCCACGACCTTCGTGAGGTCACCCTCACGTCGCTGAGGTCCCAGCTCGGCGTCGTCCCCCAGGAGCCGTTCCTATTCGCCGGAATGGTGCGCGACAACGTGGCCTTTGCACGACCCGATGCTACCGACGAGGAGCTCGACGAGGCCCTCGTCGCGGTCGGTATCGACGACCTGGTGGATCGGCTGGGTGGGCTCGACGGACCGGTCCACGAGCGGGGCGCGTCACTCTCCGCCGGTGAGCGCCAGCTCCTCGCGCTCGCCCGCGCGTTCGTCGCCCGTCCGAGGGTCCTGATCCTCGACGAGGCAACCAGCAACCTCGATCTCAACTCCGAGTCGAGGGTGGAGAAGGCGCTCGACGTCGTCCTCGAGGGGCGCACCGCGGTCATCATCGCCCACCGACTGGCGACGGCCCGGCGGGCCGATCGGATCGCAGTGGTGCACGACGGCCGGATCGTCGAGCTCGGTAGCCACGACGAGCTCGTGTCCTTCGAGGGCCGGTACGCGGCCATGTATGCCACGTGGGTGGCCCACGGCGGTGCGGTGTGATCGGCGATCCCACCACCCTGCTGATCGCGGCCCTCGTGATCGCAGTGGGGTCCTTCGTCCAGGCCACGGTCGGCTTCGGCGCGAATCTGGTCGCAGCCCCTCCCCTGTTGTTACTCGAGCCTGCGCTCGTCCCCGGGCCGCTGTTCCTGGCGGTGGCAGCACTGGCCGTGCTGACGTCGATGAGGGAGCTGGGGGCCACCGACTGGCGACTCGTGGGATGGTCCTCGGCTGGTCGGTTCCCGGGGGTGGTGATCGGCGGGCTGGTGTTGGTGAGCGTCGATCAGGACACCCTGTCGCTGGTCGTCGCCGGGGTGATCCTCATCGGGGTCGTACTCTCGACCGGCGCCGTCTCGGTGAAGACCACTGCCGCGACCACCACTGTCGCAGGACTCGGCTCCGGGTTCGGCGCGGCCACCGCGTCCGTCGGCGGACCGCCCCTCGCCTTGCTCCTCCAGCACGAGCGCGGACCCGTGGTCCGGGCCACGATCGGCATGTCGCTGGCCATCTCCACCATCCTCACCCTTCCCACCTTCGCGCTCGCGGGGAAGATGGGATCCGATGCGGTTCTCACCGGGCTGGCACTGATGCCGGCGAGCGCACTCGGCTTCCTCGCCTCGGGGCCGGCCCGGTCCGTCGTCGACGGTGCGGGCCTCCGCGCCGCGATCCTCACCCTGTGCTCGGCCTCGGCGATCGTCATCGTGCTCCGGGTGGCGCTGTGAGCACCGCCGTACTCGAGCTTCGAGACGTCGGCCGCACCATGGACGGTGCCGAGATCCTCCGGGGAATCGACTGGCAGGTCCAGCCGGGGGAACGGTGGGTGGTGCTCGGCCTCAACGGGTCGGGCAAGACCACGCTGATCCGGATCGCGTCGATGTGGCTACATCCGTCCACCGGATCGGTGTCGGTGTTGGGTGAGAAACTCGGTCGCACCGACGTCCGGCGCCTCCGCGAACGGATCGGCTTCGCGAGTGCCGCCATGGCGGATCTCCTCCGCTCGGATCTCGTCGTGCGCGATGTGGTGAAGACGGCTCGCAACGCCGCGCTCGAGCCCTGGTGGCACGAGTACTCCGAGACCGATGATGCGCAGGCCCTCGCCGCGCTCGATCGGGTGGGAATCGCCCGACTCGCCGACCGGCGCTTCGGGGTCTGCTCGTCCGGCGAGCGCCAGCGGGTGCTCCTGGCCCGTGCCCTCTCCATCGACCCGGGTGTCATCCTGCTCGACGAGCCCACCGCCGCGCTCGACCTCGCCGGCCGGGAAGAGTTGTTGGCGTCGCTGTCGGATCTTGCGGCCGACCCCGACGTCGCACCGATCGTCCTCGTCACCCACCACGTCGAGGAGATCCCTGCGGGATTCACCCATGTGCTCATGTTGAGGAACGGCGAGGAGTACCGTCAGGGACCACTCGGCGACGTGCTCACCGCCGAGAACCTGTCCGGTTGTTTCGGCGTCGAGCTCGGCCTGGAGCGCCGCCACGACCGCTGGTCGGCCTGGGCGATCTGATCAGCCTCGTCCGCTGATCGCCAGCACGACCCCGGCCCGGAGGCTCACCACGACCGGCGTGCTCACCACCTCGTTCGCGATCCCGCGGGCTGTGTAGGCACTGAGCCGCTCGTCATGGAGCGGATATGCGAGTCCGGAGGTCACCACGCCGACGGCGTCGCCGCCCATCGCCACCAAGCCCAGGTGGTCACCGACATCGAGTGGGAGCCCGCGCGAGCCCCGTACGACCCAGAGCCGCTGACCACCGATGGTGGCCTCGACCTCCGCGTCGGCCCATCGGGGCGAGGCGAGCACCGCCAGGTTTGCGGTGGCGTGGTCGAGACGGCCGCCGGCTTGGACCACCACGTGGATGGTTGTGGCACCGCGCTCCAAGGCCAGGGCCAGACCCAGCTCGAGGTCGGACTCGTCCTTGGACGCGGGATGTTGCTCGATCCGAACGCCCGCGGCCCGGGCCGCGTCGAGGTCGTCCGGATCGGCGGAGTCGAGGTCGCCCACTACCACGTCGACCGCTCGGTCTGCCTCCCTCAGGGGACCGAGACCACTGTCCACCGCGATGACGAGGTCGGCTTCGATGGACGCCACCTCACGAGGCGCCGCACCGGAGGCGACCACCAGCGCGACGAACTCCTGATCCGGCATCGCCTGCGAGGCTAGCTCCGTGTCCGACTCAGGCCCCGGTGGGGCAGCGGCCGTCGACCAGCGGGGCGCCGGCGAGGTCGGCCGGATCGCCGATCGTGGTGATGATGCCGGTGTCGGTGGCGAGCTCGGTGGCCACGAGCACACCGAAGAGTCGTCCGTCGGCGTCGAGGGCCGGCCCGCCGGACACACCCGGTGGGGTGGACGCGGCCACCGCCACGAGCTCACCCGGCACGACGACATCGGCGATCTCCGGCACCGGAACTCGGGGCCCGACGACCACCGCGGCGGGGCCTCCGCCCGGATGGCCGGCAACTGTGATCGCCTCGTCGGTCGCAGGGACCCGGCCCGGTGTCAGTGGTTCGAGCATGGAGGCCTCGAGTTCGATGAGGGCCAGATCGCGACCGTCGGCGAAAACCCCGAGCACCTCTCCGGTGAGGACTGCGCCGCGGTGATCGATTCGGACCAGCGCAGCGTCCCCGACGACATGGGCAGCGGTGAGGACGAGATCGTCATCCACGAGGACCGCGCTGCCGACCGACCGCTGCCCACACGTGGTGACCGACACCTGCATGACGACCACGCCATCGACCGGCGCCGGTTCGAGCGTTCCTGACCGTTCGACCACGGCCCCGGCCACTCGGGTCTCGACCGCGACCTCCGGCGCCGGATGCGACGCGGTGCGGATCAACGACGCCGCGCCGAGTCCCACCGGCACGAGGCAGAGGGCGACGACGAGGGCCACCATCGGGAGATGCCACGCGGGAAGCGGAGACCACTCTCCGAGTGCAGAACCCTCACGCATAGTGGTCGAGCTTACGGCAGATAGGGATCAGGGTCGACTGCGACACCCTCTACCCGGACCTCGAAGTGCAGGTGCGGACCGGTGGACCAACCAGTGCTGCCGACCCAGCCGATCAACTCACCGCCGGCAACCACGTCGCCGGCGCTCACCGCCACATCGGTCTGATGGGCGTAGACCGTGGTGAACCCCGAACCATGGCTGATGACCACGGTGTTGCCGTAGCCGGTGCGCCAGCCGGCACTGAGAACCGTGCCCCCTGCAGCGGCCACGATGGGATCGCCGGTGTCGCCGTCGAAATCGATCCCGTAGTGCGTGCGCACTCGACCGAAGATGGGGTGGACACGCTCACCGTACGGACTGGTGATCACCCCTGGCACCGGACGATGCGTGATCGTGAAGTCACCGGGCGCCTCGGCGTCGGTGGTCGGCTCTGCGGCGGCTTCCTCCTCGTCGGCGGCCTCGGTCGGGTCAGCCTCGTCGTCGGCGGCCTCCGCGGCTTCGGCGGCCGCGGCTTCCTCAGCCGCCCGGCGCGCCGCCTCTTCCTCTGCGATCCGTCGCGCCTCCGCCTCCGCCTCCGCGGCGAGCCGGGCTGCCTCGGCTTCCAGGCGCCGGATCTCCTCCGCGATCGCCGCGTCCGCGGCTGCCAGCTCATCGCCGAGGGCCTCCCACTCGGAGATGCGATCCTGCACCTCGAGCCGGAGCCGGTCGGCCTCCTCGCGTGCCACCTCCAGTTCGGCGAGGCGGGCCTCGAGTTCGGCTTCTTCTCGGGCCACCTCGGCGACCAACTCGTCCGCCAGCCGTGCGGCGTCGGACTGGGCGGCGACCTTCGGGCGGAGCTGGTCGACCAGCTCGTATTCGTCGCCGACGATCTCGTCGAGGAAGGAGCGCCGCAGTGCGCTCTCCATCAGGTCGGCGTTGTCGAACTCCTCGAACTGGCCGCTTCGGGGGCCGACGTAGGCCTCGACCGCCCGTTCCCGCAGTCGGGCCCGGACCCCGTCGATCTCCACACCCAGTGCCTCGGCTTCGCGGCGGGCGGCTCGGGCAGCCCGCGCTGCTTCTTCGATGGCCACCCTGGCCGAATCGACCTTCTCCTCCTGGAGCGCGATGTGCGCGTCGATTGCCGCGAGCGCCTCGACGAGATCCTGATCCTCGGCGTTGAGGGCGTCGATCTCGGCCGCCACCTCGGCCGCGTCCCGACGGGTCTCCTCGCGCTGTTCTCGGAGGTCGTCGACGTCGTCCTGGGCCTCTGCACCCGCGACGACCAGGCCGAGGACGACCACAGTGGCGAGCGCGGTGGTGACGCGGCGTGACCGGCGAGAGATCGAGAACGGAGCGGACGAGGGGGACACAGCGACAGGATCGTAA
>CAYFLT010000019.1:44233-51196 GCA_964344055.1 uncultured Candidatus Nemicrothrix sp.
GCAGTCGATGGGTGACGGACCTGTCAGGATGGGGCCGTGCCTCTCGACGACTACCGCAGCGAGCCCTTCACCGACGGCGGGATCACCCACGACGTCTTCCATCGCGGGACCGGCCCGGCGGTCCTGGTGGCACCCGAGATTCCCGGTGTGACGCCACGTGTGGTCGAGTTCGCCGACCGGCTCGTGGCGCGCGGGATGTCGGTGGCGATCCCTTCGATGTTCGGCACGCCCGGCGCGGACAGCACGACGGGACGAGCGCTGCGGGTCCTGGTCCGGTCATGTATCAGTCGAGAGTTCCACGCATTCGCACTACGCGATTCAGCCCCGGCCACCGCGTGGCTACGGGCGCTCGCTCGCAGCCTCCACGAGGCGCAGGGAGGCGCGGGGATCGGCTTCGTCGGGATGTGCTTCACCGGCGGATTCGGCCTGGCGATGATGCTCGACGACGCGGTGATCGCGCCGGTGCTGAGCCAGCCGTCTCAGCCGCTCCCGCTCGGTCGGGGCCGGAAGGCATCGGTCGGACTCGACGAGGAGCAACTCGCCGCGGTCGCCGAGCGAGCCGAGGCCGGCTGTCCCGTCCTCGGGCTCCGCTTCACCGCCGACCCGGTGGTGCCGAGCGAGCGCTTCGACACCCTCCGCGCCACGCTGGGCGACAACTTCTTCTCCGAAGAGATCACCAGTCCCGACCCGACCCAGGATCCTCCCATCCCGAAGGCAGCGCACAGCGTCCTCACCGAGCACCTGGCGCCCGACGATCGCCCGGACCACCCGACCCAGATCGCCCTCGCCCGAACCCTCGACTTCCTCGCAGATCGCCTCGGCGTGTCCGCGAGCTGACGACGCTCAGGCCCCGAGCAGGAGCAGCAGGCCGACCACCGTGTAGCCGATCATCACCATCAGCATCGGGTACTGGGACTTCACCGCGGTCCGGGGCTCGTAGCGGGAGATGGCGAGATCATGGGCCGCGGCGACGGCCAGCACGTGACCCGCCGCGATCGCGCCGGTCTGGACCCACGCGATCAGATCGGTGGACACCACCGTCCAGTCGATCGCGTAATCCTTGGTGCCGAACAGATCCCAGCCCTTGCCGAACGGGTCGCTGATGTGGATGAACATCCGCTGCCCTTCGAGCACCAGCAGGCTGAAGTAGTGGGCGATGGAGTAGGCGGCCGCGATGGGGATCAGGGTGGGGCCGAACACATTGCTCAGTGCCGCCGGCTCCTCTCCGGTGATCCCGGCCATCGCACTCACCGCGAACGAGTAAGCGAGCGCCACGAGGCCGATGAGCACGATGAGCCCGAGGGTGCTCACGGCGGTGAGGGACCAGCCCGTTCGGGTGCCCGCGATGTCCTGCCAGATCGAGCTGCGGGTGAAGCCGTCGAAGGTGGTCGAGCCGAGCACCACCAGGATGAACGGCACCGTGCCGGCGATGTCGGGGACTGCGGTGAGCCCTGACAGCGGCGCGCGCATCCGGAGCTTTCCCGCGTCGTCCCGATGGAACGGAGCAACCGCGGCGAGCTTCTCGAAGAGGACGGCGAATCCGTCTGCCGACCGCACCCAGCCCCGCCCGTTGCGGGCTGCCCCTCCGAGGATCGCAGCGCTGTAGACGGTGAGGAACACCCCGATCGATCGCGGGCTGGCGGACGAGTGGTAGGCGAGCTCGTACCAGACGAAGCCGAAGATCGCCGCGGTGGCAGGCCAGAGGCTCGCCGACCCGGCATCGGGAGCCGACATCTCCGTGTCGGCCATTCGGGCTCGTAGCCAGGCGGCACCATCTGCGAGGGTGACATAGGGATTGAATGCTCGCCACAGGTCACCGAGCACGAACGAGACCACCTGGAGCCCGACCCAGAACCAGATGAACAGGGCATCGCCACTGACGTTGGCGACCGGGTTGGTGTTTCCCGCCCATGCCGCGTACATGACGACGCCGAAGAGGAAGAGGCCGACCAGCTTCAGCGCGATGGTGAGGACCCGGGCCGGAGAGCTGACGAGGTCCAGAACGACCCGACCTCGGACCGCTGCGGCCTCGAGCTTCGGACGCGACCAGAATGCGCCCAGCGCCACGAACGAGCTCGCCACCGCGAATCCCGCGGCCCACGCGAGCTGCCAGGCCGGAAGCGGGAGGTCGGTACGCCCGCCGACCCCGTGAGCCGCGGCCGGTGCAGCGGCGAAGACAGAGGTGATTGCCCCGAGCAGGAGGATCGTGATGGTGCGTCGGAGGTGAGTCATGATCGTCTTGATTCGATCACACCACGACGGGCTAGTCGGTGACCGCCGCCGGCCCGAAGTCGAGGTCGGCCTGCACCGCGCGGCTGGGGAACGGAGGGAACGGCGGCAGCGACGGCTCCCGGGCCCGCACGTCGGCGTGGAAGCGTCGGCACAGTTCGGGTGCCCCGACGTTGTCGGGCGTGTGGAGGAACACGATCGGACGCCGCCCGTCGGCGATCCAGCGCGCGACGCGGTCGACCCATGGCGCCCAGTAAGGGGGGTTCGCGTCCGCTCGGGTCTGTCCGATGAAACGGACCACCGGTTCATCGGCGGTGGCCACCGCCCGCACCGGAAGTCGGGGCTTGTTGCCGAAGGCGTCGATCTCCTCCGCGGTCTCCTTCGGGCCGTCGAACATCGCTCGGCTGTCGAACATCACGCGGTTCACCCCGAGGTCGTGGAGTGAGTCGTTGAGGACCCGCTCGTGCGAGCCCCCGGCATGGAACTCGGGGTGGCGCACCTCGACTGCCCAGCGGAATCCGGTCGGAAGGGTCCGCAGGAACTCGGTCAACACATCCAGATCGTTCGGGCCGAAGCCGGCCGGAAGCTGGATCGAACAGGGTCCGAGGCGGTCGCCGAGCGGATCGAACCGGGCCGCGAATTCGGTGAGGAGCTCACCGGAGTCGCGTAACCGGCGGTCGTGGGTGATGGTCCGAGGAAGCTTCAGCACGAAACGGAACCCCGGCGGGGTCATGGCATGCCAGCGGCGCACCGTGTCAGGGGTCGGCAAGGCGTAGAACGTGGTGTTCCCCTCGACCGCGTTGCAGAGGCGTGCGTAGGCCTCGAGCTCCGAGCCCGAAGCCGTGCCGGTGGGCAGATAGGGCCCGACCCAGTCGCGATTCGCCCACATCGGGCAACCGACGCCGAGCGCTCCGGGCATGCCCGGAAACTAGCGGCGTTGGGGACCAAGGGCCCTAACCACACCCTCCGGGCCGCCTTCACGCTGGGGCCAACCAGACCGGCGCGCCCAGGAGGCCACGATTCACGAGCCCGACCCGAACCCTCTCGTCGCGTTCGGACCCGAGTACGGCTGGGGTGCCGCGATCGGCGTCGGAGCGATGGTCGGGTTCTGGACGTGCCCGCTCTTCGGCGCAGTCGTGGGCAACGGTCTGCACGAGTTCCGCCTGGAGAAGGCCGGCGAGGGTCACTGACCAACGAGTCTCTCCAGGGCTGCCGGCCCTACTGAGCACCCTTGGTGAACACCGCCCGCAGATCCTCGAGTCCGGCCGGGAGTTCGATCGGCGGATCGGGTAGCTGCTCGACGCCGCGCGCCGCCAGAAGGGCTCGCATCGAGGCTTCGTCGTCGCTCCAAGACCTCGGGTCGCCCATCATGACCTCGTAGAGCTCGACGCCCTCCTCACCGGCCTCGAACGGACCGAACGAGGCGCCGAGCGGCAACTCGATGTGCCCGCCCGGGCCGAGTTCGCGATCCCCACAGGTGAAGGAGCCGGCCAGCACCGTGATCGTGTGCGGGCTGTAGTGACCGTGGTGACGGACGATCATCCCCGGATCCCAGCGCGCGAACAGAGCGAGGTAGAGCGGCTCGACCGAGAAGGCCACCCACTTTTCCCAGACGTGGGATTCGGTGCCATCCGCGTTGCGCTGGCTGCGAACCGCGAAGTAGGGGATCTCCGGATCGTCGTCGTGCCGGTCGGTGAATGTCGGCACCAACCCCTGAACCCGCGGTGAGTCACCCATCTCTCGAGAATCTCTGGACGTCAGCGCGCGCTGGGCGCGCGCTGACGTCCAGAAAACATTCAGCCGAGGGCGGCGGCGAGGGCCTCCACCGACGGGGCGAAGTAGAACGAGCCCGATGCCGGGGTCGAGTAGTCGATGATCGCGTCCGTTTCCTGGCCGTTCATGCCGTACATCGCCTCCATGCGCTCACGCAGCGGCGCCTGGGTCTTGCAGAAGCCCATGAAGTAGAGGCCGACCGTGCCGTCGTGGAAGGCGTAGGGGGTGGAGCGACGGACCATCTCGCCTCGCTTCGGCGTGGACTCGTCCGCGGTGGCACCTTCACGCAGCTCCACGTGGGAGAGGTGGGAGCGGGGCACCTGGGTCTCGAGCTTGGTGGAGTCGGCCTTCGTACGACCGAAGGTGTTCTCCTCTTCCTCGAGGCTCAGCGAGGCCCAGTAGTCCATGTCGTGGACCCAGCGCTGGGCGATGCAGTACGAGCCGCCTTCGCCGGCCTGACCATCGTCGATGATGCCGCGGTCCTGCTGGTCCTCGGGCTCGGGGTTGCCGGTGCCGTCGATGTGACCGGTGAGGTCGAGGCTGTTCTTGTAGATGAAGCACGGGGTCTCGCGGGCGACCGACATGTGACCGGCGAGGGCCCGGCGAGCGGTGTGCTGCACCTCCCAGATGAGGTCCTTGTCGGCGTGATGGAGCCACAGCAGCAGCTCCTCCTGGGTGCCCTTGGCGACCTTGCCGTCGGGTGATTCGTAGCCGGGGTAGTCCTGGAAGTCGCCGTCGGTCTCGATACCGAGGTCGGCGGCCAGAGACGGGCCGAGGAGGATGCAGAAGTTGACGCCCTGGGCAGCGGCATCGGCCTGGGCGTCCTTGAGCGCCTGCTTGATGACGCCGAGATCGGCGCCTTCGTCGCGGCTCATGTGGACGTACCACTGGTACTTCTGAAGATCCCCGAGGATCGCGGGCTGCGATGTTGCCATCTGAGAAGGTCCCCTGTTGTTGGTGAGCGGGTAGGTCCCGGACCTTAGACCAAGTCCAACCTTGGTTGGAATGGCATCTGGAGGCTTTTTCCCCGCCCCGCATACGTCGTAAGGTCCCGGGCCATGACGACGGCGCCTCCGAATCTCGACGACCGAATCGTGCTCAACGCCGAGTACGGCGACAAGAGCTTCCCGTTCGACGAGTGGCGCTGGCTGCGGGCCAACGATCCGGTGCACTGGACCGACGCGAACAACGTCGAGCACTTCTGGGCGATCACGCGGCACCGCCACATCACCGAGATCTCGGCCCGACCAGATGTGTTCTCGAACGAGAAGGGGAACATCATCCTGTTTCGCCGGGATCAGCTCGAGAACATGGATCGGGAGGACAATCCCTTCAACTCGATGCGGGTGATCATCCAGATGGACCCGCCCGACCACCGGACCTTTCGCAAGGTGGCGAGCGGCTTCTTCACCCCACGGGGAATCACCCGGCTCGACCAGATCGTGAACGACACCGCCAAGCTGGTGATCGACACCCTCGCCGAGCGCGGCGACGAACCGGTCGACTTCGTCACCGAGGTCGCCCAGCGTCATCCGTTGCGAGTCCTGTGCACGATCCTCGGAGTACCGCCCGAGGACGAGGACCACCTGCTCGATCTCACGTCCCAGCTCTTCGCCTTCGACGACCCCGAGGTCGGCCGCCCCGGGGAGGATCGCCAGAAGGCCGCCGACGAGCTGGGCTTCGAGTTCTACAACATGTTCAACGGGATCATCGAGGACCGACGAGCCAACCCCCGAGACGATCTCGCCTCCCTCCTGGCCAACGCCGAGCTCGAGAACGGTGAGCCGATGGGGTTGGTCGAGACTCTCGGCTACTACCTCATCGTCTTCAACGCCGGTCACGACACCACCCGCCACTCCCTGTCCGGGGCGATGGGAGCGTTCCTCGACTTCCCCGAGGAATACGCCAGGCTGAAGGCCGATCGTTCGCTGATGAAGACCGCGGTCGAGGAGGTCGTCCGCTGGTCGGCCCCGGTGAACTACATGAAGCGCACCGCGCTGAGCGACTACCAGCTCGACGACACCACCATTCAGGCCGGCGACCGCGTCTGCATGTTCTACGGGGCGGCCAATCGAGACGAAGAGGTCTTCGACGACCCCGACCGCTTCGACGTGGGCCGCAACCCGAACCGCCACCTCGGCTTCGGCTGGGCCGAGCACTACTGCCTCGGCGCCCATCTCGCGAAGGCGAGCATCACCGCCCTGCTCGAACAGATGGTCGATCGCATCGATTCGATCGAACCCGCCGGTGACCGCAGCCACGTGTCCGCCAGCTTCGTGCACGGCTACAAGCACCTGCCCGTCCGGGTGAACTGGGCCTGAGCCGAGGAGCGCAGCAGAGTGCCGAGGAGCGCAGCAGAGTGAAGGACTTCAGCCAGAAGATCGCGGTCGTGACCGGGGGTGGGTCAGGCATGGGTCGCGAGATCGTCCGCCAACTCGCGGCCGAAGGCGCTCGGGTCGCGACGTGCGACCTGTCACCCGACGGGCTCGAGCAGACCGCCGCGCTCGTGAGGGAGGACCGTCCGGACGCCGAGATCCTCACCTTCCGAGCCGACGTGTCGAGCGAGGCCGAGCTCGAGGCGTTTCGCGACATCGTCCGCGAGTCCTTCGGCACCGATCATGTCCACCTGCTCTTCAACAACGCAGGGATCGCCGGCGGTGGCAGCATGGTGACCGCCACCAGGGAGTCGTGGGATCGCACCTTCGAGGTCACCTGGGGAGGTGTCTACCTGGGTTGTCGGGTCTTCCTCCCGATGGTGATGGCCGCCCCGGAGGCGATGATCGTCAACACCAGCAGCGTCAACGGGTTCTATGCGAGCATCGGCCCGGACCGCCCCCACACCGCGTACTCGGCTGCCAAGTTCGCCGTGAAGGGTTTCACCGAGGCGCTCATCGAGGACATGCGCCTGAATGCGCCGCACGTGAAGGTGGCGGTGGTGATGCCGGGCCACATCAGTACGTC
>CAYFLT010000019.1:51227-53643 GCA_964344055.1 uncultured Candidatus Nemicrothrix sp.
GCCGAGGAGGCCGAGCTACTGATGCTGGCGGCGGACCTCTTCGAGCAGGCAGCACCGATGTCGGCCGCCGAGGCGGCGGCGGTGATCCTGGACGGGGTGCGCAACGGGCGCTGGCGCATCCTGGTCGGCGACGACGCCGTCGAGCTCGACGAGAAGGTCCGGGCCGATCCCGAAGGCGCCTACGACGAGCACTTCTTCAGCCTTGTCGGAGACTGACCCCGTGATCTAGAGTCGGCCCCCTCACACCGACCCGAGGGGAAGACATGGCTGCCGACTACAGCAAGGTGCTGCTCGAAGAATCCGAGATGCCCACCCAGTGGTACAACGTCATCCCGGACCTGCCGACCCCTCCCCCTCCGCCGCCGCATCCCGGCACCGCTCTTCCCGAGGGCGCTGATCATTCAGGAGGTCAGTGGGGAGTCCTACAGCTACATCCCCGGTGGCGTGCTCGACGTCTACAAGCTGTGGCGGCCCAGTCCACTCTTCCGCGCCCGTCGCCTCGAGCAGATTCTCGATACGCCGGCGAAGATCTTCTACAAGTACGAGGGGGTGAGCCCAGCCGGGTCGCACAAGCCGAACACGTCGGTCCCGCAGGCCTTCTACAACCACCAGGAAGGCATCACGAAGCTCACCGAGACCGGGGCCGGCCAGTGGGGATCGTCACTCGCCTTCGCCACCGCCCAGTACGGCATCGAGTGCGAGGTGTGGCAGGTGGCGGCGTCGTATCGGGCGAAGCCCTACCGCAAGACGATGATGGAGATCTGGGGCGCCACGGTGCACCCGTCACCGAGCGACGTCACCGAGTACGGGCGGGCCCTCCTCGCCGAGAACCCGGACCACAACGGCAGCCTCGGCATCGCCATCTCCGAGGCGGTCTCGATGGCAGTTGCCGACCCGAATACCCGCTATGCGCTCGGCTCGGTCCTCAACCACGTCCTGTTGCACCAGACGATCATCGGCGAGGAGGCGTTGCTCCAGCTGGCCAAGGTAGGCGAGACGCCTGACCTGCTGGTCGGCTGCACCGGTGGCGGTTCGAACTTCGGCGGTCTGAGTTTCCCGTTCCTGCGGGAGAAGCTCGCCGGGAACATGAACCCCACGATCCGCTGTGTGGAGCCGGCGGCGTGTCCGTCGCTCAGCAAGGGCGAGTACCGTTACGACTTCGGCGACACCGCGGGCATGACGCCACTGGTGAAGATGCACACGCTCGGACATCAGTTCATCCCGGATCCGATCCACGCCGGCGGACTCCGGTACCACGGCATGTCGCCGCTGGTGTCGCACCTGTACGAGACCGGGCTGGTCGAGGCGGAGGCGATCGGCCAGACCGAGTGCTTCACCGGCGCGCTCCAGTTCGCCCGCACGGAGGGGATCGTGCCGGCTCCCGAGCCGACCCACGCGATCGCCGCGGCCATCCGCGAGGCGATGCGGTGCAAGGAGTCCGGCGAGGAGAAGGTGATCCTCACCGCCCTGTGCGGTCACGGACATCTCGACCTCAGCGCCTACGAACACTTCCTGTCCGGCGAGATGGTCGACTACGACCTCTCCGACGACGCCATCAGCGCCGCCATGGCCCAGGTCCCCGTCCTCGACGGCTGAGGTCAAACGGGGGGACAGGCACCCGTTTGACCTCCGACTACTGGGTCAAACGGGGGGACAGGCACCCGTTTGACCTCCGACTACTGAATCAGGTCCCGCTGGAGTCTGCGTCGGCGCTGTCGATCCAGGCTCTCAGCTCGTCGTAGTCGGTGAACGATGGAAGGTCCGGGTTTTCGGCGATGACGTTGTCGGGCGCATGGAAGAGCGCGCCGGCGTTGGCCGCCCGCAACATCGACAGGTCGTTGTAGGAGTCACCCGCGGAAAGCACGTGGAAGTTGAGCGACCGGAAGGCCTCGACCGACCGGCGCTTGTGGTCGTCGATCCGGAGGATGTAGTCGACGATGTGATCCTCGACCACCTTCAGTTGATGACAGAGGATCGTCGGCTGGTTGAGCTGTCCCATCAGCGGCTCGGCGAACTGGGAGAAGGTGTCGCTCAAGAGCACCACCTGATAGTCGGCCCGAAGCGCGTCGAGGAACTCCAACGCGCCGTCGAGCGGCCCCATTTCGGCCAGCACGGCGCGCAGGTCGCTCATGTTGACGGCGTGTTCGTCGAGAATCCGCAGCCGCTTCTGCATCAAGCGGTCGTAGTTCGGTTCGTCGCGCGTCGTGACCTTGAGCGCGTCGATCCCGGTGCGGAGCGCGAGGTTGATCCAGACCTCGGGGATCAGGACCCCTTCCACATCGAGGGTGACGAGTTTCTGCGGCCGCACAGCCGGGAATGGTAATGGTTTCGCCATGCACTCCCCCTCCGACTTCCGCACAGGAATGAGCTCCGAGGCTCGTCAGTGGCTCGCAGACAACCCTCCACAACCCCGGCC
>CAYFLT010000019.1:53653-57609 GCA_964344055.1 uncultured Candidatus Nemicrothrix sp.
GCCGAGTCGGTTCGGGCCGAGACCCGCGCGGGGTACGAACCAGCGATCACCGCCGTGCGCAGAGAGTTCTCGATCCTGGAGGCCGACGTCGAAGTCGCCGGGGTGACGTGTCTCGAGGTGATACCCGAAGGCGGCCCGTCTTCGCCGCTGACGGTGCTCTACCTCTTCGGCGGCGCGTTCGCGGTCGGTTCGCCGGAGGAGGATCTCGTCGTGATCGCGCCGCTCGCCTGCGGCCTCGGCGCGCGGGTGATCGCGCCCCGGTATCCGCTCGCACCGGAACACCCGTTCCCGGCCGCGCTCGAGACGGTGCTGGAGGTCTACCGGGCGCTCTCCGCGGAGAACCCGGGGCGGCTGCTCGTCGCCGGCGAATCGGCGGGCGGGAACCTGTCGCTCGCCCTACTGCAGCGGAGCCGGGAGGAAGACCTTCCGATGCCGCTCGCGGCCGGCGTGCTCTCCCCCGCCGGCGATGTGACGTTCAGCGGCGACAGCCACGGCATGGACCGGGACCCGACGCTCGACATGACCCTCGCACGGATCCCCGAACTGATCGGTCGCTACGTCGGCGACGCCGACCCGACCGATCCGCTGTTGTCACCGGTGTTCGCCGACTTCACCGGTTTCCCGCCGACGATCATCACCACCGGCACACGCGATCTGCTGCTCTCGGACTGCCTTCGGATCGCGGCGGCGATGCGGGCCGACGGTGTGGATGTCGACCTCCGGGTCTGGGAGGGCCTCTGGCACGTGTTCGAGTTCTACCGAGAACTCCCGGAGGCCCGGGCATCGGTCGACCAGGTCGTCGACTTCCTCGGGTCAAACGCGGGGGGACAGGCACCCGTTTGACCTTGACTGTCACACGCCATCAATAGCGTGCGGTCCATGCCACGAACACCACGACTCGAGTCCCCCACCGGCTGGTACCACGTCGTAAACCGAGCCGCTCGCGGCCTCCGCTGCTTTGGCGACGACGCCGACCATCACACGTTCCTGGCCATCTTCGGCGACGCCCTCGACAGGCATCGGGTCGAGTGCCATGCCTACGCCGAGATGCCCAACCACTTCCATCTCGTCCTCGAGGGAGAGCTCGACGAGGTCGCCGGGGTGATGAAGGCTCTGAGCGGCCAGTACGCCGCCCGCTTCAACAAGCGCTACTCCTTCGACGGACCACTCTGGCGAGGCCGATACCTGTCCGTACCGATCGAGAACGACGCCGAGCTGGCGTGGAAGATCCGGTACGTCCACCGCAACCCGATCGAGAAGCTGGAGGCTCCGGCGTCGCTGGCCGACTTCCGCTGGACCAGTCACCTGGCGTACCTCGGTCTGGTCAACCCGCCGGACTGGCTGGAGACCTCCCATGTCCTGTCGGCCTTCGGCGGACGAGATGACTACCGCACTTTCGTCGAGTCCGGAGACGTGCACGACCCGGTGCCCGACGTCGATCCGTTGCGTGACCGATCCGTCCGGTTCCTCACTCCCAGGGAGGTCGAGGCCGCACTCGGAGTTGATTCGAAGAGCGAACGGGCGGCACTGTCGAGCGGCGGTCGAGGCGTCAGAAACGAGCTTCGTCTCGCTTGCGTACTGCTGTGCCACGAACTCGTCGACCGTACGGCCGGGGATCTCGCGGACCGGTACGGCTACGGCTCCGCTGGAGGCCTCCGCTCCGCCGCTCACACCGCTCGTGACCTGCTCGAAACCGACGCCGGGTTCGCCGGACTCGTCGAAGCGGCGCGACAGCGGCTTCGAACGTTCACGGCGTAGGGGGAACAGAGGTCAAACGGGTGCCTGTCCCCCCGTTTGACCTCACCGATAGACGGCGATCGGTTCGCCGAAGTGGCCGTCGGGGACGTCGATCCCGAGGCCCGGCCCGGGAGGGACGGCGATCCGTCCGTCCACGATCCGCGGCCCGTTCAGTTCGTCGTAGTGGCCGTCCTGGTAGGGCGCGCTGATCCAGGCGCCGCGGCTCAACTCCGACGGCATCGTCGATCCGATGTGGACGCATGCCGCCGCGATGATGTCGCCGCCCCAGGAGTCGTCGAACGAGGTCGGCGTGCGGGTGGCCATGCAGAGATCCCGGATGGCTCGCATGCCCGTGATCCCGCCGATCCGGGTGAGCTTCATGCCGAACCCGTTGGCCAGGCCGGACGAGATCGCCCGGCTGATGGTGGCGAGGTCCGTGGCGTTCTCATCGAGCAAAAGGGGGTGTCGCAAGAGCGGCTTGGCCGCCTCGCACTCGGCGTAGGTACGACAGGGCTGTTCCATCGCGAGGTTCAACTCGGCACAGGCGGATGAGAACCGGACGGCTTGGTCGACGCTCCACCCACGGTTGGTGTCGACGAACAGGTCGGTGCCGGGGCGCACGACTGCGGAGACGGCGTGCGCCGCGGCGACGTCGGCCTCGAGTCGACGGCCGCCGGCTTTCAACTGGAGCTTCGTGTGGCCCTCGTCCTGGAGCCGGACGGCGGTGGACGCTGACTCCTCGGGGTCGCCGATGCCGATGACGTGGTAGGTCGGCACGGGGTCGGTCTGCGGACCACCGAGGAGGTCGCAGACGCGCATCCCGGTCGCCTTCCCGGTCAGGTCCCAGCAGGCGATGTCGATGGCGGACTTGCCCCCGGTTCCGCCGTCCATCGCACCGTTCATCGCGGCCCAGACCACTCCATGTTGGCACGGGTCGAGCCCGATGACGGAGGGCGCGGCGACGGTCAGGTCGGCGCGGATACTCGCCGCGTGCTCCAGCTGCGGCAAGGGTCCGGTCGGACAGACCTCACCCCATCCGGACTCTCCCGAATCGGAGACGAGCTCGACGATCGTCGAGTCGGGGTCGCCGACCCGTGCACTCGACATCGTGTAGCCACCCACCATGGGGAGGCGCTTTCCGTAGACCCTGACCTCGGTGATCTGCACGGCGCGAGGGTAGACGCATCCCCGGCGCAGAGGAGTCGAGGTCAAACGGGTGCCTGTCCCCCCGTTTGACCTACCCGGAGGTGGTGCCCAGGTCGGCGAGGATCGACTGGAGGGAACGGAGGCCGGCGGCGAGGGATTCGGCGAGGCCGGCGAGCTCCGTCTCGGAGACTTCGACCGTGATCGGGACGTCCACCTGGATCGGGACCTGGGCCTCCACCGGCACCGTCTCGTTGATCGGCACCTGTACCTCGAGGTCGATCGGAACGTCGAGATCCACCGGCACGGTGACGTCGACAGGCACCGAGAACCCCAGCGGCGTCCCGACCTCGATGGTCGTGTCGATGGTCTCGTTGATCGGGATCGACGTGTTTATCGGCACGTCCACCACCCGATCGATCACGACGTCGGTCCCGACCGTGATCGTCTCGTCGACCGACACCGTGAACTCGAGGGTCGACTCGGCGAACGTGTCGAGCCCGCTGATCGCGGAGTCGAGGCCCTCCTCCACCGTCGGCTGGATCTCGACGAGCTGGGTCTGGAAACCCTGAACCTGGGCTGCGAACAGGGCCGAGCCGGCCTCCACCCGCTCGAGATCGGTCCGGGTGGCCGCGAGCTCGGCACGAGTGTCGTCCAGATCGCCGGACAGGCGGTTGATCCAGACGACCGCGGCCACGACGACGACCACCAACGCAACGGCCAGTCCGGCGACGGCACCGAAGAGCCGCGACGGTCCAACGACGGCGGGGACTGCGGCGGCAGCGGCGGGGGCGACAGGCTGGTCGGGCCCGGGGGATTGAGCAGACATGGTGAGCTCCTCTCCTTCGGAGGCCGCAGAAGCGGGATTGGGGCGAAGGCCGAACGAGACGATCAGCCCGACGGCGGCGAACAGGGCGGTGGCCAGGAAGGTCTCGCCGATCGCATCGGCTGTGAGGCCCTGCTGGGCTTCGATGAGGGCGGTCTCGAAGCCGGGGTCGGTGATGGCCGGCAACTCGATCTCACCTCGCAACGAGTTGAACCGCGCGAGAGCCCATGCCGTGAGCGCGGCGAGCCCT
>CAYFLT010000020.1:0-16118 GCA_964344055.1 uncultured Candidatus Nemicrothrix sp.
ACCCGGGTGAACCGGGGATCGTCGTTGTGCGCATCCCGGCAGGGGGTCAGCCCGGCGGCATCGCACACGGCGCGGGTTTCGCTCCGCCGGAGATCGAGCAAGGGGCGATGCACCCGCTCGAAACGGGCCGCAACCCCGGCCAGACCGGACCCCCGCGCCAGGTTGAACAGGACCGTCTCGGCGCGATCATCGGCCGTGTGTGCGACGCAGACGTCGGCCGGGAGTGCGTCGTAGCGAGCCGCTCGGGCCCGAGCCTCGAGGTCGGGCCCGGCTTCGATCTCCAACCGGCGCAGTTCGAATCCGGCGCCGAGTCGCTCCGCCAGGTCCTTCACCACACGGGCATCTTCGGCCGAAGAGGGCCGGAGGCCATGGTCGACGTGCCAGAGCACGCATCGGTGACCGGCCGCGTCGGCGAGCACCGCCATCGCCATACTGTCGGCCCCACCGCTGACCCCGAGTGCGAGAGGGTCGTCGGACTGCGGGAAGGAACACCGAGCGAGCAGGTCGGTGTGATCGATCACCGGATCGCTCAGACCACCGGCTCCGGTGCGCCCACCCGAGCGACCCACAGGTCCGGGTCGCGGATCTCCGCGATCGACGGGACGTTGGCAGGCTCGGCCCACGCCCGATCGAGCAGGTCCGCACCACCGTGGGCCTCGACGGCATGAATGAACGACTCACCCTCCGCGTACTGCTTCATCTTCGCTTCGAGGCCGGCGAGCCGCTGGAAGACCTTGGTGAACCCGCTCGCGTTCTGACGGCGGTGGCGAAGCACCCGGGCGAACCGCTCTGCCGACGGGACCAGCCCACGACCGGCGCGGTCCATCGTGATGTCGCCGTGGCCCTCGAGCAGGCTCATCAGACCCGCCACCTCGTTGATGACGGCCAGCTGCTCCTCGGTGGCGAACAGGGCCATGATCCCGCCCTGTTCCATCGGATCCTCACCTCGCCGCCGCGCCTCGAGCAGGCGTTGCGCCGCGGCCAGGAACCGCTTCGGATCGGGGTCCACACTGTCCATGGTGGACTCCACCAGCCCGAGGAAGTGCTCTCGCATCCAGGGCACTCCGGTGAACTGGGCCCGGTGGGTGACCTCGTGCAGTGCCAGCCACAGCCGGAACTCCTGGGGTGGGAAGGCGTAGCGCTTCTCCAGGGCCAGGACGTTGGGGGCCACGTAGTAGACGATGTCCTGTTCGTCGGGGTTCTCGTCCTCGATCACCAGAAGGTCGTACTGGCCGAGCACCCGAGTCGACATCCAGCCGAGCATGGCGCCCAACTCCGCTCCCGCGAACTTCGGGCCGAGCTGGCTCGACTTGCCCTCCATCTTCTCGGCGAGCTTGTCGGTGATCGGCCGCAGAAGCCGCTGGAACGACGCCAGGTTCGCGTCGACCCAACCCTCACGGTTGGTGACGCGGCCCCGTGCCGACCCGGCCAGAGATCGCAGGCCGGTGCACTCCGCCACCAGGTCCTCGGCCTGGGCGGTGTATCGGTCGAAGTCCTCCTCCAGGCCGTCGCGATAGCGGGAGGCCTGGTACGGCTCGCGCCCCGCGACCTTGCTCGCAACCGTCCGGGCGACCTCCCAGTCGACCGCGTCGCTCACTCCTCGACCCTCTTGGCGCTACCGCGCCGGGCCGGGCGGCCCCGCTCCCGGCGGTCGCTCACGTCAGTCCCGCGGATACCGCTTGTAGGTGACCTGACCCAGGTATCCGACGATGGTGGCCACAACGGCGAGGATGCAGGCGATGGTGAGCACCGGAGCGATCCAGAAGTGCCAGACGACAGCGAGGAGACTCATGGCGCCGAGTGTAGGGCGCGCGAAAGGTCAGGGGGCACCCGGGCCTCCGTGCTCTACGCTTTTCCGATGCCCTTCGAACCGTCGGGTCGGTCGTCGAGCGAGCTGTTCGCCGTCGCCGAGGATCTGTTCCTGCAACACAGCGGCGGGGTGGACCCGCTGATCGTCGAACACGCCCGTGGCTCCACCGTGACCGACCGCGACGGACGCTCGTACCTCGACTTCACCTCTGGCCAGCTGTGCGCCACGTTCGGCCACAACCCCGACGAGCTCAGGAACGCAATGGTCGACGCGTTCGAGCGCTCGATCCACATCAACAGCTACCTGCTGAGCGAGGAGGTGATCCGGCTCGGTGAGGAGCTGGTCGAATTGCTCCCCGACGAACTGTCGAAGGTGGTCTTTCTCAACACCGGCAGCGAGGCGACAGAGGTCGCGCTCAAAGCCGCCAAGATGGCGAGCGGCCGATGGGAATCGATCGGCGTGTCGCGCTCGTATCACGGACACACCGCCGGCGCAGCCGGTGTCACCTTCCTCCCGCGGCGCAAGGGCACCGGCCCGGCCCCGCCCGGGGTCCATGCCCTCCCCGCGCCGTACTGCTTCCGCTGCCCGCTGGGCAGCGCACTGCCGGATTGTGGCTTCGCGTGTGTGGATGTCGGCATGGCGTCCGCCGACGCCCAACGAACCGGGGACGTGGCCGCCTGCATCATCGAACCGGTCATGAGCACCGGAGGCATGCTCGACCTTCCCGAGGGCTACCTCGCCCACCTCCGCTCGGCCTGCGACGAACGAGGAATCGCCCTCGTGCTCGACGAGGCTCAGACCGGACTCGGCCGCACCGGTCCGATGTTCGCCTTCGAGACCGACGGCACCGTCCCCGACGCCATCGCCCTCTCGAAGACGCTCGGTGGCGGCTTCCCCCTCTCGGCGGTCGTCATGACCGACGCCATCGCCGGCGGTGCCGCCGAGAACGGCTTCCGGTTCCTGACCTCGCACATGAACGAGCCGTCGATGGCGCTGATCGGGCTCGCCATGCTCGAACTGGCCCGACATCACGTCGCTGCCGCCACCGCCACCACCCGCGGCGCCCAGCTCCGAACCCGTCTCGAGGAGATCGCCGAACGACACCATGGCGTCGGTGACGTTCGAGGTCGAGGGCTGCTGCTCGGGATGGAGTTCGTCGACGAGGACGGCAGCCCGGCACCGGAACTCGCACGGGAGGCGACCCGGCGCTGTCGGGCCGCCGGACTCCTCGTCCAGGTCGTCTCCGACAACGTCTGGCGGATCGCCCCACCGCTCACCGTGAACGACGCGGAGATCGACCAGGCCGCGACGATCATCGAGAACGCGCTCTCCCCCTGAGCGTTGGCTAGTCGTCGAGAACCTTGCCCCTCATTCGGGGGACGACCATCGGCGCATGGAGGCTGCAGAAGTCCTGGTCGTTGTAGACCGACAGTCGGGTCTCACATCCGGGTTCCTCACACACCCGGCCGGACCGGGACCGCGGGGTGTTCCGCTCGATGCTCGTGAAACGTTCGCCCTGGACTCGCATGCACCGAGAAACGACGGGAGGCACCGCTTTAGTTCCGGTCGTCAGCGAACTGTCATGTTCGCGACCACATCGGGACGCGCGAGATCAGCGCCCCGGGCCGCGCTCGATCTCGCCGCGGATGGCGTCCGCGATCCGGGCCCGCAGCGACTCCGGCACCTGGTCGGTGCAGCGACGCGACACCACCTGACGCAGCTCCGCTTCGAAGGTGTAGCTCTCCATGCAGGGCGAGCAGTACTCGATGTGGGTCGTGATGACGGTGCGGCGCTCGATGGTGAGCTGGCCGTCGAGGTAGCTGTACAGCTGGCGCAGCGCCTCCTGGCACTCGTCGTGACTCAGACCAGAGCAGTCCATCTCACTCACCATCACTCGAGTCGGCGCCCACACCGGCCGGCTCCGCATCAGGGAGCAGCCTTCGGGCCTCTGCGAATCCGTACAACAGCTTCTGGAGCTGCTTTCTTCCCCGATGCAGCCGGCTCATCACCGTGCCGATCGGAACGTCGAGGATCTCCGCTATCTCCTTGTAGGCGAACCCCTCCACATCGGCGAGCAGGACGGGCAGCCGGTAGTGCTCGGGGAGCTCTTCCAGAGCCTCCTTGACCTCGGCCTCGCCGAACAGGTCCATCAGTTCGTCCTCGGCACTGCGGCCGAGCGCCGATCCCGTGAGCCCACCGATGCGCCGGTAGAGGTAGAGATCCTCGACATCGTCGAGATCGGTTTCGTCCGGGCGCCGCTGCTTCTTGCGGTAGTCGTTGATGTAGCTGTTGGTGAGGATGCGGTACATCCACGCCTTCAGGTTGGTGCCCGCCTCGAACCGCTCGTAGGCGCGGAAGGCCTTCAGGTACGTCTCTTGGACGAGATCCTCGGCCTCGGCGGGGTTGCGGGTCATACGCAACGCGGCCGAGTACAGCGACGGCATGAGCGGCATCGCATCGTCTGCGAACGTCGCCGGATCGGCCATCGGACCTCCTGGGGTGGACTGGAGCCCGAGAGGAGGATTGAACTCCTGACCTACGCTTTACGAGAGCGTCGCTCTACCAACTGAGCTACTCGGGCGGGACACAAGAAGGTACCAAACCGGTGGATCGCTTCCTCCTCGTCAGAGTGCGGGCAGCTTGAGGAGCAGGTTCTGCAGCGCCAACGCCTCATTCGGGTTCCGAACCAGCGAGTCGGCGGTGTCGCGGAGGTGGCGGCTGGCCTCCAGAACCCCGTGTCGCTCGTCACCGGACACGACGGCCTCGCGGTACCGGCCGGCCAGCGTCGAAAGCCCGAATCTCAGCTCCTCGGTGCGGAACTGGCGGAGCTCACGGCGCTGGCGGGCCTCGAGGTCGCGTCGACCCGAGCCCCGCGTGCCGAGTTGCTCCTCACGCTCGTCGAGCGCGACCAACTCCGCTTCGTGGACCCGCGCCTTCGCGTCGCCGGCGTCGTCGATGAGACCGCGCACCTCCTCCACGAGGGCCGCTACCGCCGCTCCGGTTCCGTCGAGGCGGTCGGGGATCGACCACCAACTCTCGCGCCGGGCGGCCAGGCGATCGTCGTCGGTCAACACCCGCGCCCGCTCCATGCTGCCGCTCGCGGCGGCCGCCACCACCGCAGCACGATCGGGGTCCACGAGACCTTCGGCTACGAGCGCGGCTTCGATGGAGGCGGTGGGAACCGGTGGGAAGTCCACCCTCGTGCAGCGGCTCTCGATGGTGACGTGTTCGGGCGGAACGTCCTCGGCCAACAGGACGAAGATCGTGGTGGCCGGCGGCTCTTCGATCGTCTTTAGCAGGGATGCCGCAGCCGCCGGCGTAGCCGTGTGGAACCGGTTGACGATCAACACCTTGCGGTTGCCCTCGACGGGCGACCGGCTGGCCTGCACGATCAGCGGCTCGGCCTCCTCGTCGCGACGAAGCGAGCTTCCCGCGGGATCGAGGATGTGGACGTCCGCGTGCCCTTCCGCCTCGGCGAGGCGCCGGTGGCGTTCGGCCCCGTCCGGGTCGGCCGCGGCGAGCACCTCCCCGGCGAACGTGGTGGCCGCCCGGCGTTTGCCGGCACCGCTCGGCCCCACGAACAGATAGGCATGGACCGGAGCCGAGACCGCGGCTCGGAGGCGGCGAACCGCGTCGTCCTGACCGATGACCATGTCCCAGCTCATCGGGCGAACCATTCGTCGACCGCGGTGTCGACCCGCGCGGCGACCTCGTCGACGGTGCCGCCCGCATCGATGACGATCCAGTGCTCGGGATCGGCGGCCGCCATCTCGAGGTAGCCGTAGCGGACCCTCTGGTGGAAGTCCGCCCCGGCCCCTTCGATCCGGTCGATCTGATCGCCGAGTCGTTCGCGGGCGACTTCGAGATCGACGTCGAGCAGGACCGTGAGGTCCGGCTCGAGATCATGGGTGGCGAAACGCATCATGGCGCGGAGGAGGTCGAGGTCGAGTCCGCGGCCGTAGCCCTGGTAGGCGAGGCCCGAGGACGTGAACCGGTCCGAGATCACCGTCTCTCCCCGCGCCAGCGCGGGCGAAACGATTTCGGCCACGTGCTGGGCCTTGTCGGCCACGACGAGAAGCGCCTCGGCCCTGTCGTCGAGTTCGGTGTGGGCGGGATCGAGCAGGATCGAGCGGATGATGCCGCCGATTTCGGTGGCACCGTGCTGGAACGTCAGGGTGGCGTCGAGACGCGCCGCGAGACGGCGGGCCTGCGTCGACTTCCCTGACGCGTCGGCTCCTTCGAATGCGACGAGCAAGCCGCTCACTCGGTCTTGCCCCCTGCCTCATCTGCATCCGAATCCGACAGGTAGACGCCCGAGCCGGCTCTGAGACTCCAGGAGGCCAACACGCCCGCGGCCATGATGATGACCGCCGACAACCACAGGGTGAGTCGCACCCCGGGCACGGCGACGGCCAGATCCGAGATCTGCAGCTCCTTGTCCCACAATCGGTCCGACAGCGTGTCGAGCAGCTCGGAAAGGAGCGGCGCCACCGCGAGGGCGAAGAGCAGGCAGAACCGAACGAGCACGAGCAGGGCGGAGAAGATCCGGCCCCTCAGCTCGTCTTCGACGTTCTCGTGCAGGAGTGTGAACCCGAGGACATAGATCGGACCCGCGGCGAAGCCGACCACCGCGATCATCGGCACCACGATGGACAGGATCGACGATGACCCGGCCACCATCAGGCCACCACCGGCCATCACCAGGGCGATCGGGAAGACCCGGGCCCGGTTGATCTTGGTCTGCATCAACGAGGCACTGATCACGCCGGCCGCCATGCCGGTACCGAGGGCGAAGAGCACGAGGTTGAAATCGGCGTCATCGCCGGAGATCACCTGCACCACGAAGATCTCACCGAGGGGCACGATCATGCCGCCTCCGACCACCCCGGTGGCCAGACCGATGTTCACGGCCCGAACGATCGGGTTGACCGCGATGTACTGCCATCCCTCCCGGAGCTCGCGCACCGCCCCACCCAGATCCCAGTTTCCTCGTTCCGCCGACTTGCGTTCGTCGGCGGTGCGGGACGGAATCGCAATGTTCCACACGATGAGGGCGGTGAGCAGGAACGAGACGCCGTCGACGTAGAAGGCGAGCCCTTCCTGGTTGAGCCGCCAGGTGTCGACCCAGCCCTCGTCGGCGAACGTCTCGGCCAGCTTGGCCAGGAGTGCGGCGATACCCGCGGCCACCGGGAACATGCCATAGGCGGCGGCGACGTTGAGCGAATTGGCGGACGTGAGCTTGTCGTGCGGTACGAGGTTCGGGACGATCGCTTCCTTCGCCGGCGACCACAGCATCGTGAAGATCTCGAGGATGAACGAGGCGATCACCAGGCCGATGAGGCTGTCGACGAACGGCAGGGCGAACAGCACCAGCGCCCGACCCACGTCGCAGACCAACATCACCCGCTTGCGGTTGAGCCGGTCGACGATCACGCCCGCCGCCGTGGCGAGGAAGAACCCGGGAGCGATGCGCGCCCCCAGCACCAACGCGATCGCGGTGCCCTCGGAACCCTCACTCACCCGGGCGGCGAGGGAGATGATCGCGATCAGCCCGAGCCAGTCACCGGTCGCCGAGATGACCTGGGCGATCCAGAGCTTGAAGAACTCATAGGAGCCCCAAACGCGGTCGATCCGTCCGCTCGGGCGGGTGGCACCGAGGGCGGCATCGAGCCGCTCCGCACTCTTGGCCACCGAAGGTTTCACGGTCTAGGACACTAGAGGGGTGGCGGAGCCGCCCGCCTGCACGCGCCCGATTTCACTCCGTGGCGGCAGCCTTCTTGGTGGCCTTCTTCTTGGCCGCCTTCTTCTTGGCCGCCTTCTTCTTGGTGGCCTTCTTCTTGGCCGCCTTCTTCTTTGCCTTCTTCGCCGGACCCTTCGCCCGGCGATCGGCGAGCAGCTCGGCCGCCCGCTCGACGGTGAGCTCCTCGACGGTGTCGCCCTTGCGCAACGAGGCGTTGTACTCGCCGTCGGTGACGTATGGGCCGAAGCGGCCGTCCTTGACGATCATCGGCTTTCCGGTCTCGGGATCCTCGCCCATCTCCCTCAGGGGAGGCTTCGGCGCGGCCTGCCCCCGCCGCCGTTTGGGCTGGGCCAGGATCGCCAAGCACTGCTCGAGCGTGATCGTCAGCAGCTGCTCTTCGTTCTCGAGGCTGCGGCTGTCGGATCCCTTCTTCAGGTAGGGCCCGTACCGACCGTTCTGGACCGTGATCACTTCACCGTCCGCCGGGTCGGCCCCGACAGTGCGGGGAAGCGACAACAGCTCGAGCGCGTCCTCGAGTGTGACCCGCTCGAGGGTCATGGTCTGGAACAGGGACGCAGTGGGTGGCTTCTCGCCCCGCTCCTCCCACTCGTCGAAGGTGCCGACCTGCACATACGGGCCGAACCGGCCGGCCTTGGCGTAGATCTCCATCTGGTGCTCGGGGTGGATCCCGATGATCCGGCCTTCCTTCGGGATGGCGAGGTACTCGAGCGCCTTCTCCAACGTCAGTTCGTCTGGCGGGATGTCGTCGGGGATGGACGCGGTCTCGTTGTCCGCGGTCTCCTCGCTGGCACCCTTCTGGACGTATGGGCCGTAACGGCCGACCCGGGCCACGACCGGCTGACCGTCGTCGGTCATCCCCAACGGGATGGTGTTGACGGCCCGGGCGTCGATGTCGGGCAGGCGGGTCGAGACCTTCTCCTTCAAGCCCGGCTCTCCGCCCTCGCCCTCGCCGAAGTAGAAGCGACTCAGCCAGGGAACGGACTCTTCGCTGCCCTTCGCGATCTTGTCGAGGTCGTCCTCCATCTTGGCGGTGAACGCATAGTCGATCAGGTTCGGGAAGTGGCTCTCCAGAACATTCACCACCGAGAAGGCCGTGAAGGAGGGCACCAGGGCCGACCCCTTCTTCCACACGTAGCCACGGTCCTGGATGGTGCCGATGATCGACGCGTAGGTGGACGGGCGCCCCACCTCGAGCTCTTCGAGACGCTTCACGAGGGATGCCTCGGTGAATCGCGCCGGAGGTTGGGTGGTGTGACCCTCGAACTCGAGCGGTCCGGTGGCCCGAGCCTCATCGCCCTCGCTCAGCGGCGGGAGACGGCGCTCGTCGTCGGCCTCGTCGGCCTGAGCCCCCGCATCACGATCCTCCTCGTAGACCTCGCGGAAGCCCCGATGGGTGATGACCGTACCGGTGGCGTTGAATTCGACATCGGTGCCCTTCGCCGAGTCGGCCCCGAGGCGAAGCTGCACCGTCTCTCCGGTGCAATCGGTCATCTGGGAGGCGACCGCCCGCTTCCAGATGAGCTCGTAGGCGCGGGCCTCCGACTGGGGGACCTCCTTGGCCACGTCGGCGGGGAGCCGGAAGGTGTCGCCCGCCGGCCGGATGGCCTCGTGGGCCTCCTGCGCGTTCTTCGACTTGGTGGCGTAGTGACGGGGCGCGTCCGGGAGGAACTGGTTGCCGTAGCGCTCCGCGATCATCGATCGGGCGGCAGAGAGGGCGGTGTCCGACAGGGTCGTGCTGTCGGTTCGCATGTACGTGATGTAGCCCTTTTCGTACAGACCCTGGGCGGCCCTCATGGCCATCTGGGCGCTCATCCCGAGCTTGCGGCCCGCCTCCTGTTGGTAGGTGGAGGTGATGAAGGGCGCCGCGGGTCGACGCCGGTACGGCTTCGACTCCCGGGAACGGACCTCGTAGGGCACGCCCTCGAGGTCACCGGCCAGCTCGGTGGCGGCCGCCTCGTCGAGAACTGTGACGTCGTCGCGCGTGAGCTGACCGTCGTCACCGAAGTCGCGGCCGCTGGCCAGCCGCACACCGTCGATCTGGGCCAGAGCGGCAGAGAACTCGCGGGTGTCGCCCTGGGCCGCGGCGAAGGTTCCCTTGATGTCCCAGTAGTCGGCCGCCACGAACGCCATCCGCTCCCGCTCACGCTGGACGACCAGGCGGGTGCCGACGCTCTGGACCCGCCCGGCGGAGAGCTGAGGCATGACCTTCTTCCAGAGGACCGGGGAGACTTCGTAGCCGTAGAGCCGGTCGAGGATGCGGCGGGCTTCCTGAGCGTCGACCATCCGACGATCGAGCTCGCGGGGAGAGTCGACCGCGGCCTGGATTGCGTCCTTGGTGATCTCGTGGAACACCATCCGCTTCACCGGCACGGTGGGGTTCAGGACCTCGATCAGGTGCCACGCGATCGCCTCACCCTCGCGATCCTCATCGGTGGCGAGATAGAGCTCGTCGGCGTCCTTCACCAGCTGCTTCAGCAACCGGATGTGGTCCTTCTTGTCGGCGTTCTCGACATAGAGCGGCTTGAAGCCGTTGTCCACGTCGATGCCGGTGCGGGCCCAGGATTCGCCCTTGTAGGCCTTCGGCACGTCGGCGGCGTTGCGCGGGAGGTCGCGGATGTGGCCGATCGACGACTCCACGGTGAACCCGGGGCCGAGGTATTCGGCGATCTTCTTCGCCTTCGCGGGCGACTCTACGATGACGAGGGCGTTGGCCACGGCTGACGAACCAATCCGATCTGTGGGGGCCTTGTCAAGGGGGCGGGTGAAGGGGACGACCTTCAGGTCGGCCGCAGAGGGGCCGGGATCAAGAGCTACCGGCTGGTTCGTCGATCTCCACCTCGATCACCTCATTGGCCCGAGAGAGCACGGCCATGCCGATGATCGCCGCAATGGCCGACGCCGCCAGGATGCCCATCTTGGCCTCGTCGGTGACCACCGGATCGTCGAATGCGAGGCCGGTGATGAAGAGCGAGACCGTGAAGCCGATACCGGCGATGGCCGCGAGCCCGATGACGTGGGTCCACGACGCGCCCCGCGGCAAACGAGAGAGTCCGGTGCGGACCGCGATCCACGTGGCCACCGAAACTCCCAGCAGCTTGCCGAGCACCAAACCGGCTACGACACCGATGGTGACATCGCTCGACAGGGCGTCGGAGATGGTGTCGCCGGAGATCTCGATGCCCGCGTTGGCGAGGGCGAACACGGGGATGATGAGGAAGCTGCTGAACGGGTGCAGGACGTCCTCGAGCCGCTCCGCCACCGAAACCTGCTCCTTCAGTTCGAAGTTGGCTCGACGGACGACGGTGGCGCTGGCCTGGCCGGAGAGGGCGGCACCGATGTGGACGTCGTCCTCGGGTGCCTCCTCCTTCAGCGGCTTGGCCGGGCAGATGAGCCCCAGCACGACGCCGGCGATGGTGGCGTGGATGCCGGACTCGAACACAGCCAGCCAGAGGAACCCACCGACCAGAACGTAGGCAGGGATGTACCAGACCTTGACCATCCGCATGATCACCACGACCAGGGTGATCGCCACCGCAGTGAGGAGCCACCCGGTGGAGAGGTCGTCGGTGTAGAAGATCGCGATCACCGCGATGGCGCCGATGTCGTCGACGATCGCGAGTGTGAGGAGGAACACCTTCATCGCGCCCGGCACCCGATTGCCCAACAGCGACACCACACCCACCGCGAAGGCGATGTCGGTGGCCATTGGGATGCCCCACCCGTCCACCCCTGCGCCGCTGGCGTTGAACACCACGTAGAACAGTGCCGGCACCACCATGCCGCCGATCGCCGCCACCGCTGGGAGGGCTGCGGCGCGGGGGTCGCGCAGTTCGCCCGACACCAGCTCTCGCTTGATCTCCAAACCGACCACGAAGAAGAAGATGGCCATCAGTGCGTCGTTGATCCACGCCTCCACCGGCTCGTCGAGGTGCAGCAGATCACCGACCTCGATCTTGATGTGGGTGTGGAGCACTTCGTAGTAGGACTCGTTCCACGGCGAGTTGGCCCAGACCAGGGCCACGATCGTGGCCACGATGAGCAGCAGGCCGCCGGCCGCCTCGATGCGCAGGAAGTTGCGGACCGGCCGGCCGACGCGCCGGGCGAGGCGACGGTCGCCGCCCAACCAGGTGAGCGGGGAGGGTTCGAGGTGATCGTGTGCCATTGCGGGGAGAAACGCTAGCGGCGTCAGTCCCGACGCCGACGTTTCGACGAGTAGACCACGAGCTTGACGTCGGTGCCCTCATCGGTCGACGAGATCTCCGACTCGTCCGCGAGCATCTGCATCAGGTGCACACCGAGGCCGGATTCGTGCTCGAGCCGCTCGGGCGACTCGGGCGCGGGAAGCTCCGGCACCGACTCCGGATCGAAGCCGATCCCCTCGTCGTGCACGACCACTGAGATCTCGTCGTCGGCGAGGTTGCACTGGATCCGGATCCGGTCGAGGGAGCCGGAAAGACCGTGCGCCTCGATGGCGTTGGTGGTCGCCTCCGAGACGGCCACCCGGAGGTCTTCGATGCGATCGCTGTCCATGTCGGGCTCGATCTCGGCCGCCGCGGCCACCACCACCCGAACCAGCGAAACGAACTCGGTTCGGGCCGGAATCTCGAGGACCAGCTGGCCCGGACGAAAGTCGTCAGCCTGGACGTCGCCGGTCATGTCGTGACCCGCAGGGCACTGGCGAGATCGGTGTGCAAGGTGAACACCCGGTCGAGGTCACACAGCTCGAACACGCGGCGGGTACGGGGTTCGGGCACGACCATCCGGAGATCACCGTCGAGAAGCCGTACCCGCTTCAGGGCGCCGATCACCACGCCGAGGCCGAACGAGTCGATGAAGTCCACACCGGTGAGGTCCATGACCAGCCGGTGGTGACCGTCGCGCACCGCGGTCATCACGTGGTCGCGCAGCTCCGGCGCTCCGACGACATCGAGCTCACCGGCCACGCGGAGCACGGTCCACTCCCCCTCGGTGTGCGTGTGGACGACGATCTGCACACGATGACCGTATCGGACCACATCCATGTGATTCGGTCACACCCCTGTCGTACGATCGCGGCATGGCGCTTGCATCCGCCTCGCCTCTCCCCGATCCCTCCGTCCATCCGCCCGCGTTCGACGAGCTCCTGCTCGACCTCGCGGAAGACGGCCGGCTGGTCCACGTCGAGCATCTCCCCGCTCGCCCCGAGACCCTGGGCACCACTCGTCGACCCCTCTCGGCCTCCGTACTCGAGCGGCTGCCCGAACCGGACTTGTGGAGCCACCAGGCCGAGGCGATCGACCTGGCGATGGCCGGACAGAACGTCGTCGTGGCCACCGGCACCGCATCGGGGAAGTCGCGGTGTTTCCAGCTCCCCATCGCTGAGGCGGTTCTCGATCCGGTCAAACCCGGCACGGCGCTTGTCGTGTACCCCACCAAGGCACTGGCCCACGATCAGCTTCGAGCCCTCACCGCATTCGAGTTCCCCAAGCTGTCGGCCGGGGCGTACGACGGTGATGCCTCCAGCGAGGAGAAGGCGTGGATCCGGGAGAACGCCAACGTCGTCCTGACCAATCCCGAGATGCTCCACGGCGGTCTGCTCCCGCGGCACCAGAAGTGGGACGCCCTTCTCATGCGGCTCCGATATGTGGTGATCGACGAGCTCCACGTGTTCCGCGGCGTCTTCGGCACCCACGTCGCCCACATCCTCCGCCGGCTGCGACGGGTGTGCCGCCACTACGGCGCCGACCCGACCTTCGTCTTCTCCTCGGCCACCATCGGCCACCCTCAGCGGCTCGCCGAGGCACTGTGTGGCGCGCCGGTCACGCCGGTGCTCGGCGACGGATCCCCGCAGGGTCCGCGTCGCTTCGCCTTCCTCGACCCGCCGGTCGTCGACGAGGCCAGTGGGGCACGCTCGTCATCGAATTCGGAGGCCGCGTCGGTCACCGCCGCGCTGGTGGCATCCGGTCATCGCACCATCACCTTCTGCCGTAGTCGCAAGGGCACCGAACTCGTGGCCGCCGACGTCCAACGACGGCTGCCTGCGGACCTCGGCGACCGCGTGGTGCCCTACCGCGCCGGCTACCTCGCCGAGGAACGTCGCCAGATCGAGGACCAGCTGGCCGACGGATCGGTGCGAAGCGTCGTCGCCACGTCCGCACTCGAGCTCGGTGTCGACGTCGGTGGGCTGGACGCGTGTGTCCTCAACGGCTTCCCCGGCACGATCGCCTCGATGTGGCAGCAGGCCGGGAGGGCGGGTCGCAGCACCGACCCGTCGGTCAGCGTGCTCGTCGCCGGCGACGACCAGCTCGACCGCTACCTCATGAACCATCCACAGGAGGTCTTCTCCCGCGAACCGGAACCGTCGGTGGTCAACACCGCCAACCCGTTCATCCTCCATCCTCACCTCGCGTGTGCGGCCTACGAACTGCCCCTCTCCTACGACGATCTCCGGTGGTGGGGCCCCGAGGAACTCCACGACGGTGTTCGGAACCTGGTCCGCGACGACCAGCTCCGCCTTCGTCGCCGCTACCGCAACGGGCGGGAAGAGCCGTTCGCCCACTGGCGCGGGACCGGCTATCCCTCCCGCGAAGTGAGCCTCCGTTCGAGCTCCGCCGGTGAGGTGAGGATCCTCCATCACCTCACCGAGCGGGTGATCGGCACCGTCGACCACTCCCGCGCGGCCACGGCGGTCCACGAAGGCGCGATCTATCTCCATCGCGGACAGGCCTTCGAGGTCCTGTCCCTCGATCTCGACGACCACCAGGCCCGGGTCGTCGAGTGCGACAGTTCCGAGTACACCCAGGCCCGCTCCGACACCGACATCCGAGTGCTCGGCTCCGATCAGTCCCGACGCATCGCTCGAGCCACATTGCATCTCGGCTCGGTCGAGGTCACCTCCCGGGTGTGGGGCTACCAACGCAAGTGCGCGAGAACACGCCGGATCCTGTCCAACGAGTCACTCGATCTGCCGGAGCAGCGGCTCACCTCCCGCGCGTTCTGGTACGTGGTGGACCCCGACCTGATCGAGCAACTGGCCGACGAGGGCAACGATCCGGCCGGAACCTTGCATGCCGCCGAACACGCCATGATCGGCCTCCTGCCCCTGTTCACCATCTGCGATCGTTGGGACGTCGGCGGCGTGTCCACCGCTGCCCACGCCGACACGGGCGGCGCCACGATCTTCGTCTACGACGCCTCGCCGGGCGGTGCCGGGATCGCGGAGCTCGGATGGGAGGCCGGCGAACACCACCTCGAGGCCACCGCGGACGTGATCGAGCGTTGCGGATGCGCCTCCGGCTGCCCGTCGTGTGTGCAGTCTCCGAAGTGCGGCAACGGCAACGAACCGCTGGACAAGGCGGGCGGGCAACGGGTGATTCGCTCGATCCTGGGCTGATCTCGCCTGTGTTACGGGCGAAATAGTCCATTTGGCCTATCCACGCACTGACGCCCGTCACCGACGGGATGAGTGATGGAGGACACGACCGTCGAATCCACCGCGGATGCGGGCGAGGGGACGGATTCTCCGCGCTGGGAATCCCGTCCCTGGTTGGCCCGCGGCCTTCGTGTCGCCCTCACGCTCGTTCCCCTGATCATCGTCTCCCTCGGGGCCTGGCAGATCCATCTCGCCCTCGGTCCGTCCACCACGGTTCTCGGGGGAGTCATCCGATGGATCGCCCTGTCGGCCGGGTGCACCATCGCCATCCTCCTGCTGGATCGGCTCGCGAAGCGGTTGCTGCCTCTGGCTGTGCTGCTCCACCTCTCGATCGTCTTCCCCGACGACGTGCCGTCCCGGTTCCGGGTCGCCATGCGGTACGGCTCAACGCGTCAGCTGGCCCGCGACGTCGAGGAAGGCACCCTCGACGACTCCACTCCTCAAGAGGCGGCCGAGAAGCTGCTCGGGCTCGTCGCCCAGCTCAGCAACCACGACCGGCTCACCCGCGGCCACACCGAGCGGGTGCGGGCATACGCCGACCTCGTGGCCCAGGAGATGGGGTTCAGCGCCGAAGAACGCCATCGGCTCCATTGGGCCGGACTCATTCACGACATCGGCAAGCTCTCGATCCCGTCAGCGATCCTCAACAAGCGCACCCCTCTGACCGAACGCGAGTGGGCCCAGATCAGGCTTCACCCGAACGAGGGTTGGGCTCTGGTCGAGCCCCTCCGCCCCTGGCTCGGCGAGTGGGCCCGGTCCACCCGCGATCATCACGAACGATGGGACGGCACGGGCTACCCGCGGGGCATCTCCGGCCACGAGATCTCACGCGGCGGGCGGATCATCGCGGTGGTCGATGCCTTCGACGTGATGACATCGCGTCGGTCCTACAAGGAGTCGTTGAGCTTCGACGAGGCCCGGGCCGAGCTGGCGGACTGTTCGGCAACCCAATTCGACCCCGACGTGGTGCGTGCCTTCCTCGCCCTTTCGCTCACGACCCGGCGCCGCCGCTGGAGCATCCTGAACTGGATCGCCAACTCGCCGTTCATCAACTCGGTCACGGCATCGGGAACGCTTCCGACCGTGGCCAGCAGTGTGGCGGCCACCGCGGTGGCCGCCGGCACCGTCTTGACGCC
>CAYFLT010000020.1:16128-21727 GCA_964344055.1 uncultured Candidatus Nemicrothrix sp.
ACTCGCCGACATCGAGCCGGCCGAGGAAGTGGCGGCAGCTCGGGTGGTGGTCGAGACCACCACGACCACCGAGGCACCGTCGACGACCATCGTGGTGACCACGACTGCGCCACCCACGACGTCGACCACGACGACGACCACCACCACCGCCGCTCCCACCACGACGACGGTCGCGCCCACCACGACGACCGCTCCCCCGACCACGACCACCGCTCCCACCACGACGGCCCCGCCGACCACGACCGCCCCGCCCGAGAACACGTTCGGCTCGGGCTACCTCGGCGGCGGTTCCGGCGACGTCTTGAACCTCATCCCGAGCGTGGATGGCGGTTCCACGCTCAACATCGACGGCGACGGTAACCCCGGGCTCACGATTCCCCGGTCGTCGGGTGGACTGATCGAAATCGACAGTCCAAGCCTGCGGGCCTGGTCGGAGCCGATCGTCGAGGACACCATCCTCCGAGGACACGCCACCCTCGTTCTGCATGCTGCCGTCGCGAACTACGCGGACGGCTTCGGAGTGGTGCTGGTCGGGCTCATCGAGTGCGTGAACCCGTCGTCGGGATGCACCACGATCGCCAGCGGCCAGACCGGTTTCGCCCAGGTCGGATTCGGCAGCGGGTTCGGCCAGGTCGAGGTGTACCTCGGACAGATCGATCACACCGTTGCGGCCGGGAAGCACCTCCTGGTGACAGTAGCCGTACCCGACACGTCGACCCACGACCTCTGGATCGAGTTCGGCTCGTCGTCTCATCCGTCCGAGCTCCGTATCTCCTGAGCCCGCGGCTCCCTCGAGGCGCATCCGGGCCACCCCGACCAGCTCGACGTCATCGATGAGGGAGCCGACGAGCGGGACCGAAGTGGGCTCGACGTAGCGCACCGTGACCGTGACGGTGCCGGCGGACCGTTCGACCGCCACAGAGAGCCGATTCGGCGCAAGGTCACCGGCGAGCGCCACAGCACGGGCGACCTCCTCGTCGGATCCGCCCACGGCGGCCACCCGCGCGCCCTCGCGAGCCGCATGGGTGACCATCACCCGGCCGTGCACGACGATCCCGACCTGGATCACGGCGAGCAGGGCCAGCGCCACGAACGGGATGAGCAGGGCCGCCTCGACGGTGGCCTGACCCGGGTCCGGGGCGACGGCTGCCCGGACCCGGCGGCCTGGCGTCACGCGACCCTCGAGGCCACCGCGTCGACCACCTTGTTGAGCAGGGTGGACACCTTCGAGGTGTTGGCCGCCCAAGCGACGACCAGCAACGCCATCGCGGCAGCACCCAGGATCACGAGGGCGTACTCGGCGGTGGCCTGGCCCCGTTCTCCGCGGCGCTGCCACCAGCCGACCGCCCGCGTCTGGCCGGTCACGAACAGTCGAAGGGCAGCCGAAGCCGGCGTGTGGAGGTTGGTTCTCATGTGGTTCTCCGTTCTCGGTTCAAAGACGGGGGAAGCAGCGAGGAGGGCCCGACCGGCATCAACCGGGCACACGGAGATCGGCGAGCGTGCCCATCAACAAGGGCACGACGGTGAGTAGGGCGAACGCCGGAAGGACGCACAAGACGAGCGGGAACAGCATGCGAACCGGGACTCGGCGCGCCTGCTCCTCGGCCTGGACCCGCCGGCGACGTCGGGCCTCGTCGCCGAGTCGCTCCAGGGAGGGCATCAGCGCCGCCCCGTCGAGCTCGGCCACGACGAGAATCCGCAGGAGCGGGCGAGCTTCCGCCCCCAGCCGCTCCGCCGACCAGTCCAACGCTGCGGCGAGAGCTTCCCCTGAGTCGACCCGAACGAGAGCGCGCTGCAACACCGACGAGAACGGCGGCGGCATCCAGGCCACGCCGCTCTCGAGTGCCTGACGGAGGTTCATGCCGGCGGCGACGGCGAGGGCCAGAAGGTCGACCGCCTCGGGCAGCCCCCTGATCACGGCGAGTTCGGCCGCCAGGACCGCCCGTCGGTGGCGTCGGGCGACGATCACGATGAGTGCGACAGGACTCAGCACGGCGAGCGGAGGCGCGACGGTCAACCCCACCACCGCACTCAGCACCACTGCTCCGAGCACCCGATCCGACACCCAGGGACCGAAACACCGGTCGAGCGATCCGATCCGACGAACCCGACGGCCGATCCTGGACGGGATGGACCCGACCCGGGGCAGGCGACTCGGAGGACCGAGTCGGCTCGGCCGCGGTCGCCAGGGTGCGAGGACGGCCGCCGTGAGAACGACGACGATCACCACCGTCGGGCGGGTCATCAACGATCAACCGCGGACGCAATCCGCATCATCCATCCGATGCCGGCCACGTCGAGTGCGATTCCCAGGAACAGGCACAACAGCCCGATCGGGGTGGTGACCAACACGGCCACCGAACCACCGTCGACCACGGCCACGAGCAACAGGAAACCCACCGGCGCCGTGGCCACGACCAGGGCCGACGCGCGGGTCTGGGCGGTGAGCGCCCGCACCTCGTCCGCCAGCGCGGCTCGCTCCCGAAGTGTGGCCGCAACCCGCTCCAACGAGGCCGCCGAAGGCGCACCCGTTCGGTCCGCCAGACGCACCACCGCACCGATGAGGGCCGCGTCAGGGTGCCCGATCGACTCCGCCCACCGCCCCATCGCCGCGCCGAGTCGCTCGCCCGCATCCACCCGATCGAGCACGACCGACAGGGACCGACCCACCGGGCCACCCGCCGAAGCCACTCCCGCCACCGCATGCCGCAGATTCGACCCGCCACGCAGGCCTCGGGCCATCAGCTCCACCGCTTCGGGAAGGGCGGCCACGAGGGCTCGACGCCGGCGGCCGGCCAGGAGGAACTCGATCACCGCGGCGCCCCGGACCCAGCGGCTGGTCGCGCACGAACCCGGGCATAGGAGCACCCGGGCCGGGCGCCCCGTCCACGGCAGCAGGGCGGCGATCACCACGCACAGGACCACGATCATCTGGCCCCCTTCTCGCTTCGGGCGACCACTCGCACCTCGTTCGGGCCCACGACCTCGGTGACCACCGAGACCCGACGCCTTCCACCGCGACGTTCCACGTGCACGATGGCGTCGAGCGCCGCGCTGATCTGGGCCCGGAGCGCTTCGAGGGGAACTCGCTCGCCGGCCAGAAGCCCCAGGGTCTCCAGTCGCCGCAAGGCATCGACGGGCCCGTTCGCGTGAATCGTGGACAGACAACCGCGATGGCCGGTGTTGAGCGCCTGCATCAGGTCCAACGCCTCGTCGCCGCGGACCTCACCCACCACCAAGCGGTCGGGTCGCATCCGCAGGGCGTTGCGAACCAGATCGCGGATCGTGAGCTCGCCGATCCCTTCCGCCGACGCCGGGCGGGCCTCCAACCGCACGACGTGCGGGTGGTGGAGACGCAACTCGGCGGCATCCTCGACGGTGATGATCCGGGCATCGGATTCGACCAGCCCGGCCAGCGCATTGAGGAGCGTCGTCTTCCCCGCACCGGTCCCACCGCTCACGAGGACGTTCGCGCCGGACTGCACCAGCTCCTCGAGCACCGCGCCGACCGTCGCTTCGCCGAAAGCTTCCAGTGTGAGTTCGCGTACCGAGAAACGGCGGATCGTGAGGTAGGGCCCGTCCAACGCCACCGGTGGCACCACCACGTTGATACGGCTTCCGTCGGGGAGACGGCCATCGACACAGGGGGACCGCCGATCCACTCGCCGGCCGATGGGAGCCACAACTCGTTCGACCAGGTGGTCGATCTCGTTCCGGTCGAGGCGCAGACCGCTGGGCTCGATCCGTCCCCTCCTCTCCACCCACACCGGGCCCGGACCGTTGATCATGACCTCGGTGACCTCGGGGTCACCGAGCACGTCGTCGAGTACACCGAACCCGTGGCGGCGGGCCTCCACCCTCCGCAGAATCTCGCGTTGCGCCGATGCGGGAAGCAGCGGAGCTCGCGTCCCGAGGAGCCGCTGAGGATCGAGATCGGGATGATCCAGCAGCTCCTGGTGCAGCTGCTCCACGAGCTGGATGATGTCGACGCCGTTCATCGCAGTACCCGGCTCAACTCGACGTGAGCGGACGGAGCGAACGAGGAAGCCGGGACACGAAAGTCCCCGCGTCGACCGCTCGGGCGACGGCCGGGTCGAGCGGAAGCCGACAGCGCAGGGTGGCTCCGGTGGCCGCCTCGATGTCGTGGCTTCGCAGCGCCCGCCCCGGTTCCTCCACCACCACGAGTTCGGTGGCCGGCCCGGACCGACCCACCCTACGGGCCGCCAGATAGCAGTTTCGCAGCACGAGGACCGAGCGGGCGCGGGCGCCCCACCACCGCAGCGCCCACGTTCCGCCGGCGTCGACCACCACGGTTCGGCCCGCGCCCGCCAGCACGGACGCCAGTAGGGCGAGGCGGTCCGGTTCGGCGATCGATCCCGTTCCCCGTGGCAGCAGACGTAGGTTCGCATCGACGTCGACTTCCAGCTCGGCCAATGCGTCGAGCGGAACATCGTCACCAGCGGCCACCCACTCGCCGACGCCCTCACCACCCGGCACCGCGGTTCCCAGCAAGGCGGGCTGATCACCATCGAGATCGACCAGTACCGTTCGCTCACCTCGCCTCGCTGCCGAGACCGCGAGGGCGGCGGCGACCACCGACGTGCCGACCCCACCCTTCGGGGACCAACAGACAACGAACACGACCCTTCTCCCGGACTCGGCCAGTCGACGGGGAAGTCGTGAACCGACCCTAAGGTCGGCGTCCTACGATGACAACATGAGCCGCGACGCTGCGACGACCGAAGCGGCCTTCTTCGATCTCGACAAGACGGTGATCGCCAAGGCCGCGATGCTGGCGTTCGGGCCCAGCCTCCAGAAGGCCGGAATGCTCAACCGCTGGCTCGTCGCCCGCGCACTCTGGGGCCAACTCGTCTTCAGGTACCTCGGCGCCGACGAAGGCCGCATGGAGAAGATGCGAGAGACCGCCCTCCGCGTCTGCGTGGGCTGGGAGAAGGAGCGCATCTCGTCGCTGGTCGACGAGGCGCTCACCGAGGTCATCGACCCGCTCGTCTACGACGAAGCGGTCGAACTCATCGATTCCCACCAGGAAGCCGGCCGGCGCGTCTACCTCGTGTCGGCATCCCCGGAGGAGATCGTGCTGCCCCTGGCCCGTCATCTCGGGGTGGACGACGCCATCGCCACCAGAGCCCGCACCGACCAGACCGGGCGGTACACGGGCGAGGTCGAGTTCTACTCGGCGGGCGAACACAAGGTGGAGGCCATCAACGAGCACGCCGCACGACACGGCCTCGACCTCGAGGCCTCGTTCGCATACTCCGACTCCATCACCGACCTGCCCCTGCTCGAAGCCGTCGGTCACCCCGTGGCCGTCAATCCCGACAAGGCCCTTCTCAAGGAGGCGACCGACCGGGGATGGGAGATCCGCGTCTTCGAGACACCACGGCCGCTCAGCGAGGAACGGACCATCACCCCGCCGAAGCCGGCCACCATCGGTGCGGGCGCGGTCGGCGCTGCCATGGCCGCCGGAGGGGCGATGTGGTGGCGCAACCGCCGAACCCGGCGACGCCGCCGGCCCAGCCTGCTCCGCCGGTAGTTCTCGGACCCGACCCGGTCAGACGTCGCGGACCTTACGGGACAG
>CAYFLT010000020.1:21775-27993 GCA_964344055.1 uncultured Candidatus Nemicrothrix sp.
ACCCCGACCGTCGCCGTGTCGTCGCCCCAGGATCGGTCCTTCCCCCGCGCTACCCTCCCCGGCGGAGGTGTCCGAGCGCCTGGTGGGCTCCCCCGCCTTCAAAGCGGGTGGGATGGGTGATCCCTGTCCGGCGGGTTCGATTCCCGTCCACCTCCGCCAACTGTCTTTCACTGCGAGGGACTTCCGCCCCGAGTGGATGCGCGTGCCAGCGGTACCCTTCTCGGAATGGCTCCCTCCCCCGCCGAGCGCGTGCTCTCCGCGCTCCCGGCCCTCGTCGTGTTCCTCGGCGGACCGCTCGTCTGGCTCAATGGCGCAATCGGTGACGGCAGCTTCGACGGCAAATGGACCGCAGCCGGCTTCGGGGTGGCCCTCGCCATGTTCTTGACCGTGGCCGGCCTGTTCGGCCCCGCCGCCTACGCCGGCGCCTCCAACCCCGAGACCCGCAACGGGATCTGGACCGCGGCCGTGACCGTACCCCTCCTCGTGACGATCCTGTTCGCGATCGGGCTCGCCCTTCCCGAGGAAGCCGAATCGTGGTTGATCATCCTCGCGATGGTGCTGGCTGTTGCTGCGATGGGCGCGAACTCGTGGATCGCCTCGCGGAGTCAGGAATCCGAGGAAGTCGTGACCGAACCGGTCAGACGCTGAGCAGATCCCTGGCGCCGGTGTCGCTCGACGGGTGCCGGAGCTTCGACATGGCCCGGGCTTCGATCTGACGGATCCGTTCGCGGGTGAGGTTGAAGTGCTCTCCGACCTCTTCGAGAGTGCGGGGTTCGCCACGGTCGAGGCCGAAACGGAGCTTCAGGATCTCGCGTTCGCGTTCGTCCAGCGGCGCCAGCAGTCGGGAGATCTCCTCTGGAAGCAGGGCCGTGGCAGCCACCTCGAACGGGGAGTCGGCCGAGCGATCCTCGACCACATCGCCGAGTTCGGCGTCGCCGTCCTCCCGGAGGGGCTCCGAGAGTGACAGAGGTTCGGCCGCGAAGCGGAGCGCTTCGGTGACCTTGTCCTCGGGCATTTCGACCTCGATCGCGAGCTCCGCCAAGGTGGCCGGCCGGCCGTACTTCAACTCGAGGCGAGCCCGCGCCTTCTGGAGACGGGCGAGGGTGTCGCCGGCGTGGACCGGCAGGCGGATGGTGCGGCCGGTGTTCGCGATGCCGCGGGTGATCGCCTGACGGATCCACCAGGTTGCGTAGGTGGAGAACTTGAAGCCCTTGCGCCAATCGAACTTCTCGACCGCGTGCATCAGGCCGAGGTTGCCCTCCTGGATCAGGTCCAGCAGGGGGAGCCCCGACGCCTGGTACTTCTTGGCGATCGACACGACGAGCCGGAGGTTGGACTGCACGAAGGTGCGCTCGGCCGCCTCACCCTTCTGCACGGCCCGGCGGAGCTCACGCTTCTTCGCCGGGGTGAGCTCGATGTCGGGACGCTCGAACTCGACCCTCGCCTCGGCGCCGGCCTCGATGGCCTGAGCCAGGCGAACTTCGTCTTCCTTGGTGAGCAGCGGGTACTGACCGATGTCGGTGAGGTACAGGCGGACGAGATCCTCTTCGTCTCGTTCGACTCGCTCCTTCGCCACGGAAGTCCCTCTCGTCGCTGCGGCCGTCAGCGGACCTGCCGGAGCCGATCCTGGGTGAACCCTCGGGTTCGCCGTCTGCAGAACGATAGCGAGGGAAATCGGTCACACCACCGGTGTGACCGTTCGGAACTCTTCGACTTGCTTCCGTTCCGACCTGAGCGTTTTCACCCGGTGACAACGCGGAGCGCGAGGTCGCCCGCCACGTCGCGTCGCAATCCGGAGACAGCCCGGGCCAGCGCCGCGTCGGCGTGGCCCGAGCAACGAGCCTCGATTGCCTGGCATTCGGCCACCAGCATGGCGAGCGCCGCGCCCGGATCCCTGGTCGCCTCCGCGACGATCGCGCTCAGCGGCCCGCGGTCCGGTCCGCCCTGTCGGTCGGCTTCGAGAAGCACCGAATCCGGCATCACCTCTGCGAGCGGGGCCACATGGTCGCCCAGGTGGCGGCTGGTCGTGGCCAGCCACGACACGAGGGCCGGCGTCTCGGCCTCCACCGCCTTGGCCCCGACGATCGCGAAGAGCTCGCTCACCGCCCACTGGAGCGCCCCGACGAGCCGGGCGGTCTCCGCCGTGGTGTACCCGGTGATGCGACTTGGTTCGTTCATCCCCGGTACCGGTTGACGATCGGCATCCGGCGATCGCGCCCGAAGGCCTTCTTGGTGATGCGGGTGCCGACCGGCGTCTGCCGGCGCTTGTACTCCGCGATGTCGACGAGGCCACAAACCCGCCGGACCATCTCCGGGTCCGCACCGGCGATGTCCATGGCCATGATCTCGGCGGACGTGCGATCGTCCTCGACATAGGCGCGAAGGATCGGATCGAGGATCTCGTACGGCGGGAGTGACTGATCGTCGCGCTTATCGGGCTTCAGCTCGGCCGACGGCGCCTTCGTCAAGACGCTTTCAGGGATCCACGGACCACTGGCTCGCCCGTTGCGCCAGTGGCAGAGTTCGTAGACCCTCAGCTTCCACACGTCCTTGATCGCCGCGAACGCGCCGGCCGTGTCGCCGTAGAGGGTGGAGTAGCCCACCGCCGCCTCGCTCTTGTTGCCGGTGGTCAGGACGAGCCAACCGTGTTCGTTGGCGAGCGCCATCAGGATCACTCCCCGGACGCGGCTCTGCACGTTCTGGTCGGTGAGGTCACCGACGTCGATCCGGCCGTCGCTCACGTGGGGCGTCAGCATCTCGGTGAACGCCGCATGGGCGGGTTCGATCGGAACGACCCGGGTGTCGACACCGAGGTTCCGACCCAACTCCTCCGCATCGGAGATCGAATGGTCACTGGAGTAGCGCGACGGCATCAGCACCCCGTGCACGTTCTCCGCCCCGAGGGCGTCGACCGCGAGGGCAACCACCATCGAGGAGTCGACACCTCCGGACAGTCCGAGGCAGACGTGTTCGAATCCGTTCTTGCGGACGTAGTCGCGCACGCCGAGAACGAGTGTGGACCACTCCTCCGCGAGCAGAGTGAGCGGCTCGGCCAGGGGTCCCGCCAGGCGGGTCCGGGGGGCCGGATGGCTCGGGGTGACGAAGGTGGACGGATACCGGTCGAGCGTGGCCTTCGGCTCCGGCAGGTCCACGTCGAAGACGTCGAGGGTCTCCTCGAAGGACGCACACCGGGCGCGCACCGACGGGCCGGCGGGACCGGGGCCGACCACGAAGGACCCGCCATCGAAGACGAGTTCGTCCTGTCCCCCGACGAGGTTGGCGTAGACGACCGGCACGCCCGACTCGGCGACCCGTTCGGAGATCACCTGCTCGCGTACCTGCTGCTTTCCGCCCCGGAACGGTGACCCGTTGACGTTGATCACCAGCCGGGCGCCGCCCCGGGCGAGCTGGGTGACCGGGCCGTCGGGAATCCAGGAGTCCTCACACAAGGTGATGCCGACGGCCACGCCACCGATCTCGAACAACGCGAGGGACTGATCACCCGGGCGGAAGTGGCGGAGCTCGTCGAATACGTCGTAGTTCGGCAGGTGACGCTTGTGGTAGGTGCCGAAGACCTTGCCCTCGGCACACACCGCGACCGCGTTCCAGACGCCGTTGAAGTACTCGATCCCGCCGACGTCGGGGATGACCCGATCGTCCTGCCCCTTGAAGTCGTCACCGTCCGCGAACCCGACGATCACCGCCGTCCGGCCCGTGCCGGCCGCGAACTTCTCGAGGGCGGCACGAGTGTCCGCCACGAATCCCGGCTTCAACACGAGGTCCTCGGGCGGGTAACCGGTGAGGGTCATTTCCGGCAGCACGACCACGTCGGCACCGGCCGCGCCGGCTTCCTCGACCACCGCGAGCGCCCGGGCCGTGTTGCCCTCGAGATCACCGACCACGGCATTGAACTGGGAGATGGCGATACGCAGCGATGAGTGAGCCCCGGTCACCCCCTCATCGTAGGAGGCCCGCTCCACGAAGGAGGCAGGGACGAGAAGGCTGCGCGATGATCGGATCATGACCGTCGACCCCTTGGCGCGAACGAACCGGCAGGTGGTTCTGCGCCGCCGACCCGACGGAATGCTGCAGGACGACGACGTGGCGATCGTCGAGGGCCCGATGCCGGAGTGCGGCGAGGGACAGATCCTCGTTCGGATGGTGTTTGCCCAGATGGACGCGGCCGTGCGGAGCTGGCTCGACGAAGGGACCGGCTATCTACCCGCGGTCGAGATCGGCGCGCCGGTGCGCGCCGGTGGACTCGGTCGGGTGATCGAAAGCCGGCATCCGAATGTCGAGATCGGCCAGTGGTGTGCGCCGGGGTTGCCGGGCTGGCAGGACTGGGTGGTCGTCGACCCCGACGACGTGTTCGTCAACCTGTTCCCGCCCGACCTCGACGCCGTCTTCCAGCTGTCGGTCGCGTCCTCGCCGTCCACCACCGCCTACTGCGGGCTGGTCGACGTCGGCGAGATGACCGAGGGGGACGTCGTCCTCGTCTCGGCCGCCGCCGGGTCGACCGGATCGATCGCGGTCCAGATCGCCCGCCTCCTCGGCGCCACGCCGATCGGCATCGCCGGCTCCGACGAGAAGTGCCGGTGGGTCGAGTCGCTCGGCGCAGTCGCCTGTATCAACCGTCGGACCGAGGACGTGAACGCCCGGCTGAAGGAGCTCGCACCCGAGGGCGTGGACGTGTACTTCGACTGTGTCGGAGGCGAGATCCTCGACATCGCGCTGCGTCGGCTCGCCCTGGGAGCCCGAGTGGTGATCGTCGGCGCGATCTCGATGTACCTCGAAGGGGGCCGCCCTCCCGGTCCCTCGAACTACCTCAACCTGATCAACAAGCAGGCCAGTATGCGCGGCTTCCAGACGATGGCGTTCGCCGATCGATACGAGGCGGTCTGGGAACAGGTCCGCCAATGGCGGGCCGAGGGCCGCCTCGACTTTCGCGCCGACATCGGCGACGGCATCGAGACCTGCGTGGATCAGCTCAACTCGATGTTCACCGGAGCGAACACCGGCAAGCCGCTCAGCCGGCTCGCGCCCGATCCCGGCCCGGGTCCCTACTGAAACGCCGTCCTCGGCACGGGATCAGGCACCACATCCGACACTCAGGACCTCCCACGGGCCGAGATCGTCGTTGATGTAGTCGTAGACCGTGGTCCCCGCGCCTTCGTAGTACTGGCTGTTGACCACGATCTCCATGCGACCGTCACCGTTGAGATCGGCGACCGCGGCGATGCGGAAGACGTCGAGCGCGACGATCCAAGTGTCATCCGGCGGAGCTTCGACCTCGTAGAAGCCGAGGATGGCGGACTGGACCTCCTCGAGCACGACCTTGCGGAGGAAGGCGATCGAATAGTCGCCCGGCGTGGCCGGGTTGAGCTGGCCCGAGGTGTTGCGCTCGGCCACCACGATGATCTCGTCGGTGCCGTCCCCCTCGAGGTCGGTCCGGATCACCTGCACGAGCGTCGGTTCGGGATCGACCACGCCCTGCCCGGCGAGCAGCTCCGACGCCGCCTGCTGGTAGGCGGCGTTGTCGGTGGGCAGCACCTCGACGTCGTGGGGCAGGACGTCCCAGTCGGCGGATACCGCGATCGGGAAGTTGTAGGGCCAGCCATCGGCGTCGAAACCGACGTCGATCCCGATGGAGTTCTCGACGAAGTCACAGCCCGCGTCGGGCACACCGCCGACCACCTGTTCGATCGGGTCGCCGACTCGGATCACGGCGAACAGATCACCCGCGACGGCCGGGACCGGCCCGTCGCCGATGGTGCGCCAGTCGCCACCATCGGACCACCCGGCCACGCCGGTGCTGGCCACGATCACCCCGGTCGCCGGCGCAGGTGGCTCGGTGGTCGTCGTGGTGGTCGACGATGTCGTCGTGGTCGATGTCGTGGGGGTCGAGGTCGACGTGGAGGCAGGTGCCTCGGTCGTCGGTGCCGCCGAGGTGGCCGGCGCCTCGCCCGTGGATGTGGACTCCGTGGTGGTGGTCGTCGATCCACCCGAATTCGACTCGTCACCCGAGCCGCAGGCGCTCACCGCCAACGCGACGGCCACCACCACGACAGAGATTCGGTTCCCGCTCATGGGTTCCTCGTCGGCCCCATGGCGGCGATCCATGAGGAGACCCGACGCGGCCGCACTACGAGGAGAGGGCCTCGCAGACGGTGTTGGTCATCAGGGTGGTGAGCACGTACGGATCGGCGTTGGCGTTCGGA
>CAYFLT010000020.1:28003-30561 GCA_964344055.1 uncultured Candidatus Nemicrothrix sp.
ATGTAGCCCTTGCCGTCCTTGGCGACCTGCCACGGGATCCGGATGGACGCACCACGGTCGGACACGCCGTAGGAGAACTGGTCGTAGCGCTGGGTCTCGTGCTCACCGGTGAGTCGGTCCTCGATGCCCACGCCGTAACCCTCGAGATGCTCTTCGGGCTTGCCGAGCGCACCCAGCGACTCACACGCCGCGATGATGGCGTCGTAGCTCTCGCGCATGGCGGCGGTGGAGAAGTTGGTGTGCATGCCGGCGCCGTTCCAGTCGCCCTTCATCGGCTTCGCCTCGATGCTCACCTCCACGTCGTGGTTCTCGGCCAGACGGAACAGCAGGTAGCGAGCAACCCAGAGGTGATCGGCCACCGCAACCGTGTCGAGCGGGCCGACCTGGAACTCCCACTGGCCGGGCATGACCTCCGCGTTGGTACCGGAGATGGCGAGGCCGGCGTCGATGCAGGCCAAGGTGTGCTCCTCGATGAGGTCACGACCGTGGATCTTCAGCGCGCCGACGCCGCAGTAGTACGGACCCTGCGGGGCGGGGAAGCCGTTGTTGGGGAAGCCGGCCGGCCAGCCGGTGGCCGGGTTGATCAGGGTGTACTCCTGCTCGAGCCCGAACCAGGGCTCCTGGTCGCCGTACTGTTCCAGCGCGGCGACGGCCTTGGAGCGAGTGTTGGTGGCGTGTGGCGACATGTCGCTCGGGTTGAGCGTCTCGCAGAGGACGAGGATGTCATTGCCACTACGGAGCGGGTCCGGGCACTGGAAGACCGGGTTGAGGACGACGTCGGAGTTGTCGCCGGTGGCCTGGTTGGTGCTGGAGCCGTCGTATCCCCAGATGCCGGGCTCGTCGCCGTCGGCCAGGATCTTGGTCTTGGAGCGGATCTCCCGGGTCGGTTCCGACCCGTCGATCCAGAGGTATTCAGCCCGGTAGGCCATTGGTACTTCCTCGTCGTCTGTCGCCCCTACGGGGCACTGTGGATAAGCGTGCGTGCTCGACCACCGAGGTGGCCTGGACAGTGAGGCTCGCAGCAGGGAATTTCGGTGCTGTTGCCCGATTGTGAACGGAGTGTGAACGGACGTCCGGAGCCCTTGGCGGATCGTGGTCGGACCCCCCACCCTGGGAAACCAGAGCCCGTTTGGGCAAGCTGTTGGTGTCGAGTGCCGCGGGCGGAGTCCCGCCGGGAGTGTCGAGGAACGCGGCGTCCGGCTGATCCGGCTGTGGTTCACCGACGTCCTCGGTCAGCTCAAGTCCGTCGCGATCTCGCCGGCGGAATTGGAGTCGGCCTTCACCGACGGAGTCCAGTTCGACGGCACGGCCATCGACGGGTTCTCCCGGGTTCACGAGTCCGACGTCTTGGCCCGTCCGGACGCGACGACCTTCGAGCTGTTGCCCTGGGCACAGGCCGACGAGCCGTCGGGCCGCATGTTCTGCGACATCGCGAACCTGGACGGAACCCCCTTCGAGGGCGACCCACGCCAGATCCTGCGGCGCAACCTCGATTCGGCCCACGATCTCGGATACTCCTTCTTCGCCGCCCCCGAAGCCGAGTTCTTCTACTTCGCAACGGGCGACCCGGCCGCGGGGCGTCCCCGGCCCCTCGACCGCGCCGGCTACTTCGATCTCACCACCGGTGACGTGTCGAGCGACATCCGCAAGCGCACGATCCACATGCTCGAGGCGATGGGCATCCCGATCGAGTACTCGTTCCACGAGGACAGCCCGAGCCAGCACGAGATCGACCTGCGCTACACCGAGGCGCTCGACATGGCCGACAACGTGATGACCCTGCGCCTGGTGGTGAAGAAGATCGCGCTGGAGCGCGACATCTACGCCACCTTCATGCCGAAGCCGCTGAACGGGGTGCAGGGGTCGGGGATGCACACCCATCTGTCGTTGTTCGAGGGCGAGACGAACGCCTTCCACGACTCCGACGACGAGTACGGCATGTCGGAGACCGCCAAGCGGTTCACCGCCGGGGTGCTGCGCCACGCCCGCGAGATCACGGCCATCACCAACCAGCTGGTCAACAGCTACAAGCGGTTCGCCGAGAAGTCGGAGGCGCCGCCGTTCGTGGCTTGGGCCCGCAACAACCGATCCGCGCTGGTGCGGGTACCGGTCCGGAGGATGGGCAAGTCCGAGTCGGCCCGCATCGAGTACCGGGCGCTGGATGGCGCCTGCAACCCGTATCTCGCCTATTCGCTCCTGTTGGCGGCAGGGCTGCGCGGCATCGCCGAGGGCTATGACCTGCCGCCGGAGACGAACGTCAACCTCTTCGAGCTCACCGATCGCGAGCGTCGTGAGCTCGGGGTGGAGCCACTCCCCCGCTCCCTCGATGAGGCGCTCGACGTGATGGAGGAATCGAAGCTCGCCCGTGATGTGTTGGGCGACCACGTCTTCGAGTGGTTCCTCCGCAACAAGCGGTCCGAATGGGCCGACTTCTGCGCCGACGTCACGCCCTTCGAACTCGAGCGCTATCTGCCGAGCTGGTGACCTGATGGAACCCCTGCTCATCCACCCCGATCCGGCTCCCCCGGAGCTGGTCCAGGCCCTCGACATGGGGGGTT
>CAYFLT010000020.1:30571-33032 GCA_964344055.1 uncultured Candidatus Nemicrothrix sp.
GGCGTGGAAGGGCGCGGTCGACATCGAGGCGGCCCGTCACGACGAACCGCCCGACGGTTGGGTCGGTGCGGTGATCGTCGCCGGGACCGACCCCGAGGATGCCTTCCGGTTCTGTCGGGCCATCCGCAGCGGCGACGTCAACGTCGATTCGGTCCTGTTGTTGATCAACGGCGGGCAGCTGGCCAGCCTCGACTTCCGCGAGGACCTGTTCGACGACTTCTGCCTGCACCCGTTCCACCCGGTGGAGCTGGAGGCCCGGCTCAAACACCTGTTCCGTCGTTCGGGCCAGGTCGCCCGGGCCGAGGTGATCGAGTACGGCCCGCTCGCCATGAACCTCGAGACCTACCAGGCCCTGATCGAGGGCCGCCCGCTGGACCTCACCTACATGGAGTACGAGCTGCTGAAGTTCCTGGCGTCGCATCCCGGCAAGGTGTTCACGCGGGAGACCCTGCTGAGCCGGGTGTGGGGCTACGACCGTCGACGTGCACATCCGGCGCCTCCGCTCGAAGCTCGGCGAGGAACACGCCAACCTCATCCAGACCGTCCGCTCGGTCGGCTACAGCTTCGGCACCTCCCGCTGGGGCTAGTTGTTTCGCTGGTGCCAGGCACCCGAAACACCTGGCTGGTGATCCGCCGGTGTTTCCGTGAAACTCCACGTCATGACTGCCGCCCTCGACGCCTGGATCGCCGCGCTCGACCGACTGAAGGAGCTCGGCGAACGGGTGGCCGGCTCGGCTACCGACGGCGGGAACGCCGCCGCTGCTGTCGAACATCTGGTGGACCAGGCGGTGGTGTGGCTGGCGTGGTCGACCTTCCACGCCGATCCGAGTCGCCCCTTCTTCCACCGCCACAACGACCTCGTCAGCCAGTGGGGCGGCCCGAACGCCGACAATGTCTACCGCCACGCCCGTCTCGACCCGAATCGGCGCTACGTCGTCCGGGGCCGAATGCACGGCTGCGACGACTTCAACCTGGCGATCCGGGCCGGATTCATGCACCGGCCGGCCTGGGGGACCCTGGCCCAGGTGACGGCCAACGAGCTCGGAATCCGCCCCGGCGACGAGTTCGAGATCCGGCTCGGCGGGGATCACCCCGACGCAGTGCCACTACCGGAGACCGCGGCGATGGTGTCGGTGCGCGAGTTCTACTTCGAGTGGCGCGAGGAGGAGCCGGCCGTCTTCACGATCGAGTGTCTCGATCCGGATCCGTCCTCACCGGTCACCGAAGCGGAGATCTCCGATCGGCTCGACGAGGCGCTGGCCGAGATCACCGATTCGATCGCCTACTGGTCCGACTACATGGACGACCATCGGGCGAAGCGCACCGACAACTCGTTCGCCGCGACCTCGGTCGACGTCGGGAAGGGCCTGCCGGTGGCCCGCTACGAGTTCTGTTTCTGGTCGCTCGGTCCCGACGAGGCCGTCGTCATCGAGCTGGACGAGCCCGACGCCCGATACTGGTCCGCCCAGCTCTACGCCATGGGCACCTTCGAACCGCTCGACCTCTACGCGGGCATCACGAGCCGCAACAACCACCAGAGCACGGTGTCGACCGACGGCCGGATTCACTTCGTTGTCGCCGCCACCGATCCGGGCGTCCCCAACTGGCTCGACACGGGCGGTCGCGCCACCGGCCTCTGCACGATCCGCTGGTTCTGGCCCTATTCGGACACCCGGCCGTCGATCCGAGCGGAGGAGGTGGCGCTGACGACGGTTCGCTCCCACCTGCCGGCTGACACCGCATCCGTCGGCCTCACCGAGCGGGCCGGAGAGCTGGGCCGCCGCCAGGCCCACCTGCGCTGGCGGTTCCGCGTGTGATGCGGTTCGATCCCGCCGCGCTCACCGCTGAGGCCCAGGCTCGACACCAGGGCCACGGATCCCTCGATCCAGCGATCACAGAACCGCTCGAGCTCATCTGTGACGGGCTCGAGTCCACGGCGGAACTGACCCCGATCGGACGCGACACCACCCACCGCTACCTCGATCGCCTCCTCGACGGCCACCTCGCACTGGACTCGATTCGCCACGCCGACCCGACCGTGCCGAACGGGAGAGTCTCCGGACCCGTCTTCGTGGTCGGCGCCCCCCGCACCGGGACGACGGCGATGCACCGGCTGCTCGCGGCCGACGACCGCCACCGAGTACCCCGCGGCTGGGAGCTCCTCTATCCGACCCGGCCCGCGGAGGACAGTGCCGACGACCGCCGCGAGCGGGCCGCGGCGGAACTCGACTTCCCCCAGTCGATGAACCCGGCTCTTCGGTCGATCCACACCTACAGCGCGGACATGCCGAAGGAGTGCCTCTCGGCGATGTCGTTCGCCCTCCGCTCCGAGGAGTTCGTCAGCCGTTACCACCTCCCCGACTACCAGCGATGGTTGGAGAGGTGCGACATGACCCCCGCCTACCGGATGCACCGCCTGGTCCTCCAGGTGCTCCAAACCGGGTCACCCACCGAACGATGG
>CAYFLT010000020.1:33042-41865 GCA_964344055.1 uncultured Candidatus Nemicrothrix sp.
CCCCAAAACCCCAAAACCCCGGCTTTTAGAAAATATAATCTCAAGAAAAGTAGGGCAGGTGCCAGAGATGGACCTTTCCTTCGTCGTTACCCATCGGGAGCCGGCCGACGTACTCGCCTCGGTGTCGAGTCTGATCGCCACCCTCCGGTCGGCGTTCAGCGAGACGGTGGACCCCGCCGCGATCGGCCGCGACCACCTGCGGCTGTACTCGCGTTCGCTCGATCGTCTCGTGGACCATGTCGACGAAGGGCGGCTGCCCGTGGACCGAACCGTCCACGTCCACCACCACGAGCTGGTCGACGACCCGCTGGCGGCGCTGACCCGTGTCTACCGGAAGCTCGACCTGCCCTTCGACGATGGGGTGCGACGAGGGGCCGAGGCCGCCACGTCCGAACGGCGAGAGGACGGGGTAGGGGCCCATCGCTACACCCTCGAGGAGTTCGGCCTCGACGCCGATCGACTCGTCGCACCGTTCGCCCGCTACCGCGAACGGTTCCTGGAGCCACGGTGAGCGAGTCGACACCGCCCTCGGCGTGGCAGTTGGCCGCTCAGCTCGGCAACTCCCTTCTCGATCCGTCGACCACTCCGACGGCATCGACCGATCTCGTCCGCTCGATCCGGGATCTGGCGGCCGCCGCGGTCGCCACCGACCTCGATCCGGACGGCCGTGCGGCCATGGCCAGCGAGATCGACGGCCTGGTGCAGCGGCTCCGATCTCAACGACGTGAACATTCCATCGTGCTGGGGCGACACCCCGGTGGGAGGGTCGAGAACCTCACCCAGGCTGGCTCCGGCCGGCTCAACCCGCAGGCGTTGCCGCTCGATTTCGAACCGGTGGAGCCGGCGGACTCCTCCGACGGGCCGGTACCGGTGGAAGTGACCGGCCACTGCACACTCACCGACGCCCACGGCGGTCCACCCGGACGGGCCCACGGCGGGGTGGTGGCGACCATGCTCGACGAAGCCATCGGACTCGCCGTGGTGCTCGCCGGTGCTCCGGGCCTGACCGCAGGGCTGAACGTGACATTCCGCGCCGGAACCCCGTTGCACACACCGCTCGATGTCCGGGCCCGCTACGTCCGCAGCGACGGCCGCAAACACATCGCCGGCGGCGAGATCCTGGCGGGCGGCGAGGTCACCGCCACTGCGGAAGGGATCTTCATCAACCCCCCGTCCTAGGATCGGCGCCGTGACAGCACGACTCGACGGTAGGACGGTCATCATCACCGGCGCCGGAGCCGGTATCGGCCGGGCCTGCGCGGTTCGGTACCTCGCCGAGGGTGCGGCGGTCGTTGCCTCCGATCGCGACGGAGCGGCCCTGGCTGCGCTGGCGGAGTCGGTGGACGGCCCGGGCCCGCTGGAGTGCGTCGAGGGCGATGTCACGGCGCCGGGGTCCGCCGCTGCGCTCGTGGGCACCGCCCTGTCCTCGTTCGGACGGCTCGACGTGTACCACGCCAACGCCGGTGGGGCCTTTCCCACCCCGTTCCTCGACACCGACCAGTCGGCATACGAACAGGTCCTGGCCCTCAATCTCGATGCCGTGTGGGCCGGCGCCCAGGCGGCGATGCCGGTGTTCGTGGAGAGCGGACGGGGTGTTCTCCTCGTGACCTCTTCCGGTGCCGGGATCAACGCCGTGAAGGGGCTGTCCGCGTACGGCGCGGCGAAGGCGGGTGTCCAAGCGCTGGTCAAGACACTCGCCCTGGAATACGGACCGCTCGGCATCCGGAGCTGCGCGATCGCTCCCGGCCCGATCGAGTCGCCCGGTCTGCTGAGCTGGCTCCACACCCAGCCAGGCGGCGTCGAGGCCCACGTGGCCGACAAGCCGATGCGCCGGCTCGGACGCCCGGAGGAGATCGCCGCGGCGGCCGCGTTCCTGGCGTCCGATGACGCCTCGTTCGTCAACGGGGTCACCCTGCCCGTCGATGGCGGCAGCCAGGCGGCCCTCTGACCATGACAGAGTCCACGGGCGGACACGACCTCGACGGTCACGTGGTGATCGTCACTGGCGCCACCCGGGGCATCGGGAGGGGCATCGCGCATCATCTGGGAGGCCTCGGAGCCCGCCTGGTCATCACCGGCCGCAGGCCCGAGCGGCTCGATGCCGCCGCGGCCGAGCTCGACGAGCGGGGAATCGCCCACACCACGGTGCCGGGCGACGTCGGCGACCGGGCTACCGATCAGACCACGGTGGCCACCGCGATCGAGACGTTCGGCCGACTCGACGGCGTCGTGGCGAACGCCCAGAGCTTCCGGCCGGTCACCCCCCTGGCCGACGTCACTGAATCCGACATGGACGTGCTGTTCGACACCGGACCCAAGGGCACCCTCTGGCTGATGCAGGCCGCCCTCCCCCACTTCGTCGAGGCCGGTCGAGGCCGGATCGTGACGATGGCCACGGCCATGGGCATCACCGGCGCCGCCGGCTACGGACCGTACGCGGCGAGCAACGAGGCCATCCGATCACTCACCCGCACCGCCGCCAACGAGTGGGGCCGTCACGGCGTGACCGTCAACTGTGTACTCCCGGCCTCTGCCGGGCACCGGCTCCCGCCGGCCGGCACCGACCCGGCTCGGGAGGCGGCCTTCGCCGCGATGTACGAGGACCATCCGCTCGGCCGCGATGGGGACGCCGAACACGACATCGCCCCGGTGGTGGCGTTCCTGCTCAGCGACGCCAGCCAGTACGTGACCGGCCAGACCCTCATGGCCGACGGCGGTGGGGTGATGCGGGCCTGAGCCTCTGTGCCGGAATACCGACGCCGTTTCGGCGTTGATGTAGGTACGACATCAGGTACAGGAGGATTCCCCCCAATGCTCTTCTACAACGACCCCTTCCGGGACTTCGACAGCTTCTTCAGCCGTCCACCGGGCCGTGCTCAGGGCAGCCTGAGCATGCCGATGGACGCCTACCGGCGCGGTGACGACGTGTGGGTGCACGTCGATCTTCCCGGTGTAACCGACGACAGCCTCGACATCGACGTCGAGCGCAACGTGCTCACCATCGCCGCCGAGCGCAACTGGCAGTACGAGGACGGCGATCAGCCGTACCTGCGTGAGCGCCCCCGCGGCAGCTTCCGCCGCCAGGTCCATCTCGGCGACGGGCTCGACCCCGAGCAGATCGAAGCCAACTTCTCCGACGGCGTGTTGACCCTGCGGATCCCTGTCGCTGAGAAGGCGAAGCCCCGCAAGATCAAGGTCATGCCCGGCAACAAGGAGCTGAGCGCCGCCTGATCCCCTCCGGGCTGCGCCGTAGCACTCGCCCTCGCGGACCGTCTCGCCCGACGGCCTCTACTCGTAGGGGTTGGTGTTCGCGAGGGCGAGGTACTCGTTCGGCTCGCCGTCCTCGGTGAGGTTCTCCCGGTCGCTGTGGTGACCGACGAGCCCACCGAGTACGGCCGCCAGTGCGGTCATGCTGATCAGCACCCCGACGGGCATGACCACGACGAGCAGAACCATCATGATGATCGAGCCGGCATCCATGGGTGTCGAGCCTAGACCGTCGCGATGGCTTCGATCTCGACTTGGGCGCCGAGCGGCAGCGATGCCACCGCCACGGCAGATCGGGCCGGGCGGTGCTCCCCGAACTCCTCCATGTAGATCTCGTTCATCGCGGCATAGTCGTCCATCGTGGTGAGAAAGACGGTGGTCTTCACCACGTCGGCGAGCGACGCATTGGCCGAGGAGAGCACGCCTCGCAGGTTGGCGAACGCCTGCCGAAGCTGGGGCTCGAGCCCACCGGGCACGAGTGCGCCGTCGGCGATGCCGACCTGCCCCGAGCAGAAGAGGAGATCGCCGCCGCGGACGATCGGTGTGTACGGGCCAACTGGCTTGCTCATGGCGCCCACCCTAGGCGCCACCCTCTCGAACTACGAAAGGTCTCGGACTACGAGGGCTGGGCCGCCAGCGCGTACTTGCGGTCGATCCCCTGGATGTGGGCACCGAGCCAGCGCTTGAGGAACCAGAACAGCTCGTCCGACATCGCACCATCGGCTGACTGAACCGCCGCCGCCTGCTCACTCAGCTGCTCCAACAGCTTGGCGTGGATCAGCCGGTGGGTCTCCAGGTCGGCGAATCCGGTCGCCTCCATGAACGCCTCTTCGTCGGCAAAGTGGCTTCGGGTCAGCCGGTCGAGCTTGGCGAGCGTCGCCAGGGTGACCGAGCCGGTCGTCCCTTCCCGGTGGTGACGGTGAAGCTCGTTCATCGCTTCGATGAGGCCACGGTGTTGGTCATCCATCGAGTCGACACCGAGGACGAACTGGTCACCCCACGCGAAGAGATCGTCGGTACTCATGCGGGCAGCTTCGGCAGGGAAGCCGCCCGCATGAGACCGACGGGGGGAGGGCATCGGTCGGCTCAGCCGAGCGAGTTGTACTCGTCGACCAGCATCTGGCGCTGTTGGATCAGGTCCTGGATGTGCGAGTCGGCGTCGATCGGTCCGTAGCTCGCCCGGAGGTCGTTGCACTGCTGCTGGGCGGCGACAGCATCGTCGTACCGCATCCGCTCGACCTGCTCGGCGTCGGCGTAGGCGACATTCGCCTCCCCGACGGCGGCCTGGGCCTCGGCCAGTGCCTCTGCCGCGGCGGCCTGCTTCTGGACCGCCCCCGGGAAGAAGACCGGAAGCGCCATGGCGGTGACCAGATCGATCTGCGCCTGGGCCAGTTCCTGCTCGGCCCGGTTGATCCGAGCGCCGGCCTCTTCCCGAGCCGCGGTGGCCGCGTGGAGGACGCTGACGGCCTCGGCGCTCCGTGCGTCGCACGCTTCGAGCTCGGCCATGCGATGGTTGTTGATCTCGTTGCGACGGCCGTCGATGGCCGCGTCGAGGACCCGGATCTCATCGGCGATCTCGGCCCGGCGAGCCGGGCGAGGATCGACGGTGGTGGTCGGGGGAGGCGGCGGGGTGGTGGTCGTCGGTGCCGGCACGACGACCGTCTTCACGATCGGTGCGGGTGCGGGTGCGGGAGCAGGCGCGGGAGCCGGGGTCGGCATTTCGGGCACGGGGGGCAGCTCGGGCAGCTCGTCGACCGGGTCGACCGCTTCGACGACGAGCGTTTCGGAGGCCGGATCATCGCCGGCGAGGGCGTCCATGGCGGCGGCGGCACCGACACCGAGACCGGCGCCGATTCCGAGTCCTCCGACGACGGCGCCGAAGACGATGACGGCCTTTTCGAGGCCAGTACGGGCCTGCCACCAGCTGGTGGAGGCGGGGGTCTGGTTGGTGGTGGGGACGTGCTGTTCGGTCATGTCTTCGACCGTACGAACGCTTCCCCCATTGGGAATCGGGGCAATCCCCTATCGCGCCCCTCTCGCGAGACCCCTAGTCCCCCAGAGGCCAACGAGGCGGGCAGCCACGGTCGAGCCAGACGGCGGCGGCCACCGCGGCGAACACGGCGTCGCTGCCGTTGACGGGCGGGCCATCCGGCCGTTCGATCACGACCTCGATCGGGGGAGTGTCGACCGCCCGCAGCACGCCGAAGGATCGGATGGTGAGGTCGTGGATCTCGCCGGAAGCATCGACTGCCAGCGATTCGCTGGTCACGAGCCCGAGCGCCATGTGGGCGGCGCCCGTGCAGTAGGAGCGCAACACGATCTCGTCGAGCGGTTCGCCGGCGCGCACTCGCACCGAGATCGACCCGTCGGCGGACACGCCGGCCGTCGCCGATCCGCCGCCAGGTGATTCGATCCATCCGACGTCGCCGCGGAGCCCGGCCATCAGGACCGCGGCCTCGACCCAACCCGCACCCCGGATGACCGTCGAGGTCGGCGGGCCCGGAATGTCGATCTCCTCGACTTCCAGAGCCGGCGCGACCGACTGGATCGCCTCCGCGATTCCAGCGGTCCGGGCGACCCGCACCACTCCACTGCCGTCGGCACGAACACCAGCCGCCATCGGCGGACGCTTGGGGCCGCGGCGCACCACGTCTTCTCGCGAATAGACGACCCGGACCGCTCGGCCGTGTTCGTCGGCGAGTCGGCGGGCGACCGCGCCGACCTCACTGTCGACCTTGCCACCGAACGCACCACCGTTCGCGAGCGGTGAGACCGGCTGACCTCCCGGCTCACACCAGGAGGCGTCGGTCTCCAGGTATGCCGGCTCCACCCACGTGGTCTGCAGGGTCAACGCCCAGTCACCGTCGGGCACCTCGAGAGGCGGCTCGAACTCGGCCGTGGTCCGGCGACCCTGGACCTTCCCCGCCTCCCGTTGGGCCGCGTGCCGTGTCTCGGCGACGACCCAGCCCTCGCCCTCCGCCCCCGGCACTGCCACCAGAGCGTCCACCGGTGCCGTGTCGTCGGCGAATCCACCCCGGCCGAGTGCGACCGACGCACCGACGGCCTGAGGGCCTCCTCCTTCGATTGCGGCCCGGGTCGCCCCGCCACCGTCGTCCACGCTCGAGACGGGCGACGAACCGAACGCCTCCCACGCATCGACCACCGGCTGCCAACCGGTGCATCGACACATGTGGGCGAGCAGCGCATCCGCGGCCGCGTCGCGGTCCTCGTGATCGGCTCCCTTGGCCCGCAGACCTTCGAACCGGCAGATGATCCCGGGGGTACAGAAGCCGCACTGGCTTCCCCCGGTGGAGGCGAACGCGTCGCCCCAGCCGGCCGACACCTCGGGGGCGAGGCCGTCGACGGTGGTGATCGAACGATCCCGAACCCGCCGCACCGGGGTCACACACGACACACGGGGCTGGCCGTCGACCAGCACCGTGCAGCATCCGCACTGTCCCTGGGGGGAACAGCCGTCCTTGACCGACCGGATTCCGAGTTGATCTCGCAGTACGTCGAGCAGGGTGAGCGAGTCGTCATCGACGCTGACTGTTCGACCGTCGACAGTGATCCGGATCGGCGGCCGTGTGTTGGTCGTCATCGGGCGCAGGTTACGGTCACATCCCATGACGCGACTCGATCGACGCACCTTCCTGGTCGGTTCGGCCACCCTCGCCCTCGCCACGGCCTGCGGTGGCGGCGACGACGCCGAGTCGTCTCCCCAGCCCGGATCCGGTGACGCGTCCGCGATCGCCTTCCTCGTCCCGTCGTTCCCCGACGGCTACCGGTCTCCGGCGACGCTGGTGGCGGGCCTCGAGAACCGGATCACCTTCGTGGTTCGGGACCAGGAAACCGTCATGCGCTCGAATGCACCGAGCGAGTTGGCGTTCAGCATCACCCAGGGCGAGTCCGACATCATCTACGAGGAGACGGTGGCGGCCCGCGCCGACGGGATCATCACGCCCTACTTCCCGCTCCGGTTCACGCCGGCCGTGGCCGGTGAGTACGTGGCCCGACTCGTCGACCACCCTGACGTCGACCCGATCCCGTTCGTGGTCACGGACAAGGACGCGGTCGCGATCCCCCAGGTGGGCGACACCGTGCCGATCGTCGCCACCCCAACAGTGGACGACGACCTCGGGGTCACGCCCATCTGCACCCGAGCCGTGCCGTGCCCGTTCCACGACCACAGCTTCGACACGGTGTTCGACAACGGCCGCCCCACCGTGTTGCTCATCGCCACGCCCGGGTTCTGTCAGACCGACATCTGCGGGCCCGTGGTCGACCTGCTCATCGATGCCTCAGAGGGGCGCGACGGCATCGACTACGTGCACGCCGAGGTCTACGTCGACCCGAGTGACTTCGACGAGGGAACGTTCCCCGACACCACTGATGCGGTCGCTGCGATGGGCCTGCCCTACGAGCCGGCCCTGTTCGCGATGGACGCCGAGGGCACGTTGATGGCGCGGCTCGACACCACGTGGGATCGCAGCGAGCTGGACGAGGCGCTCTCTACGCTCAGCTGAAGGACTGGCCGCAGCCGCAGGTGCGCTGGGCGTTGGGATTGTCGATCGAGAACCCGGCGTCCTGGAGCCCGTCCTTGTAGTCGAGGGTGGCGCCCTCGAGGAGCTGGGCGGACGACGGATCGACGATCACGTCGACGCCGCCGAAGTCGGCGGTGACGTCGTCGGCGGCCCGATCGGTGTCGAAGAACATCTCGTAGGAGAATCCGCTGCATCCGCCCGGGCGGACCGCGACCCGCAGGGCCAGTCCGTCTTCGTTCTCGGCGGTGATGAGTTCTCCGACCTTGCTTGCAGCACGATCCGTGAGCGTGATCATGGGTGAGCTTGCTCCTCTGTCTTGATGCGGGGATGAACCCGCCACAAACCTCGACGAGAGTGTACCGGTAGCCTGGCTGTCGTGGCCGCTCACACCACACCCCCTTCCACGGAGCACGTCATGGGGCTCCTGCGCGGCGTGATCGATCCCGAGCTCGGAAGCGACATCGTCGAGCTCGGGATGGCCAAGTCGGCCGAGGTCGACGCCGAGGGCGTCGCCACCTTGGAGATCGCGCTCACCACCTCGGGTTGCCCGCTGCGGGCCCAGATCCAGAAGGACATCCGCGCCCGCCTGCTCTCGCTCCCGGGCGTGACCCGGGTGAAGATCAACTGGACAGAGCTCACCCAGGACGAACGGGCCGCCGCCATGGCCAAGGCCCGTTTCAACGTGAGCCAGGACGCCCCCGACACCGCCGTGCCGCCCACGACGAAGGTGATCATGATCGCCTCCGGCAAGGGCGGTGTGGGCAAGTCGTCGGTGACCACGAACCTCGCGGCCGCGCTCGCCCATCAGGGATACGCGGTCGGAGTGATGGACGCCGACATCTGGGGTTTCTCGGTGCCCCGCATGCTCGGCGTCGAAGGCGACCTCCTCGCGTTCGAGGGCCGCATCAAACCCCTCACCCGCGAGATCGGCGACGGCCGGCTCGAGGTCGTGTCGATGGGGTTCCTGGTCGCCCAGGAGGACTCGGCTCTCAGGTGGCGGGGCCTCATGCTC